>NZ_JAGPOU010000009.1:0-25700 GCF_018066705.1 Ochrobactrum sp. AP1BH01-1 | reverse complement strand
CAGCGCCACCGATCCTAGCGGCCCGCTGCGCTCGCCCTTCTCGTGCAAGCCGGCCTCGTTGTAGATTTCGGCCGCCTTCAAGATCGCCTGCACGTCCTTGCGCGTCGTCGGCCGCCATATGCGGCCCTCCGATCGTCCCCGGATATGGCTATGCCGGCGAACTGGCGTCGGGCATCGCTCGGCCGGGGGCATGACCAGGCCAAGCCCGGCCTGTCCCGATCCCCGCCACGCCTCGCGGCGCTCATGGGCGAGCGTGGAGAGCTGCCCGGCGTCTTCCTCGGTGAGCTGGCCAGCGCTGTAGCGCGTCCATACCTCCCGCATGATCTCATCAAGCGCGCTTACGCGCGCGCAGCCGATCGCGGCCGCGATCTGCGTCCTCAACATGCCTGTCATCCTTCCATTTGAAGGACATGACGGCGCGGACGGCAGGCACGACTTCCCTCTTTCCGCAAGAATCAATCTTGCGGATTGGAGTGCTGTAGCGTAGATAAGGGGAGAGCTTTGGCCCCGTCTCTACGGTGTGTCTGACGGCCTACAAAAACGCTCGACCGCGCCAACGGTCGGGCGTTTTGCCGTTATGTCCCTTGCTTCGCTTCGATATAGAACCTCAACGCTTCCTCGATGATCGGCGAGCGCGATGACGCGCCCCGTTCTTCCTTGATCCGGTCAAGTCGCGCGACCAGCTCAACGGGAAGATCGGTGTTTACGAAGGTGCGGCCAGCCTCTCGCAACCTTTGTCGGTGCGCGGCCACGTCCCTCCGAATCCTATCAGAATCGCTTTTCATCGTTACTAGAAAGACCCGAAACCGCCCGATTCTGCAACCCTTTGCGTAAGGGGGCGCGAAAGGCACTACTTCTAGGGCCGGCAACTAAACGTGGTTACGTCAATGCGTATTCACGTTAATGCGTTCTCAAGCGCCCGGTAGAGGGTGGCGCGATGCACATTCAGGAGCCGGGCGACTTCCGCAACCGGCTTTTCCTCGTCCCTGATGAGCTGGCGCGCGTGCGCGATCTGCTCGGCCGACAGGGCAGGGGACGGCCCGAACCGCACGCCTCGGGCTTTCGCCGCGATCCGGCCGGCGCTCGTGCGCTCCACGATCAAGCTGCGCTCGAAATCCGCGATGCCGGCGAACACGGTCAACACCATGCGCCCCGCCGGCGTCGTGGTATCGGCCCACGGCTCGGCCAGCGAACGCAGGCCAGCGCCGGCCTCCTTGATCCGCTCCGCGATCGCCAGAAGGTCGCCGGTCGATCGGGCGAGGCGGTCTAGCCTGGTGATCGTCACCACGTCGCCGGCGCGCAGATGGTCGAGCATCCGCGCCAGCTCGGGCCGGTCCCGCTTCGCCCCGGAAGCCTTTTCCTCGAAGATGCGGACGCAGCCGGCCGCGCCCAGGGCGGCCCGCTGCGCATCGAGGTCCTGGCCGCGAGTCGAAACGCGGGCATAGCCGATGAACACGCGGCCGGCGTCGGAATCTGGTTGGCGGTTCACGGCTTCCCCCTGTCGCAAATCATGTCGCAAGTTTTCTATCACTTGCGACAAAGACATGCGACACGAAAAGCCCTGATTTTCCGGGGGTGGCCGATCTGTTGCAGGTTTTACAATTTGTGCGACAAGGCAATGAAGTTGCCGTATAGTGTCGCTTGACACTATACGATTCGCTTGCTAGTCACGACATATGAGAATCCGAAACGTAGTCCATAAGGGGTTGCGCCGATTCATCGAAGATGATGACGCCACCGGCTTGCAGGCGGCCGTAGTGCCGAAAGTCCGTCGCATCGTCACCTTCCTCCAAGATATGGAGCGGGAGGACGAGCTGCGCACGGTCCCGAGCTGGAAAGCCCATCAGCTTACCGGCGATCGGAAAGGAACCTGGAGCCTGTTCGTCACCAAGAACTGGCGGATCACGTTCCGGATCGACCAAACCGAAATTGAGATCATCGACCTCGACTATGAAGATTACCACTAGGAGATGGCTATGAGTGCGATGCAGGGCATCCGTATGAAAAATCCCGCCCATCCCGGCGGCTTTGTCAAAAGTGAGATCATCGAGCCGCTTGGCCTTTCGGTGACGAGCGCGGCGCAAGTTCTCGGTGTTACGAGGGCAGCGTTGTCGGCCGTGCTGAACGAGCGTGCGCATCTTTCGCCGGAAATGGCGCTCCGGGTCGAAAAGGCTTTCGGCGTGTCGATGGATACGCTCATGCGGATGCAGAACAGCTATGACATTGCCCAGGCCCGCAAACGGGAAGGGGAGATCAATGTCGCACCCTTCAAGGGGAAGCCGCTCGATCCGCAAGCGGCGCTGATCTGAACCGAAAACAATAGGAAACACCGCCGCGCCGAGAAGCGCGGCACAAGGGGCTTGTGCATGAAAAGTTTGCTAGAACAGCTTCCGTCAATCGTCGCGGAAGGAAAAAAAGAAGCCGAGCGCGTCATAGAACGTGCGGAGAGTAACTATCGCCTCGGCCTGCAAACGCGGGAGCTGGTCGCCCCGTCTAAAGATAGCAATTATCAAGACCTATTTCGTGCAAGCTCTAAATCAAGCAACTTAGACGGCATTAATAAACTAATATATGGCGATAATTTACTTGCTATAGCCGCGCTCCTTTCCAATAGCGGAGATAATAAATCAATCCGTGAAAGCGTTGATCTAATCTATATCGACCCTCCTTTTGACAGCAAAATGGATTACCAAACAAAGATCAATATTCTTGGAGGCGACTTTCACCAAAAACCAACTGCTATTGAACAATTTGCTTATTCCGACACATGGCATGAGGGAACAAAATCATATTTGGAATCCTTAACGCCCCTACTCTACCTTCTCAAAGAATGCCTTTCATCGAGCGGAAGCATCTATATACACTTGGGAAAGACCGTTTCTAATTACGTCAAGGTTGTTGCTGACAATATTTTCGGCGCTGACAATTTCCATAATGAAATTACATGGAAAAGATCGCACGCACATGGCGACACCGGGCAGGGCGCAACGCATTTCGGGCGCGTCACAGAGTCAATATTTTTGTATTCCAAGGGGAACCCGATATGGAACCCAGCTTATACGGCCTACACACCCGAAATCCTTGCGCGGGATTATAAATATACGGACGAAGCGACAGGCGAGAAATATCGCCTAATGCCCGTAGACGGGCCGGGCGGGGCCGCAAAAGGCAATCCGTTTTATGAGTTCTTGGGCGTGAAAGGCTATTGGCGCTATTCACAAACAAAAATGCAGGAGCTTTACGACGCGGGAGAAATTGTCCTTTCCTCAACGGGGAAATCGCTTAGTAGAAAGCGATTTCTCAAAGATGCCAAAGGCACACCCGTTACAGAACTATGGGATGACGTGAACCGCATAAGCCCTACGTCCAGAGAGAGATTGAACTATCCTACGCAGAAGCCGGAAGCTCTGCTTGATAGAATTATAAGCACTTCTTCCAATCCCTGCTCACTGGTGTTGGATTGCTTTGCCGGGTCTGGCACGACTGCGGCCGTAGCCGAACGCTTAGGCAGGCAGTGGCTCGCCGTCGATCTCGGCAAGCCCGCCTGCATGGTGACACGCAAGCGCCTAATCGACCAGGACGCCAAGCCGTTCCTATATCAGCACATTGGCGACTACCAAGTTGAGCAAATGCGCTCAACGATGGGAAGCCGCTTCCGCATTGGCGATTTGGCTGAGATCGTCCTTGGCCTCTTTGGCGCTCTGCCGCTGCCCGTTGAAGAAAATCCGAACAAGAACATGGGGCGGATTCAGGGGAGCAAAACGCTTGTCCTTGCGGACAGCCCCAACAAGATGACCGGCCTCGCCACGCTGCGCCGTGCAATCGAAATCCGCGATAACCTCATGGGTGGGTGGGATAAGGTCGTTATCTTGGGGTGGAATTTCTCACCCACGATCGGCCATGACATTGAGGCACTGGGGCAGGGCGACCGGCTAGAAGTGCTGGTGATCCCGCCTGATCTGCTCGACCGGCTGAAAAAGAAGGGCCACAAGCTCAAGGCAGACGAGGTGCGTTTCTCGTCGCTGCAATATCTTAAACTCGGGTCGGTTAATCGTGATCGACAGGGCGATGGGGAGGCACTTTCCGTCTCGATCGCCAACTATGTGCTTCTGTCACCAGAGGCGTTGAATCTCGATGAGGCCAACCGGGAAAAGCTACAAAAAGTCATTAATTCCGACCCGATAGCCCTAATAGAGTATTGGAGCGTCGATCCTGATTATGACGGCGAATTGTTCCGGTCTGTCTGGCAGGACTACCGGGGGAATACAGACAACGACAGTGATCCCTATCGTGTAGTCACCACAGCCCGGCTCACCGGCTTGCCAAAGAAGGAGGGTAAACGGCGCGTCTGCGTGCGGGTCGTTGACGTGTTCGGCTTTGAAGCCGAAGCAACGGTTGAGGTGGCATGATGGCGAGCATCAACGATCTTTCACTTGCCAAGGGGCTGACGGCCAAGGTCGAAGAAGCCTGCGCCGGCCTCGAAACCGGCGAAGCGCCGATCCTAGATCACGTCTCGGAGATCACGGCCGAGCTTTTGAAGTGGTGGTTCCAGACCGAATTTCAGGACGCCCGCACCTTCAATTTCCATCCCGGCCAGCGGCAAGCCCTGCTGAACGTGATCTATGCCCATGAGGTTTTGGGCATTGCGACCCTGCAAGACCTCTACCAGATTGCCGCTCCTGACGTGATGCTGACCAGCACGCGGGAATCCGAGATCATCCGCGCGCCGAAAAACGCCTATCCGAAATACTGCCTGAAAATGGCGACAGGAACGGGAAAGACCTGGGTGCTGCAAGCCCTCATGGTCTGGCAGATTCTCAATGCGAACCGCGCGCCGGATAGCGACCGCTACACTAAAAACTTCCTCGTCGTGGCCCCCGGCCTGATCGTTTACGATCGGCTGCTTGACGCCTTCATGGGGAAGGAACGTGACGGCAAGCGCGATTTCTCGATTTCTGACCTGTCGATATTCCAAGAATTGTTCATTCCCGATTCCTACAGGGATGAGGTTTTCCGCTTCGTGCAAGGGGCAGTCTGCGCAAAGGAAGACATTGGGCGGAAGGTCACGGCTGGCGGCATCATCGCCATTTCCAACTGGCATGTGCTGTCAGAAGAAGGCGAACCGCTTGACGATGAGGAAATCACTGCGCCGGGTGAATCCGCCGACCCGAAAACCGTTGTGCAAAGCATCCTTCCCCTGACGCCTGGCACCAGCCAAGGCAACGATTTGAATGTGCTGAACCGTCGCTATGAGCGCGGCGGCATCCTCTCCTACTTGAAAGACCTGCCCGCGCTCATGGTCTTCAACGACGAGGCGCACCATATCCACGAGTTCAAGCGGGAAGGCGAGGTGACGGAGGTTGAATGGCAAAAGAGCCTCAACCTGATCGCGGAACCCAAGGGCCGCCGCTTCGTCCAGGTGGACTTTTCGGCCACGCCCTATAACGAGGTCGGGACTGGCCGGAACAGCCGGAAATCCTACTTCCCGCACATCGCCGTTGATTTCGACCTGAAGACGGCCATGCGCACCGGCCTGGTCAAATCCCTTGTCCTCGACAAACGCTCCGAAATCGGGGCACTGAGCCATGAGGAACTGGATTTCAAGGCCGATCGGGATGAGAACGGCAACCCGATGCTGTCAGAGGGGCAGCGCATTATGTTGCGCGCCGGCCTGACCAAGCTCCGGAAGCTGGAAGCCGATTTCGCCGCCCTCGATCCGGACAAGCATCCGAAAATGCTGGTGGTCTGCGAAGACACTACGGTTACGCCGCTCGTCGCTGATTTCATGCAGCTCGAAGGGCTTGCCGACGACGAGGTTTTGCGCGTCGATTCCAACCGCAAAGGCGAGCTGAAGCCCGACGAATGGAAGGTGCTACGCGAACGCCTGTTTGACGTGGATCGCCATAAATCCCCGCGTATCATCGTGAGCGTGCTCATGCTGCGCGAGGGGTTCGACGTGAACAACATCTGCGTCATTGTCCCGCTGCGCGCATCAAGCGCCGGCATCCTGCTTGAACAGACGATCGGGCGCGGCCTGCGCCTGATGTGGCGCGGCAATGAATACGACGACATAAAGCGGGAGAACCGCCAGCTCATTCGCGGCGGAAAGACACCCTCCAACATGATCGACATTCTTTCGATCGTGGAGCATCCGGCATTCCAAGGCTTCTATGACGAGCTGATTCAGGAAGGCTTGGCGGCTGAAGCAGATGATGAGGACAACGAGGCAAATGGCAGCTCGACCGGCGACCTGATCTCGGTCGGCCTCCGGCCGGGCTTCGAGGAATATGATTTCGCCATCCCCTTCATTCTGCGGGAACAGGTCGAGGCGTTGGAAGATACCCACATCGACCCTTCGAGCCTCGCGCCGTTCGGATCATTTTCGCTTCAACAGCTCAAGGGGCAGATCGGCCAGGGCGAGAAATTCCATTCCGAAGACGTGCAGGCGAAAACGCGCTTTGGCGACTATCGCGTGCATGGCGGCGTGATGACCGCGACGGGGTATAATGACTACCTAGCCCGGATCACGCGCCGGATCACGGAAGCCGTCACCCTGACGGATACCACAAACAGCTCGAAGGCTTTCGCCAACGCCAGCAAGTTCCCCTACATCCAGATAAACCGGGCCGAGATGGCCGAGGGCATCGACACCTTCATTCGTCGGCACCTGTTCGGCCAGGAGCTAGACCCTCTTACGGATGAGAACTGGCGCGTCCTGCTGATCGACCCGGTGACAGAGCACATTATCAAGGTGTGGGCGCGCGCCATTCTCGAAGCGGAAGACAGCGTGATAGTCGCCAATGCCGAGGTCGCGCATCGGCGTCTTTCGGAAGTGCCCAAGCTCGCCATGCGGGAGGGGTCATCGCTGGCCGTCGAGAAAGCTATCTATCTGCGCCTTCCCTATCCCTCGCGGAATGGCGGCCTTGAACTGGCATTTATGGAAACCTGCGAGCGTGACGCCAGCGTTGAAGCCTTCTGCAAGATCAACGAGCAGAAACACACCTTCGCGCGCCTGCGTTACATCAAGGAAGACGGTCTTCCCGCGTTCTATTCGCCAGACTTCTTCGTGAGGGCTGGCGGCGCGATTTATCTGGTCGAGACAAAGGCACAAGGTCAGCTCACCAGCCCAAACGTGTTGCGTAAGCGCAAAGCCGCCGTTGCATGGTGCGACCGGATCAACGCCCTTCCTCCGGAACAGCGTAGCGATTCCGACTGGCACTATGTCCTTCTCGGGGAAGACACCTTCTATGGCTGGCGCGACAAGGGCGGCTCGATCGCTGATCTTCTCGCCTATGCACGGCTGCGCCCTGTCGAGGACAAGGGCCAGGCTAAGTTCGCCTTCTGAACTTCATGCCGGGGCAAAAACCAATTGCCTCGGCGCTGCCACGGTGAACTTGGAGACGGTATGCGCGATCAATACGCCGGCGATGTCAGTGACGTTCTGAAATTTGCTCTCCTGCGCGCCTGGCGCGCCAGGACAGAACGCTTGGCATCGCATGGTATTACGCGCCGGGCGATGATGGCCGCCCCGATGGCCGGCACCTCGAATGGCGCGGTGAAGCCGCATGGCGGCGGCTCGATGCCGAATTGCACACGGGACTTGCGACACTACCGGAACGCAGCATCGCCGCGCTCGAACGGGCGGCGATCTGGCCGAATGGCGCATTGTTCCATCGTGACCCCATGCCGCTGCGGGCTGATCGAGGCACATGGGGCGCACGCAAGCGGAACGCTCTCGACGGCGCGAACCTCGTTTTTCTTGATCCTGACAATGGCGTTGGAGCGGAATCGGAGAAGCACGCGACCTTCTCGGAAATCCGCCTGCTCCGGAAGCCAGGCCGCGCGATCGTCTTCATCACCTTTCCCGGCCGCAACCTGACGCATGATGCACTATTACAGCAACTCCATGAACGGCTAACCGTCGAATGCGACACCAAAAATGTCGTCACGCTACGCACTAATGTTTCGGTTCCTCGCGCTCCCGGCTCGTCGTCTTATGTGCAGCGTCAACGCTGGTTCACAATCGTCGATCCTGACGCCGAGCTAGAGGCAAGGACGCAAACCTTCTCCGATGCCTTGGCATCTATTCCGCGCGTGCGGGCCAGATTGGACCGCGCCGCATGAGCGTTTCAGAGGACATTCGGGCGCTGGCCCGAGAAGGGCTTGCGACGGCCGAAATAGCGCGTCGGTTGGGGATTCGCTATCAGCACGCCTATAATGTTCTGAAAGCCGGTGAGGCGCTTCCCACGCCGTCAAATAGGGTATCTGAAGCCGGCCTGCCGCCACCTCAAGAAAAACCGCCGCTGCCAGTCGATACGCTGATTACAGGCGGATTCACGTTTTCCGGCCGGTGGGTATTGTCCGCGAGAAATGACCTGGTGCTTGACCAGCCCTTATCGAAAGGGGTTGGAGTCTATGCTTTTGTGAAAGACGGCTTCGCCCTCTATGTCGGCGTAGCGACTATGGGCTTGCCAAAAGGCTATATTTTTACGGGAAGCCCGGCGTTTCGCAGCGCACCAGTCTGCGCCTAAACGGCATCATCAAAAATGAGCTGCTGACCACGTCCGCGATCGACATATACATTGCCGAGCCGCCCGATCTCGAATGGAATGGCCTGCCGGTCCACGGAAGCGCCGGCCTTGAGCTTGGCCTCATCAAGAAATTTTCTTTGCCCTGGAACATGCGAAGCGCCGGATGAAAAACGCCGGTCATTCCGGCGCTGGCACGGTGATGGTGCATTTCTGATCTTTCCCCGACTGCCTGGCTTTCTCCAAGCACGCGGAAATCTCGCCGCCGCTGGCATCATAGAACCCGGCACCCCATTCCATCTTCTTGACGCCCTGCGGATCGACGGAATTGATCATGGCATAGGCCGCGTTGATGCGATCCTGCCCCATGACGAAGCTGGCAACACGGCTATCGACTGAGAAGGGCAGGAAGCGCGGCAACAGCAAAATCAGGAATATGCCGACGAACACCCCGACCAGGCCGGCCATCCACATACGAAAATCCTGGTCCTTCCGGTGAAACGCGCTTTTGTTGTGAGAGGCGAGAACGGCGCTGATGCGCTCGAGGTCAGACGCCTGCCGCTCGAGCTTCTGCACGGCGGCCCGCACCAGGCTCTCGCCGCTGCGCTCGAGCGCCGCCGCATAGTGCTGCGCGCCTTGCCGGAGAATGGGCGACTGCTCGACACCGTGCAGACGCTCCCCGACGCCGGCGAGCTGCTGGACGAGCTGGGCGAGTTCGGGCTTGTAGTCCTGCGGCGGCCCGATCTTGTCGAGCTGGTCGAAGGCCGCTTCCAGCCCGCGCCGCATAACGGTCATTTCCGCGCCGATCTGCGCGCCCTGCGTCTCGATCGTGCGGCGCAGCGCATCGAACGCGGCTGCCGGGTCGCCGGCGTCTTGGTCCTGCATATCCTGTTCGATGGCTTCCCTGTCGTCGTCCAGCTCCGTCATGAACTCCCTTTCTACATTCCCATGCCGATGCCCCGGTTGAGGCGCTGGCTACGTGACATTTCTTCCTGAAGGGCGCGGGCCACGCTCTGTTCCGGGCGCATCTCCTGCCGGATAGGCCCCATCGGAAGGTTTCTTCGTAGAACCACGCTAAGGAAGAACGAAGCATAAACATGGCTTATGGTGTGGTGTTTCTGATCACCTTGTAAGCTGTTGATCTGCCTATGCCGAGGTGTTTTGCGGCCTGGGCGACGGATTTTCCGGCGCTGACGAGATCTTGAAGGGCTGAGATTGTCTCGGGCTGCAATGGCGGCCGCCCCGGGGTGCGGCCATGCTTTCGAGCGTTGATCAGGCCGTCTTTGGTGCGCTCTGAGATCAGGCGGCGCTCGAAATGCGCAATGGCCCCGAAGACGTGGAATACGAGTTCGCCAGCGGCGGATGTCGTGTCGATCCGCTCCTCAAGGCTGATCAGATTGATCTCTCTGGCCTTGAGGTCATCGACGGATTCCAGAAGCTCTTTGAGCGAGCGGCCCAAGCGATCTAGGCGGATGACAGCGAGAGTATCGTTGGGCCTGGCCTGATCAAGCAAGGCCGCCAGACCGGGCCGGTTGAACGTCTTGCCGGAGATCACGTCTTCGAACACGCGAATGGCACCGTGTTGCAGCAGTCGGTCTTTTTGGCCGGACAGGTCTTGGTCGGCGGTTGAGACCCTTGCGTATCCGAGGATGTCGCCGGTGCGTGGCATGGTGTCTCCAAAACGACCGTTTTGTAGCCTGACTTCACGTGATCGCTGTGATCCTGAATTGGCGCAGCAAATCTGTCTTTTTATTGGTCTCTATAATATTCGAGGTCTTCAAACTGGCTCTGTTGCAAAGATTGGCGGCAGTCAGAGGTAGGCTGTCGCTCTGCGCCGATCAGGCGGCTGCTGCGAAATGGTGGTTGAGCATGCCCATGGCCTCCGTCAGCGCCGAGGGCCCAATGCCAAAAGCTCTCTCCACAAGGCGCACCTCGCCCCTGATGCCGGGCTGCAGGCACCAGGGGCGAGCCTGTCCTTTGCGCAGGGCTCGCATGACTTCGAATCCCTTGATCGTGGCATAGGCCGTGGGGATCGATTTGAAACCGCGCACCGGCTTGATCAGTATCTTGAGCTTTCCGTGATCGGCCTCGATCACGTTATTGAGATACTTCACCTGCCGGTGGGCCGTCTCCCGGTCCAGCTTTCCTTCGCGCTTCAATTCGGTGATCGCTGCACCATAGCTCGGCGCTTTGTCGGTATTGAGCGTGGCAGGCTTTTCCCAGTGCTTCAGGCCTCGCAGGGCCTTGCCCAGGAACCGCTTCGCTGCCTTGGCGCTGCGGGTCGGCGACAGGTAGAAATCGATCGTGTCGCCCCGCTTGTCGACTGCCCGGTACAGGTAGGTCCACTTGCCCCGCACCTTGACGTAGGTTTCATCCAGGCGCCAGCTCGGATCAAAGCCACGCCGCCAGAACCAGCGCAGCCGCTTCTCCATCTCCGGGGCGTAGCACTGGACCCAGCGATAGATCGTCGTATGGTCGACCGAAATGCCGCGTTCCGCCAGCATTTCCTCAAGGTCGCGATAGCTGATCGGATAGCGACAATACCAGCGCACCGCCCACAGGATCACATCACCCTGGAAATGGCGCCACTTGAAATCCGTCATCGTTCCGTCCGTCCAATCTCCGCCAAGCATGCTCAAGCTTCACGATTTTTGCAACAGAGCCGTCTACAGCAAGGCGCGTATTCCCGCCCCTTACGCTCTGGCGAGGTCGCATGTGCTGCTGGGCGATGACCTGACGGCCAACCTGCTCAGCCTGGAGGAGCTGATCCGTCAGGCACCCGCCCGACCCGTGGTGCTGGAACTGGATGCCGCGGATGAGATGCTGTTCGCCATCGCCCGCACCAGCGTCGCCACCCATGGCCCCCGCGCGGGAACTGCCGCTCAGGCGGCGGCTGTCTGACCCCTTTCATGGACCCAAATACCAGGAGTGTCCGATATGACCACCCAGGGTAAAACCGCACGGCTTGCTGTCGCAGGTCTTGGCGCAATCTGGCTGCTGGCCATGCCCGCCATTGCGCAGGAGGCCGCTGAGGCCGCACCGCCGGATCTGGCCGAAACGCTGGACCAGCGCCGCAGCTTTGCCAGCGGCGAGGACACCTGGAACAAGGTCTGCGCCCGCTGTCACACCGTGGATGGCGAGGCCGATGCCCGGAGCGTCGGTCCTGACCTGTCGCCGAATGAATATGACGCCGACACTTTGCGCTTCTTCATCCGCAACGGCCATCTGGCGATGCCGGCCTTCCCCGGCTCGGCCCTTGATGATGCCACGATCGACGATCTGGCGGCTTATATCGCCACCAACGTCCATAAAGGGGAATAATCATGTCCGAGCGTGAATTCGAAGTCCTTCCCGAAGGCATCAGCGCCGAAACCTTCGCCAAGGCGGTGGCCGAGTTCGAGGCGGTGCTGGGCGCAGGCAACGTCATCTCGGACGAGGAGCGGCTGACCCCCTATTTCAAGACCATGATGCCGGTCGACGACGATCTCTACAAAACCTCTTGCGTGATCCAGGCCACCACGGTCGTGCAGGTGCAGGCGGTCGTAAAGATCTGCAACACCTACGAAATCCCCGTCTGGACCATCTCGACCGGGCGAAACTTTGGTTACGGCACCGCGGCCCCGGCCAAGCGCGGCACGGTGGTGCTGGACCTGAAGCATATGAACAAGATCATCGCGGTTGACCGCGATCTGGGCACCGCATTGGTGGAACCCGGCGTGACCTACCAGCAGCTCTTCGACTATCTGCAGGAAAACGACCTGCCTTTCTATCTGTCCTGCCCGGCGCCTTCGGCAATTGCCGGTCCGGTCGGCAACACCATGGATCGTGGCGTCGGCTACACCCCCTATGGCGAGCATTTCATGATGCAATGCGGCATGGAGGTGGTGCTGGCCAATGGCGAGGTGCTGCGCACCGGCATGGGCGGTGTCGAGGGCAACTCGGCATGGCAGGTGTTCAAATGGGGCTATGGACCATATCTCGACGGTATCTTCACCCAGTCGAATTTCGGCATCTGCACCAAGATGGGCTTCTGGCTGATGCCTAAGCCGCCGGTCTACAAGCCGTTCTGCGTCATCTACGACAATGAGGAAGACATCTCCGAGATCGTCGACCTGTTCCGCCCGCTGCGGCTGAACGGCATCATCCCGAACTCGGTCGTCTATGCCTCGACCATCTATGAGGCTGCGGCCATCATCTCGCGCCGCAAGTATTTCGACGGCGAGGGCTTTACCCCGCATGAGGTCATCCAAGAGATCCGCGAGAAGGAAGGCATTGGCGCCTGGAACGTCTATGCCGCGCTTTACGGCACCAAGGAGCAGGTCGAGGTCAACTGGAACATCGTCAAGGCGACGATCGAGGGTCACGGCAAGGGCCGGATCATCACCGAGGAAGAGGCCGGCGGCAAGCAGCCCTTCCAGTATCGTGCCGATCTGATGCGCGGCAATATGACCATGCAGGAATTCGGCCTCTATCGCTGGCGGGATGATCGGGGTGCCGGTGGCGGCTCGATGTGGTTCGCGCCGGTGACGGTGAACAAGGGTTCGGAAACCCTCGACCAGACCCGGCTCGCGACCGAGATCCTCAACAAGCACGGCTTCGACTATGCCGGCGAATATATCGTCGGCATGCGCGACCTGCACCACATCATCGACGTGCTATTCGACAAGTCGGATGAAGAGGAGACCCAGCGCGCCTATGAATGTTTCGACGAGCTGCTGACCGAATTCGCCAAGCGTGGCTATGCGGTCTATCGGGTCAACAATGCCTTCATGGACAAGGTCGCCGACATCTATGGCGAGACCCAGCGCGAGATCAACCGCACGCTGAAGCGGGCGCTGGACCCCAAGGGCATCCTCGCCCCCGGCAAATCCGGCATCACCATCTGATCACGGCAGAAACCGGCCCCGCGGGTTGCGATCCGCGGGGCACCAGAAATCAGCAGGACGGCGCCAGGTGTCACGAGGCTGTATCTCGTCATTCCTGCGCCGAGGGGGTAAGACTACTTGGCCGCAATGATGACAGCGGTTCTCGGAAACTTTACACCCGGTGAGGTGTGGCAGGCGCTCCTAATTCCCGGCGCAAAATGGCAACATGCCCACCAGTAGCGCCTGGGCGCGCTCGTAGAGCCGCGCATCCGTCGGATGGGCAATATTCTTTTCGATCACAGTTGTATCGACGGCGACGGTCGTGTCGCGAAGTTGGTGGAAATTCGAGGGTGGCGCAATCTCCGGATGAGCTGACACCCACCCAAACGGCGGCAGGAACCGCCAGGGAGATCACGCCATGAACCAGATTACCGACAGTGCGAGCTTTGCGCTACTGGCCGGGGAGGCCGGGTTCGAGGAGGAGTTGGCCAGCTTTCTCGGCCGCCTTCGCTACGACCGTGGCGATGGTCCCGCGAACGGCTATCGCCACGGGCATCGTGAGCGCTAGATCACCGGCACCTTCGGAACGGAAACGGTGCGGGTGCCGCGCGCGCGGATTGAAGACGACACAGGCAAGGTGACGGAATGGCGGTCGAAGGCACTGCGCCGTTATCAGCGGCTGACGAAGAAGGCCGAGGCTCTGATCGCCGCAGTCTACCTTTCCGGCACCAACACGCGGCGCGTCAAGCGGGCGCTTTTCGGGCCATTCGAGGGGGCCGTGAGCAAGGATGTAGTCAGCCGCGCCAGGCAAGGTCAAGGTCGACTGGGACGCCTGGTGTGCCCGCAGTCTGGCCGATGAGGACATCGTCCGCCTGATCCTCGATGGCACCGTAATCAAGATGCGGCTGGACCGGAAGGCCACGAATATCTCGGTGTTGGCCGCCATCGGCGTGCGGCGGGACGGGCAGAAGGTGCTGTTGTCCATCAGGAATATGGCGGAGAAAGCACCGCGGCCTGAATCGACCTGAATTCGTGACCGTCGACGGCGCCCCGGTATCATGGCAGGGAGGTTTTTATTGATCTCTATGGTTGCCTGTGACACCGGCCGCCCGGCGTGAATTTCACCGGCCTTTGTGCCTGATCTGCGATAGTCTCTAGACCCGGTTGGAGATGGCGCCGGTCAGGTTCAGCAGGACTTCAAGCTGACGGGGGGTGGGTTCTGCTGAAAGGCGTCACGACACGAAAGTGTTGGATCTGTCCGACTTTTGAGAACGTATGGTGATCACGCTGCGAGGATAGATGTTTCGCGCCGCAATGGCCTGAGATCAACGCCGTCTGTTGGGGTCCAGATGTAATCGCCGGTGAGACTGATGTGCTGCCAGCCGAGTGGGGTAATGTGTTTGATGATGTCAAGCGGCGTGGGAATGCCATCTCGGTTGAGCTCGGCGAACGCCGGTTCGAGATAGAGTGTGTTCCAGTAGACGATGGCGTTGATTAGCAGGTTCAGTCCAGATGCTCGGTAGAACTGGCTCTCGAAAGTCCGGTCGCGCAATTCTCCGAGGCGATTGAAGAACAGTGCGCGGGCCAAGGTGTTCTGGGATTCGCTCTTGTTGAGGCCGACCGTCGCGTTCCTGCGCATTTCGGGGTTCTGCCACCACTGGGGCAGAAAGATGGACCGATTGATGCGACCGAGATCGCGTAGCGCCAACGCCAGTCCGTTCTGGCGTGGGAATGCGGACAGCTTTGCCAACACCGTCGAAGGCCGAACCTGCCCGGAACGGATCGTCGTGACCAGCCGCAGGATGTCGTTCCAGTTTGCCTTGATCCGCTCGACGTTGATGTGCTCGCCAACGAGCGGCGCCAGGTTTTCGGGAGGCGCGTCGCCCGGGAAGAGATAGAGCTTGCGATCCTTGAGACCGCGCAGCCGAGGCACAATCTGGAAACCAACGAGATGGCAAAGGGCGAAGCTCATATCGCTTACCCCGCCGGTATCGACATAGTGGGTTTCGATGGCGAGATCGCTGCCATGATAGAGCAGTCCATCGAGGACATAGATGGCTTCGCTCGCATTGGCATTCATGGCGATGATGTAGAAAGCGCCGTACTGGTCAGAGGTGAACCGGTAGAATTTGGCGCCGGGGTTGGGACCATAGCGGCCGTTGAGGTCGCCGATCGCCTCGGCGTGTCCGCCCGCCGGAAAATACTGGCCATCGGAGGATGACGTTGTTCCATCGCCCCACAAGCTTGCCAGAGGCAATTGCCTCTGGGCGTTGACGAGAATGGCGTGCGCGGCCGTGTAACCTTCCTCGCGAATATGCCAGTCGTGCGCCCAGGCGAGTTGGCGCATCGTAATGCCGGGGGAAACGTCCGCCATTCTCGTGAGACCGAGATTGATGCCGTCCGCCAGGATGGCGGTGAGGAGCGCAAGCTTGTTGTCGGCCGTCCGACCGCTGCGCAAATGGGTAAAGGCGTTCGAAAATTCCGTTCGGGCGTCAACCTCGAGCAAAAGGTCAGTGATGCGGATCGCAGGCAGACGGCTTTCCACCTTTAGAACTGGGAAGTGATGCTACTGAAACGCTAGCACGGCCTACCAGCAAGACTTATCTGGGAACGCATTCGTTTCCTCTTCGACAATAGGCTGACCCCGCCCGCTCTTTCAGTATAGAGCCGTTGGGACGGGCGGGCCGAATCACCGCGCTACATCCCATGATCAATGCCCCTGTCGCGGTGCCTTACCGCCGCGCCTGCCAACAGGATCGCGCGGTCGCCGATACGGTCAGCCAGATAGCCCGCCGGCAGCGGCTCGGACGAATCAGTTCCTGCCCTGCTCATTTCCGGCCTCAGCAACCGCCCTTTGTAGCCGTTGCACCTCCTGTACGGTCATTTCTTCCGGGCGGAACGCGGCACGAACGGCCTTCGTGCCGCCGCACCGAGGGCAGAGCAGCTCGCCCAGCCCAAACCGCGTGACCGACATTCAAACCGCGCCGTGCCCTACTGCCCTGGCGCTGGCACGGTGACGGCGCACCGCTGCTCCTGCCCGGTCTGCTGCATGTCTGTGACGCACTTTTCCAGTGCCTCGCTGTTGTTCGCAAAGACCCACTCGGCCCAGACCATGCGCTGAAAGCGCACCGGGTCGCCGGCCTGGATCATGGCGCGGCCGGCGCTGGCGCGATCACCTCCCATGACAAGGCCGGCAACATGGCTGTCGGCAGAGAAGGGCAGGAAGCGCGGCAACAGCAGAATCAGCAAGATGCCGACGAACACCCCGGCAAGGCCAGCGATCCCCATGCGCAAATCCTGTCTTTTCCGGTCAAGGGCGCTTTTCGTGTGGGCGGCGAGCTGGGCAGAAAGACTCCGGCCGGCGCGCTCGAGGTCGGATGCCTGGCGTTCAAGCTGCTGCGCGGCGGTGCGTATGAGGCTTTCGCCGCTGCGCTCGAGGACGGCCGCATAGTGCTGCGCCCCCTGCCGGAGAATGGGCGACTGCTCGACGCCGTGCAGCCGCTCCGCGACAACGCCGAGCTGCTGCACGAGCCGGGCGAGCTGGGGCTTGTAATCCTGCGCCGGCTCGATCTTTTCGAGCTGGTCGAAAGCCGCTTCCAGCCCGCGCCGCATGACGGTCATTTCCGCGCTGATCTGCGCGCCCTGCGTCTCGACCGTGCGCCGGAGCGCATCGAAGGCGGCAGCCGGGTCGCCGGCGTCCTCGTCCCGTGCTTGCCGCGCGATGCCTTCCCTGTCGTCGTCCAGTTCCGCCATGATCTTCCTGCCTACAGTCCCAAATCGATGCCCCGGCCAAGCCGGTGGCCGCGTGTCATGTCCTCTTGCAGCGCGCGGGCAACGCTCTGGCCCTGGCGCAGATCCTGCCCGATCCCAAGCTCCCGGCTGCGATCCCGCACGATGGCTTCCGCCTGCGGGTCGCGTTCCAGGCCTTTGGCAAGGCCGCTCATTTGGCTTTCGACCTTGGCGCGGGCCTCATCGTGCTGCCAGCCACGAAGCTCCCGGCGCTGGCTCTGTAGCTCCTGCCAGCGGTCAACGAACCGCTCGGCCCTGACATTGGGGTCTTGCAGGGCGGCGTTTTCGCGCTTCATCCCCTCGATGACCTGGGCGACACGCTCCCGCCCGGAAAGCTCGGTCATGGCGCGCACTGTGCCCGGATCGTTTTGCAGGGTCGAGCGCATCAGGTCTTTCAGACCGCCGCGCACCTGGTCGAGTTGCTGGCCGGCATCGCGCATGTCCTGCCGCTGCATGTCGAGGACAGGCAGGTTCTCGCGTCGGTGCTGGTCGATCGACTGCCAGGCCCGCGCATAGCGGTCAACCGCCGCCTCAAGCGGCGACTGCCCCCGCACCCGCTCGGCCAGCCGGTCGGGCGCCGGCCGCGCCCCCTCCCTTTCCGGCCGCTGACTGCGTTCCTGCGTCAGCGCGGAACGGGCATTGAGCTTGAGGCCATCGAACATGCCGCGCCGGCGCGGGGCAGGCATCGTAGGCTGGCCCTCACCCCGGTCATTGCCCGGATCGGTGTCAGAAGCCGCACGAAGATCCTGCGCGAGATCTTCGCGGACCTTTTGCGTGGAATCCGGCGTGCGCTCCCGCTCGGCCGTTGCCTCCCGCTCCGCATGGTGCCCGGCGCGCTCGGCCGGAACCTCGATCTCGCTGCGGATGCCCATGCGCTCCGCGATCCCCCGTCTTTCCGCAAACTGGCGCTCGGCAAAGTCGCGGGTATAGTCGAGCGTGGTTTCCTTCACGCCCGACCGGGACAGGCGGCGCTCCAGCTGGTCATAGGCCAGATCGCCGGCATCCCGAACCTTCCAGGTGTTGCGCTGCGTCTCGGTGCCATCCGGCAAGGTGACAAGGGTAGAGCCTTCATGCTGTAGGCCGATCTTCTCCCCGATCTCCGGTGCGGCCTCGGTCATGGCGCGTTCTAGGTCCACGCCCCATGTGGTGCGCCGCTCGCCCTTGTCGTTTTCCAGCGTCACAAAATAGCTGTCGGACTTCTGCGGGTCATGCTCATAGGGCGCGGCCCCATGCTCGACCAGCCGGCCGGCATTGGTGAACTCGTCCTGTGCCGCGTAGAGCTGCACGCCGTCGCGATGCCGGGTCATGGCGACATAGGTGAGATGCCGGTCCATCGTCCCCGACGCCAGCACATAGGACCGATCGACCGTCGCGCCCTGGTTTTTGTGAATCGTCGTCGCATAGCCGTGGTCGATCGCCTGGTAGTCGTCCATCGGCACGGAAACGCTGCCGCCCCGGCCATCCAGCTGAGCGACGATCCTGCCCGGCTCGACACGCTCGACCGTGCCTAGCATCCCGTTTTTCACGCCAAGGTCTCGGTTGTTCTCCAGAAACACGATGCGGTCGCCCGGCGCGAACTCCCGCTTGCCGTCATGGGTCTGGAAGGTCAGCGCGCCGGCGTCCGAGCTCACGGCGGGCACGTTGCCCCGGGCCAGCGCGCCCCGATCCTGTAGCTCGGTCCTGATCGCGTCATTGATGGCGCGCACATCGGCACGGCGATGCGCCATCGCAACCCGGGTGCCGTCCGGGCGCTCGTCACGGTCGGCAAGGTAATCGCGCACGATCTTGCCGCGCGCGTCCTCGCCTGTCTCGGCAAAGCTGATATTGCCGCGATCCCGATAGGCGGCCAGCCCCTCGGCCGTCCGGTGCGTGGCGAAGTCAACGGACGCCTCCCGCTGCCAGTCCACGCGCTGCCGGCGTATCTCGGAAAGCGCGGCATGGCCGATTGCCTCGGTGATCGCCCGAAACGGCGCGCCGGCCCCGATCGCCTGGAGCTGCTCGTGATCGCCCACAAGGACGATCTTCGCCCCGCGCGCCTCGACCTCGCCAACGAAGCGGGCGAGCTGTCGGCTTCCGACCATGCCCGCCTCGTCGATCACGAAGACGTCGCCGCGGCCGATCTGATTGCGCTCGTTCTGCCAACTCCGATCCCAGGACGCGAGGGTGCGGCTCTGGATGCCGGAACTTTCCTCCAAGCCCTCGGCCGCCTTCCCCGACAGGGCCGCGCCGTGGACCTGATAGCCCTCGGCCTCCCACGCCTCGCGCGCGGCCGCGAGCATGGTGGACTTGCCAGCGCCGGCATAACCGACAACGGCCGCGATCCGCTCCGGCCCGGCGATATGCTCGATCGCCCGGCGCTGCTCATCGGACAGTCGGGCGGAAGCATCGCCGGCGCTGCGCTGAATGGCGGCGTCCTGCCGCTCTATGGCGCGCTCGACATGCCGGCGATCGACGCCATGATGATCGCTCAGCCCGCGGCTGTGCGCGGCGTGCATCCGCTGCGCGATCTCGATCATGCCGGCCTCGATCTCGACCATGTCGCGGCTCGAATACCGCGCAAGCTCGATCTCGCCCGTCACCGGGTCCGTGCGTTCAGGCTGCAACTCCACAAGCGCCGACGAGGCCATCACCTTGGCGAACGCGCTTTGGAACTCCTGCACATCGTCGTTGATATACCGATGCAGCGCCCGCGCCACGTCGCGCCGGTCGAACACACTCTTTTCCCCGGTGATGAGGGTTAGAACCTGCTCGGGCTTCTCCCGAATCAGCTCGGCATTGCGCCGGGCCGCATCCTCGTCCAGCCGCGACCGCGACACGTCGAGGCCGCGCCGCTCCATCTGCGAGGCATGGACACCCATATGCTCGGTCGGCGCGATCTCTAGCCCGCGCTCCATATGCGAACGATGGTCGATCCGAATATCTAGCCCGGCCATCGCAAGGCGCTCGTTGGCGATTCCCTCCCATCGCTGGCGAAGGTCACGAAGCTGCATGTCGGTCGTCGGCAGGTCGTGCGCCAGCAGCCATTTGTTTTCGCGCTCAAGATAGGTCTTGTCGCCTAGCCCGTCCTCCGTCACCTGCCGCGTGGTCATAAGAATATGCGCATGGTGATTGCGAACGTCGCTTGCCTCATGCGGCGCATGAATGGCGAAGTCCACGGCCGCGCCGTAGCGGTCGGCCAGCTCCTGCGCCATCTCTCTCGCCGCCTCTAGCCGTTGCTCGGCCGAAAGCTCATGCGGCAAGGCAACCTCGAACTCCCGCGCAACGCGGGCGTCCTTCCGCTTCTCGGCAAACTCGGCGGCGTTCCACAAGTCCGACCGATCCCGCGCCCAATCGGCGTTGACGTCTTCCGGCAAGACGATCTCCGCATGTTCGACGCCCTGCTTTGCCGTGTAGTCATGCGTGATCCCGTCGCGCGCGTTGGTCAGCTTCTCCCCGGCACGATAAGCCATTGAAGCGACAGCGCTACGGCCCTTCGCCCGCGAAATTGGCTTCATGCTCAAATGGTAGATCGCCAACGCAACCTGCTCCGTTCCCGTTCTGCCTATCCCGCCAGCCGTTAAGCTCGCAGCGCGCTGAGTTACGCAGTAACTCGTAAGTGCGCCCTTCTCAACTCAATCGCTACGCTCTTTCGCCGATCGGTGTGGCGCTCGCGGCAAGGTCGATGCAATGAATTGAGGCCGGATTGTGATGCAAAACCGCTGAAAACTCAAGCGTAACAGGCAAACGCTGGAAAAGACGGTCGGGAATGATAGTCTAGGCGAACAACCGGAAAAGGAGATTTGAGGAATGGCGCGCAAAACGATCGAACAACGCTTGGCCGAACTGGATGCGCAGCGCGCCACGCTCAAGGCCCGACTGTCGAAGCAGGAACGCGCCAACGACACGCGCCGCAAGGTGCTGCTCGGCGCGCTCGTCCTGCATCGCCTCGAACACGGCAAGGATGAGGAATTTTCCCGGCGCTTGGGCGAATGGCTCAAGCGTGAGCTGCCCGACTTCCTGACGCGCCCCGGTGACAAGGAACTGTTTGTCGACCTGATCGGCAACGCGCCGGCCGGGGAGACGACAGGCAGCGCCGGGGGGACGGCCGCATGAGTCAGGCGAGACTTGCATGGGGTGCGTTCAAGAACATGATGCGGCAGGCCGCGCGTGATCCGCTATGGGCGTTCGTCGCTCTGCTCGCCGCACCTTTCCGCATCTGGAAACCGCTTCTCGGACTTCTGTTCCTCCTTGTTATCGTCCTGTTCGTCGTCGGCTTCGGTGGCCGCTTCGCTCTCGAACAAATCGGCTTTCGCGTCGGCTCGGTTCCGGTTCTCCTGCTCGATCTCGTCACGCTGCTGGTGCTGCTGGCGCTCGCCTTCCGCTTCCTCACCAATCCGTTGATTATCCATTTCGGGGATATGGACGGCGAAACCCACGGCTCGGCCCGCTTCGCCACCGACAAGGAAACCGCCGCCATTGCCCGCACCGATTCCGGCCTGCTGATCGGCCGCGACGGCAAGACCGGAAAGCTCCTGCGCTATGACGGCCCGGCCCATCTGCTGACGATGGCACCGACGCGCACCGGCAAGGGGGTGGGAACCATCATCCCTAACCTGCTCACCGCCGACCGGTCCGTGATCTGCATCGACCCCAAGGGCGAAAATGCAAAAATCGCCGGACGCGCCCGCCAGCAATTCGGCCCGGTTCACGTCCTCGACCCCTTCGGCGTCACCGGCCAGCCCTCGGCCGCCTTCAATCCGCTCGACACGCTCGACCCGGCCGGCCTCGATGTCGCGGAAGACGCCAGCACCCTTGCCGACGCCCTCGTGTTCGATGAACCGGGCATGGCCGGCGAGGCGCATTGGAACGAGGAAGCCAAGGCGCTGATCGCCGGTCTGATCCTGAAGATTGCCGCCCACGAATCCAGCGGCCGGCTCAATCTCGCCACCCTGCGCGAATATCTTACCCTCCCCCCGGAACAGTTCGCCGCTCTGCTCAAGCGGATGCAGGAAACCGACGAAGCGGCCGGCCTGATCGCGCGCGCCGCCAATCGCCACCTCGGCAAATCCGATCGGGAGGCCGCCGGCGTCCTCTCGGCCGCGCAGCGCCATACCCATTTTCTCGACAGCCCGCGCATGACCGCCGTACTCGGCCGATCTGACTTCCGCTTTGCCGATCTCAAGCGCCGCAACGTCTCGGTGTTCCTCGTCCTGCCGCCCGATCGCCTGTCCACCTATTCCCGCTGGCTGCGCCTGCTCGTCTCGCAAAGCCTGATCGACATGGCCCGCGATCCGGCGAAACCCGCCGTGCCGGTCCTCTATCTGCTCGATGAGTTCGCCGCCCTCGGCCATCTGGCCCCCGTCGAGCGCGCAATGGGCCTCATGGCCGGCTACGGCGTCCAGCTCTGGCCCATCCTGCAGGACGTTCACCAGCTCCGCGCCACCTACGGCCAACGCGCCGGCACCTTCCTGTCAAACGCCGGCGTCCTGCAGGTGTTCGGCGTCAACGATCACGACAGCGCCCGGCTTGTCTCCGATCTGCTCGGGCAGGAAACCGTTGTGTTCCAGACCATGAGCCGCGCGCTCGATTCCGACAAATCCGGGATTTCCTACGGCGAGCAACACACGGCCCGCCCGCTGCTGACCCCTGATGAGGTCCGCAACCTGCCGCAGCATGTCGAATTGCTGTTCCTCGCCGGGCAACGGCCGATCGTCGCCGGAAAGCTCGCCTACTATGCCGATCCCGAGTTTCGGGGCCTGTATGACGCTGCCTGACGTGACAGGAAGCGGACCCGGCGCTTTGCGCCGGGACTTTGTTACGAACGGCCCTCCGGCTCTCTACGGCGCTATTGGGGAGCGCGTTCGCCTCCGTGCCGGCGCGGCTTGCGCCGCGATCCACCGCCGACCTGGTGCAAGCTCTATTCAGGGAAACGCCCGGCCGCGACGACAGCCCCCCGGCCGGCCCGCTCTCATCATCTAGGGCCGTAGGGACGGCCGGGGGGGCGGGCCACACACGCAAGCATTAGCGTATTTAGCTATTTACGTATCAACGTGCATAAGGCTCGATCGGCGGCAATCCGTGCTGTGCCAGAACCGCCGAAAGCCCGGCCTCGGCCATCGCCTGAATTGTCGTCCCCTCTGCATCCGCGAGCTGGCGAAGGCGCTGCCAGTCCGATCGCCGGACCTTGACCGTAAGCGCGACAGTCTCGCCCCCTCCCCTCTTTCGCCTCGGCGTCGGGATTTCCACGGCCGGGCGATCGTCCTCGATCGCTGCAAGGCTGGTGGCCTCCGCGCCGGCCTTCGGGCGGGTGAAGGCCGCGAGGCCGGTTGCTTTCTTTGCCATAGGTTTCGCTCCTTCAATACGCGCTTACGTATTCAGCTATTTACGTTCTAACGTGCTTTTAATCCACGCCCACAAAGCCCGGATTTCCTCCGCTGCTTTCCCTTCGGCCTCGAACTCCGTCACGGCGCTGCCAGTCGTGACGGCGCGGGCGAACGCGCGCCGGTCGGTAATCTCGCCGGGAACGATCGGCAGTCCGTAGGCTTCCAGCGCCGCGCGCGTCTCCCCGATCTCGGGCGCACGGAAGGGGCAGGCAGACAGGACGAACGCGCCGCGCACCTTCGCGGCCGCCACGATCTCGACGGCGGCCGGGACCGCAGCGAGGTCAAACGCGGACGGTCGGACCGGAATCAAGACCAGCTCCGACCTTCGGGCGATCTGGCCGGCCGCCGGGGCGGCATGGGGCGGGGCGTCCACTACGGCCAAGGTCATGCCCTCGCCCTCGGCCGCCCTAAGCGCGGCGTCCAGCTCCCCGGCCTGCGCCGTGGCCACGATCGGCGTTCCGGCTTCCCGCGCGCTCGCCCATGCGGTCGCGCTCTCCTGTGGGTCCGCGTCGATGACGCAAACCCGTTCGCCGGTCGCCTCGGCCGCCACGGCGGTATGAACCGAAAGCGTGGTTTTTCCGCTCCCGCCCTTCTGGCTCAAAAACGCAATGACGTTCATGCGTCAATCCTTCTTTGCGTGAATACGTATTAAAACATATAGCTAAGGACGTTACTACGTCTTTAAGCTAGTGCGGCCATTCCTCGGCCAGCCAGTCGCGCGACGTGTGGATGACGCGCACGATCACGACGCTTTCCCGGCCCCCCACGTCCCGCAGCTCATAGGCGATGATGTAGGGATGCCGGGCGAGGGACTTTTCATAGGTTCCGCTCACCCGCCCCGGCCGGCCGGTCGCAAATTCGCCGAGCTTGTTCCCGGCGTCCTCGATCGCGTCCACGACCCGTTCGGCAGCGAATGGGTTGTCCTCTGCGATATAGCGCAGGATTTCGAGGTTATCCCGCTGCGCCTCAATCGACCAGACAACCGGCCTCATCCGCGCGCGGCTTTCCGGCGCTTCGCTTCCTCGATAACCTCACGCATTTCCGCGACGGCCTGCGCATGGGGGATCACTCGGCCGGCCGCCGCATCAGCCATGCCGCGCTTGATACCGTCGATGATTTCAAGCTCGCGATCGACATAGGCGGCGACGGCCTCGCCGGCGAGGAAGGATTTGCTTCGCTGCGTGTCGTTCGCGATCCGGTCGAGCTTTTCTTTCACATCGGGCCTAACCCGAATCGTCATGGTGGTGCTGGCGGTCATGGAAACGCCTCCGTGTGTTGAATTGTGTACACTCTAGCACGTTTTCCCGGCCGCCGCCATCGCCTTCTAACAGGGTAATACGTTTACACGTTAATACGTATTAACGTAAATAATTAAGCGCCGACCTTGTCCCTCACTCCCTCTCGAATGCCCATAGGACGCTGGCCGCAGGCGCGAACGGTGCGGTTTGGGCGGTGATGGTGCCGCTTTCCGATCCGCCCTATAAGCGAATCGGAACCGCCGCAGGGCCGCGAAAGCGGCCCGAACAGCGGCGACCGCTTATGTTTTCCCTCTTAGATAAAGATCAGATGGGGATTCAGTCTGGTTATCGGACTCACGTTTCATGAAGCTTTTCGCCATGCGCACAAGGGCCTGTCCTAGCGGGCTATCGCCGGCGTCGATCTGCGTTCGCTCATCGAGGGGCAGGGTGGTCTTGTAGGCGTCGATTGCCTCGCTCCAAGCCCGCTGATCCTGTCCATGATCGGCGGGCGGGGGAGGGGCCTTGCCGAACCGTCCAAGGAACTGCCGGGCCTTCTCCGGCAGGGACAGGCGATAGGCGTTGCTGGCCTGCTGCACCTGTGGGCCGCGCCCTTCGTTCCCGGTCGGCTCATAGCGCCGCAGCCAGTCAATGAAGCCATGCGCCCGCAGGTTCTTCAGCGCCCGCACGATCGTATCGCGCGACCGGCCTAGCCGATCCATAATCGTGGTGATTGACGGCTCAAGCCGGCCGGTGCGGAAGTCGATGAGATTGACGAACAGCCGCAGCACGTCCAGCGCCACCGATCCTAGCGGCCCGCTGCGCTCGCCCTTCTCGTGCAAGCCGGCCTCGTTGTAGATTTCGGCCGCCTTCAAGATCGCCTGCACGTCCTTGCGCGTCGTCGGCCGCCATATGCGGCCC
>NZ_JAGPOU010000008.1:0-29762 GCF_018066705.1 Ochrobactrum sp. AP1BH01-1 | reverse complement strand
CGTTCAGATAACGCAAAAATACCAAAACCGGTTCAATAAACACACCATGGCGCGGGGTGGAGCAGCCCGGTAGCTCGTCAGGCTCATAACCTGAAGGCCGCAGGTTCAAATCCTGCCCCCGCAACCAGTTCCTACGCTACGCTATCCAATAGTAGCCTAAAACTACGATCCAGTGCGCCAGAGCACTCCGGTCATCGGTGCCAAATCCCTGACATAAAACACTAATTCCTAAATCAGCAGGTGCAAAGCAGGGGCTGATCGCCAGCAGTTGGGTAGCCGCCGCCTCAAGAATTGCGCCAGCGATCGGCAACACCACACTCGGTTAGGGGGGGCGCCGAGATCATTCGCTCCTCGTCGCCTCCGCCGCGAAGAGAGGCGGGCGTAAGATAACCATTGTTACGAGCAAGCGCCAGTTTAGCTAGAGCTGCCGCAGTATCAGACGGCCATCTGTCGAAGGGCAGTCATTGATCGCGGTGAACACAAAAATGCTGGAAAAAACCTACTGCTACCAAGTGCATATAGCGAAAGTTGCGTATCTTCGGCAAACTCGCGATTAAAGCGGCGAGTCGCTAGAGCGCATCGGGGGAACGCAGTGATTCTTACGGATAATGAGACGAGGGTAGATCTCCTCAATGACGAGGCGATATCGAAAACCATCATCGAACTGTTGCGTGAGAAATCCGAGCGAGCGGTAACCGTCGGTGTTCATGGTGACTGGGGCGCTGGCAAATCCAGCATCTTGGAGATGATCGAGAGTGGCCTCAGTTCAGACGAGGACGTGCTCTGCATCAAATTCAACGGATGGCGTTTTCAAGGATTCGAGGATGCTAAGATCGCGCTGATCGAGGGCATCGTTACCGGCTTATCGAAAAACGCCCGTTGCTTACCCAGGCCGGCATGGCCGTTAAGGACATTTTCCGGCGGATCGACTGGCTCAAGATCGCGCGGCACGGCGGTGGTCTCGCTTTGACCGCATTCACCGGCATCCCCTCAGCCGATCAGGTTAGCGCTGTGGTCGGCACCTTGAAGGGCATTTTCTCCGATCCCTCAAAAATCGCCACGCAGGAGAATTACGACAAAGCCATCGACGGCGTGCAGGGTCTGTGAAACCCGGTGAGTCGAAGAATGTACCCGAAGAGATTGAAGCGTTCCGAAAGGCTTTTGACGACCTGCTCAAGCAGGCGGGCGTCGAGCAACTGATCGTTCTTATCGACGATCTAGATCGCTGCCTGCCGGATACGGCGATTGAAACCCTCGAAGCCGTCCGCCTGTTCGTATTCACCGCTCGCACCGCGTTCATCGTTGCAGCCGACGAGGCGATGATCGAATATTCGGTGCGGAAGCATTTCCCAGAACTGCCGGACACGACCGGCCCCCGCGACTATGCGCGAAACTATCTCGAAAAGCTGATCCAAATACCATTCCGGATTCCAGCTTTGGGCGAGACCGAAACCCGCATCTATGTCACCTTATTGCTCATTGGCGCTGAACTGGGTGAGGACGACCCTGCTTACTCTGTGCTAATCAACGTCGCGCGTGAACTGCTCAAACGGCCCTGGAAGACGGCTGGGCTCGACGCGCAAACAGTTAAAGGCGCCTTGGGCGATAAAGCCGGCAAGGTCCAGAACGCGCTCACCCTAAGCGATCAAATCGGCCCGATCCTAGCTAGCGGCACTCAGGGCAATCCGCGGCAGATCAAGCGCTTTCTCAACACCCTGCTGCTGCGCCATCAAACCGCGCTCGCTCGCGGCTTTGGAGAGGAGGTGAAGCTCCCCGTATTGGCGAAACTCATGCTGGCTGAACGGTTCCTCTCCAGATTGTTCGACCAAATCGCCAGCGCCGCCGCTCGCGATCCAGACGGCCACTGCATAGATTTGGCGGCGCTTGAAGCCGCCGCATCGGAGGAGAAGCCAGGCCCCAAAACCAAGCGGGCCGGGCCCAAGGTCAGTTCCTTCGATGACGCAAAGCCGACCGTCGTGCCGGACTCCAAGGACAGCGCCACCCTGACCGAATGGAAGGCGGCCGACGCGATACGGGCTTGGGCGCGGCTGTCACCGGCCTTAGCCGAAGTCGATCTGCGCCCCTATCTGTTCGTGACCAAGGATCGGAAGGACTATTTCGGCGCGGCCTCAGTGCTCGGGCGTCTCGCTGCGGTGGTCGAAAAGTTGCTCGGCCCGAAACTCGCCGTCCAGGCGTTCGAAGGTGAACTCAAGCAACTCGTTCCGGCCGAAGCCGCACAGGTATTCGAGGAACTGCGCGGGCGCGTTATGGGCGGCGATGCTTTCAATACAGCGCCGCCCGGCATCGACGGGCTCGCCGTGTTGGTTCGCGCGCACCCGGCGCTCCAAGCCAGCCTTCTCGACCTGCTTGAAGCCTTGCCGGCTGATCGATGCGGACCGTGGCCTGCGTCCGGCTGGGAAGGCATCATCAAAGATGCTGACGCCGTAGCTCGGTTCGAAAAGCTCCTCCAAAAATGGTCGACCTCACAGTAGGCCTTTTTGAAGACGACGGCCAGCGCCGCGCTTCGTACGCGGAAGGGCGGGCGCTGATGGGCACGTCGAACGCCTATGGTGGCGCGGGCGGCAGCACGCCACTCATACCGAGTTGGCTGCAGGGTGACGGCGACGGCGGGACCGGCGCGGGTGCGGACGACGGAACGCAACCCGCGTCGCCTGATGGATCGCCCCCAGCGGTTCCTCCCGCCCCGGCACCCCGACCAACCGCGCCAGCAGGAGCATCGGATCGATTTACATCGGCGCGAAACAATTTCACGCGCTTCGTAAGCTCGGGCGGCAGCGACCGCAGGAGTCTCGGCCGCGCTGTCTCGCAATATGTGTCCAAATCGGCGGGCAGTTCGCGCCAGGCAGCGCAGCGCATGGGCTCATCGCGCGGCGCAGGTGCCGGGCTCGTCAGATTCCTCAATGACGCCAGTGCCAATGGCGTTCGCGAAGCGCTGCGAATGCTCAACCTTGAAAGCCTCGCCGGGCGGCCGATCGAGGAAGTATTCGCGGGGCTTGCCGACTACATTTGCCCCGAAGGCGGGTCGATCGACGAGGGAATCGCGCGAGACGCCTTCATCGAGACTATCGCCGATCTCGCCGGTGCGGGCATTACCGACATCGACGCGCTGACAACTGGCCAGATCCAAACCGTCTTCGAGCTATATGCTACGCACGCGATCGAGGCTCGTATCTGCAATGACATCGGCACCAAGGTCGTGACCTTGCCGGCCGATCCGCAGGCGGCCGAGAGGGTGCAGGCGCAACTACGTGATTTCATCCAGCGCGGTGTCAGCGACGCCATCAACGCTGCGGGCGTCAATATTCAGTCGCTGACCCCTGATGCGGTGATGGGCTTCGTGACCAATGTCTATCAATCCGCCTTCGACGTGTTGCAGACGATGGGTGATGGGGAGGCAGAGAAATGAGACGCCATGTCATCATCGGCCGTTTCGGACCGGACGATAAAACCAGTGTCCCGAAGGCGCGCGACGAAATCGCATCGACCTTGCAGTTGGTAGCGGGCACGCGTCTCGATCACGGGATTGGCCGCGCCTTGGCCGACCTCAAGGCGTTGCACCTGACGCCGAGCGAAATCGGTGCGGACATGCTTGTCGTTGCCGCCCATGTCAACGCAGCGGACACCCGCATCTCCCGCTCCACGGAATCGCAGGACGCTTGACGGCATAACTCAGCAGAGCTTTGGGCGGATACCATTCCCAACGCAAGCGCATTGACACTGGCCGCAATGGGCAAACAGAATGCGTTGGGCGAACTGGCTGCGGGGCGCATGCGCGGTTTAGCCGAACTGGGGGAATCGATCCGCGCGCTGAACGAACGGCTGATCTTTCCGGAAATCTCTGCCCTCTCGAAACTGCTTAAGGACTATCCGTCCGGATACTCGAAGGCCTTTCGTGAAGCGGCGGGCGGCATCGAGTCGCTGACAGCACGCATGGAGGCCATGAAAACCTCTTGGCTGGATGTGCAGCAGCATGCGCTTTCCGCACGCGCTTTTGTCGATCTGCAGGCAATCGGCGGGCTCGCCAATTCCATGAATTCGTTCAGCGCGCATATTTCCGCCGCGCTGCGGATGGAACTGGGTGATTGGCGGGATACCATCACGTTCGATGCGCCTGCGCTAATCGAGCCTGTGGCCCGCTTTGAGCTGTATGATGCTCAGGGCTTCGACGCCAACCTCACCCATTTCAGCGTCGAAGCCTATCAGGAGACGGTCCAGATCGCAGGTCTCGCTGTCGAGGAGGATACTGACGCGGACATTGTCTCTGAAGATGATGCCGGCGTCGAACTCAACTCGCGAGCATATGAGACCTTGCTACGTTTCGAGCGCGAGGTCCGTGCTTTCATCGTTGCGGTGATGACGAAGAATTTCGGCGCTGACTGGATGAAACGCCAGCTACCTCCAAATCTTCTCGACCAGTGGAAGGATAAAAAACAGAAAGACATGCAGCAGGGTGGAGATGATCTGCCGTTGATCGATTACGCCGATTTTGCCGATTACAAAGGCATCATCGAGCGCAATGACAACTGGGAAGCGGTCTTCAAATCGGTATTCGGCCGGAAAGAAGACATTCGGGAATCCCTTCAGCGACTGATCCCGGTCCGCATTGCCACTATGCACGCGAGATTCATCACGCTGGAGGATGACTTATATCTTAGGGCGGAGACGACCCGTATTCACATGCGTCTGCGCCGTCACATGAGCTGAGCTATGCACGAGCCCAGTTTTCTCGATCCTCTGGGGTCCCGCCTGCCCAGCCTGGAACAGAATATGCTGAAGCTGCGCTCGGCCCAGATGGTGCTTGTGTTATTCTATGCCGAGCAACTCAAGACAAGAGTGCTGTCGCTGATACAGCGTACCGATGGCTTTATGGCACACACGGGCCGTGCAGAACGCGTGCCGCAGGGGGCAAAGAATCCGGTCGGCAAATGCCTCGACGCACTTGAAGCCGACGGTGCGTTGTCGGCCGATGAAAAAGCGGAGATCCGGCGTCTCATCGACTATCGCAATAGGGTCGGGCACGATATCCATGAGCTTGTCGCCGACATCACTTCAGAACGTTCCGTACGCCGGTCTTGGAGATACCTGCCCGACGATTTCGCCCGCTATGACTACGAGGCAGTCGAGCGTCTGCAGCATTTTCTGAAACTGTTGGATGAGAGGCAGAGAACACACCATTATATCGGCACGATCAGTTTCGACGGGCTTCAGTTCCGCAGCGCCGAACGGGTCTTTTTAAACGAGATCAAGCTGCTGCGCCGGAAGATCGCGAAGCAGTGGAAGGCGAGACAGCAGCAGATCGGCGACCTAAACAAGGAGATGCAGTCTGCAATTATCGGGAGCGAAGAGACCGACCCGCGTCACCCTTCGAACCACTATGATGATGGTCGGCTGACCCTCAGAGGCGAGGAGATTTGCTACCGCCTGTTCGACCAGGGGCTTAATCCTATGGCGGTCGCGCATCTCATGGGACTGCAATTGACCTCGGCGCGGAACCGGCAACGAAGTTGGGTGAAGCTGGGCGGCAAACAGCGCCCGGCTGTGGATTTTGAAACGCTGCCCGAGCGGAAATATTACCGGCGCTACGACGACTAGCTAAGTGACTATATCTAGACGCTTTGACTTCCGCATAAACTACAAGGCCAAAGGTTCGTACCCTTTCAGAGCTATCTGCACGGCGTTGCCATGGCGGGACCAGACGCACTCGTTGTCACTCATGTCACGAAAGCATCTGCAGCCCGTGCTTCTGCACGATCGACAAGAGCTTGAGTGCCGGCCCGCTTGGCCGCTTGGCTCCAGTCTCCCATTTCTGGATGGTGGACTTGCTGGTGTTCAAGTAGCGGGCAAAAACCGGCTGGCTGACGTGATTGTTTTCGCGCAGTGCCTTGATTTCGCCTGGCGTCAGATCCTGCGGAACAACCAGGCAATCGTCGTCGAAGGTTCGCATGGTTTCCTTGTCGATGGTGCCTGCCGCATACATGCCCTCAACGGCGCTATGGATTGCCTCGAAGGCATCGCTCTTGAATTTGCGCTTAGTCGCCATGATCAATCTCCAGCAAGGCGCGGCCCTCGATTTCCGCTTCAAGGCCGGCCTTCGTCTTTCCCCGATAGAGTTCGGCGAGCTTCCGGAATGCCAGAAGCTCGTCGTCATCGATGTTCGCCCGATCCTTCTTCGCAAAGAGATAAGTGAATACCCAGAACTCTCCGGCCTTTGCCAGAACGATTGAACGGTGCAGATTGCCGTTGAGGCGCTTCTTGAAGACGCCGCCACCGAGATCATCGGCTTGGCCGAGAGCAACCTGGCTGATTGCTTTCGACAATGCCTTGTCGGAAATCCGGGCCTTCTTCGCTGCCTTGGCGAACCAAGCTGTTTTGAACACACGTTCTAATATCAGTTTATATAGCACCAAGTGCTACACCTATCTAGGGTGGGAAGATCAGCGTCAAGGCCAGCCCGGCCGATGAGTCCACCTCTGTTATTCTGAAGGAGATGCAGGGTGGCGGGCGGCCACCTCGCTCTTGAGGTGACTTCCAGGCAAGCTTTCGCATGGACGGGATCGCGTCCTTGAAATCAGCCGGACCAGGTGCTACATTCCATCATGAATGAAACTTCGTCCCGAACCTTCAAGACGGCCTGGTTCGCCAAGGCGGCGCGCAAGGCCATGATATCAGATGCCGAACTGTGCGAGGCCGTGCGCGAAGTGATGCTCGGGCAGGCGGACGATCTTGGCGGCGGCGTGTTCAAGAAGCGGCTGAACAGGAACATGCACCGCAGCATCATCCTGGCGAAGAGCGGCCGCTACTGGATATATGAGTATCTTTTCGCCAAGAAGGATCGCGCCAATATCGATGATGACGAGCTTGAGGATTTTCGCAAGCTCGCCAAGGCCTATGCCACGCTGAATGACGAACAGATCGATGTCCTGGTCAGGGACAGGGACTTGATGGAGATATGCAATGCCAAGGAAAGCTGAATACAGGAGCGACATTTCCGAAGCGATCCATTCTTCCGCTTCGGCGCTTCATCGTGTCGGGGCGCTCGACAAGGCGACGATGCGGGATTTCGATGCGCGCCATCTGGTGATGCCGGCTGAAATGCCTCCTTCGGAGATCAGGAAGATCCGCGAGAGCAATCACGTCAGCCAGCCTGTCTTCGCCCGCTATCTCAACACCAGCGAAAGCACGGTGGAGAAGTGGGAGAGCGGTGTGAAGAAGCCGAGTGGCATGGCGCTCAAACTGCTGTCGATCGTGCGCAAGCACGGCCTGCAGGTTCTCAATTGATGCCTGATGGTCGGGGGGCTGTGACAGACGCCTCGATCATGCTGACGAGCATCTGAAAACCACAGGTTTTGCTGCCGCCCCGCAGGGGAAATGCGAGCCGGGCGGAGCGCGGCGAGCGCGTTTTTCTGGACGCGCGATGACCGCCGATCCGGCGGGATCGGCGGCGATATTCAGCCTTGTGGTTGCTTTATGGGCGGAACCAGCGCCAACATTCATCCGTTCCGGCGCGGCGATATGACAGACGGCGGCACGGCTGCCACAGGTAATTCAACGGCTCGAAGCCATCCCACCAATCGGCGTCAATGTCGCCGCAACGGCCCTCGAACAATACTTCGCCGCGCGCATTGTAAAGCCGGAACTCCATCGGCAGGGCGTCGCCCTGTTCCGGGGTTCCACGCGCGGGGGCGCCGTTGGCGTCTTCGCCCAAGCCCAGGCAACCGCCGTGATGATCTTTCGTAACGATCCAACGCATGATGATAATCCTCTGATGTAAATGTGGAGGAAAGCGCCAGCCGCTGGGACGGGCGCATGAATGGAGAGAAAGGGGCGGCTTATGCCGCCGCCCTCCCTTGCTGCTGTTGCATCCATGCAAGCCGCCTGGTGGCCGTCTGGTGGTGTCGGCTGTCCAGATCGATGCCGATCCAGTCGCGGCCAAGCTGCTGCGCGGCGGCCAGTGTCGAACCGCTGCCGCAAAATGGGTCAAGCACAAGGTCCCCTGGCTTCGTGAACGCCTCGATGAGCGGTATCAGGGCCTCGACGGGCTTTTGTGTCGGATGCAGCCTATTGCCCGCATAGGGAAAGTCGATCACGTCCGGCACAGGGTTAGCGGGCAGGGAAACATTGCCCTTCGCCAGCAAATAAGCCTGCTCGTGCTCATAGCGCAGGAACTTCGCCGATGACGCATATACTGCTTGCGGAAAACGATATGCCCGACGACGCGGAAGCCTGCCGCCTTCCATGCGTCCATGAACAAATCGACCTTGTTCCAGCCGTAGAAGGAAACGGCGAAACCGCCATCCTTCAAAACGCGGTGCATCTGGTTGAACGCTGGCTTGAGCCAACGGGCATTGTCGTAGTTTGCCACCGTCCTGCCGCCACGGTCGCGGTAGTTCACGAGATAGGGCGGATCGGTCAGAATGAAGTCCACTGATCCCCTCTCGAAAGAGCGCATCGCCGGGATGCAATCGGCATTGAAGATCACGTTGCGGGGGCCTGGGTGTTGCTGGTCATTGTCTTTCTCCTTCGGTGCTTGACGTCGAACTCAGCATCCGGGTCATCCTGCGCAGTTATGGATTAAAGGTTGGCGAAGTCAGCTGTGGGCGTTTCGAGGCGCATCCGCGAACTGATTGCAGGGCATGCGATATTGTCGATGGTGATTGACGCGATGCTGACGGCGCGAGCAGCGCTTTGGAGTGAATTTACGAAGATGCACCGCGAGATGCTCAGGATCGCCCGCGCCGACAAGGTTTGTCAGCGACTGATGAGTGCGCCGGGTGTCGGCGCCCTGGTTGCGCTGACCTACCGCTCCGCGGTCAATGATCCCGCCCGGTTCGAAAAGTCCAGCACAGTGGGTGCCTACTTCGGGCTCACGCCGAAGAAATATCAATCCGGCGAAACCGATCGCGATGGCGGCGTCAGCAAGGTCGGTGATGCAATGGTGCGAACCGCATTGTTCGAGTCCGCGCATATCATGCTGACGCGGGCGACGCGCTTTTCCAGTCTGAAGCGTTGGGCGCTCGATGTGGCCAGGCGTCGTGGAATGAAGTGCGCGAAGGTTGCCCTTGCACGCAAACTTGGTGTCGTTCTTCACCGCATGTGGGTGGATGCGACGGACTTTCGCTGGAGCGCGAGCCCTATAGCGGCATGAGGAGACAAATGTGAATGATGCAGGAAAGTACAAGACCTGCATCTGATGAGGTCCCGTCGCTGGGACGCAGGCTTGGCAAGGTCGTGTGTAGTGCTGTGACCGCTTCGGCGAAGCACGCTTCCTAGATTGACCTGTCGGCTTGTTGATCTGATGGCATAGTGTGGCAGCCTTCGTGCTGACCACGGACAGAAGCATGACCCAAGCGACGAGATAATCATTCAGAGGGACTTGACGAACAAAGGCCCATTACAGAAGCACTGCCATGGCTTGCGATAGTCTCTCTTCGGGTGATTCAGTCTCAGACGCGGCCGTGAAATCGCCGATGTCCTGCTTGATAGCATTTATCACGCCCGATTCCGATGCATCGAGATAACGCAGGGACCTGATCCCACTCTCGTGCTTGGCACCCGGCGTCATTTCCCGGCCACAGATGCATTCGTCTTCCTCAAGGAGCTCATTGAAGAACTGAGCTGAGGTGTTTTCTGGCAGACGCAAGTTGTCAAGATTGTCTTTGAGCGCAATCAGCGATGTGGCGAAGGATGGGTGCCGACGATGATGTCGGACGGGATGCCAATGCATAGCTTGTCGAGTGTCAGCACCGTATTCGTTCCGAAGCGCTTGGAAATATCGTGGATATGAATAGGTGCCCGCAGACACTGTGCCGTCATCGCGGAAACCAGCGACTGGCACCGTCCTGAGCACTTGTTCCGACATCGGCCCCCTGCAGCATGACGCCAAACGTGATTTGCTTTCGTTCACTCATGCCATTTCTCCAAGGAAGAGTTCGATGTCATGCGTCCGTCTTGCAGTTCCGGTTGTGCTGTATTCGCACTGAGCAGCTAGACATTTTCCATGGAGAACAGCGTAAGCACGCCTCGGCCTGCTGATAAGAAAAGTAATAAATTTTATATACTTTAAAATTGTAATGCAGCTTGAAGCGGAACAACGTAAAATAGGCAAAGAAGTTAATTGGATAGCACGATCATGATATCGTTTTTTGCCCGTGACGAGCTCAAAAGCAAAATCCGACTAAAAAAGCCGATTTCGAGAAGCCTGTTCCTCGATGAAGCAGGCCTGGTCGCTGGCCCTGCACGATAGGGATACGAGCCTTGCCTATTTCATCGTGCTCCTGTTGTGCTGTCGGAAGAAGACGCCGAAACCGGTGCCCGGATGGCGGCGTGGTGACGAGGCCCTACAGTCTGATTTTCGCCCTTTTATCATATTTCGACGGCATCGCGGGGTATCGGATGAAACCCGCGCTCCTGCGACACTTGGCCAATTACGGTCAGCTATTAATTCCCTCGATTTCATGCAAAAGCATTCCGACTAAACATCGGCGGAGTGCATATGCTTACAAAGAAGGGCAAATATGGTCTGAAGGCACTGGCTCACCTCGTCGCGCTTGCGCCGGGTAAAAGCGCGTTCGTCGCCGAGATTGCCGCCCGGAACAATATTTCCAAGAAATTCCTCGACGCGATTCTGCTGGAATTACGCAATGACGGGATACTGCGATCCAAGAAAGGCCCCGGCGGCGGTTACAGTCTTTCCAAACCGGCGTCAGAAATCACCATCGGGCAAGTCGTCCGCGTTCTCGACGGACCGCTGGCGCCGATCCGTTGCGCAAGCCGCACGGCCTACGAGCCCTGCGACGATTGCGAGGATCATCGCGCCTGTCAGGTGCGCCGGTCCATGCTGCTGGTGCGAGAGGCAATAGCGGGTGTTCTCGACAGGATGACGCTGGAACAGTTCGCTCGCAACGGGGGGCTGGAAGATGACGGTTCTGCACCCGCATGGGCGCAGCTAAGTGCCTGAGAGCGCATCGAGAAGGCGATAGCCTCCATTGTGATAGAGGAGAGGATCGCCTGAGCCGGTGACGATCTTCAGAACGCGCCCGATCACGATCGCATGGGTATGCCGCCCGATGACATCTTCCACAGCGCAATCAACTGAAGCCAACGCACCGGCAAGTGCCAGCGCACCGCTTTCGAGTGCATACCATTCAGCATTCGCGTAACGTTCAATGCCCTTGATGCCGCCCTTGCCAGCGAAACGATCGGCAATGGACTGCTGGCCGGAAGACAGCACATTCACGCAGAAATGGTTATGGCGACTAATCGCCGACCAGACCGACGAACCCCGATTGATGTTTACAATAATCGTTGGCGGCTCAACCGAAAGCGCAGTGGCTGACGTCACAGTCGCGCCGGTGCGCCCCTCATCGAAACCCGCTGTGACAACGCTCACGCCGCTCGCAAGCTGACGCATGGCCGCCTTGAGCTCAATTGGAGAAACCTCGGCATCTACAGCTTCTTCAACATACTGCGCAATACTACTCTCGCGGAGATAAGTTACCGTTGATCCCATGTTCGTTTATTACTCCAAATTTATCAATTTGCCATACGGTAGCAGCGCTTGGTAAATTGGCCGAGAATGCACTTTCTATATTCTACTGACTTTGTAGAAATTAGACCCACTGCGGCGCAATTACGCGCCACTACTAATTGCTCTTAGCGGTCAAGCAGATAAGCCGAGATTTTCTTTCAGTGTTTCTCCGGCATAGTTGCCGCGAAACACGCCTTTTTCCTGAAGAATTGGAACGACTTTCTCGACAAATTCGTTGAAGCCGCCAGGTGTGAGATGGGGGGCAAAATACGAACCCATCTGCTGCATCAGTGCACACAGGCGCTGATTTCGTCGGCTATTGTCTGCGGCGTGCCGACAAACTGCTGGCGCGCTGTCACCTTGATAAAGGCCGCGACGGAGGCGGCGACATCATAGACCGCGCTTGCCGCTGATAACCGGCATGCTGCCAAGGATATCCGGTGATGCTGATACCGGTAGTACGCGAGAGACTGCAAGATCGTCTAGCCGTGTGCTGGTCGTCCGTGCCGAAAGGAAGCAGATCGATGGTCAAAAATCCTTCGTGTACGGTCCAACCCTCACGCAGCAGCGCCGCCCATGTGGCGCAGTCTGAAAGACTTCTCGTGGTCGGACGCTGTCAAGTGGAGTGCAGATGCCTCCCTTAAAATGAAATACCAGAATGCGGTTTTAAATGAGTTGCGATGGCGCGGTCGAGCGCTTCGATTGCCTGTTGCGCGCCCTTTATACGACCACATGCCGCCAGCGACAATGCAGAGCTCGCCCCGAAGACGAGTTCGGATATTGCGTCTACCGACAACGTGATTGACGGGTTTTCGCCATTATGCATTGCCCCGTCTCCATTGATCGTCCACACGCCATTATTTTGGGGAATCAGTTGATCTTCAATCTGGAGAACAACATCTTGAGTAGCGTTGTAGCTGCGAGCATTTAGGAATTTGTGCAAGTCTAGCGGTCTGATCCAGCTCTCGTCGCGGAGTTCCGACGTTTGCACAGCGCGCAGGTTTTCGACAAACAGAGGTAGTGGATCGTCAACCGGTCGTGACGGCAGAATGACCCTGTGAAGGATATCGCGGGAGAGCAAGTGGCCGATTAGTGCGCGCCAGGCGTCGTCGTCGTGAGCCACCAGATCATCGACAATTGCTGTTCTTTGCGTAGAAGTAAACCAGTTGTCCGATGACTGAATATGAAACCTTATATATCCCCGTTCGGCACCCTCGGCCCCAACCACCACTGCGTGATGGGGTGCCGATGCCTGTCTGGTGCGAAACTCCTGTATTCTCCACCACGCGTTCCAGCGTGCCAAGGTTGCTGCTCGCGGCGTCGGAATCGCATTGGCAATTCTCTGGAATAAGTCAAAGCTCTCAACTGCATCGACAACACGTAAATCACTATGCCGTTCGAGTTTCGGCCGCCCGCCATTGGAAAGGTCAACCTCCTGCCGAACAGACCAAGATGCGATGCCGTATCCGTAGCGTCCATAGATGCGAGCATCGGACGCACACAAGCCCGCGACCACATAACCTTGAGCATGAGCCCGCCGTAACTGTTCGGTCAAAAGCGCGCGGGCGACGCCTTTACGCGTTTGGGTCGGGGCGACACCAACATGTGTAACAGCGAGGTGACGGACGGAATTGCCGCCGGGCAGTGAAATGGAGCTGTCATAGCCATTGACGACACCCAGTAACTCCTCACCTAAGAACCAGCCAAGAGGAGAACCGCTTTCGAGGTAAGACGTTTCCGCCTCTGCACTTGCCCGGCCAATGTCGCCGATACCAAGCATAGATTGCCGAAACTGGGCGAATGCCTGGCGTCTCCCTTCCGTGTCTGCGAGCGATTGAACCTCAATGTGGTTGGACTGATAAGTCATTTGACCGATCCTGAAATCTGGAAACTGTATGTCCGCGGCGGACATATACGGAGAGTGTATTCGACACAGCAAATGCTGGCAGCACTTGCCGCGAAGAGGATCAAATTCGCCTCACGCAATGGCAGCAAGAACGCCGCGGGATTTTAAACGTGCGGCTGCGCCCTCGCCGAAATGCCAGGCCTCTTCCAAATGCGGTTGACCGGAGAGGATGAAATGATCAAAGCCTGCCTTATGATAGGTCTCGATCAGGTCAGCCACCTGTTCATGGCTACCAACCAGTGCAGTTCCCGCGCCGCCACGCACAAGGCCGTAACCGGACCACACACCGGGGTGGATTTGCAGTTCACGCGCCGATGTAGGCAAGCCTTCACGACCGGCATGAAGGGCGGTCATGTGGCTTTGTCCAACTGCTTCCGATTTTGCCGCAAGGTTTTTGGCGTTAGCCACCTGCTTGGGGGAAATCCAGTCAAGCAGCTTGTCGGCCACCGCCCATGCCTCATCCTCGGTGTCGCGGGAAATCACATGTAGGCGGATACCGAATTTCAGGTCACGCCCCTTCGCGGCCGCCTGTGCTTTCAGCTTTTTGATGTTGTCTGCCTCAAGCTCCGGCTGACGCCCCCAGACCAGATAGACATCGGAATGCGAGGTCGCGACTTCGGTTGCCGCACTACTTGCGCCACCAAAGAAGATTTGCGGCAGGCCATAGGGTGCCGCATTGATGCGCGCTTCGCGTATGTCGTAATGTTTGCCCTTGAAGGAAAACGGTTCACTGGCGTTTTCATCGGAGACGCCGCGCAGCACCTGAATGAATTCCGACGTGCGCTCATAACGGGCGTCATGGTCAAGATGGTCGCCAAACCGCGCCTGTTCAAAGCGATCGCCACCGGTTACCACGTTGAGCAGCAAACGACCCCGAGTCACCCGCTGGAAGGTGGCTGCCTGATGCGCAACGAGGGTTGGTGAAATCAGGCCCGGGCGGAAGGCGACCAGAAATTTCAGCCGTTTTGTCTCGGCCGATAGGGCAGCGGTGGCAATCCATGCGTCTTCACACCAGGTGCCGGTTGGGGTCAGTACGGCGTAAAAGGGTTGCGCTTCGGCCGCCCGTGCGACTTCGCCAAGATAGGCGAGGGTGGGCGCACGGTAACCACCGGCAAAATCGATAAGGTGGCTGTCATTGCCGGAACCTGTCAGACCGCGGCTGTCGCCATTGGTCGGTAGATACCAGTGCAGATAAATTTTGCCACTCATGGCCGGATCTCCGAAACGACGGATGAAGGTCGCTTCTGTAGTGAAGAAATGCTGTTGTGTTTCATGCGAAGTCTCGTTCTGTGAAGGAGGGAAGCCGGTGGTCTGCTTGTTCGCGCCGACCCGGTACGGAGGCGATTAGTTTGCGCGCATAGTCTGATTTTGGTGCGCGAATAAGCGCATCGGCGGGGGCAACCTCGACAATCTGGCCGCGCTGCATCACCGCAATCCGGTCGGCAATCGACACGGCGACCCTGAGGTCGTGGGTGATGAACAGCATCGACAGGCCAAAATCCTTTTGCAACTCAGTCAGCAGCGTGAGAACCTGCGCCTGCACCGAAACATCGAGTGCCGAGACCGGCTCATCGGCTACCAGCAATCTGGGCTGCAGCATCAGGGCACGCGCTAGTGCGATACGCTGGCGCTGACCGCCGGAAAAGGCGTGCGGCTTGCGGTCGGCGGCGCGCACATCAATGCTCACCCGGCGCAAAAGCTCGTTCATCCGAGCCTCGGCCTCATCCCTGCTGACGCCGAAATGCCGGGCAGCTTCGATCAGGATACGACGAATGCTGTGGCGCGGATTGAGGGAGGATTGCGGGTCCTGAAACACCATCTGCACCAGCGGGCGTCGCTCGCGGATAAACAGGTCCTTGGCGCGGGCTATATCCTCTCCCGCAAATCGGAATGTGCCGGCATCCCGTTCAATCAGCCCGGTAATGACCTGACCGAGCGTTGATTTTCCCGAACCGCTTTCCCCGACCAGAGCAAGTGTTTCACCCTGCCGCAGCAGTATGTCTACACCACCTAGGGCTGCCACCGGTTCACGTGCCGTGGGCAGCAGGCGGCGCGGGGCCGCATGGGTTTTACGGATGCCGTCAAGCTGCAGTAGAACGGCACCATCGACCGGTGGGCGATGTCTGTTGTCATCAAGGTCAGGCACGGCTGCCAGCAAGCGGCGTGTATAGGGGTGCTGCGGCCGCGCCAGCAGATCAGGGGCGGTGCCAGTCTCAACGATTTCGCCGTTCTGCATGACCACGATACGGTCGGCAATGTCGGCAACCACACCAAAGTCATGGGTGATAAACAGCACGGCAAGGCCGCGTTTTTCGCGCAGATCAAGGATCAGTTTGAGGATTTCCGACTGGGTTGTGACATCCAGCGCCGTGGTCGGTTCATCGGCAATCAGCAGTTCCGGTTCGCAGGCAATGGCCATGGCAATCGCCACGCGCTGCCGCTGCCCGCCAGACAGTTCATGCGGATAGCGCTGGCCGATCGTGTCCGGCTCCGGCAGCTTCATGGCGGCAAACAGTGCAGCGATCTTGTCCTTAGGTGCAGGAAAACCGTGCGCCTCAAGCGTTTCCGTCACCTGCCGACCAACCGTCAACAGCGGGTTGAGTGCAGTCATCGGCTCTTGAAAAATATAGCCAATGCGCGTGCCACGCAGTCTGCGCAGCTGTACCTCATTGAGAGAGAGAATATCCTGCCCGTCAAAGGACAGAGCACCGCCGGTAACCTTCAATGTGTTGCCTGGCAGCAGACCGGCAATGGCTGAGGCAAGCACTGATTTGCCCGAACCGCTTTCGCCGACGATGCACAGCACCTCGCCGCGTTTGATCGACACCGTGGCGTTGGACACAGCAAGAGATCGATCAGCCCTTTTGGGAAGGGCAATGTCGAGCCTGTCTATGGCAACAAGTGGGGTGCGTTTCTGGCTCATGGCTGATGCCTCCCGGCATGTTTGGGGTCCAGCCAGCGTTCCAGCCCATCACCAACCAGATTGAAGGCGAGCACAGTCAAGAAAATTGCCAGCCCCGGCAGGGTCGACAGCCACCAGTTGACGCTGAACGAGGTTCTGCCGGACGCGAGCAGGAACCCCCAGGACACGGAGTCGCGACTGCCAAGGCCAAGAAAGCTGATGCCGGATTCAATCATCACAGCACCCGCAATCAGCAGCGAGGCCTGCACCACCACCTGCGGCAGCACATTGGGCAACACATGCAAAAGGGCAATGCGCAGATGCGACAGGCCACTGATACGCGCAGCGTGCACCCAGTCGAGACGCCGCAGCGACAGTACTTCGGCCCGCACGATCCGCACGATGGGCGGCCATGAGATCAAAGCGATTGCAAACACGACGGTCCAGCGGGTGGGCGAGAGAATAGCAACGATCATGATCGTCAGCAGGAAACCGGGGATTGTCTGGAAAAACTCGGTGATGCGAATGATCAACTCGTCAACGATCTCGCCAAAGTAACCGGCCAGCAGCCCGAGCACGACACCGAGGCTGACGGCAAAGGCAACGACACTGACGGCTACTGCCAGCGTTGCCCGGCTGCCATGCACGAGACCGGCGGTCAGGTCACGCCCCAGCATATCGGTACCAGCGGGAAAGCCAGGCGAGAGGGGCGGCAGGTTTGGCCGCGCCACCATACGCCATGGATCGCCGGGATAGATCAGATCGGCAAAGATCACCAGAATTGCCAGTGCGGCCAGCACCGCAAATCCAAAGATCACAGGTGGTCGGAGCAGGGGATGGTTTGGCCAGCTGATCATACCGTTCCCTCCCGCTCAAGGCGCGGATCGATCAGCCGATAGGCGGCATCAGCAATAAGATTGGCAAGGATCACCCCGAAGGACGAAACGATGAATACGGCGAGAAGCACGTTGTAGTCACGGGTGGTCAGCGCGTTGAACGCCAACCGGCCAATGCCTGGCCAGGCAAACACCGTCTCGACAAGGATCGATCCGCTAATCAACTGGCCCGCCTGCCAGGCAGCAATGGTGATGGTCGGCAACAGGGCGTTGCGCAGCAGATGGTCTCGCCAGATCCGCCAGGGCGACAGGCCCTTGGCGCGTGCCGTGCGAATGAAATCCATACCGGACACCTGAAGAAGTGCGGTGCGCGACACCCTTGCATGGATCGACATGTGGAAAAGCCCGAGCGTCAGCACCGGCAGCACCATATGGGCCAGACGGTTGACAAAGGCGGGCCACCCGCCTTGAGAGGCAAGGGCCGGTGTTTCCATGCCATAGGAGGGCAACCAACCAAGTTTGACGGAAAAGATGATGATGAAGACGAGGCCGACCCAGAACATCGGCATGGCAAAAAACGCCACCGATATGGTGGTGATGATGCCATCCAGCGCCGAACCCGGCTTTCTGGAGGCAAGGGCACCCAGTGTCACACCGAGCACGACCGAGAACAGAAAACCGCTGATCGTCAGCACTAGCGTTGCCGGAACCTTTTCCAGCACGATATCGACCACCGGCCGCTGATCACGGTAAGACAGCCCAAAATCGAAGGTGGCGACACTCTGGAGATATTTCCACAGTTGCAGATAGACCGGTCCATCCAGCCCGAGGTGACGGCGCAGGTCTTCGACAAAGGCCGGGTCACTACCGCCCTGATCGCCGGCCAGAATGAGCGCCGGATCACCCGGCGCCAGACGCAGCAGCAGGAAACTGCCAATGACCACAAAAAGCAGGGTCAGCAGGGCCTTGGAAAGCCGCAGCCCAATGGCATAGGCGGTAAGCGTCGTGTCTTGCCTCACTGCCATCACTTCTTCAACCAGACGTTGGCAAAATTGTCATCAGTGCCGAGCGCCGTGGTAATCAGGTCCTGAACCCTGTCCCGGTAGAGCGTCGGGAAGACAATGTCGTGGGTCCATACCATTGGCACATCATGCGACAGGATTTTCTGAACCTTTGAGTAGATTTCCTTGCGCTTGGCGTCGTCCTGCTCATGCGCACCCTGATCGAGCAGGGCATCCACTTCCGGGTTTGAATAACCGTTGATGTTGCCGCCGGTGCTGCCGGCATTGTCGCCTTTGACGGTCTTGTAACCGTAGGAAATACCAATGCCCGGATCGGCCGCGGTGTAAACGAAGTTCTGGGCGATATCGTAATCGAATGTAGTAAGGCGTTTGAACCAGCCGGCAACGTCAACCGACTGTATCTCCACCTTGATACCGACCGCGCCCAGTGCCTCGCGCAGATATTCCGCCTGCCGCGACCACAATTCACCGTAAGGCAACGGCACCAGCTTCAGGGTGAAACGAGTGCCATCGGCGTCGGCCTTGTATCCGGCTTCATCCAGAAGGGCTGCGGCTTGTTTCGGATCATAGGGATAGGTGGTCTCGACGCTGACATCCTTATAGGCTGACAGGCTGGAGAACGGGCCGTTGATCGGTTTGCCATAACCGGCAAAAATGGTGTTGATGATGAAGTCGCGATTGATCGCTTGGGTGATGGCCTGACGGACTTTCTGGTTGGCGAGGACCGGGTTGCGGTTGTTGATATGCACATATCCGATCGGCTGCAGGAACTCCCAACCTCCTTCGTTGATCGCAACGCCCTCAAGTGCCGAAAGGCGTGGAATGTCGAAGTTTTCAACGTCACCTGAGCGAAGTACATCGACCTGTCCAGTTTCAAACGCAATGGCGCGGGAATTGGCATCGGGCACGATCTGGAAATCGATCTCATCGAGATAGGGTTTGCCCGCATCCCAATATTTGTCGTTGCGAACCAGACGGATGCTGCTGCCTTTTTTCCACTCCGAGAACTTGAACGGGCCGGTTCCGATAAATTCGGAATTGGCAGGCGCGGTGCGCAGATCGGTAACGCCGACATATTTATGGGCCGGAACGATCGCCACATTGAGCGACCACAGGAAGGCCGGGTAAGGAGCCTTCAGCCTAAAGACGACAGTCAGATCGTCAGGCGTTTCAATATGGTCGATCTGGGCGCTGAGATCTTTTGAGCGTGCATGCTGGATTGGCAGGAAATCGCCGATACTGAAGGCAACATCCTTGGATGTGAAGGGCTCGCCATCATGCCAGGTAACACCGGAGCGCAGCTTGAACGTATAGGTCTTGCCATCGGCGGGAATCTCCCAGCTTTCCGCCAGCCGCGGAATAGGTGTGATGTCCTTGGCCGAATAGCCAAGCAGCGAATCGTAGATCTTGTTGCCGACAAATGTCGCCGGACCCAGCCGGTTGATGCCGGGATTGAGCGAGATGGGCTCTGGCTGGACGATCAAGTTCAGTATGCCCCCGGTCTCCGCCGAAAAAGCCGTGGACGCGAGGGCCGTGCCGACAATCGCTCCGGTTAATCCAAGCGCAAATGATCTCCAACCGCGTGCAAGCATTTTTTGAATCCTCAATCTATAGATTTAATAGATATGATCTAAAAACGGATCAAAGGTGCGCTGCTTCTGTTCTAAATTTGGGCCGATAAATGAAATTCTTCTATCGCGAAGTAGTGAAGGTATGACTTCGTGGTACCGCTCGCGAGAACGAGCAAACGAAAGGTAGCGGAAGCGTATTTCTCATCCCATGCGTGAGGCAGGCATATATTTTCCCGAACGCGCGGAGTTTGGAACTTTGCGACACTCGCGGAGTTTTAAAAATCTATAAATATTATAGACATTATCAATTAAGGTTGCTCAGATGAAATCATACTCTCGCCGCGCCGCTACGAGGCTCGTTGTATCGAGCCTTGCCACGACTTTTGCACTAGGGGGACAGGCGCTGGCAAGTGAGCCGCAATATGGCGGTACGCTGCGCATTGCTTCCCTGCAGGCGGATCTCGACGCCTTTGATCCGCTGACGGGTTACAGCACCGATTCCTGGGAGATCCTGCGTGCAGTCACCCGACAGCTGGTCACCTATCCCGGCGCATCCACCGACATCAAGGACGATACCAAGCTGGTGCCCGACCTTGCCAAGTCCTGGGACGTGTCGGATGAAGGCAAGACCTACACCTTCCACCTGAAGGACGACGTCTTCTTTTCCGGGCCCATCGACCGCAGGATCGTAGCGGGCGATTTCGTTTATAATATCAAGCGCTTCTGCGATCCGAACAAGCAGGTCGCCGCCATCAACTACTTCAACCTGGCGATCTCCGGCTTCAAGGCCTATTGTGAGGAGTTTGCCAAGGTTCCACCAGGGGATCTGGCCGCAACCAAGGCATTCACCGATTCCCACGAAATCTCTGGTGTCAGCGCCCCTGATGACAAGACACTCGTGATCAGGTCGGATTCAAAAAACTACGACTTCCTCAACATTCTCTCGATGAACTTCGTGTCGCCACTGCCACCGGAAATCGCTTCGAAATATTTCCCTGACTCGGCCGAGTTCCGGAAGAATTTCCCCTCCAGCGGTCCTTATTACGTGGATAGCTATCAGGACGGCCAGAAGCTGGTGCTGAAAAAGGCCAATAGCTTCAAGCCGGAAAGCGACGAAGCCCGGAAAGCCTATGTTGATGAGATCGTCGTTGATTTCACCGCCAACAGCGAAGACAGCATCGTGCAGAAGATCGAGGCGGGTGAAGCGGATCTGTCGCTCTATCTCGACACACCACCAAGAACCGCAATCAGACGTTTCCAGACCCAGAAGGCGGAACAGCTGCATTCGTCCAACAGCGGTGCGGCCAACTTCATCACCTTCAATGCCCGCCCGGAAGCCCAGAGTGATGGTGCCAATGCGCTGAGAAAGCCGGAAGTGCGCCAAGCTCTGACCTATGCCGTCAACCGCGCCCATCTCGTGCAGGTGCAGGGGGGGGCGATTGCCGCCGTGCCGCTGTCGCAGATCATCACCTCGACCATTCTCGGTCATGAGGCGTTTGATCCTTATCCGACCGAAGGAGACAAGGGTGACGCGGCAAAGGCCAGGGAGCTGTTGGCAAAGGCCGGGTACCCGAATGGTGTGAAGTTTGATGCCATCTACCGCACCACCGCCCAGTTTGAGGCGATTGCCGTAGCGGTGAAGGAAGATGTGGCAGCCGCCGGGATCGAGCTTAACTTGATCCCGGTTCCGCCCACCCAGTGGTATGCCTTCATTCAGGACGCCAATAGCCGATGGGATATCTCGCTCGGAGGACAGTTTGCACCAGACTGGCAGGGGCCAAGCACGCGCATGCTTTTGGGTGGTTGGCTCAACTCGGATGCCGCACCTTGCGGTACCGGCAACGTCAACTCAATCTGCTACAGCAATGCCGAACTGAACAAGCTGGCCGCCGAGGCATTCCCTTCGGATGATCCTGGTCCGATCTGGGCCAAGGCTGACAAGATCGTCTCCGCCGACATTCCGTGGATCCCGCTGTTCGAAAAGCGCAAGATCGCATTCACCTCAGACCGTATTACCCACTGGGCATGGTCTTCGCTGGCCGTTCAAGCCGACATCACCAACATCGCAGTGAAGAAATAAGACCGATGAGCGTCTTTTCCGTACACGATTTGCAAGTTCGTTTTGGCGCCATCGAGGCTGTCAGAGGCGTATCGTTTGATGTCGCAGCGGGAAGGACGCTGGCTATCGTCGGTGAGTCCGGATCGGGCAAGAGCGCCAGCCTTCTGGAGGCGACTGGTCTCCTGCCAGCCTCGGCAAAGGTTCGCGGCAGTGTTCTCTACCGCGAGCGGGAGATACTGGGCGCATCACGGGCGGCGTTGCGAAAGATAAGAGGAGCCGAGATTGGTTTTATCTTTCAGGATCCGCTGAGCAACCTTCATCCGCTCAAGACGATTGGCGACCAGATCGGTGAAGCGATATCGGCTCACCGCTCCATCGGCAAAATGGAGAAGCGCGAGCGTGTGTTAGCGCTTCTCCACGACGTTGAAATATCGAACCCGGAAAAACGGCTGGGTGATTACCCGCGCCACCTGTCCGGCGGCATGCGCCAGCGTGTGATGATTGCCATTGCCATTGCGCTCAACCCCGGCCTGATCTTTGCTGATGAGCCAACCACGGCACTGGATGTCACCGTTCAGGCCTCCATTCTTGATCTGTTGCGGCGGCTGCAGGAACGGCACGGTACCGCGCTGGTCTTAGTCAGCCATGATCTGGCCGTTGTCTCTGATATCGCCGATGATGTTGTGGTGATGCGCGATGGTCTCGTCGTTGAGCGCGCTACCGCCGATGCGATCTATGCCACGCCAAAACATGCCTATACGCGCGAATTGTTGAGTGCAGCACGGCTGGATGGCCCGAGAACCTACGCACAGTCACCTGCGGCCAGCTCAAGCCAGTCGCTGCTTGATGTGGACGGTCTCGGCCGATCCTTTGTTGCTGACCAGCCGGTGCTTGAAGATGTTACCTTTTCCATCGCCAAGGGAGAAATTCTCGGGCTGGTCGGGGAAAGCGGTTCTGGAAAATCAACCATTGGGCGGTTGATTGCCGGTCTTGACCGGCCGGATGACGGCTCCATTGCACTGTCCAGCGTCAATTACGCACGGGCCGGGCGCCCGACCACACTGACCGGCGCAGCACGCCGTGACATTCAGGTGATCTTTCAAGACCCTTACGCCAGCCTCAATCCGCGGCGCACTGTTGAAGCCATTCTTGGCGACAGTTTCGTCATTGCCGGTGAACGCGACCGCACGCGCCTGCGCCAGCAGGTCCGCCAATTGCTGGCAGAGGTGGAACTGCCGGAGGCCATTGCCACCCGTTTCCTGGCTCAGCTCTCCGGCGGTCAGCGGCAACGCGTTGCCATTGCACGGGCAATTGCCTCGCGCCCATCGCTTGTCGTGGCGGATGAACCGGTGTCGGCACTCGATATCACCACACAGGCCAAGATCGTTGAACTGCTGCGCCGTCTGCGCGACCGGCTGGGAATTTCTTTCCTGTTCATTTCCCATGATCTCGGTGTGGTCGGTGAATTATGCGACCGCGTCATCGTGCTGGAGAAGGGGCATATCGTTGAAACTGGCCCAACCCGACGTATCTTTGAGCGGGCCGAACATGCCTACACAAAACGTTTGCTGGCTTCGATGCCCGGCGGCAAACGGCAACTCGTCAAGACAGTTGTGAAGGCCGTATCCTATGTCGGTTGATATTATCGAGGAGGCACCGCGCCGTCACTGGTTGCCGGAATTTGCCACTGTCTTGTGGTGTGAGCGAAGCGTGCGGGTTGGTGCCATCATCGTCTTTGCCGTGCTCGCCGCCGCCGCCTTGGCACCTCTGGCCGCCTATCTAACCGGGCATGGCCCGACAGACCTGTTTCCGGATGTGGCGCTGGATGAAATGGGCCTGCCGGTTGGACCGTCATGGGCTTTTCCGCTGGGCGCTGATGGCAATGGCCGAGATGTGTTTGTGCGCACACTTTATGGCGCGCAGATTTCACTGCTGGTCGGCATTCCCGCCACCACCGCTGCGATGATCATCGGCACGCTGATTGGCATGATCAGCGGTTTTCTTGCCGGCCGCATCGACCGGATCATCAGTCAGGCCATTGATGTTGCCATGTCGTTTCCCTTCGTCGTGACGGCGCTCAGCCTGTTGTCGCTGAACAGGGGGGAGCAAGGCATGCCGCTGATTTCGCCTGTTGTTGTCGTTGTTTTGATGATTGCGCTATTTTCCTGGACCTATTTTGCCCGCCTGACGCGTGGCATGGTGCGAGAACTGCGCTCAAGCCCGATGATTGAGGCTTCGCTGGTGGCGGGCGCTTCGAATTCCCGCATCATCTTTCTCGATATTCTGCCCAACATCCTGCCGACCTTGCTGGTCTATTGGGCGGTGCAGCTTCCGGCCAATATCGTGGCCGAGGCAACCCTGTCCTTTCTCGGCGCCGGCATTCAGGCACCGATGCCAAGCTGGGGCAACATGATTGCCGAAGCACAGCGCACCTCGCTTTATCAGGACCAACCCTGGTTTCTGGCTGGACCCGCCCTTGCGCTTTTTCTCACGGTGGTCGGCTTCAATACCCTGAGTGCGGGTTTGCGAACCGTGCTCGACCCGCATCAGAGGCGTTTATAACCCATGACCAGAAACCTCTTTTCAACCGTGTTTCGGTCCGCATCGACACTCGTCATTGTGCTGATCCTGTCCTTCTTCATCACCCGCATTGCCTATCGCAATCCAGCGGCTATGCTGGCACCACGCAACGCCACGCAGGAAATCATCGACGGTGTGGCGCGGGCCCTACGCCTCAACGAACCATGGTACGACCAGCTGTGGTATTACCTGTTTCGTGGACCTGACATTCAGGGCGCGCCGATGGGGTTGATGCACTGGCCGCCAGCGCTTGGGTTCTCGTTTCGCAAGCAAGCGCCAGTCACCGATCTCATCCTTGCAAAGGCCCCGGTGACTATCTCGCTGGCACTTGGTGCGCTGGTCATCTGGATGGCGATCTCGATCATTTCGGGCGTTGTCGCCGCCCGATGGCATGACCGCTTCATTGACCATGTTCTGGCGTTTTTTGCCTATGTCGGACTGTCGATCCCGACGTTCCTAAGCGGCATCCTGATTTCCTATTTCTTCTTTTATCAGCTGACCAACCACGGTTACGGCTGGTTTCCGAGCAGCGGTTATGTGCCCTTGACGGAAAATCCGCTGGAATGGGCACGGCATCTGGCATTGCCATGGGCAACGCTGGCCATTGCAGAAATCGGCGTTTTCCAGCGCATCGTCAGGGCTGGCATGCTCGACGTGCTGGGGCAAGATTATATTCGCACCGCCCGTGCCAAGGGGCTCAGCGAAAGCCGCATCTACCTGTCGCACGCATTGAAGGCAGCCCTCAATCCCATCATCACGCTGGGTGGGCTGGAGCTTGCCGTGATTATGGGCGGTGCAATCGTTACGGAGACGATCTTCGGGCTTGATGGCATTGGCCGCATGGCGATTACCGCCGCACTGGACGGTGATTTCCCGCTGGTCATCGGCACGACGATCTTTGCCGCATCCGTCTTCGTGGTCTGCACGCTGATTGTTGATCTGATCGCGCAATGGCGTGATCCGGCGTGACGCTGCGTGACCTGGCCAATCCTATTCGGCGCGCTGATGCCGGCGCGTACCCCTCAAACTCGACAACCATGCAGATGGGGCATCAAGGCCCGTCGCCAATACAACAGACACTTCGCACGGCATCTTTTCCGGATGCTGCGCTACTATGAAGGAGAATGACGTGACCGCAGTGGATGCAACGCTTTCCCGTAGCTATTTGCGCCCCGCAACCGCCAGGGAAGAGGCGCTCATTGAGCGTTTCCAGCCGGTCTTTGACCGTATTGCCGAAGGCAGTATCAAACGTGAGCGCAACCGCACCTTTCCATTTGAACAGGTGCAGTGGTTGAAGGATGCTGATTTTGCTCTGGTGCGTATTCCGGTGGAATTTGGCGGTTTTGGTGCCTCGCTTGAACAGGTGTTTTTCCTGCTGGCGCTGTTGGCAGAGGCCGACGCCAATGTCGCCCATATCTGGCGCAACCATCTGGCCTTTGTCGAGGACCGCCTGAATGCCCGGCCATCCGCCGCCAATGAGCGTTGGCTGCAGCGCTTCCGCGACCGTGAATTTGTCGGTGGCGGCTGGACGGAAGCCAATAACGGCACCTATGCCACCATCAAGACCACGGTCACCAAAACCGATGACCATTACCGGGTATCCGGCGCCAAATTTTATGCCACCGGTAGCCTTTATGCCGACTGGTTGGATGTTATCGGCAAGGATGCCGAGGGCACGCTGATCACCACCCTGGTCAACCGCCACCAGCCCGGCGTTGAACTGACCGATGACTGGCCGGGTTTTGGCCAGCGCACTACGGCCAGCGGCAGCGCGGTCTACAGGGATGTCGTGGCGCATGAGGGCGATGTGTTCCCGGCCAGCGAACGTGTTGTTTACCAGGGGCATTTCTACCAGACGGCGCTGCTGGCGGTTCTGACCGGCATTACCCGGGCTGTGCTGCGTGATGGCATCAAAGCGCTCAAATCACGTGGTCGCAATTATCCGCAAGGGCTTGATCCCGTGCCGGCACTGGATGCGCAACTGCTGCAGGTGATTGGTGAGGTATCGGCACGGGCCTTTACGACCGAAGCGGCATTGCGCCGTGCGGCAGGTTCGATTGACCTGATTGCAGCGGCCCATGCAGTCGGTGATGTGGAACTGCGTGACAAACGTACCACGGCCGGTGAAGCGGCTGTCGCTCAGGCGCAGATCGCCATTGTCGACAACACGCTTTATGCGGCAACCCATGTGTTCAACGCGCTTGGCGCCTCGGCCACCTCGGAGGAAACCGCGCTTGATCGCCACTGGCGCAACGCCCGCACGCTGGCCTCGCACAACCCAGTTGCTTACAAGGCGCGCATCCTGGGCGACTATCTGGTCAACGACAAGTCGCCGGTGTCGAGCCTGGCACGGCTTGGTCGGGGCGGGCAGGGCAACTGAGGAGCGGTACCATGACCAGATCTTATCTCGCTCTTGCTCTGGCCGGTCCACATCTGGTGGAACTGACCGGTAGCCGTGAACTGCTGTCGCGCTGGGATGCCTTGCCGGTCGCCTTTACAGTGCTTGGCATCGACCGCATTGACGGTAGTGAACCGGCAGCCGTGACGCTGGCCAGCAGTGCTGCCGGTGCTACGCTGGCGGGTGCGACAGACAACGGCCGTTTCCTGATTGCCGCTGCACCACAACGCGACCACCCCTATAATCTGGCACGGCGTGTTGTGTCGCTTGGCCATCTCTCCGGCGGCCGCAGTGGCCTGCTTGTCGGCATTCGTGATGCCTATGCACCGGAGGGGCCAAAGGATGCTCCGGCATGGGGTGGGGCAGGGCTTGGCGGCGGCGCACAGCTGAATGCCAAGACGGCCTATGACACAGCCGTTGCCGTCAGGTCGCTGGAACAGAGTTGGCCGCATGACACGATCATCGGTGATCGTGAGAGCGGCATTCTCGTGCAGTCGGATCGCATCGTGCATGTCGATATTGCCAACAGCTTTTCAATTGCCGGACCGCTCAACGCACCGGAACCGCAAACCGGTGCCTCCGTCATTGCCTGGTATGGCCGCACGAAAGCGGATACGCCACCGGCGGGAGACGATAACCCAATTGAGTTGGTGCTTGGTGGCGCAGGCGTCGTGCCTGTTATTTCCTTGAGGGATACCCCACCAACTGAAGGTGTGTCTGGTGTCGTGCTGAAGGCGGGCAACGATCAGTCAGTGCGCGAGTTACTGGATGTGGCAGAGCGCTGGTTGGCAGATGGTTTTGTAGCAACGCCGCTTGGCGGTTCGCTGAGAGATGCCCTCAAGCTTTCTGCACCACATCCGCTGCCATCCACGGTGCGCGCCGCTTTCCCGGCGCCAAAACCTCACGTTTCTCTATAGACGGTATTGGAGACATTTCAGATGGCAAACAAACGATCTGGCCACGTCCTGCTCGGGGTCAACGTGCTGGTTCTCGGCTATCTTCCGGCGGCGTGGAAAACACCATTGCTGGAAAAGGATGCCTTCATTGATCCGGCCTATTGGGAAAACATTGGCAAAACGGCCGAACGCGGCAAGCTGGATGCGCTGTTTCTGGCCGACGGTCCGTTGTTGGGCGACCCCGCCTATGATGCCAATCCGGTACGGCTGGAACCCTCGGTCAATTGGGGGCACGTGGCGGCTGCAACTTCGCATGTCGGTCTGGTGGCAACGGCCTCTTCGACCTTCAACGATCCGTTTGAGCTGGCCGAACGCTTTTTATCCTGGGACCACCAGACGGGTGGACGTGCGGCATGGAATGTCGTGACCACGCGCGGCGTGCCAGCGGCTCGCAATTTCGGCATACCCGACATTCCGGCCCGCGATGACCGTTATGAGCGGGCCAGCGAATTTGTCGATGTCGTGCGGGCTTTGTGGGCTTCGGCGGCTGACGGGCGTGACATTGATCATCACGGCGAGTTTTTTGATATTTCCGGCCGCCTGCGTGTGCCGCCATCAAAACAGGGTCAGCCAATCATCTTTCAGGCTGGCGGCTCACCGCAGGGCCGCGCACTGGCAGGGCGTATTGCCGAAGGAGTGTTTGCGGCAGAACTGACCAAGACGCAGGCCATTGAACATTACCGGCTGGTCAAGGGATTCGCCCGCGACAATGGCCGTTCACCGGATGATGTGAAAATCCTGCCCGGCCTGCTGCTGAGCCTCGGCAGCACGGAAGAGGAGGCCCGTCGTCGCAGCGATGAAATCCATGATGCCAGCCCGGCATCCTATTCGGTGGGCTGGCTGTCGCAGGCCATCGGTTACGATGCCTCGAAGCTGGAACTGGACGAGCCGTTTCCTGAAGACGTCCTCGGGCCGATCAAGGACGCCAAGACCTTCGTTGGCAGTATCGGTTTTCGTGAATCCATCATCACGCAGATCCGCAAGACCAATCCGACGGTGCGCGAATATCTGCGCCAGACTCGTTACACCGGTTCGGGTCATGCCGGTTTTGTCGGTACGCCGGAACAGTTGGCGGACCATATCGAGGACTGGTTCCACGCCGGTGCCATCGATGGCTTCAACCTGCAACCGGACCGACTGATCGATGGTCTGCCAGTGATTGTTGATGAATTGGTGCCCATCCTGCGTAAGCGCGGTCTTTATCGCCACGAATATGCGACAGAAACTCTTCGCGGCCACCTCAAAGCAGCTTCGCCAACGCCTTTCGTCTGAGGCGTTGCAGGCGATATTTCTGCACAGGAATTTCCGATTTTTCCGGTCCAGATTCATGTCAACTCCGTTCAGGTCCGCCTCCTGCGACTTTCTGTCGACCAAGCTATGGCGGGGACCGCGCCATTCGCCAGCGACGAGCGTCGGCGAAATAATTCATCACCGACTGCTTCAGGAAGTTCGCCGCGTCGCACCCTGTACCGGTCTCCCCATCACAGTGATCGCCTACCGGCTGACCTTCTCAACGGCGTCGTATTTTACACGCTACTCCACGCGGTTATGGCAGGTGAGAAACCTACAACATTTCGCAGCCGAATGCGTGCTGCGAAGCAGCCAGCATAAGATATCTCGGCAATCCTGGTCTTGTTGCTCCCTATTGGCGAGCAGGTGCGGCGTGCCAGTCGAACTACGGGAGGGATGGCGATCACACTAGAAATATCATCTTACCGTGTTTGAACCCAAGGCTGGGCGTAGGAAGTTATGGAACTTGAAGAGCGCGTTTACACCACCACTTCCAATGAATGTCGGTATCGGTAGTTGTGAGCCCCCGCAACTTAGTATAAAAGAGTTGAAAATTACCATCGATTTTGACGTTGCCCCCAAGTTTTATCCAGTTTTGAGTTCGCTCCAGCGGTTTTGGGTTGCTGTATTCGGGGCGGTAGCGGCGGGTTGCGGTGCGGAGCCATTCCTGCTGCGCAGCACCGCATCACGTCGC
>NZ_JAGPOU010000007.1:0-128735 GCF_018066705.1 Ochrobactrum sp. AP1BH01-1 | reverse complement strand
AAGCTCCGCGACAGGCGTGCCCGCCTCGTGCTCCTTCAGAATGCCGATGATCTGTTCGTCTGTAAAACGGTTGCGCTTCATTCTCTGGTCCTCTCAATGGGCCAGAGCTTACTTCAAAATGGATTATTTCAACGGGGCAAGGTCACAGGATTTGAACCTACGGCCTTCAGGTTATGAGCCTGATGAGGTGAGACCGTTAAAAAAATCGATCCAGTGAATCGATTTTAGGTCGAACGGGCTGCTCCACAGAGCTTGCGCAAGCGGCATAGCTGCGACCAGGATGGTGTGCGGATCAACGCTTTTAGTATTTTCAGGGGAGTTTGGTTGCGGGGGCAGGATTTAATCTTAACTTGCGATCATCGCATCCACCACATGCTCTACTAAAATCTCTTTCTGCCGGTAACCGCAGCGGCCTATTTCGTACCGCAGCGTAAACCCATGTAAAATCAAGTTCAATGCGAAGTGTCATGCCCCACGATGGGTGGAAGCATGGCCGGACCGTATAACCAACAAAATGTTGCAGATCGTGGAGAATGATCTTTGGATTGCCGCCCCAGGCCATCGAACGAAACTATACTGGGTGACATCAGCTCGCGATTTCGTACACGTCTTCTTGCCTGCATTCCCAAAATTACGCGCTTCTTCGTGTGAGAACACGGAAAAACTGCCGCTATATATTTCGCGCCATACGTTGTCGATGGTTCGAGATTTTCGACTTAGGATTAGCGAGGGCTTCTTCAATTTTTGCAATAAACAGTTGAGGATTTACCACGAGATCGCGCCACAAGACCCATGCGGCGTAGCCTGAGTCAATGTTGTCTTGAAGTCGGGCAGGCTTCCAAGTCCCATTTCCCTCCCAAACGATACTTGGCAGCCCGACACCAACGAGGCCCATCTCCTGCCCCAGCGAGGCATGAATTTCCCAGTCTACATAGCGGCGTTTTGGAGTTTCGGCGCCGCAGAGCACGATCGTACATGAGCTGCCGTGGAGATGGGTATCACGGATGCGCCGCATGATGTACTCAAAGCTGGTACTGTCGATCGCGCGGTCTAGGGAATTATCGGTGATCGTCTCAAGGCCATCGTGGAAATGAGCAGAGAAGCTATCGTACGCAGCCTGGTCATTCCGATGGTGGTAGCTGACGAAAACTTTGCGGCGCTTCTGGCTATCAAAATAGTGGTCCATTGAAACTAGCTGCGACTTTTTACGAAGCGGCGGGTCGCGTCGGTTTTCACCACGCGATACGAAACAAATTCATGAGCGAGTACCTGATAGTCAACGATCAGCCGTCGTGCCAACAGATAGCTCAAAGCGGGGTTCATTCTCCTACGATCCCAGCCGTACCGTTCAGCCACCTTGCTAGCTTCATGGGGGAACTCATCATCATTGACCAAGTCGGCGGCGATCCTTAAGGCATCCTCCTCAGCCGACCAGTCCATGAAATATTTATCAAACTGGGCAAACAAACTATCTTTAGGCAAAATGCGCCTAAAGCTTTCTGTGACCATATCACGCAACTCATGCAATGCGTCCTCGACGTCTTCTTCGGACGTATCCACGGCTATAGCTAGCTCTTCGATCGTCTTCTGCGGATCTCCGAACATGGCCGTCTGCGTGGATTCCACGAATACCTTCGCCACCGCGGTTGCGGTTTTAGAAAAGCCAGTTGCTGGAAGTTCTGTCGTGGTGGGCGCCGGTCCGAGCTCCGGCTTGAGTGACAGACCATGCACCGCGTTGACCAAATTGCGCAGGTCGTTATCAAATGACGGAAGAGTCATTTCCGGAGCAAGCTTTCCGGACAGCAGTGGAGGGAGCTCACTCGTTGAAATTCCGTACCGTAGAGGGATAAAGCGAGCTTGTCCGCTGATCTGTCTAACGAGACCCGCATCCATTTCCTCTTGTACCCAAGGTCGCTCCAATGCGCTCGGTGTGAGCAGCACGATAAAGTGGGTGCAATTTCCCAATCCTTCATCGATCTTTCGACGTAAACTATCGCCCGGGCCGATCTCCCACTCGGCCCACCAGGTATCGATCCCCTTTGCCATGAGCCCTCTGGCGATTCTCCCTGCAAACTCTCGATCTTCGAACGGGTAGCTAAGGAAAGCTTTAGGCGTTCCTCTGCTCAGCGAACTGAAGTGGGTTGCGTTTTGTTCGTCGTCCGACAAGCTCAGTCTCACGATTTGCAGTAACTCCGGCGATCCTTCGATGGTCAGCCGGATATCTTCGAGGTCGTCACCGTGGACCAAAACGGTCGGGAACTCGTCTGTTTCCGAGTGCCGAATTGCCGAGATTTTCTCCCAGAGTTGATCTTTCACTCCATCGACCATGGCCTTCTCAAGATCAGAGGCGAAATCCTTGGAGTTGAAGGGGCGTCCATTGTAAGTCACTCCCAAGTCTACCTCCTGTCCGCGATGCATCGAAATCCATATGAACGAAGCAAGAACGAAATTCAAGGGAGCCACCTTCGTTTCCAAGGCTATCCCCATCTAAAGCAAGTCGAGAACTGTTTCCTTGTAAGGTATTGCCGTTGCCGAGAACCCACAGTTATTGTTGGAAGCCGATTTGATTTTCAACGGCGTTCTGAACAAGCCGCGACGATAGGGATATGAAAAACAGCGACGAAGATCTCCCTCCCCTCACCCCCGCCACGACAGCCAGACTGGTCTACTTAATTACTGCCCCGTTAAGAGCGGCATGCGAAGCTTCTCCAGGGCGCATTCCGTCAAATGAAGCGACTAAGCTAATGCTCAAGCGAGTATCGCCCAACAACAAGCTGAGTTTTGCCACCTTGGACAGATATTGGGTCATTGTGGCCGACGAACTTACACAGATCTTAGATCGCATTCTGGCTTATCAATACGTGACCCAGTATCGAAAAGAGCTGCGATCAGACGCGCAACTGATGAACGCCTGGCAAATTCACAGCCAGAGCCTTCGCAGCGGAGAACTCTACATCGTTCAGGTTCGAACGGCCGAACTCCTGACGTTTTTGGCACAAATTTGTAGCGACTGTGGCCTTCCAGTAAGCAATCAGAGAAGCGCGTTTGATCGTGCTTTTGAGAAGCAATTCCAACGTAGGCTACGTGAACGGCATCGTCTAGTTCACGCCCACGAACGCCCTTCTATGGAATCTCGCATTATTTCTCTTATGAGCGCGACCTCGGATTTCGCCAACGAGGAGGTAACTCAAATATTCTCGGAGACGCTAGGACGCACGATGGAAGGCGCGCAGGCGAACCATACAACCGAAACCGGTTTGACAGTCGCGAACATTGAAAAAATCCACGAAGAGGCTTCGATCGTTGAAGCGCGGCAAATGCTTAAGCTGGTCGCTGACAGCCTGATTGCGACATTGCGCGATACGACCCCAAAGCCCCAATGAGTCTGACCACTATCAGTATTTGAAGAACGCCATCGGTTTCGGGATAGGTGCCCCCCTTACCGTACGGTTCCCGTGCTTAAAGCAACATCGTCCCTACATATGTGCCTATAGTCCAAGTCTGTCTCCAAATCCGACCATTCCATGGCATCGAGGTCCCCCCCCCCCCGCGTGGTCGCAGACACGTTTTGTGAGTGCGCTTGGCGCGGTAGCGAATTCGAAAATGTTGTCCCCTGTCGAAACTGTTGCCACCACATCGTTTGACAGATTAAACGCCAAGGCAGATATCTGAGACCCATCCAGTGAACTGACACCGATGCTCTTTCGTTCCTTCAGGTCCCACAGAAGTACATTTCCACCGACATCCGCCGCTGCCAGTGTGTTTCCATCGCGTGAAATCGCTATTGATGTTGGGCCTCCAGCCATCGCGTCAGGCATCGGCAAGTAGCGGACATTTTGTAAGCTCGTCTCCGCAATTGCGAGCGACCGCGGGTCCTTGCCTGCGGTTGCACCTTGGATTACCAGAGACTTGTCCTCTGGCGTGAAGGTTACAGAAGCGATCTCGCTGGAGATAAGCGAGTTCGTTAGCGGCTTTTTAGAGGGCCGTTGCAGGTCATAAAGCCGAACCGCACCATCCGTTCCTCCGACAGCCAATTTCTCGGCATCGGCACTTAGACCGATGCTCCGCGCGTCAAAGTTCAGCTTGATCTCGCGCTTGGCAGTCTCGATAGAAGAGCCAGGAGCAAAGATCACTACTGTGCGGCTATCTTGGAGGGCCGCTGCCAACTGGCCGTTTGCGCTGAGTGCGAGATCCGCGATTCGGGTACCCGCTTTTAAATTCTGCTTCGCCACCGCTTCCGACGACAGCTTGCTTGAGAACACCATCCCATCAAAGGTGCTCCACAGCGCGAGTTGTGCATCAGCTGCGATAACGACGTTTTCGACAGGTTGGCCCGTAACGTCAACAAACCCCTCGTCATCGGGCTGCCGATCAGGCATTTCGATTAACTCGCCTGTCAACTTTCTTCTGAGATCGAGCAAATCCAGCAGCTGAACCCATCCTGTAGATGCAAATTCCCACACACTGGCACTATCATCGCCTTTGCTGACAGCGAAGATCTTACCGCTTTTGTCTACAGCAAGTGTGTCAACACTCCCGTGCGAGAAGTGCGATACGGGTCTTGCCCCAGAACCATGTCCGTCCAAACGCCAGAGTGCCAATACTCCATCCCTTCCAGCCGACACGAGAAGACGGGTACCGGGGACGAATACGAAGGCACCGACCTGATCGCTATGTGGCTGCATTCGATCCAAAAGAGGAGACCCTGAATTGTCCCTAACCTCCATTACGCCGTCTGGATACCCAACAGCTATTGCCCCTCCTGCCATTTGTATCTTCGTATTTACGATCATGGGAGGTAGCTGAAAAAGGAAGCCCATGGGGTCAGACAAAATGGCTTGCTGCTGGGCGTCCACCTTCATAGTCCGCACCAGTCCTTCGTCAGTAACCTCGACGAACCGATTGGTATCACCAATATCGGCAACATTGAAAACCTCAGATCCTTGTTTCGGGATTTTTGCGATGGGCGCACCGCTTCGAGCATCAAACACGTTCACGTAGCCTGAACCGGTGCCAGCAACGATTTTATCCACTCCAAGAAAGGTTACTGCGTTGACGCGCAGTTGGTCGGACAAGTCTATTGCCGGGAAGCTGAGCGCGAAGGAGGGATAATCTCTTACTTCCATTACACCACGACCATCGCCCATCGCTATCTGATCACCAGTTGGCGAAACGGCCAATGAGCGCACCCCCTGGTCTTTCATCGCTCCTACATTTGTCAATACAGGGTGTGGTGCGGGTCGAACTTCTCGATGACGACCATCAGGACCTAACATTTCCACTCGCCCCGATTGAAAGCCGATGAGCACCGAGCCTCCAGAGACCATGACCATTGCACGAACCTCGCCCTCTCCGCGGGTTTGAAGCAACGGCTTTGCCTCTAGAAACGCAGCGCCAGAAGCCGCATTATCATCGTTGAACTTCAAAGGCACTTCCACAATTGTCCCATCTGAAGTTCCGAGTAGGAGCGAGCGAGTCTCCGTTCGATACTCAGCCGCGGTAAACTCAAAATTTCGCAGTTGCGAAGTAGCGACTAAGTTTCTCCATTGGTCTAGCTTTGCCAGCAACTTCGCGCGTGCTGTTGCCGTACTAATTACGTTTACTGCGTTTGCAGCGATCAAGAGTTGCTGGGTTACACCTCTTGCTGAGTCTGCTTCCAGTGCCAAACCGCGAGAGACGGCTACCAAGTGCCTGCTTTCGGCAAGTCGCCATTGGTAAAACGCAACACCTCCAGCTATGATGAGCGCTAATGCAGCTATTGACGACGCCGTGAAGACGTTCCGCCAAAAGCGACGTTGTGCCTCAAAGCCAGCTTGAACGAAAGCGGCAACTTCCCCCGCATCAAGGAGACCAGCAGCTGTCTCCAGCAACTTCTGTGCTGCGAGAAGTTTAGCTCCGGAATAGAGCAGGCTTCTGTCCTTGCGCTGCCGCTGATGCCACAATTTCGTGTCACGATGCAGGATGAAGGGGGTGAGCCCACGCCGGGAAATTTGCCCATCATTGAGGCCAGTCAGAGCAAGGTGTAACTTCCTGATACTGTCGGGCTCCAGCCGCGAACCACGGAAATCGACATAGTTCAGCGCCCGGAACACACTGCCAGACGCTAACCGGGCAATGTCGCTGTCTAGAACGCCGGGCAACATAACCGGAATCAGCTTGAATTTTGGATCTGCCTTGTAACGGGCGACAGCCAGCTCAGCTTCCCAAAGATGCGTGGGACCCCAACCATTTCCACCGAGAAAAATTGCGCAGCATGTGCAAACGTTTAACTCCGACTCAATGAACGGCATGAAGGTGGCGCCCGCAGGAATACTGTAAACGTCTAAAAAATTCGCGAGACCGTATTCGCTCTCAATTTGCTCCGCGATTTCTCGAACGATCGGCTTGTCACTGTTGTTATGGCAAAGAAACACCCTATGATCGACCGCTTCCGTCGTCTCAGAGGGCAGTGTGGCACGAAGCACTTCCTGCGAAGAGACATCTGGCATCTGGGCGCCCTTAATTATCACAACTGCATTTACGTTGCCTGCGTATCAACTTGCCGCCTTAACCCATATAATTCGGACCCGACTTCGAGGGCGCGTTTATTCCTGGGGTCTCACTGTTTACCGCGGCTGTGTTGTTCATCTCGCTCCCAAGGCTGATCCACCGAAGACCTCATTGGAAAATTCTCGGCGTATTGGTTCATCCACTTGTCCAGCTTTATTGATCGCTTCTTCGCAAGCTCCCCAATGATCGCTTTCATGAAAAGCTTATCGCCAACGTGCTCACCAAGAGCGCGGTATGCTTCGAACTGGGTCTCAGAGAAGAATTGATCCGCTGTCGAATGGTGAGGGAACATCGGTTCATCAAGACGGTACCTCTTGAGAAATTCGCCTTCATTTCCCGTGAGAGATAGTTTCACATAGAGAAGATGTCCGATCTCCCACGGATTTTCGTTATTGCCGGTCGGATAACGAATTCGACAAAAGCGAAAGTGCGACCGGCTAAAGCCGGAGTCTTGGAGGCGTAGCTCATCCAGGTCCACATCAATCTGAATACCCATATCGATATATGCCAAGCGCTGAAGGTTTGTCAGCGCATGGAAGGTCATTTTGGGATCGGCCTCACCGTCCACCGCAACGATGTAGCGGCAGCGACGTCTGAGGAGTTCGTAGACACCAAGATTTTCGATATGACCGCCATCCGAAATGTTCGAATAGGGCAGACTTTCATCAGCGTTTCCCCAGAACTCGTGCACTAGATAACCAAGGCCAGGCCCATTTCTTACAAAAAAAGAGTCGGTTGGCGGAATAGCTTTCGGCGCAACCTTTTGTGGATCTCTCAACCAAGCGTTCAGGCGAGCATTGAACAAGGTTAACCAGAAACTGCTGCGTCTTGTCGTTCGCAGTCCCATTTGTGGTGAAACAGCCGCGCCAGACAAAGCCATCGCCGATGCCAGGTCCAGCAAGGGGTTGCAGACTTCCCAAGCGGAAGTCTTACTATAACCGATCAAATTACTCCCAGTCATGTGCGGGGTGAAGGAAAAGACGTCAGCAAGACGGCCCCGCATTCTTGGCTGTTTTGACCCGGGAGCATTGAGAGCGCAATTGATAATGGGATACAATGTCTTGCTGCATTCTATTTCACTCACCTTTGGTGGTCCGTTCCCGACCGCAACATGAATAAAAGCCGTCGCGAGCTTAGATCGGTAATACCGATGGAGTGAAGTCTCATTGACATCGACCCATAACCAAAGCAGGAGGAGGCTGGCAGCAATAACGGCAAGCGTAATCGCCGTGTGAAAAGGTTCTGGGTCGCTAAACACAACATAAAATGAGTGTTCAACGAACAAAAGAAACACAATGGCGATCCCAATGACTGCAGCCGACCTCATCTTCACGTACACTGCGGAAATGGCGCCTAGTATGGCAATCAGAATCGCGGCAACCAATATAGCGGCAGAGAGACCATCCAATGGTTGGCCGGTGGAGCCATCGCCGGCAAGCCAGAATATCGTGCTATGAAAGGTTTGCAGCGTTTTCCACACCAGCGGGAGGCAAAAAACTGCACCCAGAGCACCGTGAATTCCGTTCAACTCCTCGAGCCCCAACTTTTGTGTGCGTGCCACAAAAGCTAGAATGGCTAACGCGAAGACTGGGCAAATCCACGCGACCCAGGACGGAATTGCGTAGTAATCGACGAGGCTTTTGACGCTGCGTTCGCCCGCGGCAAAGAAAGCTATCATGCCAAAGAGCAGCAGGACATTTACGAAAACTCCATATGTCGAACGCATGACCAGAAGCAGTCGCTCGACAAATCCCGCCGAGAGAAAACTGGCGCGTTGGCGCACGCCCATCAAAAGGTCAGATTCTTGCTCGTTTCGCTTGAATGGCTGTTGTTCGCTCTCCAGCCCCATATCCTCCGGCAGGTTTTTCTTACCCAGAAGGGAAGCGAGAAAGCAGCCGGTATATCCCCCGCCTGACACCGTTGATAGGTAATCGAACTGAGGCAATAGATTTCTCCTAGCGAGGGCCGCTAAGACACCAAGCGAGAAGGTGGCACTCCTGATCCCCCCTCCGGAAAGCGCGAGACCGGCTGCACTGTCTTGCTCAGTCTCGACGACATAGCTGCGCCGACGGCTGATAACCGCCTCCTCCTCTGTCGCCTTAAAATCAGCAATATTTCCAGCGGGTCGCCACTTTGCCATCGGCGAGCGTTCTTCGCCGTTGCCCAGCGCCATCGCGGGCGAAGGATCATAGGAGGTGGCATCCGCGCCCTGCAGACGAGCTAGGGCACGCTCCAATTCTCGAAGACCAATTTGCAGATCATACAACTCGGCGCGAAAATCATCAGTAGCATCGAGGGCTTCAAGCGCTCCAGCATTGCTAAGAGGGTGCCATTTTGCGGTGAAGGGCCTGACAACCGAATTCAGGGCGTGCCAAACTAAGATTTCGAAAGTTCCGCAACCAACATTCTCGGCGGTGATTTCGCGGGCATTCTTGAAAAGTTCGACGACGCTCTCAAGTGCACGTTTCTCAGTACCGCTTCCATAAGGAAGTCGAGCCGTTGCAATCCTGGAGATTAGTGTCGTTCGAAATTTATGCGCGGCAGCACGGTTTGGCTTGTCTTCAATCCAATCCATGCTGCCGTACACCGCTAGGAATTCGTTGCCAAAAACCTGTGCGCTCGAAAGTTTCGAGAGTTCCGAGTGAAACGTACTCTTCGTAACGGGCTCCTGATCGCCTTCAGTCATACTAACAGTTCTTTCCCGCTCGTGATCGGTCCTGCAAGCGTCGTAAGCCGCTTCGGACCGTCAGTCCAAAATCTTGTCATCGCCGCCTGAATAGCGGGCAGCGCTCTGATGGAACTGGAACGGGTCGTCGACAACGCGATTCAAGTTTGAAGCCTGTGTCGTCATCAACCAGTTCAGCAAATCCAAGCATTCATCCTCCATGAACACGCGATGTCCCCGGAGATTCGTGTAACCAATATCTTCGAGAATTCTTTTGGGAACTTCGGGCGCCTGCTTGCCAAAGTAAAAGAAGTGGTTCGAGATCAATACGCGGTCTGTCCCCGTGTCAGTCTTGATGTTGTGGATGTCGGGAGAGCCGTCCGGGCGGCTATGGTGCGAATCAAGCTGCTGCCAACTGCCATTCTCTTGGTGATAAATATTGTCACCAAGCATCATCGTCCGGCTGCCGTTTCTAACAGGCCGCTTGTCCTTGAATCTGGTATCCAACCAATACTCGTCAAACGACAGCGCCTCAGAAACGTGCATCGCAAAGATGCAGCGGCCCACCGCCCCCAACTTGGTACCGCCCATTCCTATAACCCAATCACCCTCTTGAGCCATCCGCCGCACCACTGGCTTGCATGTAGCCAGTGTACAAACCCCGTGGAACGGATTCGGGGCAAAACCAAAGTCCCGTGCGACAACGTACATGTAGACTGCCATTTATTAGCATCGCGAGGTAGAAGGAACGTGGACGGGAGGCCGGGAAGAACCGTCTGTATTTTGGAAATCGTTGTCGCTGCCTTCGACTGCATCAATAACTGCGTCCGGGTTCCAATTCACGAGGGTGCTTCCATAATCTTCGAAGGGGGGTGGAATGTCAGCTTTGGTACCTCCTCGGGTAAAAACCCCGACTATTCGCTTTCCGAGCTCATGTGCCTTCTTGATTTCCCAATTGACCCAAGGACGAGCATGCGTGTCTTTGCCAATGAGAACGATTACGGTCGACGCCCAAGCCATCTTGATCCGTAGCAAACGCTTAATTGCATTGTCGCTGACGAGCCCTTTGGCTAATCGTTCCTTGTTGGCAGGCTTAGCCCGGATGGAACTATTCCGGATCTCGTAGCCTTTCCGGCTGAGCGAGTCAGTTAGCTTTGTGACGTGCTCATCATCTGCGTGATGATGACTGATAAAAACGTGTCTCCTACTTGCCATTTGCACCTCCGATTACTTGACGAATCTAATACCATGGGTTGAATTAGAGCGCGATGGTTCGGGGGGACTTATGGCCGGAAAGTTGTTTATATTCGAAGGACCGGACGGCGTCGGCAAGACAACCATTGTCCGAGACCTGAAAAGACGACTGACCGGCAAGTCTTTTGAGTTCTTGAGCTTTCCGGGACGTGACGAGGGAACACTCGGCCAGGCCATCTATCGTATCCATCACCATCCAGAAGAATTCGGTATCCTGACCATGTCGGAACTTGCGCGACAAGCCCTTCATGTCGCCGCTCATATCGACGTCATCGAGACCCGGATCAAGCCTTGGATTGCGCAAGGAAAAAATGTCGTACTTGACCGCTTTTGGTGGTCCACGCTGGTTTACGGAACAGTGGGCGGCGGTCAATGTGAGGCGCTGAGCGAACTTGTTGCGGCCGAAGAAACTGTCTGGGGACCTCTCTTGCCAAGGGCAGCTTTTCTGATCGATCGGGACAGCCCAATCAATCGGAGGGAGGACCTTACGTACTGGCAACAACTTCGTACGAACTATGCTCAACTTGCAACGAGGGAAACCCAGAAATATCCCGTGCATACGGTAAGGAATATCACCTCCGTAGCAGAAGCGGTCGACCAGATCGAAGCAAAAATTGCTCGCATATCGGTCGAGTAGCTAATGCCTGAAAACACTGAGACTAAAGCTCCCGGTGCTCGGGCAAAATCGATGGAATTATAGAAGCTTTTTTCCCCGAGGTTGTGAAAAATGACGGAAATCATAAAGAATGTTTTCATCAGCCATATTCATGAAGACGACCACGGCCTGGAAAAGCTCAAGAAAATTCTGAGTGATCACGGTCTAGCGATCCGCGATTCCTCGATAAACTCAAGCAATCCGAACAACGCCAATAATCCCGAGTACATCAAAAGCTCGATCTTGGCGCCGCAGATTCAGTGGGCGAGCACGTTGGTAGTGTACGTGACCGCGGATACCCGCCACAGCGAATGGGTGAATTGGGAGATCGAGTACGCGGCCAAGCAAGGCAAGCGAATTGTCGGCGTTTGGGGGGAAGGAGAGCTAGGCTGCGAGTTGCCGGATGCTCTCAAGGAATATCACGACGCGATGGTGGGATGGCACGGAAATTCCATAGTTGAGGCCATTGTAGAGGATCAGGACAACACTGAACTTCCGAACGGCAACGCCGCTCCAATTCTTCCGATCAAAAGACATCCGTGCGGTGTGAAATAATGAGCATCTATTCCTACATCGTCCGATATGACAGTGGTTTCGCTCCAAATCCTTTCTACGGTTTTTGTACGCTTGCAACATGCAAGCCGCTGATACGAAAGCACGCCAAGATTGGGGACTGGGTTGTTGGCTGCGGAAGTGCGGATCGCGCTGTCCGCCGTGGTGGCCACTTGGTCCACGCTATGAGAGTCACAGAGACCCTTACTTTCCAGGAATACGACGCCGACGCACGTTTTCAACGAAAAAAGCCGATCCGCAACGGCAGCCGAAAGCAAAGTGCGGGAGATAATATCTACTTTACGGTTACAGGGACCGATGGATGGTCTCAGCGCGATTCCTTTCACAGCAACTCAGAAGGCCTCCCAAACCCACGACATGTTGCCAATGATACACAGGTCGACCGCGTCCTTGTGAGCAACCACTTCATCTACTTCGGTGGCGAAGGCCCGACATTTCCAGACGATTTACTAGACAGTAAAGGTAGGCACATCTGCAAGGACGGAATAGGGCGATCCAAGTTCGAAGACGCCGCCATGGAGACACGACTTATAGGCTGGCTAGGTTCGATCGGTCCAATGGGGCTGCGGGGATCGCCGTTCGAATGGTCGACTTTGCGATAGGGAGTGCAAGCGATGGCTGTCGGGTCTTTGAGCCTAAATGAATATCAAAGCCTAGCATCGAGGAGCGATCGTACCCGCGATAAGGGAAATGGGTTCGATCTGCCGGTTCTCGGACTTGTCGGCGAAGTTGGCAGTCTGCTCAGTGAGGTTAAGAAACGGCAACGCGATACCGCTGCCATTATCGGCTATGAGCAGACCGTCCTTGAGGAACTGGGCGACACGCTCTGGTACCTCGCGATTATAGCTGACCATGCCGAAATCAAGCTAGCGACCTTGGCGGGTGCGGACCAGGGCCTGGACCTTCCAGTCATGGTTTTACAGCCGCCACACTCTTTACCAATGAATACCCCAAGTGCACAATTCGAGAAAACCCTCCTGCGGCTTGCGGCTGCGACGGGCGAGCTCGCGGCCGCCGTCGACGGGTCTCACGGCGATAGGCCCCTTCTCCAGACGCGACTGGCTAATGTCCTGAGCCATCTTGTCCAGGCAGCGAACGAAGCCGAAGTCTCGCTCGAAGATGCTGCCAGAGCGAATATTAGCAAGACTGAGGATCGATGGCCGCAGGAGCGCCGATATCCTGCACTGTTCGATAACTCATTTCCGGCTGACGAGCAGCTTCCACGCTCCTTGACGATTGACATCTACGAACGTGTCGGCAGCAACGGGAAAAGCTACGTTCTCCAAAGTTGCAATGGCCTCTTCATCGGGGATCGCTTGACCGATAACATCATGAAGCCGGATGACTACCGGTTCCACGATGTTTTTCACTACGCTTACGCCGCCGTTCTTGGTTGGTCCCCCGTGACCCGCGCACTTCTCAAGCGAAAACGAAAGAGTGTTGGGCGAGTTGATGAGGGCGAGGATGGCGCTCGAGCTGTACTCATTGAAGAGGGCATTGCCACCTATATCTTTGGGGTCGCCAAGGAATTCAAATTCTTCGCAGACCAGGAACCCGGCGATCTTAGTCTAACTCTTCTGAAAAACGTGAGGCAGTTTGTTCGAGGATACGAGGTTCACTCTTCACCTCTATGGCTTTGGGAAGAAGCTATCCTCCAGGGAAACAATGCTTTCAGATTTCTTGGAGAAAACCGTCGCGGCCGGATCACGGTTGATGTAGAGAAGCGGTCGCTGTCGATAGAGGAACTTCCATGATGAATACCGTTCAGTTCGTAGAGACACTGGCTGACATGTCCTTCACGGATGCCTTCAATCCCTACTCTGAATCCTGTGACGATTTCGACCATGACGACGCTCCTGCCATTCGTCGTCAGAATTTGAAGCTTGTTCTCGACGCGGCAATCGAGCGGAAAGTCGATTCGATCTGGATTGCCCGTGATCTTGGCTACCGGGGTGGACGGCGCACCGGTCTTGCCCTGACCGATGAAGCACATCTGACTGATCATTCGGTTCTCTACGGGGACCTGCCGCTTGTCAGAGCGACCAAAGGTCCCGCTTTGGCTGAGCGCACCGCCAGTGTTATCTGGCAAACACTCAATCGCATCCAACGCCCGGTTTTTCTCTGGAACGTGTTCCCGCTCCACCCGCATGAACACGGTGATCCGCAATCAAATCGCTGCCATACACGTTCTGAACGAAACGCTTGCCGCCCATTGCTGAGTTGGCTTCTCGACGTCCTGGACCCGCGCGTGGTCGTTGCCGTCGGCCGCGATGCACAGGTCGCGCTTTCCGATTTAGGTATTGATGCGATGCAGGTCCGTCATCCGAGTTATGGTGGCCAGAGCGACTTCATTTCCGGGATTGAAGGTTTGTATGGTTTGCCGAGTAGCGCAAAGTCACCCCAGCAACTCGCGATGTTTTAAAGTTCACCTGAAAGTCCAGCCCCACCCTTTTGTAGCGAAATAGTGCCGCTGTTTAGGTGACACGATAATGCTCGGAGTTTTCCATTGGCGACTTTTACCGAGGATGAAATCAAGGACGCCGCGCGCGTATCGACATCTTCAATCAAAAAAACCGCAAAGGCCATCCTGGAAGAGGCTTCAGTCGCGCCTCCGGGTGGTTACGACGTTTTTTTGAGCTATTCATCGCATGAATCCGATGAACTGATCCTTGGGGTAAAAAACACGCTGATAAAGCACGGCTTGGCTGTCTATGTTGATAAATTCGATGATCCTCACATGAAACCGAATGATGTAAGCAAAGATACTGCAGAGACTCTCAGAAGCCGCCTTCGCCAGTCGAAGTCGCTGTTATATCTTCACAGCGAAAACTCAGGTCTTTCCATGTGGATGCCATGGGAACTCGGCTTTTTCGACGGATACCGGTCAAAGGTTGCCATCTTTCCGATAACGAAGACGTCCCGATCAACTTACGTTGGTCAGGAATACCTGGGTGTCTACCCTTACGTCGGGCAAGCCAATAATACAAACGGCGTCAAGCGCCTTTGGATCTGGGAGGAGAAAAACAAATATGCAGTATATCCGTCTTGGGTAAAGGGTGAAAAAGATATAACCTTGCGTTCATAGATATCGCCTCGCTAAATTGAGGCGAGGCCCAAGCGGCGCGTTTCCCTCATCCAAAAGCTTCGTACTAGAGGGACTGTCTCCTAAAAATGCCCGGAGCGTCTCTCGCAAAAGTTTGTCGATCAGGGGTGGCCAAATCTTCCGCCGTAGAAACTAACAAATCATGTGTTCCTTCTGGTAAGGTCGCGTAGCGGACCGACTGCGTTTGCTTCGCGTCATTTGAAAGCAGAGATCGGTGATTGGCCGCCGCCAAGCCCAAAGTGCAAAAAGGGGAAAACGATGACTGAACTAGCTCGCCCCTTTATTGTGATCTACGTCGTTTGGCATCCGAACTTTAATCTCGGGCCGCAGGTAGCGAAAGCACTGTTCGAGCATTTCCGCCGAGAGAGCTATGAACGAATAACCGGAGGTACCGGCATCAGCGTCGTGTACCGGTTCGCAGCTGCTGACGGTTCACCCGATCCGCTGCCGATCGATTTCAATGAGGCCGAGACCTCCGCCGTGATCGTTCTGGCGGATGACAATTTCGTCCGCGATCCAGTTTGGATGAATTTCCTCCAGACGATAGCCGCGCAGACTTCCGCCACAGGTCTGTCAACCAGGCTTTTTCCAGTTTCAATGGAACCGGGAACTATCGCTGCACTAAAACTCGACGAGCAAATTATCCGATGGTCTGATTGGAAGGGCTCCACGGAAGATCAGATCGCTGTCCTGGTCGGTCACCTGACGTTCCAGTTCTGCCGGATGCTTCGACATTATTTGGAGCATCTCAGGCGGCCAGAAGAAACTGCGCGCGCCTTGCTTGATTATCTCAAGAAGGTCGACATTTTTCTAAGCCATTCGAAACACGACAAAAGTGACACAGGGGTGCAGGTGGCAACATCCATCCGGAAAAAGTTGAGCAATCGTGATGGGTTGGGCAGCTTTTTCGACGTCTATGACATTCCCCCCGGCCTGAAGTTTCAGGATGTGCTGCTCACCCAGATTGAGGTGAGTGCGGTCATCGTCATCCATACGGATACGTTTTCGTCCAGAGAGTGGTGCCGCCGGGAGACCATCGAAGCCAAACGCCACAATCGTCCCCTCGTGATCGCCAATTGCCTTTCCGACAAAGACGAGCGCGGCTTCCCCTACTTAGGCAACGTCCCAATCATTCGTTTGGATCAGAAGAGGCCCAGACGCGTTGACGTTGTGATACGGGCGCTATTGGACGAAATTCTCCGCGATTTCCTTTGGCAATGTCGCGTGGAATTGATGAGACCTAAAGCAGGACCGGCTGTGACGTTCCTTCCCCGTCCACCCGAATTAATCTCTCTCGCCTCCCTCGTCCCCGCGACCAACGGTGAACCAGCGGTCATAGTCTATCCGGATCCGCCGCTGGGCGTCGAAGAGGAGCGGTTGTTTTATGCGATAGCGCCGCACATACAACTGCGTAGCGCCACCGAATGGTTAGCAGGAGCGGTCCGATGACCTATCGCGAAGTCCTGGAAGGCAAATCGATTGGGGTTTCTACTTCGGATAGCCCTGACATGGCAGGTCTCGGTCTCCAAATGGAGCATTTGCGGGATGCGATGGCCGAAATTGCGAGGCACATGCTCGCGTTGGGCGCGAAGCTTGTGTACGGCGGTGATCTGCGTACGAACGGGTTCAGCAATCTGTTGTTTGAACTGGCGGCGAGATACCGACGGGATTCGAGAGATCGAACCACCAGCGCCGTGACAAATTATCTAGCGTGGCCGGTCCACATCGTGCAGCAACCTGAGCAGATCGATCAGTTCGTCACCGATCTCCAAGGTGTAGCAGAACTGCGGCTGCTTGACATAGACGGCAAGCCTCTTGACCTGCGGGAAAGACACAACATGCAAACACTACAGCCGACGGAACCGGAGTGGGCAAGAGGGTTATCTGCCATGCGGCACACCATGATGGCGGATACGCACGCGCGAATAATTCTCGGCGGACGTGTCGACAAGTTCAAGGGCGAGATGCCAGGGCTTGCGGAGGAGGCTCTGTATTCACTGCAAGGCCACCAGCCGCTCTACGTGATGGGCGGATTCGGTGGTTGTGCGCGCGACATAGCTGAGGCAATTGGAACACTTGATAGTCAAATCGGACGAGATTGGCTTGGACGCGAGAAGTTCGCCGGATTCAAGGGTTACGACCTAAACAACGGCCTATCACACGAAGAAAATAGAATCTTGGCAAGAACGCCCCATGTAGATCAGGCCATCATTCTGATATTAAAAGGACTGACCAACGTACTAAACCGCTCTCACGCATTGTGATCAATCGACAGCGACCACCATCTTTTTTGCCGTTGACCTCGAGAGGTTCCGAGCCGTGCGCAAACAAAAGCGATAAGGCGGTTCACCGCCTTATCTAACGCACAACCACGATCACTGTCCTGCAAATCCTCGATAGAGGCGCAAAGAAATGAATTGCCACACCCACTATGTCCGAAATCTCCCCGTGCCCGTCAAATCACCCAGACCGAGTTCATCGACAATCCGCAAAGCTGTGCAAGGCGTCACCTCCAGCGCCTTAGTTACATGCCGGCAGAACAGGCGGCCGCGAGATAGCGATCTCGAACGGTTTCGGCCGCTTTGAAGACGTTTGCTGCCCCTCCAACTTCCGCCGCATCATTACGCGCGCCAACGCCAGCTTGTCATTCTCTTTGAGGCCGATCTTAACAGCCGCGATCAGGCCATGCACGATGGCGAGCAAGCGGCATCATCAGCGCCTTCGGATGCCCCCGCTTTGCACCTGCCGATTTCAGGATTTGTGTTTTGTGTCGGGGATTTAGCCTGTTTGATCGTAGCTGTTTAGCGTACTGGATCGTGGCTTTGGGCTATTGTTGGATAGTGTAGCGTAGGAATTGGTTGCGGGGGCAGGATCTAATCTTCACTTGCGCCCCGAGCAAGTAAAGATGGTTGCGGGGACCGGCGTCGATCATAACTTGCGATCGACGCCGGTAAAGATGGTTGCGGGAGGGCGCACCCATCATAACTTGCTGTTTCGGGCCGCCGCATAGCAACCTTGCCAAGGTTGGAGTCAAGGGTTCGAATCCCTTCGCTCTCTTCAGATTTCTAAAGGAAATCAAAGGATTGAGTAAGGGCCATCTTCGGGTGGCCCTTCCCTTTTTGGGCTTGGCCAACACCTGGTCAACACGAATGACGCCTGAGCAGGCAGGACGGGATGATCGCCTGAACACCAGCCGGACGATGCCTCGGCGAGCCGAACTGATTCGAGTCCGTCTCCAATGCGCATTGCCCAACTGGCTCGGGCAGACAAGTGGACCCGCGTATCGTTTCAGGCCGGGCGAGTTCCTTCACCGCGACCAGCAACAGCCCGATGGACAGGAGGGCCGGAATGACGGGTACACTGCCGCCATGCCAGCGTTTTGTTTCGGCGCTGGGCTGGAGATGCCCATAAGGATCAGGGCGAGAACGGCGTTTTTGCCGGCGCGATTCCAAGTCTCGAAGACGTCCGACTCTTGGCTCAGGTAAGATGAGGTACATCACAGGCGCCCAATCCCCGAACGATATCGAGCGCGCTCAAGTTCGATCCTTAAGGCTGCCTTAAGCCTCGTATAGAAATGCGACCTGGAACCTCGGGTGATAACCATGCGCGTGCTGATAGTCGAAGATGATGCCGTCCTCAGAGACGGATTGACGGTGGGCCTTTCGATTGGCGGCTTCACCGCCGATGCGGTCAAAACCTGCGAAGAAGCCGGCGCAGCTCTCACGAACCATGAGTTCGATGCGCTGGTGCTTGACCTGATGCTTCCCGACGGTTCCGGCCTCGACGTGCTGAAATCCCTGCGGGAACGGCAGGACGCCACGCCCGTCCTCCTCCTGACTGCGCGTGATCAGGTCGCCGACCGGATTCACGGACTGGATGCGGGGGCCGACGACTATCTCGGCAAGCCGTTCGACCTCGACGAGGTCGCGGCGCGGCTGCGCGCGCTCGTCCGCCGTGCCGCTGGCCGGCCGCAGGCGCTTATCGAATGGCGCGGCCTGCGGCTCGATCCTGCAAACCAGAATGTCGAACACCAAGGCGAACCCATCCGCCTGTCGCGGCGCGAATACTCGATTTTGCATGCCCTCATGATCCATCCCGGCCGGATCCTGTCGCGGAGCCAGATCGAGGAGAAGCTTTACGGCTGGCAGGAGGAGGTCGAGAGCAATGCTGTCGAGGTCCACATCCATCATCTTCGCGGCAAGCTGGGACCGGGCATGATCCAGACCGTCCGTGGGATCGGCTATCGCCTCGGAGACGAACCGTGATGCCGTCGATCTCCAAACGGCTGTTCCTGATCCTCGCCCTGACCACCGGTCTCGTCTGGCTGTCGGCGGTCGTCTGGATTTTCCTTTCCACGCGCGCGGAGGTGGAACGGGTTCTCGACGCGCGGCTGATGGAAGCCGGCCGGATGGTTTCCTCATTGATCGTCAGCCAGGAGATCGCCATCGATCCGACGCAAACGATCACGTCCGATCTGCCGGTGCGCGGCCACAGCGCCTATGACCGCCAGCTTTCGTGCCAGATCTGGTCGCTGCAGGGGACATTGATCGGGCGATCGGATGCGGCGCCCGATCAAGCAATGTCGGAGCACACCGACGGGATCTCCGAAACCGTGATAAATGGTGAGCGGTGGCGGGTTTATGCAATCACCAATACCGAGCGCGGTGTTCGCGTTCTGGTCGGCGACAATCTGAGTATCCGTAACGGGTTGGTGAACGACGTCATCCGCGGTCTTCTCCTGCCGGTCCTGCTGATGTTGCCGGTTCTTGCTGTCCTGATCTGGCTCAGCGTCAGGCGCGGCCTTGAGCCGCTAAGGAAGATCGCAGGCGACCTGGAAGCACGACCCGCCTCCGACCTCAGCCCGATCGAGGACGTGCAGACCGCGAAGGAGATTGCGCCGGTCTTGCAGTCGCTCAACGGATTGTTTGCACGCGTGGCCGGGCTTCGGGAACGCGAGCGCAACTTCACCGCCTTTGCCGCCCACGAACTGCGCACGCCGTTGGCCGGCCTCAAGACGCAGGCGCAGGTCGCGCTTGCAAGCGGCGATGGCACGATCCGCGAGCAGGCATTGCGTCAGATCATGGTTGGCGTAGACCGCACCGGCCGGCTCGTTCGGCAATTGCTGGATATGTCGGCGGTTGAGGCGCTCGACCAGGGCGAGCGTAGTGGGAAGGTATGGCCCGGGAGTATACTGAGAGCGCTCGCGGACGAATTAGCAGATCCGACCAGGGGCGTTGCGGTCGAGGTTTCCCCTGATCTTGACCGCATCGAGCTGGACATCGAGCCGGATCTGTTCGCTCTTGCTGCCCGGAATCTGATGGAGAACGCTGTGAACCATTCGCCGCCCGGAGGCGTCGTCAGGTGTCGTGTGGCCGGCCCCGCCGAAGAGGGCCAGATGATCATCGAGGATGATGGTCCCGGTATCCCCGAGGAGGAGTTGGCCCGCGTCACCGAACGCTTCTTTCGCGGCCGCAACAAAGTACCGGTCGGCAGCGGTCTCGGTCTCGCGATCGTCGAACTGGCGCTCGGGCGGAGTGGTTGGCACCTACGACTTCAGAATCGCGATTGCGGAGGGCTGCAAGCGGTGATGGCGAACGCCGCGTGACCCGTTGCACATACATGGTGCGGGGCGCAGCCAACTCATCTTCAAGAAGATGGAGTGCCAGCAGGATGCGCCAACGCAGGGAGTGATCTTCTCGCCGCGCGACGAAGCTATCCCACCAAAAGATGCCCCATAGCCGGATCTGCTATCACAACCAGCGGGCTCCCGTCGCGAACGTTGTCGGCGAGGTGGATGACATCCTGATTGATCATCCGGATGCATCCTGATGAAACGGCCTGGCCGATGGTCCAGAATTCCGGGTTTCCGTGGATGCGATAGATCGTGTCCCGGTTTCCTTCATGAATGTAGAGGGCGCGTGCTCCAAGTGGATTTTTCAGCCCCGGGTCCATGCCGCCATTGGCGATTGAGTAGGGCTCTAACTCGGGTTGGCGCGCAACCATTTCATCGGGAGGTGTCCAGCGCGGCCATTCCCGCTTGTATGCGATATGACGCCCTCGACCAGCCCACGAAAAACCGTCCCTGCCGACACCCACACCGTATCGGGTTGCGCGGCCGTGAGGCTGAACGTGGTAGAGGTAACGGTTTGGCGTATCGACGATGACGATTCCGGCTCGTTCATCGGTTGGATAGTCGACTTCCGTCCGCCACCATTTCGGATCGACCTTGGAAACGTCGACTTCCGGGATCGGGAAGCGCTCGTTCGGCAGTGCGTAGTACATCGGGGGCGTCGGCGGCGGAGGAGGCATCGAGACCGGCTGCGCGACTTGCGGTGTTTGCCTCGTGGAAACGCATCCGGCGAGAGTCATTGCGCTGGCGCCAATGAGGAAAGCGCGTCGCGCGATTGCGGGTGTCGGTAGCTTGCTCACGTTTCGTACGCTCTCTGCTTTGCGATCAATCAGGCCGCACAGCACGATGCCCATCTTAAGAGCAGCTTAAGGTAAGCGCGGCCGAAGATAGCGAAGCGGCGGGGACTTCAGGCGCCGGCCTGCGGCTCAAGTGATCCGGCCGAACAGGTTTTCGATTGGGTGGGGGCACTTTGTTGGAAACGCGGGCTTGCGTCGCAGGCGAGGAGCACTTTTCCGCCCTTAAGCGGGCCTTAAGGAACGCCCGCTTTGCCGCCGGTCCTGTGAAGGAGACGAGGATGCGGACGCGACTTTTAAGAAACAACGCCGTAGCGTCCGCGGAAGGTGTTGGATGCGGCATCGATGCTGATGCTCGACGCAAGAATGACCAATGGACCCGCCGCGAGCTTCTGCTCGGGGGCCTGGTGGTGCCGGTAGGATTGTTGGCGACTCCCAGCGGGATGGCCGCCGCCAATCCGGCTGCAATGGTCACGGACGTCGCTTCCTACCGGGAGAGACTGGAGCAGATCGCACGAACACATAGCTTCGCGCTCATCGACATCCGTGCGGATTGGTGCGCGGTGTGCCACCGCATTGAGCGGGAAATCCTCGCCCACCCTGCTGTGCTGCAACACCTTGAGGCTGTCCCTCTCGTCAAGGTGGACGTCACGGCGATGGACGAGGGAAACCGCCAGCTCCTCTCCCACCTTCGAGCGAGCGGCCCGCCGACATTCTTCGTCGTGGATGCAGCCACCGGACAGGAATACAACGGCACCCGTTCGGTCGGACCGTTCAGCAGGCGCGATCTCATGCGGCGGTTGCGGCCGTTCACCCGATAGTCCGGAGTCAGGATAAACTGCCGTCGCATCTTCGGCTCAATGCGGTCCTTAAGACTGTCTTAAGCTCGGGAGAGTGCGCTCGCTTCAATATCCATGATCTGGAGCTTTGAGACCATGCACGATCGGCGCCTCTGCACACGTAGACCTCATCCTTTCGCTATGGGTAGGCCGCCGTTCCGCGGTGCATTGAGTCGGCGGACCTTGCTCTCGGGCCTGGCGGCGCTCGCTGCCGCCGGCTTTGCCATGCCCGTGCGTGCCGACGACATGTCAGCCGAGATGATCCTGAACGACCCGGAGGCGCCGGTCGGCGGCAACCCGAACGGCGACCTGACGATCGTCTCGTTCTTTGACTATAACTGTCCTTTCTGCAAGCGCACCGTCGAGCCGCTGAATACGGTGCTGGAATCGGACGGCAATGTGCGTCACGTCTACAAGGACTGGCCGATCCTCGCGCAGTCTTCGGTCTATGGCGCAAAGCTGGCGTTGGCGGCCGGGTATCAGAACCGCTACGAGGAAGCCTATCTGGCGTTGATGGGTATCGAAGGGTCGCGGGTGCCAGAAGAGCAGATGCGACAGGCATTGGAAGGTGCCGGCTTCGACACGGCGGGTCTCGAGACCGAAGCCAACCGCCGCGACGCCGAGATCACCGCCTTGCTTCAGCGCAATAACGCGCAGGCCGAGGGGCTCGGTCTGCGTGGCACGCCCGTGTTTCTGATCGGTCGGTTTCTCGTCGCCTCCGCCCTCGACGAGGACGGCTTCCGCCAGGTTGTCGCAGACGCTCGCGAAGCGTCTTGATGCATCCCGATCGCGATCATCCGAGTAATTTCATGTCCTCAATGCCCATACTCCGCCTCCTTGCTGGCCTGTTCTTCGTCTTCCTGTCGCTGCCCGCCGCGGCGCAACAGGAGGATCTCCTGCAAGCCGAGGAAGCCTTCCGTTTCTCGGTTGAGCGGAATGCGGATCAGCAGATCCAACTCCGGTGGGAAATCGAGGAAGGCTATTACCTCTATCGCGATCATCTGGAAGCGAAGGATGCCGCGACCGGCGAGCCGATCCCGCTGTCGACTGGACCGGGCGTCGTGGAGACAGAGGATGCCAACTTCGGTCCTTCGGAGGTCTATTATCTTGAAGCGGTGGCACGTCTCGGCACTGAAGCGCCCGGGCAGGTCGCAGTCACCTATCAGGGCTGCAAGAAGGATTCGATCTGCTATCCGCCGCTGACCCTGACGGTCAACACGGCAAACCTTCAGGTTTCCGAACCCGTTGTCGGCTTTGGCATAGGTCCAACTCCGGCCGCCCCTGCCGGAGGGACGGGAAACGGCGGCTTCAGCCTGGCTGAGGACACGCAGGACGGCGGCATGGTCGGCTCGCTTCTCGCCAGCGGCGGTGCGATCTGGGTGATCGTGAGTTTCCTCGCCTTCGGGCTGTTGCTCGCCTTCACGCCCTGCGTGCTGCCCATGTATCCGATCCTGAGCGCGACCCTGGCGCGCGAGGGCGAGGCATTGACGGCCCGGCGCGGCTTCATCCTGTCTTTGGCCTATGTGCTGGCAATGGCCGCAGCGTTTGGCCTGCTTGGCGTGGTTGCCGCGTGGTCCGGCCAAAACCTCCAGATGGTGCTGCAATCGCCCTACGCCATTGGCGCCGTCGCAGCGCTGTTCGTCGTGCTGGCGACGGCGATGTTCGGCCTGTTCGAACTGCAACTGCCGACCACCTGGGTCAGCCGGATGGCAGGGGTACAGGCCGGCACGCGCGGCTCGGTGGGCGGAGCCGCCGGAATGGGCTTCCTTTCCGCGCTGATCGTCGGTCCCTGCGTCACCGCGCCGCTCGCCGCGGCACTTCTCTATATCGCACATACGGGCGATGCCTGGATCGGCGCGAGTGCGCTGTTTGCCCTCGGGCTCGGCCAAGGCATTCCGCTGATCGCCTTTGGCACGATGGGGAGCCGCGCTCTGCCGCGTGCGGGGGCGTGGATGGTGCAGGTCAAATACGCGTTCGGCTTCGTCTTTCTCGGCGCGGCGATCTGGATGGTCTCCCGAATCCTGCCGCCGCAAGTGACGCTGGCGCTTTGGGCGGGCCTCCTCTTGATTGTTGCGGTCTTCATCGGCGTCGCTGATCGGCTCCTGGCCGATGCGGGTGCCTGGCCACGTTTCCGCAAAGCCGCCGGACTTGGGGTTTCCCTCGGCGGCGTCATCCTGGCGATCGGGGCGGCGTCGGGCGGGACCGACCCGCTACGTCCGCTCGCCCACTTCGTCATGACCGGTTCGGGCCAGCAGATCGCCCAGTCCGAGATGACATTCATCGAGGCAAACTCGACGCCGCAGGTCGAGCAAGCGATTGCCTCTGCCAACGGACGTCCGACATTGGTCTATTTCACGGCCGACTGGTGCGTCATCTGCAAGACGATCGAACGCGACGTCTTTTCGAGCACGGAAATCGTTGCCGCACTGAACGACTTCCAGCGTGTCAAGGTGGATCTGACCGGACTGGATGAGGCCAGTCAGGGTCTGATGCGCGATCTTGCTGTGGTCGGCCCACCGACCATGATCTTCTTCAACCGAAATGCCTCGGAGGCAAACGGCTCCCGCCTCATCGGCGATGTGACAACCGATACGTTGCTGACATCGGTCTCTCAGGCGAGGCAGTGAGATGAACGCAGTCGCCATCGGGCCTTTCGTCTTCGCACCCGACCGCTTCGCCGCGATCCTCGCCATCGCCGCCTTTCTCCTGCTGAGCGAGATCCTCGCCCGCAAGGTCGATCAGCGCTTTTCGTCCTGGGCCTGGGGCGCGACCGTCGCTTTCGTGGTCGGCGCGCGCGTCGGGCACGTCATCCAGCACGCGAGCAGTTTCCTCGCCGAGCCGCTGCGCGTATTCTACATGTGGCAGGGCGGCTTCATGATCGAAGCCGGCATTGCGCTGGCGTTCGCCTACACGTTCTTTCGCTTCCGGCGCGAATTGCGGCTCACATTGTGGACGGCCCTGCCGAGCGCCGCTGCGGCCTATGTCGCGTTCTTCGTACTGCAGCTCAGCGCCGGCGTGCCGGCGACACCGCTGCCGACCGGAGACATCTACCGCACGCTGGCCGGAGAACGGTTCAATCCAAGTGAACTCGAAGGTCAACCTGTGGTCATCAACCTGTGGGCGACGTGGTGCCCGCCCTGCCGCCGTGAAATGCCGATGATGGCGGACGTTGCCGCAAATACGGACGCTGCCGAACTTGTCTTCGTCAACCAAGGTGAAGGCCAGGAGATCATTCAGCGCTACCTCACAGCCGAGAATCTTGAGCTTGAGCATGTGGTGCTCGACGGACTCGGTGAGTTCGGTCGTCATTACGAGGTACCGGGCCTGCCGGCTACGTTGTTCCTCAAGAGCGACGGGACGCTGCAATCGGTACACATGGGCGAGATCTCAAGAGAAGACCTCGTGAGCGGCATTCAAGGTCTCGAATAGCCGCCGCAGGTCCGGCACGGCTGGCTTTTGCTGACGACCGTGACGAAGCTGCGACCATCCTCATGATGTTTTGTCATGCAATCCTCATTGAGCCTGCCATTCTCGGACGCTATTGGGCAAGGCAACAGGTCTTAGGGCCTTTGATCGAGACGAGCCTTAATTGTCTCCATCTGCTCGATCTCGCTGCGCTGGGCTGCGATGATTTCTTCGCAAAGCGTCAGCAATTCAGCATCGCGCAGGTCTGCTTCCCGGCACATGAGGATCGCGCCCGAGTGGTGCGGGATCATCGAATCGATGAACTGCCCGTCACCGATCAGGGTTTGGCTTCGTGTGGCTGCGAATGAGGCGATCGTCAAGACGAGGAAGACGGCGTAGAGGGTGATATTGAGCCCTTTTCGCGGAAACATGCCGGGCATCGTTGCCAGCATGAAGATGCCCATCGGCGCCCACATGGTCACGGCCATGTAGAACATGTTGAGATTGTTTCGGAAATCTTGAAATCCGTCGATCATCGAGAACATGACGACGTACATGACGATCAGGCCGAGCGCCATGTTGATCCAGAACATCAGGTAGGGACGTCCTTCGCCGTGATCGGCGTGTTCGTGCTTGCCATTATGGGACGATTGGGTCATCTCGTGGCTCCTTGGTTTTCGCTTAATGTCCGAGACCGATGCCCATGGGCTTGAGTAGCATCCAGATCGCCATTCCGACCATCATCAGGTTCTCCGTCAGCGAGACGAAGCCGAGCGGAACGTTGCTGTCACCGCCAACGCAGGCGCATTTGAGTTCGCGCTTGTCGATATAGACCGCCTTGAAGACCGATACGGCTCCGACAGTGCCGATGAAGAGGGCAACGGGGATCGACAGCCACATCAGCGCGCCGGCCATCATCAGGATGCCCGCCAGCGCTTCGGCGAACGGATAGACGTAGGAGTAGCGCACCCAGCGCTGGGCGAACAGATCGTAGTTGAGGAACATGGTAGCGAAGCTTTCCACGTCCTTGAGCTTCTGCAGGGCGAGCAGACACATGGCGATGGCAATGAACCATTCTGCCGCCGCAACGGTCGCAAGGGTACCGAACGCGGCCCAACTCGTCGCTAGCGCCATCAACGCAGCCATCGCGAACAACGCGATCACCGGCGTATAGGTGGTGGCGTCCTTGTCCTTTACCTCCTTGCCGAAGAAGGCGAGAAGATCGTCGTAGCCGCCGATGCGATTGCCGCCGATAAAGGTCTGCGGTGTGGTGTCGACGCCGTGCGTTTTCTTGAAAGCATCGATCTCGGCGCGCGACGTCAGCTCATGATCGTTGACCTCGTAGCCCTGCCGTTTCAGGAGGTCGAGCGATTTGAGACCGTAGGGACAGGTATGTTCGTGGGTCACCATCCTGTGCAGGTCGGCGCGTTTTGCGGTGGAAGTGGCCATGTCGTCAGTCCTTCGATTTCAGAGTTTTGCTTTTGCGAACACCTCGACCAACTCGCTGAATTTGCGGCGTTGCGCGTCCGCATCACCTGCCGCTATCGCTTCCTCGACACAGCAAGCGGCGTGGGTCTTGAGGATTTCGGTCTCGACCTTGGCCAGCGCCGCCTTGATGGCGTGGATCTGATGCAGGATATCGATGCAGTAACGGTCATCGGCCACCATCTGGCTGACCCCTCGCACCTGTCCTTCGATTCGCTTGAGCCTCGCGCGGAGGGCTTTGTTGTCCTTCTGGCACATGGCCGTAAAATACCCCGTATGGGTATATTTAAGGTTCGAGAGCCATCTTGGTTCCCTCCGATCAAAAAATCTCGCCGGCGCTTTCTGTCTGCTTTGCACCATTGTCGCGATCATCAGTGGGGTTGACCTTCCAATGGTTGGAACCCTCATCTTGGAGGGCCAAACGAAGGAGATGGACATGAAGATCAGAGCCGAGAATCTGATCGCCGCAGTTGGAGAGCTTCGGGTCGGGTTGCTTGCGGTCAGGGATCTGGCCGATACGCTGTTATCCCTGGTCGAGGCCCGCGGACGCATCACCATTTTCGAAACAGGGTTCCAGACGTGGTTCAGCGTCCACGCGAGCCGTTTGCCTTGACCGAAGGCGCACCGATGGGGCGCTTGTCGCCTTCGCGGTGGCAACCGTCCTCGTGCTGATGACCGGCAAAGGAAAAGGGCGGAATTGATCCGCCCTTCACCGTCTCATTGGCTGCGCTTGGCCAGCCATTCCTGCATCTGCGCGATTTCCGCCTCCTGGGCGGAGATGACCTCCTCAGCAAGTGCTCGCACCTCGGGGTCTGATCCGTGTTCGAGAACGACACGAGCCATGTCGATGGCGCCCTGGTGATGGGGGATCATGCCGCGCATGAAATCCTCATCCGCATCGCCCGTAAACTCGATCGCCATATCGGCATGCATCTTGTCGTTGACTTGCTGGTAGGCGCGAATGACAGGGTTATCCGAAGGCGCGGTGGCGCCGTGTCCGGCATGTTCGCCGTGATTCATGGTCGCTCCTTGGCCTTGCTCGTCCATCTGAGACTGTGCGTAGGCGAGTCCGCCAGCAATGACGAACGCGCCGGCAATGAAGATCGGGGTGAGCTTGTTCATGACACAGCTCCTGGTCAGTTTACAGTTGCAGGATAGCCGGCTTCTTCGAGAACCTGCTGAATAGCCCCCGCACTAGCAGTCGTCTCAACCTTGACCGCCCGCGCCTCCGGATTCGTCTCCACCCTGGCGGTGGGGTCGACTGACTGGATCGCCTTGGTGACGGATTTTGCGCAGCCACCGCAGGTCATGTTCTCGATTCTGAGTTCCATGAGAATTCTCCTTGTTTGGTCTCACGTTGCCAAATGTGGGGCTTCCAACCATGGGAAGGTCAATGGCGATTTTTCTCTGTTTGTCCTCTTGACCTTCCCATGGTTGGAAACCCCATCTTCTGTCCGAACTGGAATTTCGGGACAAAAAAGGAGGCGGCTATGAATGCCCCCGTTCGAGCAACAGACCTGTCTGGAACGATATCACTCCCCATTGAGGGGATGACCTGTGCATCCTGCGTAGGTCGTGTCGAAAGAGCCCTCAAGGCCGTGCCTGGCGTCGCCGATGCGGTCGTCAATCTGGCGACCGAAAAGGCGAGCATCACCACGAACGCTGCGGTCGATCCTGCCACTCTCGTCAAGGCCGTGGAGGATGTAGGCTATGAGGTTGCGGCAAGCTTCTCCGCGCCGACGGCAGCCTCGCTTGAAGTGGCGATCGAGGGCATGACCTGCGCATCCTGCGTGGGACGCGTCGAAAAGGCGCTCAAGGCCGTACCCGGCGTCACTAATGCCGTCGTCAACCTCGCGACCGAGAAGGCCACGATCCAGGGCAGCGCCGATGCGGCGGATTTGGTGGCTGCCATCGAGGGCGCGGGATACGACGCCAGGGTGATCGCCACGGCGGCAGGAACCAGCCAGGGCGAGACGGATGATCGTACCGAAAAGAAGGAAGCGGAACGTCGTGAACTGACCCGCGATTTCACCATCGCGGCGGTGCTGACGGTGCCTGTCTTCATCCTGGAGATGGGCTCACACGTCATTCCGGGCATGCATGACCTGATCGCTTCAACCATCGGCATGCAGACGAACTGGTATATCCAGTTCGTGTTGACGACCATCGTCCTGTTCGTTCCGGGTATCCGCTTTTACGACAAGGGGCTGCCCGCCCTGTGGCGGCTCGCCCCCGACATGAACTCGCTGGTCGCGGTCGGCACGCTCGCCGCCTATGGCTATTCGCTGGTCGCGACCTTCGCGCCCGGTTTCCTGCCTGCCGGAACGGTGAACGTCTATTTCGAGGCTGCCGCCGTCATCGTGACGCTGATCCTGCTCGGCCGTTTGCTGGAGGCTCGTGCCAAGGGACGCACCTCCGAGGCGATCAAGCGTCTCGTCGGCCTTCAGGCCAAGATGGCGCGCGTGCGCAGGGACGGCAAGACGATCGAACTGCCGATCGACGCCGTGCTGTCGGGAGACATCGTCGAGGTTCGTCCCGGCGATCGCATCCCGGTGGATGGCGAGGTCATCGAAGGCCAGAGCTATGTCGACGAATCGATGATCACGGGCGAACCGATCCCGGTGTCCAAAACGAATGGCAGCGAGGTCGTGGCCGGAACGGTGAACCAGAAGGGCGCCTTTGCCATCCGTGCGACGGCGGTCGGCGGCAACACGGTGCTGTCGCAGATCATCCGCATGGTCGAGGAAGCGCAAGGCTCAAAGCTACCGATCCAGGCGCTGGTCGACAAGGTCACGATGTATTTTGTGCCGGCGGTGTTTGCGGTAGCGATCCTCACCTTCGCCGCATGGATGTGGTTCGGCCCGTCGCCCGCGCTGACCTTCGCTCTGGTCAATGCCGTCGCCGTCCTGATCATCGCCTGCCCCTGCGCCATGGGTCTGGCGACGCCGACCTCGATCATGGTGGGCACGGGCCGCGGTGCGGAACTGGGCGTGCTCTTCCGCAAGGGCGAAGCGTTGCAGCTGCTCAAGGACGCCAGGGTCGTCGCCGTCGACAAGACGGGCACACTGACCGAAGGCAAGCCTGCGCTCACCGATCTGGAACTGGCCATCGGATTCAACCGGGCAAATGTCCTCGGTTTGGTTGCGGCCGTCGAAGCGAAGTCGGAGCATCCGATCGCCCGTGCGATCGTGGATGCGGCCGCCGGGGAGGACATCCCGCTGCCGGCCGTGTCGGACTTCGAGTCGGTGACGGGTTTCGGCGTCAAGGCCATGGTCGGCGGCAGCCAAGTCGAAATTGGCGCTGACCGCTACATGGCAGACCTCGGCCACGACGTAGCTGCCTTCGCCAAGATTGCCGAACGTCTCGGCAATGAGGGCAAGTCACCGCTCTATGCCGCCATCGACGGCAAGCTCGCGGCGATTATCGCCGTGGCCGATCCGATCAAGGAGACGACGCCCGCAGCGATCAAGGCGCTGCACGATCTCGGCCTCAAGGTCGCGATGATCACCGGCGACAATGCCCGCACGGCAAAAGCCATCGCGGCTCGGCTGGGGATCGACGAGGTGGTGGCGGAAGTGCTGCCGGACGGCAAGGTCGACGCTGTACGCCGCCTCAAAGCCCAGCATGGCAAGGTCGCTTTCGTCGGCGATGGCATCAACGACGCTCCGGCGCTGGCCGAAGCGGATGTGGGCCTTGCCATCGGCACGGGTACGGACATTGCCATCGAGGCAGCCGACGTGGTGCTGATGTCGGGCAGCCTGCAAGGCGTGCCGAACGCGATCGCACTGTCCAAGGCGACGATCGGCAACATCCGGCAGAACCTGTTCTGGGCCTTTGCCTACAACACGGCTCTGATCCCCGTTGCCGCCGGTCTGCTCTATCCGGCCTACGGCATCCTGCTGTCGCCGGTCTTTGCCGCCGGCGCGATGGCCCTGTCGAGCGTCTTCGTCCTCGGCAACGCGCTGAGGCTCAAGACCTTCCGCGCGCCCGCGCAGGCGGAAAGCGGCGCAGTCCGGCCCCGTCAGCCTGAACTTGCGCCTGCGGAATGAGAAACAGGCGAGCCTGCTTCGGCAGGCTCGCCACATGTAAAGGAATGAAGCGATGACCAATACGGGAACTCCGTCAGTGGTGCTGTATACCACGCCAACCTGCCCCGATTGCCATGCCGTCAAGCGATGGCTTGCTGACCAGGGTGTCCCATTCGAAGAGCGTGACCTGTCAGATCCGCAGATCGCCGAAGAGGCGAAAGCGCAGACCGGCGTGCGCGTTGCCCCGATCACGATTGTCAACGAACAGGTCTTCTATGGCACCTTTGCTGACCAGAAACCTCGTCTGGCGGAAGCCCTGTCATCGGGCGCCGCCTGAGGGAGATTGTCATGGGAAGACAAATCGAAATTCGGCAGGCGGGGCGCATCATCGACGTGCCGGATGGCCGAACCATTCTGGAGAGAGCGCTAGAAGAAGGGATCGCATATCCTCATGGATGCCGTTCGGGCCGCTGCGGCTCGTGCAAGTCCCGACTGGTCAGCGGCGAGGTCGATCTTCTGCCGCACACGCGCTTTGCCCTGACGGACGATGAGCGGTCTCAGGGACTGATCCTTGCATGCCGCGCGCAGCCGCTCACGGATTGCACGGTCGCATGGCTCGATGAGGAGGAAGAACAGCTTGATCTTCCCGTCCGCACCTATCGCACGCGGGTTGTCGCGATCGATGACGCAACCCACGACATCCGGCAAATCAGGCTGGAGGTCGAAACGGGAGAGGCCGTCGCGTTCAAGGCGGGCCAGTATGCGCAGGTGACGTTCGATGGCGTTCCGGCGCGCGACTATTCGATGGCGAACCAGCCGGGTCGAGACCATCTCGAATTCCACATCAGGCATGTGCCCGGTGGAGCGACGAGCGAACACGTCGCCAGGTCACTCAAGGTCGGCGACGAGGTTTCGGTTCGCGGGCCGCTCGGCAGTTCGTTTCTGCGCGAACAGCATACGGGTCCAATTCTGGCGGTCGCCGGCGGATCGGGACTGGCGCCGATCAAGTCGATTGTCGAAACGGCGCTGGCAAGCGGCCTGCGGCAGCCGATCCATCTCTATTTCGGGGCACGGACGGAACGTGATCTCTATCTCGTCGATCATTTCAGTCTTCTGGCGAGCACCTACGACAACCTCACCTTCATGCCCGTGCTTTCGGAGGTGAGCCGATCCGATCACTTCCGAACCGGCCTGGTAACGGATGCGATCGTGAGTGACGTGCAGGACCTCAATGGCTGGAAGGCATATATGGCCGGACCGCCTGCCATGATCGATGCTTCCGGCATCATGCTTCGCGAACTGGGCTTGCGCGGCGAGGACATACATGCGGACGTGTTTTTTACGCCCGAAGAAGCGCCTACATAAGTCGAAGAAAGGAACCAGCGATGAACATCGGTAAAGCAGCGGCGGCATCAGGCGTCTCGGCGAAGATGATCCGCTACTACGAATCGATCGGATTGATCGCGGAAGCGTCGCGGACGGATAGCGGATACCGGGATTACTCCGATAAGGACGTGCATACGTTGCGTTTTATCAGGCGTGCGCGCGATCTCGGTTTCTCGGTCGAGAAAATGACGGAACTGCTTGCGCTCTGGCGAGACCGAGACCGGGCGAGCGCGGACGTCAAGCGCGTGGCGCTCGAGCATGTCGAAGAACTTGAACGGAAGGCGCGTGAACTCAGGGAGATGAGCATGACGCTCAAGCACCTTGCCGAGAACTGCCGGGGCAATGCCCGGCCGGACTGCCCGATCATCGATGAGTTGGCGACGACTGATGACCCTGAGACCAGCCCCACACACACCCGCGATCGTTCCGGCGCGACAGGGAACAGGTTCGAGCACACGAGGCCCGTCGTGTCGGCGAAGGCGGAAAGAAGCGGTCACGGTGCCAGGGAGCAATAGCCATGACGCTTGCCGGCGAAATCCTGCACCTGTTCAAACGGGCATGTTCGGACGGCGACATGGAAGTTGCCGAGAAGCTATTGCAGGCTCTTGAACTGATTGATGCGCGAGGGCTCGGCGTCGCAGCTTCGCACAAGCCGTTGTCTCAAGCTTATCTGGCTATCGGAGAACTTCCTGTGCCTCCGAAAAAATGTCAGCGGCATCACTAGGACATCATCCGTTCAATGAGGCCCAAGGATGGATGAGCCGGAAACGGGACGGGTCAATGCCGACTTCGCAGGTCAACAACTGCCCGCGTAGGCGGGACTCCGAAACTCAGCGGCGGCGGGAGACCTCCTCCTGATATCCGCGCTCTCGTTCCGGCCAAGTACTCTTAATAAAAGCGAGGACAGCCCGGATCTCGCCGTCGCTCAGGGCATCGGCAAAACCAGGCATGTCGCTCTCATAGCTCCCTCCGACGATGGCCGCTGTACCCTCCTTGACGATGCGGAACAGCATCTCATCGGCATGGTGCCAGGTGTGGCCGCTCTCGTCGTGCGGCGGTGCGGGCAGCCGACCGGAGGGAGGCGGCGAGCGCCAGTCCGGCTGCCCTTCGAGATTCGCACCGTGGCAAGACGCGCATTGATCCGCATAGACTTGTCGGCCCTGCTCGACGACCTCCGCTGATGCCGCAGCGATGGATTCGGAACGGGCGTAATGCCACCCAGCCAATGTCGCCACGATCGCACCTGCGAGGAGCGACCCTGCCCAGAATGTATTTAGGAGCTTCTTTCGCATGGCACGCATGTTCAGTAACGAGGAATTGCAACGCACGAGATGGCAAGGAGGATTTGCCAGTGGTGCGACACCATTTGCAATAGACATTCCGGTGAGTAGTACCTATCGTTCCAGTATGTTTGCGCGCGTTGTCTCCATGCTTGCCATAATCGGCGTCGCCGTCATGACGATGGCATTCTCCGCGCACGCGGCACGAATGAGCATACCGCCGGAACAGGCTGTGCATGTGGGCGAGATTACAAACTCTGCAGCCGGCATTGAGCCTGCATGCACCAGCAAACACTGCGGATCGGCAGACATGGATGCGGGAACCTGTGAACTGGTTTGTGCAGGTTTTTCAATCTTTCTCGTATCACCGAGCGGTGGTTCTGGAAACCAATACACGTCAACCGCCTATGTTCTGCCGCCTGATGCCAGCATTCCCGGTCGGGCGCTCGGACTGAACGAACGCCCTCCGAAGATCCGTCTCCTCTGATCGCGCCCGGGCATTCGGCCCGCGGCCTTCCGACAGCTTTGAGGAACGGGACTGCGGTCCCGAGGAGACGACCATGAATACCCTTTCACGACGCGGCTTTCTCGCCGCTGGCGCGGCCATGCTGGCCTACGCTCAGGTGCCCCGGATGGCGGCAGCGCAGGACGCCACGCCGCTATCGCTTCGCGCCGCCAGCCGCACGCTCGACATCGACGGACGCGCCGCCACTGTCTGGGGCCTTGCCGGGCCATCCGGACAGGGCCTGACACTCGATCCCGGCATGCCGTTCCGGGTGGATCTAACGAACGAACTCGACACCGCCACACTGATCCACTGGCACGGCCAGATCCCGCCCAATGCGCAGGATGGCGTGCCCGACATGCCCTTGCCGATGCTCGCCCCCGGCGAGACTCGCGCCTATGACTTCGCACCGCTGCCCGGCACCTATTGGATGCACGCGCATGTTCCGCTGCACGAGATGCGCCTTCTGGCCGCGCCCCTGATCGTGCGCAGCGCCGAGGATGTCGCCGCTGACCGGCAGGAGGTGGTACTGTTTCTGCATGATTTCTCATTCAAGGCACCCGAAGAGGTGATGGCGGAGATCAAGTCCGGCCATGGTGCCACGGGCAATCACGGAAGCGGCACAGGCACAGGCACGGGCGGAATGTCAGGTATGAACCACGGCGCGATGGGAAACATGCCGATGACTGGCATGGATCACGGCGCCAAGGGCGGCATGATGGGAATGGGGACCATGGACGGCATGACGATGGACCTCAACGACTACGACTGGGACGCCTATCTTGCCAATGATCGTACGCTCTCGGACCCGGAAGTGGTGCAGGTCGAGCGCGGCGGGCGTATCCGCCTGCGGGTCATCAACGCCGCTGCGGCGACGGTGTTCTGGCTCGACACCGGCGAAGCGCAGGCCCGGCTCGTCGCGGTTGATGGCCATGCCGTTCAGCCGCTCTCCGGCACGAGGTTCGGTCTGGCCATGGGCCAACGGCTCGACCTTGAGATCGACCTGCCTTCGGAGGGCGGTGCCTGGCCGATCCTCGCGCTGCGAGAAGGCGCGCGGGAGCGCACCGGTCTGATCCTTGCCACTCCGGGCGCCGAGATACGGCACATTGATGCTTTGGCAGAGACCGAAGCACCGGCCTTTGACACCGACCTTGCGCAGGAGACGCGCCTGATCGCTTCCGAATCCTTGCCGGAGCGGCCGGTGGACCGCAGCCACATGGTGATGCTGGGCGGCTCGATGCAGCCCTATGTGTGGACGATCAACGGTGCCGTCTGGGGCCAGCATCGCCCGGTTACCGCGAGGCGCGGCGAACGGATCGTGCTGTCCTTCCACAATATGTCGATGATGGGTCACCCGATGCATCTCCACGGCCATGTGTTCCAGGTCGTCGGGCTGAATGGACGTGCGGTCACGGGCGCGCAGCGGGACACGGTGTATGTGCCGCCGATGTCGATGGTCGACGTGGCACTCGATGCCGGAGAAGCCGCGCGCTGGATGCTGCATTGCCATCACATGCCGCATCTTGAAACAGGCATGATGACCGAATTCGCGGTCAGCGCATAGGCAGCGTGCTGGCAGGAGGACGCCGGCACCGGCGTCCTCCTGTGCAACAAGGAGGTGAACCCTATGTCAATGTCTCACGGCGGTCATGCCGGCCACATGCCGGCGAGTGGTGATCGCAAAGCGCTCGTCATTTCGGGCTGGCTTACCGGCCTTTACTTCATCGTGGAACTCGGGATCGGCATCTGGACGGGCTCAGTCGCCGTCATGTCGGATGCCTTCCACACCTTCTCGGCCGTGGGCGGCGTGCTCATTGCGCTGGTCGCCATGCGTCTGGGTGAGCGAAAATCCAGCCCCTCGCGCACCTTCGGCTACATTCGGGCGGAGATCCTGGGGGCCCTCTTCAACGGCCTCTTCCTCGTCGCCATGGCTCTCTACGTGCTGTGGATGGGCGCGATGCGCCTCATGGAGCCCATCGAACTGGCCACGACGCCGATGTTGATCGCCGCAGCGGGCGGCATCGCCACCGAGCTTGTCGCGCTCTGGCTCATGTACGAGCGCCAGAAGGACAACCTGAATATGCGGGGTGCGTATTGGCACATCCTGCAGACCTTCGTCGGCAGCTTCCTCATCATCGTCTCGGCGCTGGTGATCCGATTCACGGGCTTTGTGGCCATCGATCCGCTGCTTGGCATGGCCTTCGGACTGCTGCTGCTCTGGGCTTCCTGGGGTATTATGCGCGAGGCATTGCACATCCTGCTGCAAGGCACGCCCGAAGACCTCGACTTGGAGGCCGCCATCGAGGCCATACGGCAGCTAGAGGGGGTTACCGACGTGCACCACGTCCATGCCTGGAGTCTGACATCCGGGCGCAATGTATTCTCAAGCCACGTCTGCGTTGGGGACTTTCAGGAAGGCGAACGGGTGCTGCGACAAGCAAGCAATCTCCTGCGCGAGCGTTTCAACATCTACTTCTCGACGTTGCAGATCGAGGAATACTGCCTCGACGGCGAGGACTCTGCGGCCGAGATTGACATCATGCAGTCTCAGACGGGGCAAGAACGGACCAGCATCGGAAAGATCCACGACAATCACTGATTGGCAGGAACCCCGGATTCCGATCACCTCTTGACCTTCCAACGGTTGGAAGGCGCAGAATAGGCGAAGAGCAAGCTTAGGATAAGACGCCGAGGAGGCGTGAAAATGGCCAGCAAGACCGAACACGATCACCAGAATCAGAGTCACGCTCATTCCGCCCAAGGTCATGCGCATGATCACGGGGCCGTCGCGCAGGACGACACGCACAAGGTCAAGGACCCGGTCTGCGGCATGATTGTCGATCCCCACACGGCCCAGCACAAGGCCGAGCATGCGGGCCGGCCCTATTATTTCTGCTCGGCCGGGTGCCGCGCGAAGTTCCTGGCCGAGCCCGAAAGCTATCTCGATCCGGCGGCGGCGGAGGTAGTACCGATTCTCGAGGGGACGGTCTATACCTGCCCGATGCATCCTGAGATCCGGCAGGACGGCCCCGGATCATGCCCGATCTGCGGCATGGCGCTGGAGCCGGTACTGGTCAGCCTTGAGGCCGAGCCCAATGTCGAACTGATCGACATGACACGCCGCTTCTGGATCGGCCTCGTTCTGGCGATCCCGGTGTTCATTCTCGAGATGGGCGGGCATCTGTTCGGGCTGACTCATGCCATCGGGCAGCAGGTCTCGAACTGGCTGCAACTGATCCTCGCAACGCCGGTCGTTCTCTGGGCGGGCTGGCCGTTCTTCCAGCGTGGCTGGCAGTCGCTCGTCAACCGCAGCCTCAACATGTTTACACTGATCGCCATGGGCACGGGAACGGCGTGGATATACAGCGTCGTCGCCACGCTGGCGCCGGGCATCTTCCCAGATGCATTCCGCCAGCATGACGGCTCGGTCGCGGTCTATTTCGAGGCGGCCGCGGTCATCACTGTGCTCGTGCTGCTCGGGCAGGTGTTGGAATTGCGGGCGCGCGAGAGCACCAGCGGCGCGATCCGGGCGCTGCTCGACCTCGCCCCCAAGACCGCCCGGATCATTCGTGACGACGGCACCGAGGAGGAGGTTCAACTCGACACCGTTCGGGTCGGCGACCGCCTGCGGGTGCGTCCCGGCGAGAAGGTGCCGGTCGATGGCGAAGTTCTGGAAGGACGCAGCGCCGTCGATGAATCGATGGTGACTGGCGAGTCGATGCCGGTCACCAAGGAGGTCGGCGCCACCGCCATCGGCGGCACCATGAACCAGTCCGGCGCGCTGGTGATCGAGGCGAAGAAGGTCGGCCGCGACACCATGCTGTCGCAGATCGTCCAGCTCGTCGCCGAGGCGCAGCGTAGTCGCGCGCCGATCCAGCGCCTCGCCGATCAGGTGTCGGGCTGGTTCGTGCCGGCGGTGATCGTGGTCGCAATCCTTGCCTTCATAACCTGGTCGATCTGGGGTCCGGAGCCGCGCTTCTCCTTCGGTCTGATCGCGGCGGTTTCCGTGCTGATCATCGCCTGTCCCTGTGCGCTCGGGCTGGCAACGCCGATGTCGATCATGGTCGGCGTCGGGCGTGGCGCACAGGCGGGCGTGCTGATCAAGAACGCCGAGGCGCTGGAGCATATGGAGAAGGTCGATACCATCATAGTCGACAAGACCGGTACGCTGACCGAGGGACGACCCGCCGTCACCGCAATCGTGCCGGCGCCGGGGTTCACCGAGGACGAGGCTTTGCGGCTTGCCGCCAGCGTGGAGCGGGCCAGCGAGCATCCGCTGGCGCTGGCCATCGTTCGCGCTGCCGAGGAGCGGGGGATCGTGACCGCACCGGTCGCGGATTTCGACTCGCCGACCGGCAAAGGCGCCTACGGCACGGTCGAAGGCAAGCGCATTCCCCTTGGAAATGCCAAGTTCCTAGCCGAGCAAGGCGTTGATGTCGCCCCACTGGCGGATGAGGCCGACCGGCTGCGCGAGGACGGGGCAACCGCGATCTTCATGGGAGTGGACAACCGCATCGCTGCCATCTTCGCCATCGCCGATCCGGTCAAGCCCTCGACGCCCGAGGCGCTTGCCGCGCTGAAGGCGCAGGGAATCCGCGTTGTCATGCTTACGGGTGATAACTGGACCACGGCCAAGGCGGTCGCCCGCCGGCTCGGCATCGACGAGGTCGAGGCCGAGGTCCTGCCCGACCAGAAAAGCGCGGTCGTGCAGCGTCACAAGGCGGCAGGCGAGGTGGTGGCGATGGCAGGCGACGGCGTGAACGACGCACCGGCGCTGGCGGCGGCCGATGTGGGCATCGCCATGGGCACCGGTACCGATGTGGCAATGGAAAGCGCAGGCGTCACATTGCTCAAGGGCGATCTCACGGGCATCGTCCGCGCGCGCCGGCTCTCGGAGGCTGTCATGCGCAACATCCGCCAGAACCTATTCTTCGCCTTCATTTACAACGCGCTCGGCGTGCCGGTGGCGGCCGGGGTGCTCTACCCGTTCTTCGACATCCTGCTGTCGCCGATCATCGCGGCCGCCGCCATGGCGCTGTCGTCGGTGAGCGTCATCGCGAACGCCTCCCGGCTGCGGGTCACGAGATTGTAGGAGGCTGACGTGGGCGAAGGTCCTCCATCTGGAAAAATTGGTGACGATGGTGGCGCCAACAGCCCGGATACCGTCCCATCCTTGCGCTAAGTCAAAGTCTGCGGCGAAGGGGGCCGCTATGAGTATCTTTGCGACGGAAGGGCAGAACAGGCCATGATGCAATGTCATGATGTCGGGCGGGATGATGTGGGGCATCGTTCTTCTGGTGCTCGTGCTCCTTACCGCCGCCGCTTTGATCAAATACGTATTTTTCCGGTGATCCAGCTTTGACGAAGTTGCGGCCCAGATGGAGGAACTGAGATGCAAACCATCCATATGATCAGCAGGCGCTCCTTCCTCGCCAGCGCCACCGCGTTCCCCCTCCTGCTCTCAACGGCGGGAACGGTTCGCTCGGCAGGACTGCCTCTGGTGACCGTCACCAAGGATACGAATTGCGGGTGCTGCGGCGCATGGGTCGAGCATATCGAGGCGGCCGGCTTCCCGGTGAGCGTCGTGGAATCGAGCGAGGTCGAAAGCCTCAAGCAGCGGCTCGGCGTCCCGGCGGCGTTGTACTCCTGCCATACGGCCGAAGTGGACGGCTATGTCATCGAAGGACATGTGCCGGCCGCCGCGCTTCGCCGCCTCCTGGCCGCGCGCCCGCTCGCGACAGGGCTTGCGGTTCCCGGAATGCCCGCCGGCTCCCCCGGCATGGACTTTCCCGGCGTGGTCCCCGAGCCATACGAGGTGTTCCTGTTCGGCCCTTCCGTCCAGAAAACCTTCGGGCGTTTCCGCGGCGCGCGGGAGATCTGAGTGGAACGGTGCTCATGATCCATCCGGTCGCCATCAGTCCGATCCAGAACCGGGCCTGCGGGGCAGACCCTGCCTTTGTCAGGAGCTCTGGTTGCCTGGGCTCGGATACTGACGGCCGCAAGGATGTCATCTGGTGCGTGGCAACTCTCCATCCCGACCTCGACAAAGAAGCCAAGCCATGAGCAGGAGCTCGACTGCGGCTTTCGGATCGAAAGGCGACTGGCTCCGCCAGTTCCTGACAGGCCTGCTGCTGCTTGCGTTCAGCGCTTTTGTTTTCCTGGCAGCGGCGCATGCCAGCCCGGGCACACACGGCTCGTATCAGGATCAGACCGTTGCGGGTGCACAGCATGAGGCCCATTCGAATTACTCCGACGACCGAAGCAAGGCTGCGGACGAACGATGCTGTCACACTGAAACGGCGCCGGACCGCGATTGCGGCCAGCTCTGCACCATTGTTGCCCTGCTACCCGAGGCGCCGCCTGTGATGCCATCCTCGGACGGCGAGCCATTGCTCGGTTTCCAGGCCAGCGATCTGGGCCGAAATCCTTCAGTCCTCCTGACACCACCGCGTCTGACCGCCCCTGCGTAGTGAACGCATCGGCCGGGAGGTGTTCTTCTCGGCACTCAAGCAGCAAACAGTCAGACGAAGCCACGGTAGGCGCGCGTCCAGAAATTAGACGCGGCTCTCCGGTGCCAAAGGATGAACCATGACGTACCGAACAATAGTTGCCCTTTCTGCCAGTCTCTTGATGGGAGTCTCCGGCGCTGCTCTGGCGCAGCAGGCAGAGCATGACGCCCATCACCCTCAGACGCCGCAGGCCCAGGAGGAACGGGCCCCTGCCTCCATGTCCACTTCAGGACAGATGCCTTCGATGCAGGACATGCCGAAGGAATGCCGGGCCATGATGGAGACCATGCCCCAAGCGTGCATGGACGCCATGCAGCAGATGATGCAGGGCGGCATGATGCACGGTGGGATGGCCGCTCCCCAAGGCGGAGAGTCGGCTCCAGCCGACGCCGATGTCGCCGACTTCACCAAGGCCTATGTCGATGCGATGGAGGAGATGCACGGTCCGATGATGGAGGGCGTCATGGCCGAGGACCCGGACGTCGCTTTCATCCGGGGCATGATCCCGCACCATCAGGGTGCGGTCGACATGGCGAAGATCGTGCAGCGATACGGAGATGACCCGCAGACAAGAGAGTGGGCGTCTCAGATCATTGAAGCACAGGAACGTGAGATCGCCGAAATGCAGGCGTGGCTGGACAGGAATGCCGGCCAGCAGCCTGCCGGCTTGGTCGAGACAGGCGGAACCGTGTACTCCGCCAACGAGGGCGACAATTCGATCAGCGCCATCGAACTCGGCACGGGTTCGGTCGAGACGGTGCAGATCGGAGTCTCACCGCACAATGTCGATCGGACACCGGACGGGAGGCTGTTGCTCGCCGTCGGGAGCGCTGCCTCCGATCACGCTCACGGATCGGATGACCAGGGACATGCCGATGCCGGCAACGGGCTTCTGGTGGTGCTCGATCCGCAGCAGCTGTCACAACCCGTCGGCACTGTAGAAGTCGGTGCGCATCCGGCGCATGTCGTCGCCGATCGTAGCGGCCGCGCCTATGTTTCGCTGTCCGGCGGGAACGAGATTGCGGTCGTTGATCTCGCAGCGGCTTCGGTGATCGAGCACATCACGACCGGAGCCTATCCGCACGGGCTGCGCCTCAACCCGGATGAGAGCGAGCTCTATGTGGCCAATGTCGAGGACGGCTCGGTCTCCGTCATCGACACGCAGGAGCTGACCGAGGTTGCGCGCATTCCGGTGGGCGCAGCGCCTGTTCAGGTCGGGTTCACGCCCTCGGGCGATCAGGTCTACGTCTCTCTTCGAGACGAGAACCGGGTGGCCGTCATCGACACCGCATCCCGCGAGGTGACGAACAGGATCGACGTCGGGCCGAACCCGATCCAGATGTTCGCCACCCCGGATGGAGCCTACGTCTATGTGGCCAATCAGGGCACCGAGGCGGAACCGAACGACACGGTCTCCGTGATCGAGATTGAGTCCGGAAACGTGATCGAGACGATCACCACCGGGAGCGGCGCCCACGGCGTCTCGGCATCGGCTGACGGGGCATTCGTGTTCGTAACGAACATTGCCGATGACAGCGTTTCGATCATCGACGTGGCGAGCCAGGAAGTGCTCAAGACCGTGCCGGTCGGCGATCGCCCGAACGGCATAGTCTACGCCGGATCGAACCAGTAAGCAGCGCGGCGCCGGAGCGAAACAGCTCTGGCGCCAGACTTGAGAATTGAGAATAGCTATTGGCGTCGATGAGCAGAGCCGGCGTGCATGACGAACTTCGAGGCAGCACGGCATTGGTTGCAGACATCGGAACTGATCTTGTCGCATATGCCGCCCTTTTCGTAAGCGCGTTCACGTCGGCGACCCTCCTACCAGGGTCGTCCGAGGCAGCGCTCCTGACTCTTCTAACAATGGGACAGGCCAACCTCGTCACCCTAGTGGGCGTCGCAACGGCAGGAAATGTGCTCGGCTCCTTGGTGAACTGGGCGCTGGGCAGGTTCCTCTCAGGGTTTCGAGACCATCGCTGGTTTCCGATTGACGACAGGTCATTTAGCCGTGCATCAGATTGGTACGGACGTTATGGCGTGTGGTCTCTACTCTTGTCCTGGCTGCCGATTATCGGCGATCCGCTGACAGTTGTGGCAGGAGCACTGCGAGTTGACCTTTCTCGTTTTCTCATATTCGTGTCGATCGGCAAAGCGGCACGCTATCTCTTTGTCGCCGGCGCATTTCTCTGGTGGAGCGGTTCTTGAGTGTACTTGCACGTCGAGTCGAGCTGTTGAGAATGGCGGAGACGAAGGGGCGCAGCCGAGCCGCCACCGCGCCCAGAAGCCTCACGCGGCCGCCGACTGGTCCTTGCGTTCGGCCGGATAGCCTGCCTCGGTTAAGGCGGCGGGGAGTACCTGCTCGTCCACCTTCGTGGTGACCGTCACTTCGCGGGTGGGTGGATTGGTGGTGACATCAGCCGCCGGATCGACGCTCAGAAGCGCGTTGTTGACCCGGCGCGCGCAGCCGCCGCAAGTCATGTCGGGAGCAGTGAATCGGAACATGCGAACTCTCCTCTGTTGGGCGTTCACGGACAAATCTGGTCCTTGCCACGTTGGCAAGGTCAAGGGTCAACGAGGAAAAATGATATCGCGGCCAAGGCGGCCTTGACCTTCCCATTGTTGGAAGCCCCATCTGGGGTGCAATGGATCAGGAAGGAAGCATGTCAAGACGAACCTTGTTCCGGCGAATTTGCTGCTAGGACCGTCTGACCGCCGCCCGTTCCTGCCGCGCCAGGCCGCTCGGCCCGTCCGTGAACGACGAATCTGGTCATGTCATGGCCAGCTAGACCACTGATCGCCATTGCCTGATCGGCGCTTCTCGCATGCAAAATGTGGGCGATGTGCAGCTCATCGGCTTATAGATCAAGTTTCAGCGGATTTGGGAAGCAATTTGTTCTTGACCTTCCAGCCGTTGGAAGGATTAGGGGTCTGCGACATCTGAACGCCCCATGAAAAATAACAGGAACTCCGGATGTCTACGCTCTCCCCCCAAACGCCGAAGCCTCCGGTGGCTTCGTCACCTGCAAGCACGACATTGCCGCTGGCCGTCATTGCGACGGCTCAGCTCATGGTGGTGCTTGACGATACCATCGCGAACATCGCCCTGCCGACACTCCAGAACGAACTCGGAATGTCGGCTGCGAGCCTGCCTTGGGTGATCAACGCCTACGTTCTCGCCTTTGGTGGACTGCTGCTGTTCGGCGGCAGGTTGGGCGATATCTATGGCCGGCGGCGCATGCTGCAGGCGGGCATGGCGATCTTCACCATTGCTTCCCTGTTCGTCGGGCTTGCCCAGGACAGCATGAGCATAATCGCGTCACGCGGTCTACAGGGCGTGGGTGCGGCGCTGACGGCCCCCAATGCTCTTGCCTTGATCGCGACGACCTTCCCCGAAGGCAAGGCGCGCAACGGAGCGATGGCCGTTTACGGAGCAATGTCCGGCCTTGGTATCATCGCCGGGCTGATCCTCGGCGGGCTGCTGACGGGGCTGCTGGGCTGGCGCTGGGCCTTCTTCATCAACATTCCCATCGGCCTGGCTGTGCTGGCGGGGTCAAGAACGCTTGTCGAGGCGGAACTGCACAAAGGCCGCCCGGACTTCACCGGCGCGCTCACCAGCATTGTGGGCATGGCCGCGCTCGTCTATGGGATCACCCGTGGCGGCGAACATGGCTGGACGGACAGCATCACGCTCGCCTCGTTCGCTACCGCCGCGATCCTGCTGCCGCTGTTCCTGATCTTGCAGTCGCGCAGCAAAGACCCGCTTCTGCCGCCACGTCTGTTCAAGGAGCGCAACCGGGCGGGTTCCTACCTCGCCATGCTGCTGCTGGGCTTCGGTCCGATGGGGATGATCTATCTGCTGACGCTCTATTTGCAGCACATCCTCGGCTACAGCCCGATCATGACCGCGCTGGCGTTCCTGCCATTCGGTGCGGGTATTATCGTTGGGGCCATTGTCAGTTCCAAGCTTGTCACGCGGTTTGCGCCGCGCGAGGTGGCAGCGCCCGCCGCACTAATAGGCGGCGCTGCCTTGTTCTGGCTCGCCAATATCGGACAGGAACTCAACTATATGTGGCACTTCATGCCCGCGGCCTTCCTCACCGCTTTCGGTTTCGTGGGGGCCGTGATTGCACTGGCGCTGACCGCCGTCAAAGGCGTGCAGACACAGGAGACGGGCATCGCATCGGCGCTCTTCAACGCCTCGCAACAGATCGGCGTCGCCTTGGGGCTGGCCGTCCTTTCGACCATCGCAGTCTCTGCCACGGCTGGCAGGTTGCCGGGTGCACTCGCCGCCCTCTATCGCGGGCGGGAGACGGGTGACGCCGGGCTAGTGAGATCGGCCAGCGATGCGCTGATCCACGGTTATGGTCTTGCGCTTGCGGGAGCTGGAGCTGCCCTCGTGATTGCCGCAGTCATTGCCGCGGTTCTGGTCAACGCTAAGAGGGGACAGGTTTCTACCGGCACGATCGCTGTCCATTGACAGGATAGTCATTAAGCCTACGGCGCGGTTCCGTGGCGCGCTACCCGCCGTAGGCCTTGCGCAGACGCCTGCTTGGACGAATTGCAAGCGGAGCGGTTGACATACAACATATGAACACATATTCATGTGTTGTATGTCAACCGCATGAGCCCTGAAATGTCCCATTCACACAGCCATGGTCATTCTCATGATGACCATTCCCATGATCACTCCCATGCGCCGACCGTCACGAGCGATAATGAGCGCAAGGTCCTTCTCTCGTTCTTCCTGATCCTCACGTTCATGATCGTGGAGGTGATCGGCGGTCTGATCTCAGGATCGCTGGCGCTGCTCGCCGACGCTGGACATATGCTGAGCGACGCGGCTGCGCTGGCGCTAGCTTATGCCGCCTTTCGGTTCGGACGGCGGGCGGCAGACTCCAAGCGGACCTTTGGCTATCTGCGTTTCGAGGTCCTTGCCGGTTTTATCAACGCAATCACGCTATTCGCGATCGTCGTCTGGATTGTCTATGAAGCCTGGCAGCGCTTTCAGGAACCGCATGTTATCCTCGCGGGTCCGATGCTTGGCGTCGCCATTGCGGGGCTCCTCATCAATATTCTCGTGTTCTGGATTCTGACGCGCGGAGATACCGAGCACGTGAACATCAAGGGTGCCATCCTTCATGTGTTGGGCGACCTCCTCGGCTCTGTGGCAGCGGTTTCAGCCGCCATCGTGATCATGTACACGGGTTGGACGCTGATCGATCCTATCCTCTCGGTGTTTGTCTCCCTGCTGATCCTGCGCGCCGCGTGGAATCTCCTCGGCAAGTCGATACATATCCTGCTTGAAGGTGCGCCAGATAACGCGACGCCCGAGAAGATCGAACGCCATCTTGTCGAGAACATCGCTGACGTGGCGTCGGTGAGCCACATCCATGTCTGGTCGATCACGTCCGGGCGGACCTTGGCCACCCTACATGTGCGGCCGAAAGCCGATGTCGATGCTCGCTCGGTGATGCGCGCGGTCGAGCGTGAGTTGAAGTCACAGTTTAAGATCGAACATCCGACCATCGCCATCGACTGGAATGACGATGCGGACGCGTGCAGCCTGTCGCAAGCCTCTGCCTTGACGGGGCACGCGCATGGGGATCGACACGACCATGATGGGCATCACCACAACCATGGGCCTGAGCATGTCCACAGCAAGCAGGAGCATGAACGTTGAAGCAAGCCCCGTCCCTGTCGCAGAACGACGTAACCGTACTGGCAGAGACTTTTCGCCTGCTGGGCGATCCTACACGGCTGAGAATTCTGCTCTTTTGCCTGCCGGGTCCAAAGTCCGTCGGCGACATTGTTGAGAGCCTGGGACTGTCGCAGACACTGGTTAGCCACCATTTACGCCTGCTCAGAGGTGCACGGCTCGTCAGGGGGGAGCGTCGGTCAAAGCAGGTTTTCTACGAAGTGGCAGACAGTCACGTGAGCGACATGCTGATCGACATGGCAACCCACATCGACGAGGAGCACTTTGATGACTGACAAACAAGGCTTCTTGGCGATGTGATGCCTGTACCGCTGAAGAGCGGGCCGCTAATGCGTTCGTTGAAGCAGGCAGCAGCACTTATCGCCGACACGGCAATCTTCACGCTGCGGTTAAGACCGGGACTTAAGCAATTTCGGTCTTGACCTTCCAATGGTTGGAGGCTGCACGATCTTGCTTGATACCCGTTTCGTCAATGCAAGGCGGCAGAAATGAAGGACCAAGCGAAGAACCGTTCGTCCGTCGACAAATTATTCGGCTCGCTGATCGCGGAAGGGTACGTTTATGCAGATGATGCCGCGGACCTCGATGATGGTGCCGACATACGGATTCGTTTGGGCTTTCTCCAGACATTGATGTTGGCGACCAGAAGCAAGGTGGCCGCATAATGCGGAAAGGGGTCAAGTGTTCGGATAAAGTCGAGCTTCGCCATCTCCGCTATTTCGTGGCTGTGGTCGAGCATGGCAGCTTTCGCAAAGCAGGAGCTGCGGTTGGACGGTCGCAAGCTGCAATCAGTCGGTCCATTGCCAAGCTGGAAGACGAGATTGGCGCCTCCTTGTTTCACCGGCATACATGGGGCGTATCGCAAACCTATGCCGGCCAGCGATTCCTCGTACACGCCCGCAGGGTCATCAGGACTGTTGGAGAAGGCGCTCGAGAGGTTGCCTCCGCAGGTCGTTCTGAAAAGGGACGTGTCCGGATCGGTATTTATTCCTCGATCGCTTCCGGCTTTTTGGCGGAGTTGCTGGAAGTTTACGGCAGGCGACATAGCGCGGTGAGAATCGAAGTGGCTGACGGGAACCCCGCAGAGCATGTCGCAGCGATCCGGCAACTCAATCTCGACGTCGCCTTCATCACTGGAACACGAGACTGGCCGGATTGCGAACGCGTCCTCTTGTGGTCGGAGCGTGTGTTCGTGGTCTTGCCTGACCATCATGCCTTAGCCAACAGGGAGGAAGTCGTATGGCGCGATCTGGCCGACGAGTCCTTTATCGTCAGCGAGACTGCTCCGGGACAGGAAATTTACGATCATCTGGTGCGGCGGCTGGCGGATCTCGGCAGGCATCCCGAGATCCAGGTGCAATATGTCGGTCGGGATAATCTGGTGCCGCTTGTCGCCCTCGGCCGAGGGCTGACTTTGGTGAGCGAAGCCATCACCGTCGCACAATTTCCGGGTGTGGTTTACCGACCGATCCTCGGCGAGGTTCTGCCCTTTTCGGCCGTCTGGTCGGCGAGCAACGACAATCCCGCCTTCCGTCGCTTTCTCAGTCTGGCGAAAGCAATGGCCGTCAGACCTGCGACTTCGGAGACAGGACGGAGCGCCGTGCTTTCGTGAACCCCCTGTCAGTGGCGATAAAGCGCTCCAACATTGGCACGATCAGCCTGACAGGATCAGCGGCGGGTTGGCCGGTCTCGCGGGCCAGCACCTCGGCATAGGTCGCAAGATCGCGATGAAGCGGCCCCGGCAGCTCTACCGTAACCTTGACGGGCTTGTCCTCGACGATGGGACCGAGTTTCAGTTTTGTCATGCTCAACCTCCTGCGGGCTCGAATACCAGGTCGCGGGTCACAATAATCCTGACCGGAAAGCCGGGCCGGATGGTGAGCGTCGGCGCGACCTGCAATTGGCGCTGGACGATCTGCTGCCCGGCCTGATTGACGGTATCCTGTGCGCCGTCGCGAATGGCGCGGATCAACCGGTCCTCGTCGCTGGTCGCCAGCTCTGTACCGACCGCGAGCAGTGTGGAAAGCCCTGCCGCTTTCATCAGATCCCACCAGTGATAATCGACGCCATCCTCAAGCCCGGCGTAACCGGAAGCGTCCGCGCCCGGCAGGCGCTCCAGAACGATGGAGCGGCCGCCCGGCAGGATCAGGCGATTCCACACCAGCAGGACGCGGCGCTGGCCGAAGGTCACGCCGTCATCATATTGGCCGATGATGCGCGTTCCCTGCGGGATCAGAAGCAGCGAGCCGGTCGGGCTGTCATAGACGTTTTCGGTGACCTGCGCGGTGATCTGGCCCGGCAGATCGGAGCGGATTCCGGTGATGAGTGCGGCCGGAATGACGGCTCCAGCCTGAAGGATGTAGGGCGATGCCGGCGGCGTGACGCGATCTGGCGCAACCGTCTGTCGGTCGACCGGGCTATTGAGGAAAGCCGCGTGCCTGTTCTGCCCTGTGCCGTCCGGCTGCAAGCCTATCCCGGCTATTCCTGGCATGGCCGTTCCCGCTGTCCCGCCAGAACGCGACCCGGACTGGAAGAACACGTTGCTCAAGCGCGCGGCCTCTTCCTCGGCGCGGCGGCGCTCCTCTTCGGGATCGACGGCTGGTGTGGTGATTGCCGGAGGCGCGACTGGCTGCCCCCGGTTCTGCGCGTCGAGGATCGGACGGCCAAGGTCGCCCGGCAATGCCGGTCCCAGGACGGGGCCGGTATAGTCGCGCGGCAGACCGGCGAGGCCGTCAGCCGTGGGTCGGTTTTCGGTCGAATAGAGTTCGCCGCCACCCGGCCCCGCATCGCGGGTCTGGAGCGCATAGATCAAGGTTCCGGCGATGCCGAGAAGCGCGACCGCGCCAACGCTTGCCAGCAACTTTCGGGACAGGCGGGTGACACGAGGCGGCTCGGCGCGCAGGCGCATGGGGGCGGCGGTATCGGTATCGCTCATGACGACGATCCTCCCGTGGTCGTGCTGGCTGGTTCTGCTGCGGCCTGCGTCGGGTTGATGCGGACGATCCTGACCACTTGCTGCCGATCGCCGCTGCCAAGGCGCAGTTCGGCCGCACCGAACAGGCGGTCCACGATCAGGACATTCTGGTGGACACGGCTGTTGACGATCTGCGTTTCTCCGTCCGACCCGATGACGAACAAAGGCGGCATTTCGCCCTGCACGATGCCGCGCGAGAAAATGACATAGACGCGGCGGCCATCGTCGAAGACGGAGAGCGGCCGCCATGGCGGGCTGTCGCCCCGCACCTGCAATCCGTAGCGATAGTTCCGCGCCGCCTCGGCGGGGATGATGGGCGCGGCGGGCGTGGTGGCACGGCTTCCCGCCGGCGCCGCGGGATAGGCCCATGCGACGGAAGGCATGTAGAGCGATTCCCGCGCGCGCAGCTCGATCATGTAGGTGCGCCGGTCGGTGGTCACGACAAGGTTGGTGGAAATGTCCGGGCGTGTCGGCTTCACGAGGATGTGGACGCGGCGGTTCGCGCCCGAACCGGATTCGGTGTCGCCAATGATCCATCGTGTCGTATCCCCGGCCGCAATAGGTCCCGCGCCGGTCAGGCTTTCGCCCGGCGCCAGCGCGATATTTGTGATCTGGCCGGGGGCCGCATAGACCTGATAGAGCGCGCCTTCGCTCCACGGATAAATCTGGATGGCGTTGTAATAGCCCTCACGGCGAGGTTCGACACGGGCGGCGGCATTGGCGTTTTCGACACGGCCGTCCGGAGTGCTGGCAGCAGTTCCGCCCCGCGCGACCGTCCAGGCCGGCGGCGTGTGAAGCGGCCGGGGCCGGTCGTCGGTGGCGACCGTCTGCACGGTGGGCAGCGGCGGCACGTCGGCGTCATAGTTGAATTGCGGCGTCCGGTTGGTCGCGCAGCCGGCCAACATGGTCGCGGAAAGCAGCAAAGCCGCGAAAGCGGGTTTACGGAAAACCGGAAAACCGGCTCTACGGAAAGTCGTGCGGGTCATTGGCTCATCTCCCGCGACCATGAAATTGCGTTGATGTAGATTCCCAGCGGATTGGCGCGTAATCGTTCGGCATCGCGCGGGGGCTGGATCACGACAGTCAGGATCGCGGTCCATCGCTCGGTCGTGGAAAGCTGGCCGTTCTCGAAATGGCGTTCGGTCCAGGCGACGCGGAAACTGTCCGGCGAAGCCCGGATGACGCTCGACACCTCGACGGCGATCTGCTGGCGGCCGACCTTGGTGAAGGGATCGTTGGCCCGCGCATAATCGTTCAAGGCCGCCGCGCCCCGGTCGGTGGTGAACTCGTAAGCCCGAAGCCAGTTCTGCCGGACGATGATCGCGTCCGCCGGGATCGCGCGGACCTGCTCGATGAAGCGGCCGAGATGGAAGGCGATCTGCGGATCGGTCGGGCGATAATCGGCGTTCGCGGGCGCGACAGCCTGCGCCTGACCGAGATTGTCCACCTGCACCACCCAGGGCACGACGGTTCCACGCGCCGATTGCCAGACGAGCGCGGCGGCAAAGCCGGCCGAGAGGATCAGACAGCCGAACGCCATATAGCGCCAGTTCTTCGCCTGCACGCGGGCCGAGCCGATGCGTTCGTCCCAGACCTGTGCGGCTTTTTGATAGGGAGTCTCGGGTTCCGGCACCTTGCCGTAATGGGTCGTCGGTCGTTTGAAGATGTTCATGTGCGGTCACTTTCGGAAAGGCTGACGGAGGAGCCGCCGCCGTGGCTGTCGCCGGATCGGACAGCATGAGCAGCAGCCGTGACGCCGTGGCTCATGGCCCGGCCACGCCGCATCTGCTGCGCCCAGGCCGGCGGCCCATCAGGGGTTGAGGGGGTTGACGGCGCAGGCGACGAATCTCTGCCGACGGTGCCCATGGTCGACGTGCCGCCGGATGCCGCGAATCCGGCTTTCGCACCATCGGAATAGCTGGATTTCAGGCTGTCGCTGGCGCGGGAGGCGGCGCGCTTGAGTGGTGAAACGGCGGCGGAGGCTCCGGCGCGCGCCACACCGCCAAGGCCGGAGGCGACCCCGGCCGTGCCGGACCCGCCCAAGGAGCCGAGGGTATAGGCGGACGAAGCCGCACCGGCGGCCGAGGCACCGCCGCGGGCAAGTGCTGCCCCGCCCGAGAGTGCGGCTGCGCCACCCCGCGCCGCGAGCATGGTCGCGCCACCGGCTGCGATCGCAGCGCCGCCAACCGCAAGGCCAGTCCCGACGGCGGCGCCGGCACTGAGTTGCGGGCCTCCGGAGACGAGGCCGGTGGCGATGCCGGGGCCGAAGATGCCGAGGCCGAGAAGGGAAAGGGCTGCCAGCACGATCGCCATGGCGTCGTCGATTGTCGGGGTCGCACCGCCGAAGCCTGCGGTAAACTGGCCGAAGAGCGTGGAGCCGATGCCGATGATGACGGCGAGGACCAGCACCTTGATACCGCTGGAGATCACATTGCCCAGCACCCGCTCGGCCATGAAGGCGGTCTTGCCGAACAGGCCGAATGGAATCAGCACGAAGCCGGCCAGCGTGGTCAGCTTGAACTCGATCAGCGTGACGAAAAGCTGGATTGCCAGGATGAAAAAGGCCAGCACCACCAGCGCCCAGGCGAACAACAGGCACGCGATCTGGATGAAGTTCTCGAAGAAGGCGATCCAGCCCATCAGGTCCGAAATAGATTCCAGCAGCGGGCGACCGGCGTCCAGCCCGGTTTGGGCAACGCGGCCGGGGCGCAGCAGATCGGCAACCGAGAAGCCAGTGCCGGACGCCATGAGCCCGAGCCCGGCGAAGCTCTCGAAGACGATCCGTGCGAGATTGTTCCAGTTGCTGATGAGATAGGCGAAGACGCCGACGAACAGCGTCTTTTTCACCAACCGCGCAATGATGTCGCCGTCGGCGCCCCAGGCCCAGAACAGTGCGGCGAGCGTCACGTCGATGACGATCAGCGTCGTGGCGATAAACGCCACCTCGCCGCCGAGCAGGCCGAAGCCGGAGTCGATATAGCTGGTGAAGATGCCGAGAAAATTATCGATGACCCCCGTTCCGCCCATGGCTCACGGTCTCCCGTTCTGTGCGGGGGTCGCTGGCGCGGGTGTCTTGCCGAGGAAGCGATCGCGGGTCTCGGCCCAGGTTCGGAGGCAGTCGGCATCATTGGCCGCCGCCTCGCCCAATGCCTGGCAACGCCGCTGTTCCAGACGCAGCGGATCGGTGGCGGGCTGAAGCGCTGGGACGGAAGGTGCTGGCGCGGGGCCTTCCTCACGCGACATCTCGATGATCGCCGCCGTGATGGCCACGGCCACGAACACAATGGCCGCGATCCGGGCCAGCACCTTCCCCTCCATACTCCGCCTCCTTTCCTCAGTTGAACATTCGCGCGTTGCCGGGCTGATAGCCTGACCCCGGCGTCAGGAAACGCTCGCGCTGAATGCGTCCCTGTTCGGCTGCCGTGGCGCGTTCGGCCTCGGTCAAGGCATTCGCCCGGCCATTGGCCGAGATGACAGCGATCAGGTCCGAAAGCTGCTGCGACTGGAGGGCGAGAAGCTGGTTGCCAGCCTGGGTCGCCTGAAGCGCGCCGGTCGCCCCCTGGCTTTGGCCGACAAGCTCCGACATTTGCGTGCGATTGCTGTCGATATTGCCGACGACGCCGGCCTGGACGCGCATGGCGTCCTGCAGGCCGCCGACGGTGTTTTCCCAGCGCGAGCGCGCATCGGCGATCATCTGGGTGTCGGTCGCGGTCAAAGACAGCTTGCCGTAGTCCTGCTGGAACATCTGATCGATGTTCTGAACGTCGAACGCAATGTTCTGGGCCTGCCCGAGAAGCTGCTGGGTCCGCTGGACGTTCTGCTGAAGCGCCTGAAGCGAGCTGTGAGGCAGGCTCGCGAGATTGCGGGCCTGGTTGATCAGCATCTGCGCCTCGTTCTGAAGCGAGGTGATCTGGTTGTTGATCTGCTCCAGCGTACGGGCGGCGGTCAGCAGATTCTCCGCGTGGTTGGTCGGATCATAGACGATCCGGCCGAACCCGCCGAAGAAGGCATGGGCCGGGGTGATGAAGTCCGGCGCGAGCGCCAGCGGCGCGGCAAGCGAAAGGGCGAGCGCCGAAGCGCTGGCCATGCGGGAAATCCGGGTCTTTGTGCGCGTCATGGGGTACTTTCCTCTTCTTCCAGGGTGAGCTCGAACGCGTCCTCATCGAAAATGACGGACGGCAGATCCTCGCTTTCGGTCGCGAGATTGCTGAGGTCCGGGATCAGTTCTGCGGCCCATTCGACGCCACGCGCCTTGAGCCAGGCGGCGAGGAACCCGTCGCGGCCATGCTCGGTGAGGATTTCGCTGATCAGGGCCTGATCGGATTTGGCCGATGCGGCGCAAAGCGCCAGCCCGACTTCCGACAATCCGAGGTCAAACAGGCGGTTGCCGCGCCGCGACTGGCAGTAGTAGTCCCGCTTGGGCGTGGCCCGTGCGAGGATCTCGATCTGCCTGTCATTGAGGCCGAAACGGCGATAGATCGCGGTGATCTGGGGTTCGATGGCGCGCTCGTTGGGCAGCAACAGCCGCGTTGGGCAGCTTTCGATGATCGCCGGCGCGATGGCTGAATTGTCGATGTCGGACAGTGACTGCGTGGCGAAGATGACGCTGGCGTTCTTCTTTCGCAGGGTTTTGAGCCATTCCCTGAGTTGGTCCGCGAAGCCTTCGTCGTCGAGCGCCAGCCAGCCCTCGTCGATGATCAGCAGCGTGGGCCACCCGTCTAGCCGGTCGCCGATGCGGTGGAAGAGATAAGAGAGGACCGCGGGCGCCGCGCCGGTCCCGACAAGGCCCTCGATTTCGAATGCCTGCACGTCTGCTGAACCAAGATGTTCGGTCTCCGCATCGAGCAGCCGGCCATAGGGACCACCGACGCAATAGGCGCGGAGCGCCTGTTTCAGATCATTCGACTGGAGCAGCACGGCGAGGCCGGTGATGGTGCGTTCCCCGACCGGGGCGGAGGCGAGCGAGGTCAGGGCCGTCCAGATGTGCTCCTTCACCTCCGGGGTGATCTGGATGTTCTCGCGCGTCAGGATCGCCACGATCCAGTCGGCGGCCCAGGCGCGTTCGGCCGTCTCGTGAATGCGCGCCAGAGGTTGCAGCGAGACGGATGTTTCGGAAGCGTCGGTCAGCTCGCCACCAAGATCGTGCCAGTCACCTTGCATCGCGAGGGCGCAGGCCCGGATCGAGCCGCCGAAATCGAAGGCAAAGACCTGTGAGCGCGCGTAGCGCCGGAACTGCAAGGCCATTAGCGCCAGCAGCACCGATTTGCCGGCACCCGTCGGCCCGACGACAAGCGTATGGCCGACATCGCCGACATGGAGGGAAAACCGGAACGGGGTCGATCCTTCGGTCCTGCCATACAGCAGCGGGGGCGCGCCGAAGTGATCGTCCCGTTCCGGTCCCGCCCACACGGCGGACGAAGGGACCATGTGGGCAAGGTTGAGCGTCGAGACCGGCGGTTGCCGGACATTCGCATAGGCATGTCCGGGCAAGCTGCCGAGCCAGGCGTCGACGGCGTTGACCGTTTCGACCATGACGCTGAAATCGCGGGACTGGATGATCTTCTCGACCAGCCGCAGCTTTTCGTCGGCGCGGCGGGCGTCCTCGTCCCAAACGGTGACGGTCGCCGTGACATAGGCCATGCCCGCCATGTCGGCGCCAAGTTCCTGCAGGGCCATGTCGGCATCGGCCGCCTTGTTGGCGGCGTCGGTGTCGACGAGCGCGGATTGCTCGTTGGTCATCACCTCTTTCAGGATGGCGGCAATCGACTTGCGCTTGGCGAACCACTGGCGCCTGATCTTCGTCAGCAGCCGGGTCGCATCGGTCTTGTCCATGAGGATGGCGCGGGTCGACCAGCGATAGGGAAAGGCCAACCGGTTCATTTCGTCGAGCAGGCCGGGGGTGGTGGTTGCCGGAAAGCCGGTGATCGTCAGCACCCGGAGATGCTGATTGCCCAGGCGCGGCTCCAGCCCGCCGGTCAGCGGCTGATCGGCCAGCAGCGCATCGAGATAGGTCGGGGTTTCGGGCACGCGGACGCGATGCCGGTTGATCGAAATCGTCGAATGCAGGTAAGTCAGCGTCCCGGCGTCATCGAGCCAGCGGCATTCCGGCATAAAACCGTCGAGCAGCGCCAGCACGCGGTCGGTGCGGTCGGCAAAGCCGCGCACCAGTTCCCAAGGGTTCACGCTCGACGTTTCGCGGCCCTCGTAAAGCCAGGACTCGGAGCGGGCGGCATCCTCGGCGGGCGGAAGCCAGAGGAAGGTCAGGAAATAGCCAGAGACGAAATGGCTGCCTTTCTCCTCGAAATCGGCCTTGCGCTCGGCATCGACCAGCGCCGATGCGGGATCGGGGAAGCGGCTCGCCGGATAGGTGGCGGCTTCCGACCGCTGTGCTTCGACGAAGATCGCCCAGCCGGAGCCGAGGCGACGGAAGGCATTGTTAAGGCGGCCAGCGACCGCGACCAGCTCGGCCGCGACGGCGGAATCCAGATCGGGACCGCGAAACTTCGCGGTGCGCTGGAACGAGCCGTCCTTGTTGAGGACAACGCCGAAGCCGACCAGCGCTACCCAGGGAAGGTAATCGGCGAGGCGGGATGCGGTACGGCGGTATTCGGCGAGATTCATCATGGGCTTCCTCACACCGAAAGATGACCGGGGATGCGGAGGTGGCGGCGCGCGACCTCGACGAAGAGCGGATCGCGCTTGGCGGCCCAGACGGCGGCGATGTGACCGACGGCCCAGATCAGGATGCCGGCCAGCCAGAGCTGGAGGCCGAGGCCCACGGCTCCGGCCAGCGTGCCATTGAGGATCGCGACGGAGCGTGGCGCTCCGCCAAGCAGGATCGGTTCGGTCAGGGCGCGGTGAACCGGCACACTGAATCCCGGAACCGCGTCGAGCGCCTCGAAACTCACCGCCATCAGACCAGCGCTCCGCCGCCGAAGCTGAAGAACGAGAGGAAGAAGCTGGACGCCGCGAAGGCGATGGAGATACCGAAGACGATCTGGATGAGGCGACGGAAGCCGCCGCCGGTATCGCCGAATGCGAGCGTCAGGCCGGTGACGATGATGATGATCACTGCCACGATCTTGGCCACCGGGCCTTCGACGGATTCAAGGATGGATTGCAGCGGCGCTTCCCAGGGCATGGAGGAGCCAGACGCTTGGGCGGGGGCAGTCATCAGGCTCGCCCAGGTGAAGGCGGCGGCGGTCGCCAGATGATGACGGATACGAACGGCGCAACGGATCATGCAGGTTCTCCTGGAACGTGAGGGATTGAGGTGTCGGGAAAAGCGAGGGAAATCCGGTAATCGCCGTCGGGGCCGAGCCCTTCGACGCAGGCAAGTTCGGCCAGCCGGCGCGCGGAGCCGCGGCCAGCGAGGACGGCCACGAAGTCGATGGTCTCCGCGATCATCGCGCGCGGCACAGTGACGACGGCTTCCTGGATGAGTTGTTCGAGGCGGCGCAGGGCGCCGATGCCGGAACCAGCATGGATGGTGCCGATGCCGCCCGGATGGCCGGTGCCCCAGGCTTTGAGGAGATCGAGCGCCTCGGCGCCGCGCACCTCACCGATCGGAATGCGGTCCGGACGCAGGCGCAGCGAAGACCGCACCAGTTCCGACAAGGTGGCGACACCATCCTTGGTGCGCATCGCCACGAGATTCGACGCTGCGCATTGCAGTTCGCGGGTGTCCTCGATGATGACGACCCGATCCTGCGTCTTCGCCACCTCGGCGAGCAGCGCATTGGTCAGCGTCGTTTTACCGGTGGACGTGCCGCCTGCGACAAGGATGTTGGCGCGGGACGCGACGGCCGCGCGGAGCGTTTCCGCCTGATCGGCGGACATGATGCCGGCGGCCACATAGTCGTCTAGCGTGAATACTGCGACCGCGGGCTTGCGGATGGCGAAGGCGGGTGCGGACACGACCGGCGGCAGCAACCCCTCGAAGCGCTCGCCGGTTTCGGGCAGTTCGGCCGAGACGCGCGGGCTGCGCGCATGGACTTCGACGCCGACATGGTGGGCGACCAGCCGCACGATGCGCTCACCGTCAGCGGCGGACAGTATTTCGCCCGTATCGGCCAACCCTTCGGACAGCCGGTCCACCCAGATGCGTCCGTCCGGGTTCAGCATGACCTCGACGACAGACGGGTCTTGCAGCAGGGTTGAGATGGCAGGCCCGAGCGCTGTCCGGAGCATGCGCGCGCCGCGGTCCACATTTGCCTGTTTGTGGTTGATGCCTGGCATCTCGTCCCCGTTCCACCGGGGAGGCGAGAGACGATCCCCGGATGGGGATCACTAAAAGAGACACAAAACAGGTCGTTTCAACAAGTTTCGGTCGTCGTAGTAGTGTGGGATAAAATTACAGGAGAACGGCGGTGTGCCTGACCAGTCGGATGATCTGCAGGCACACCGGCATGCTCTCGACTGATTCGACCGGCCCGTGGCGTCAGGCCGCCTCGCCGGGACCGAGCCGACGTTCGCCCCAGGTGGTCCGCTCTCGGAAATCATGTCGCAAGTGGCTTAGCACTTGCGATAAAGTCTTGTGAAACGAATAGCCGCGACTTTCCGGGTGCAGCCGATCTATTGCGGGTTTCAGGAATTGCGCGAGATTGAGGCGCGCGCGCTCCATCTATAAGCAATAATTTCAACAAAACATGAAACGTTGAAATGATATGGACGAAAACGACGCGCTCGCGGGCTTCGCCGCGCTCTCTCACAAGGACCGCTTGCGGATAATCCGCATGTTGGTCGTCGCGGGGGCTGACGGCATGGCCGCTGGTGCCATCGCCGGCGCGCTCGATGATGCGCCGCCGTCGCGCGTCTCCTTCCATCTCAAGGAACTGGAGCGTGCCGGACTCGTGCAGGGGCGGCGAGATGGCAAGTCGATCATCTACAGCGCCAACTGGCCGGCGCTCTCCGATCTCGTCGCCTTCCTCATGCACGACTGCTGCCAAGGTCACTGCAAATATTGCGATCAAGCGATTGCCCTGTTCGCGAAATGCGAGGGCCGCCCAACCGGTACGATCCGCTGCGAATAGGACTGCCGATGCAGAAAGCCCTCGCCTTTGTTGAAAACAATCTCCTGCTGCTGGCCGTTGTAACGGCCGCGCTTGGCCTGCTCGTCCCTTCGCTCGGCATGGTCCTTGAAAGCGGCATAAGCCCGCTTCTGGCATTGCTGATGCTGGTCATCAGCCTGACATTCGACGCTCACGCCGTGAAGCTGGTTTTCCGGAAGCCGAGCCGGCAGCTTTGGGCGCTTGGCCTCGTCTATGGTCCCATGTCGCTCGCCGGATGGCTCACCGGGCGGCTGTTCTTCGGCTCTGGGCCGCTGGCCGCCGGTCAAACCCTTGTCGGCACTCTGCCGACTGACGTTTCCGCTCCGTTGCTGGTCCTGCTCGCACGCGGCAATGTCGCCCTCGCGGCGGTCCTCAATGCGGTCAACACAGTGCTTTCGCCCTTCATCGTGCCGATCCTGTTCCTGCTTCTCACCGGAATCGAGCTGCAAGTTCCCATCGGGGCGATCATCATGGAATTAGTGCTGATCGTGGTGCTGCCGACCGTGATCGGGGTCTACCTACGCACGCGATACCCGGAAGCGGTCGGCCGACACGATGGCCTCTATCCCTCTCTTGGTTCGGTGCTCTACCTGCTCCTGCTTCTGGCGGTCGTGGGTCCAAACGCCGAAACAATCCTCGGCTATGGCTGGTTCGCCCTCCTAATCGCGCTGGCCGCGCTCACGCTGAACCTGATCGGCTATGCGGTCGGGTCCATCGCAAAAGTCTTTGTGGCCGACCGGCAAGAGCTGATCGCCTACCTGTTCACGGTGAGCAAAAAGGAGTTCTCCATTGCGGCGGCGTTCGTAGCGGCGTCCGGGTTGCCCTCGGAAATCGCCGTGCCTGCCGCCTTCTTCGCTGTGATCCAGATGATTACGTCACCGATCGCCGCAAAGATTTTGGCATCGAGAGGCCCGGCGCTGCGGTGAGCAGTCATTAGGTTCTGGCTGGCAGCGGAGACAGGCTCTCTATTATCCTACAATCTGCGACCAGCCCGCATCCACACTGGTCTATCATCCTGTCCAGTTCCGACTTGAGCGCAGTTAGGTCTTCGATTTTTCGCTCGACTTCCTTCCGGTGCTCCTTTGCAATCGCATCAATCGCCGCGCAGGACTGCGAACGATCGTCGGCCAGCTTGAGAAACTCCCTGATCTGATCGAGCGAGAAACCAAGCTCGCGCGCACGCCTGATGAAGCTGAGGCGGTTGAGGTGGCCCGGCTCATATGCACGGTAGTTGCCATCGGTACGCGAGGGTGCGGGCAGGAGACCGTTCTTCTCGTAGAACCGGATCGTCTCGACCTTGGTCCCCGTTCGTCTAGCCAATTGGCCGATCATCAGAATTCTGTCGTTCATCTCTTGACCCTATAGTTACTACAGGGTCTATCTACAATGTCACATCGGGAAAGTCGAGGTGACATCATGGCGGCAGCGAGCCCTTACAGACTGCGTGTAGAAGGCATGGACTGCGCCTCCTGCGCGTTGAAAATTGAAACGGTGATGCAACGCCTGCCGGGCGTTAGCGACATTCATGTCAGCTACGCCAACGAGACGCTCGCATTGCAACTGGATGAGGACCGTACGGCTCTCGGCACCATTGAGCAAAAGATCCGAGCGCTCGGCTACACACCAGTGATCGAGCAGACCGAGGCAAAGGCGAGCCCACCTCGGAAACGCAGCACGGAGGCGTGGTGGAAAGGCAGCAAGGGTCGGCTTGTGCTCCTTACCGGCGCGTTGTTCATCCTTGCCTTCGCCCTCGCGCGTGTCCTGCCCGAATCGGAGCAATGGCTATACTCGGGCGCTGCATTGATCAGCATCATCCCGTTCGCGAGGCGGGCGGTCGCCGGCGCGATGTCCGGCTCCCCCTTCACCATCGAGACGCTGATGACGGTCGCGGCACTCGGCGCGGTCGCCATCGGCGAGGCCGAAGAAGCTGCTGTCGTGATCTTTCTGTTCGCAGTGGGCGAATTGCTTGAAACCGTGGCGGCCGGCCGTGCGCGCGCTGGCATTGAAGCACTGATCGATCTCGTGCCTCGGGCCGCGTTCCGCGAGCGTGATGGTGTTGTTGAGAAGGTCGCCGCAGAAGATCTGGCCGTCGGTGATGTTGTCGTTGTTCGGCCTGGTGACCGTGTGCCGTCTGACGGCACGGTGATTGACGGCGTTTCTGAGGTCGATGAGGCCCCGGTGACAGGCGAATCCGTGCCCGTGCTGAAAGAAGCCGGCGCAAACGTCTATGCCGGCAGCATCAATGCAAATGGCGAGTTGCGGGTGTCGATCAGCCATGTCGCGGCCGACAACACCATCGCCCGTATCATCCACATGGTCGAGGAAGCCCAGGAATCAAAGGCCCCGACGGCGCGTATGATCGACCGTTTCAGCCGCTGGTACACGCCGGGCGCGATGGTCGTCGCGGCTCTGATCGTTGTCGTGCCGCCGCTCGCCTTCGGCGGTGACTGGATGACATGGGTGTATCGGGGTCTCGCGACGTTGCTGATTGCTTGTCCCTGCGCGCTCGTGATTTCCACACCGGCGGCTATTGCTTCGGGTCTTGCCGCCGGTGCGCGTCAGGGACTGTTGATCAAGGGCGGCGCGACGCTGGAAACACTTGGCAAGGTCGTAACCGTTGCCTTCGACAAGACGGGAACGCTGACGCGTGGCCACCCCCAGGTGACGGACATTGTGCCGATCAATGGTGATGAGAACTCCGTCCTTGCCATCGCGGCGGCCGTCGAGCGCAGCACCAGCCATCCTCTCGGGATTGCAATCGTGGAGGCGGCAAAGGTGCGGGGGCTCGAACTGCCCGCCACCTTCGGGGGCGGCGTTGCCACACCCGGCAAAGCGGTCACAGCGCGGTTGAAGGACGGCTTCGCTTCGGTCGGGTCTCCCCGTCACGCCGCCGAACAAACGGGCCTCGAAGAGAGCATCGTTGACACGATCACCGGGCTGGAGAGCCAGGGCAAGACGGTCGTCGTGCTCATCAAGGGCAAGACCATCGAGGGATTGATCGCCTTGCGCGACGAGCCGCGCGACGACGCTATCGAAGGTGTGAAGCGGCTGACAGATCGCGGCGTGCGCCCTCTGATGCTGACCGGCGACAACAAGCGCACGGCCGACGCCATTGCGGCTCATCTCGGCCTTGAGGCGAGCGCCGAACTTCTGCCCGACGCCAAGCTCGCCGAGATCGGCCGCCTCAGGGCTGATGGACCGATTGCCATGGTGGGAGACGGTATCAACGACGCTCCGGCGCTCGCTGCTGCCTCCGTTGGCGTTGCCATGGGTGCGGGCACCGACGTCGCGCTGGAAACCGCTGATGCCGCGCTGCTCAGAAACCGGGTGACGGGTATCGCTGATCTCATCGGATTGTCGCAGGCGACGCTCGGCAATATCTGGCAGAACATCGCAATAGCGCTTGGTCTGAAGGCTGTCTTCCTCGTGACGACTCTATTCGGCATTACCACGCTCTGGATGGCCATCCTCGCCGATACGGGCGCTACTGTCCTCGTTACGGCCAATGCGCTGCGCCTGCTGACCTGGCGCGGCACCCGCGACAAATGAGCTTGAACAGTGCGCACATGCAGGTCGCGGCTTCCACTTCTCGCCAAGAAAGCCGAGGTATAATTTATGAGTAATCAGTCCCAGGGCAGTGCCAATTCATCCGAGAAGAGCGAACAATGGGCGCTCGCATGGGTACTTGCGATTAATACTGCCCAGGCAGCCATTGTGGGAGGATTAGGTTGGTGGGCTCAGTCAACAGGATTGATGGGCTCTGCACTCGATAATCTTGGCGATGCCGGTGTCTACGCCATCAGCCTTTTCGTCGTAGGTCGCGGTTTGGCGGCGAAGGTTCGCGTTGCGCGGCTGTCGGGTATGCTCCTGATAGTATTCGCCGGTTTGCTTCTGTTTGAGGTTGGCCGACGCTTCTTCACTGGCTCCGATCCGATCGGGCCGGTCATGATCGCCGTGGCAATCGCGAGCGCGCTTACGAATATGATCTGCATGTGGTTCCTGAAATCACATCGGGAAAGTGGCGTGCATCTGCAAGCCTCATGGATATTCACGACAAACGATATGCTCGTGAACTCGGCGATCGCTGTTTCTGGTCTTGCAGTAATTCTTTTCAATTCGCCTTATCCGGATCTGATCATTGGCTTGGGTGTGGTTGTAGTCGTTGTCAGAAGCGGCTTCGAAATCCTTGAGAAGGCCGGCGAAGCTGGAAAAGGAGAAAAGGAACATGACTAGTTTGCGAGCCCTATCCGCCGCCTTCCTTGCCCTTGCAGTGTCGATCTCTCCTGCTGTGGGTCACGACTTCCAAGCTGGTTCGATCACCATCAATCACCCGTGGTCACGCGCGACTCCGCCGGTCACGCCGGTAGCCGGCGGCTATCTGACGCTGACAAACGATGGCGATATGGCCGATCGCCTGGTTTCAATCTCATCACCTCTGTCAGACCGGGTGGAAATCCATGAGTCGACCGTGAGCGATGGGGTTGCCAGCATGAGGCCTGTGCAAAATGGCATCGAAATTGGAGCTGGCGAGACCGTCGAGCTTCAACCTGGCGGTATGCACATCATGTTCTTGAAGCCATCGCGCCCTTTGAAGGATGGGGAGCGGTTTGCCGCGACTCTTGTGTTCGAGCAGGCCGCTGCGATCGACGTTGAGTTCGTTGTGCAGAACATGGGCGCTCGTCCGGAATCTGCGAACGAACATGACGGACACGGAGAGGCTGTCCAATGAGCGGCGTCAAACTTTTCCGCCTTGTTGCATGGGTTGCCGTCGCCGCTGTCGGCGGGCTTTTCATCGGCCTGTCCGTATCCAAGCCTTGGCAACAGCAAACCGTGGCGGTCGCGTCCTCGACAGGCACGGCAGCCATCGGCGGCCCGTTCCAGCTCACATCCCATCGAGGCGAAACGATCGACAATGCTGCGCTGGCCGGAAAGCCTTATCTCGCCTTCTTCGGCTTCACCCATTGTCCCGATGTGTGCCCGACGACGCTCTATGAACTGAGCGATCTCATGAACGAGCTCGGGCCGGTGGCCGACCAGTTCAACGTCCTGTTCTTCACCGTCGATCCCGAACGGGACACACAAGAATTGCTGGCTCAGTACATGACAGCCTTTGATAACCGCATCCTCGCACTGCGGGGAAATCGACAGGAAACGGACGCTGTGGTGAAGGCCTTTGCGGCCTATGCGCGAAAAGTGCCTCTGGAAGGGGGCGAATACACAATGGATCATACCGCCGGCGTTTACCTAATGGATGCCGAGAGCCAATTCGTCGGCACGCTCGACATGCACGAGCCGCGTGAGATTCGATTGCAGAAGCTCCGCCGCCTGGCGGGCGAGATTGGCTGATGGAGTTCTCCAGTATCGGAATAGCGACGGCTTTCGCCGCAGGTGTCGTATCCTTCCTGTCGCCCTGCGTCCTTCCGCTGGTGCCGGGCTATATCTCCTACGTCGCAGGCCGCACGATTAGCCCGGATGGCACTGCGGCCGATGCCGAATTCAAGGCGGCAAGCCGAACTCTCGGCCTCAGCCTCTGCTTCGTGCTCGGCTTTACGACCGTGTTCGTCCTCCTTGGGGCCAGCGCAACCGTGTTGAGCCGGCTCCTGCGCATGTATCTTTTCGAAGCGAACCTGATCGGAGGCGTAATCGTCGTCCTCTTCGGTCTGTTCACGACAGGCCTCGTACCAATGCCCTGGCTCAATCGTGAAGCGCGGTTCCATGCCAATCCGGGCAGCGGAAGCGCCGGCGCGGCTTATCTCCTCGGTCTCGCTTTCGCGTTCGGCTGGACTCCCTGCATCGGACCAGTGCTGGGCGCGATTCTGACCCTGTCCGCCGCCAACGCCACGGTCGCAAGCGGAACGACGCTGCTCGCCGTCTACTCGCTCGGCCTTGGCCTCCCTTTCATCTTGGCCGCTTTGTTCATGCGCGGGTTCATGGCGCGGATGATGTCGATGCGCCGTACTGGCCGGGTGCTCAAAATCGTCGCTGGTGGGGTGATGGTGGTGATGGGCATCGCCATGATCACCGGCCATCTAACCAGCTTTGCGATATGGCTGCTCCAGACTTTCCCGGCCCTCGGCCGGATCGGCTAAGCCGGAGTTTAAAGGACATTTGGACATGCTCAGGCTCGGCCTTCCCATCGCCCTTGGCGGATTTTTCCTTGATCAGGCGACGAAGTGGTGGGTCCTGAACCATGTTATGAACCCGCCTCAGGTCATCCCCGTCACCGGCTTCTTTAATCTCGTGCTCGGCTTCAATACCGGCGTGAGCTTCGGATTGTTCGGCCAGGCGCCGGCTTGGCTCCTGATGGCGTTCACGCTCGCTATAGTCGCTGGCCTCCTTGTCTGGATCCATCGAAGCGACAGCCGCCTGACGGCATCCGCCCTCGGGCTCGTGGTTGGGGGGGCGCTCGGCAATCTGCTCGACCGGCTGCGGCAGGGTGCGGTGGCGGATTTCCTGGATTTTTACATTGGCAGCTATCATTGGCCCGCCTTCAACCTTGCCGACGTGGCGATTGTCTGTGGGGTCGGGCTTTTGCTGGTGGAGAGCGTTCTGGCACGAGGCAAAACAAAGGCTGCATGAACAGAAGTCCTCGCCAGCTATCCGAAACTATCGCCGCAAAATTCCCGGAACCTGCAACGTAGCGGGATTTAGAAGTAGTGCGACATGGCAATGGCTCGGGCGGGCTTAGCCGCAGCAGGCAGACGCTCTCGTCTGCTGCGCGCGATGCCTCGGCTTGCAGATTGCGGGGCGCGGGCTGAGACGCACAATCGTCCGGTCTTTCTCGATCTCGATTCCGGCCCCGTCATAGACCTGCATCGGCTCACCGGGCCGGCTCACCTCCCATGTCAACCGCGCGTCCGTGTCAAGCTGGACCCTGCTGCCGACCTTTCCCAAGATTGACCGGAACTTGGCGACGGTCATCGGCATGCTGCCTTCGGTCGGGGGAATATCCTCGACCTGCAAGACCGTCTCCCGCCACGCATCGGGATTGCCGCCGCAATCGAGCGTGACGAAGGAACCGGCCTTGACCTCCGTGATGTGATAGCCGGCCTGCACCTGCTGCCCGTCGCCATAGGCGAGCACAAGAACCTTGTCGGCATGGCCCTCCAAAATATCGAGGATCGCCCCGAGCGAGGCAACATCAGGAAATTCTGTGATTAAGGGGCTGGCGTAAGCGTTCATGTCCGTGTATCCATGATTCAACTACTCTTGAGATGTTGAGGCATACATGAACGAAAAGCAAGCCCTCTCTGCCTTCGCGGCGCTCTCGCAGGAAACCCGGCTGCGCATCGTGCGCCTGCTGGTGACGGCCGGCCCGGAAGGGATGCCGGCCGGCGCGATCGGGGAAGCGATGGACGGCGCATCGTCGTCGCGCATGTCCTTCCACCTGAGCCACCTTGAACAAGCCGACCTCATCGAGTCGCGGCGCGACGGGCGCTCGATCATCTACAGCGCCTCCTATCCGGCGCTGTCCGGCCTGCTCGAATTTCTCATGCGCGATTGCTGCCAAGGCCACCCGGACGTGTGCAACCCGGCAGTCGCCGCGCTGTCCTGCTGCAAACCGACGAAAGGCGTCACCCATGCCTGAGCCTATGGCCAATCACTCCGATAGAATCTTCAACGTGCTGTTTCTTTGCACCGGAAATTCCGCCCGCTCGATCCTTGCCGAAAGCATCTTGAACAAGGATGGTGCGGGTCGCTTCCGGGCCTATTCGGCTGGAAGCCAGCCCAAAGGCGAAGTGAACCCGCTCGCCCTGAAGGTACTCGAAAGCTACGACTACCCGGCTGAAGGCTTCCGATCGAAAGGATGGGAAGAATTCTCCGGCCCCGACGCGCCGGTGATGGATTTCGTGTTCACCGTCTGCGACAACGCGGCCGGCGAAGCCTGTCCGGTCTGGCCGGGCCAGCCGATGACCGCGCATTGGGGTATCGAAGACCCCGCCACCGTCGAGGGCACCGAGATTCAGCGCATGGCGGCTTTTGTCACGGCGTTTCGCTACATGAAAACCCGGATTTCGGTCTTCGTGGCCTTGCCCGTCGCCAGCCTCGATAAATCGTCGCTCAATATGAAGCTCAACGAAATCGGTCAATCCGAAGGGGCAGCCTCGCCCCGCTCTGGCGCGGCGTGAGGCAATCCATGGATGTCATTGTCTACCACAATCCCGATTGCGGCACCTCGCGCAATACGCTCGGCCTGATCCGCAATTCCGGCGTCGAGCCGCATATCATCGAATATCTGAAAACCCCGCCCTCACGGGCGCTGCTCGCGCAACTCATCGAGCGCGCCAGCCTGACGGCCCGCTCGATCTTGCGGGAGAAAGGAACGCCCTATGCCGACCTCGGCCTTGGCGATCCAGAATTGAGCGATGACGCATTGCTCGACGCCATGATGGCGCACCCGATCCTCATCAATCGCCCCCTCGTCGTCACCCCCCAAGGGGTCAAGCTCTGCCGACCGTCCGAAGCCGTTCTTGATCTGCTGCCCCCACAACGGGGCGAGTTCGTCAAAGAGGATGGCGAGCGGATCATTGACGAACATGGACGGCGCGTTGCTTCCGCCTGACTTTCAGCCTGCGATTGGAGAATACTGATGGCTTCCCTCAAGCCAGCTTCCCGCCTTGGTTTCCTCGACCGCTATCTGACGGTGTGGATTTTCGCCGCGATGGCACTCGGCGTCGTGCTGGGCACGATATTCACCGGCTTGCCGGAAGCTCTCAACGCCATGTCGGTCGGCACCACCAACATACCGATCGCCATCGGCCTGATCCTGATGATGTATCCGCCGCTCGCCAAGGTGCGCTACGAAGAACTGCACCGGGTCTTTTCCGACAAGCGAGTGCTGATCCTTTCGCTGGTACAAAACTGGATCATCGGCCCGACGCTGATGTTCGCGCTGGCCGTGATCTTCCTGCGCGACCACCCGGAATACATGACAGGACTGATCCTGATCGGACTCGCCCGCTGCATCGCTATGGTGCTGGTCTGGAACCAACTCGCGCGCGGCGACAATCAATATGTCGCCGGTCTGGTTGCCTTCAACTCGATATTCCAGATTCTGTTCTTCTCCACCTATGCGTGGTTTTTCCTTTCCGTCTTGCCACCCCTCTTCGGCCTTGAGGGCAGCGTCATAGACGTGAGCTTCTGGACCATTACCGAAGCGGTGCTGATCTATCTCGGCATTCCCTTCCTCGCCGGGTTCCTGACGCGCCGCATCCTCATCGCTCGCAAAGGCGCGGGCTGGTATGAGCACGAATTTCTGCCGCGCATCAGCCCCATAACGCTAGCCGCGCTGCTGTTCACCATTGTCGCCATGTTCAGCCTCAAGGGCGCGGACGTGGTGTCGCTGCCTCTCGATGTCCTGCGCATAGCCATTCCCCTGGCGCTTTATTTCGTCATCCAGTTCCTCATCAGCTTCGCGATGGGCCGGCTGATCGAGGCGGATTATCCGCGCACCACGGCCATCGCCTTCACCGCTGCCGGCAATAATTTCGAGTTGGCCATCGCGGTCGCCATCGCGGCATTCGGTCTCGCATCGCCGGTGGCCTTCGCCGCCGTCATCGGCCCGCTCGTGGAAGTGCCCGCACTGATCCTGCTCGTTCATGTCGCGCTCAGGCTCGGCGCGAAGTGGTTTCCCGAGAAAGGGACGCCCGTTGCCGTTCCGGCCGAGGCCAAGCCATGACGGTTTCCGACCTTCCTAATGTGGTCCGCGCGGTGCTCGACAGCCCATCGGCTGAACGCCTACGAACGACGCCCTCTGCTCATCCGCCGCGCATTCTCCTGCTCTACGGCTCGTTGCGTGAACGCTCCTATAGCAAGCTGCTCACGCTCGAAGCCGAACGGCTCCTCAACCACTTCGGCGCGGAAACCCGTGTGTTCGATCCGCACGGCCTGCCGCTGCCTGATGGTGCGCCCGTTGATCATCCGAAGGTGCAGGAGCTTCGGAAACTTTCGGAATGGTCCGAAGGGCAGGTCTGGACCAGCCCCGAACGTCACGGTGCCATGAGCGGAGTCCTCAAGGCGCAAATCGACTGGATACCGCTCGCGGTTGGCGCAGTTCGCCCCACCCAGGGCCGCACATTGGCCGTGATGCAAGTCTCTGGCGGCTCGCAGAGTTTCAACGCCGTCAACCAACTTCGCGTCCTCGGCCGCTGGATGCGGATGATCACCATCCCCAACCAGTCCTCGGTCGCCAAGGCATATCAGGAGTTCGACGAAGCGGGTCGAATGAAGCCTTCATCCTATTACGACCGGGTGGTCGATGTGATGGAGGAACTGGTGAAGTTCACGCTTCTGACCCGCGACGTCGCTCCTTACCTCACCGACCGCTACAGCGAGCGCAAGGAAACCGCCCAAAAGCTGGAAGAGCGTATGGCGCTCAAGCGCGTCCGGTGACGACAAACCTGCCGGCTCAAACGGGCCTGTCTCCCGACGCGAGAAGGTGGCCCGTCATCTCCGCGCTCGGCATCGTACAGATATTTGCATGGGGCAGCTCCTATTACCTGCTCGCCGTTCTCGCCGCCCCGATCGCGGCCGATACGGGTTGGCCGCTTTCATGGATCGTCGGCGCTCTCTCCATTGGCCTGCTCGCGGCCGGCGTCGTTTCCCCGCGCGTGGGTGACGCCATTGGCCAGCACGGCGGGCGTCCCATCCTTGCTCTGGCTTGCCTGCTGTTCGCTGCCGGCCTCGTCATCCTTGCGGCTGCGCCGTCCCTATGGGTATTCGTCGCCGGATGGATCGTGCTCGGTATCGGCATGGGGGCCGGCCTTTATGATGCGGCATTTGCCACGCTCGGGGGCTATTATGGCCGTTCCGCGCGATCCGCCATCACTACACTGACCTTGTGGGGCGGCTTCGCAAGCACGGTCTGCTGGCCGCTCTCGGCCTTGTTTCTGGAGCATCTGGGATGGCGCGGGGCCTGCATGGCCTATGCCGGCATTCATCTCGCGATCTGCCTGCCGCTCGTGCTGCTGGTCCTTCCGAGCAACGGCAAGCCCAGGCCGATCGGTGGCAAAGACCAAGCTCCTGCGATCAAGCTGCGCGACCATGAGCGCCGGGCCTATCTGATCATGACGGCGATCGTGGTGCTGGCCGGATTGGGCGTCACCATCATATCGGTGCATCTGCTGACCCTGTTGCAGCAACGCGGGCTGTCGCTGGGCGAAGCTGTAGCCCTCGGCGCGCTGATAGGCCCGGCCCAAGTCGCCGGCCGAATTGGCGAAATGGCGAGCGGGGGGAGGCATCATCCCTTCTGGACACTCGCGGCCGCCTCCGTCCTGAGCGCGGCAGGGGTGACGATGCTCGCGGCAGGTTTTCTCATCATCGGCCTGTCGCTCATCCTCTACGGGGCCGGCAATGGCATCTTCTCGATCGCCAAGGGTGCGCTCCCGCTCGCCCTGTTCGGACCTTCCCGCTATGCGCCGATCATGGGGCGGCTTGCCCGGCCCAGTCTCGTCGCCCAAGCTGCCGGCCCAACCGTGGGTGCGATCCTGCTTTCGGTCGGGGGCACCGATCAAACTCTTGTGGCGCTGGCAGCTCTCGCCATCGCCAATCTCGCCCTCGTCGCGCTGTTATGGGGGCCGATCAAAGGAGAAGCGGGAAGCAACGATAAGTTTTGAGAAGCCGTCACGAAGATCCCTGATTTTTGTAGCAGGTCAGGCCAACGTTGAATTTTCAGGGGAATTTCTGTCGCAAATGTCGCGTGCGAAAGTCAAAATTGTGCGACTGATTTTTGCGACACGTCGCGGCCCGGAATCCGGGCCGCAATGGATTACCGCTCTTCCCGCTGCTGTGGTGCTGGACCGATTGTAGCGGGTTCCCCTTCGATGATGCGGATCGGCACGCCCAAAGCAGCCGAAAGGGATGCTTCGCTGCCACCGGCAAGCTCTGTTCCGGGGAGAACCGTAAGAACCACATATCCGGTGCGCTCATCGACATATCCGCCGTAGCCATCGGGAAGAACGCGCGTAATCATCTGGCGGTCATCCAACGCGGCGACCAGTTGATCGACGGTATGGGATGCGCCTGTCAGGACTTCGACACGCACCCGATCTTCGCCCAATTGGTACTGAAGCGTGCCCGCATCCCGGTCTCCCGTTAGCCTGACGACGACATGGAAATCGGGCTCGCGCTCGATGAAGATACCGGCGATACGGTCGCGGAAACGCTCCTGTAGGGCGGCCGAAAGCGGGCCGGTGTCCGGCTCCATCTCATGCGAGGGGATTTCAGGAACATAGTTCTCAGGCAACCCGGCCGGTCTGGCGGACGTGGGCGCCTCCGCGCCTGCCACGGATGCTGCCGCGACAAACACCGTTGCGCCAAAAGCCCCCGCCCATACCCTATTCATTTGTGGTTTTGCCGCGTGCTTCGAAGAGCGCGGCCTTGTCTTCCGCGGGGCTGATGAAACCGTCGCCATCGGTGTCGATCTGGTCGAAGACTTCATCGGTCATGTTCGGATTCCCGGCTTTCGCCTCTTCCCGGCTCAGCTTGCCGTCGCCATCCGTGTCGCCCGCGTCCCATTCGGCCTGCCATGCGGCTTCGTCAAAATCTGCGGGCGGTTCCGTCTGGGCGAAGGCAGGGACGGCGAGACCGATGGCGAACAGGCTGGCAATGGCAAGTCTCAAGGCTGTTCCTCCAAAGTCGAGTGAATATACAGCCATCACCTTAGGATAATTCGCGAAAATCCCAAAGACCGCGACAGTCGCGAAGGCCGCTTCCGGCGGATCCTTGTTACTGCTCAGCCAACCGGGAGCGGGAACTCGTGTCAACGACTAAGGCGGCCAAATTCAACTCTCTGATCCGTCACATCCTCCGACACCTCCTGCCGCAGCTTCGGTCCCTGTGCGAGGCGGCGACCGAGCGCGGTGATGAACGCCTCGTATCGCTCCGCTGATTTGGCCTTCGCGGCCTTTGCCGCCGGCTCAGGCAAGGCCGGTGTGGTGTTGACCCAGAAGCGGATGAAGACCGCCAGGCTTTCGACGGCGATGCCGACGTCTCGTTCAAGCCGGTCCATGCGGCGATCGAGTCGATCGAGGCGCTTGGCGATTATCGCCTCTCGGCGTTCGGCATCGTCGGGAGACAGGAATGAGGCGATGGCCGCCTCGCCGATCATCGACTGCGACCGGTCCCGCCGCGCGGCAAACTCGGTCAGGGCTTTTTCGACATCGGGGTCCAGATAGACGGTGAGTTTTTTCTTCTTCCGGAGATTGGCCATGGCGCTACAGCTCCATGCCGTCGTTCGGGTCCATGGCAACCTGCCGGGCAATGCCCTGCACCTGGCGGATCATGCGCCGATTTTGCATGGCCTCTTCCTCAACTTCATCGGGCGGCGCGATCTCGAATTCGTTCTCGAGGGGCTTTTTCTTCTCCACGGGCTTTACGCGGCTGAGTTCAGGCTGCAATCGGCGTTCGGATTCGGTCGGATCTTCGTCATTGGTTCTCTGGTCGCCGTGATCCGTGGCGCCTTCCGGTCGCGCCGGGATCGGAAGCTTGGTCCAGTCGTCGGGCCGCGTTTCTTCGGGACCTTTCAATTCAGGCGGTGACAGAACGCGCTCGCGAAACCGGGCGTCCTCGTAATAGCGCGCCTTCGTCGCCCGGATCGGGGGGATGCCCGCCACCATGACGATCTCCTCATGTGGGGGAAGCTGCATGATCTCGCCCGGCGTCAGCAACTGGCGCGCGGTTTCCGAGCGCGAGACCATAAGGTGCCCGAGCCAGGGCGACAGGCGATGGCCGGCATAGTTCTTCATCGCCTTCATCTCGGTGGCGGTGCCGAGCGCATCCGACACCCGTTTCGCCGTGCGCTCGTCGTTGGTGGCGAAGCTGACGCGGACATGGCAGTTGTCGAGGATCGAGTTGTTCGGCCCGTAGGCTTTCTCGATCTGGTTCAGCGACTGCGCGATCAGGAATGATTTCAGACCGTAGCCGGCCATGAAAGCCAGCGCGGTCTCGAAGAAATCGAGCCTGCCCAGCGCCGGAAACTCGTCCAGCATCAGAAGGAGCCGATGCCGCCCGGCGTTCGCCTGCAGGTCTTCGGTCAGGCGACGGCCGATCTGATTGAGCAGCAATCGCATCAGCGGCTTGGTGCGGTTGATGTCGGAGGGCGGCACGACGAGGTAAAGCGTGACCGGCTGATCGCCTCCCACAATATCGCTGATGCGCCAGTCGGAGCGGCGTGTGACTTCGGCCACGACCGGATCGCGATACAGGCCGAGAAACGACATCGCCGTCGACAACACGCCGCTGCGCTCGTTCTCGGACTTGTTGCGCAGCTCGCGCGCGGCGCTGGCAACGACCGGGTGCGGCCCCGCTTCGCCCAGATGCGCGGTCTTCATCATGGCGCGCAACGTGGAATCCACCGGGCGCTTCGGATCGGACAGGAATTTGGCCACACCTGCCAGGGTCTTGTCGGGTTCGGCGTAAAGCACATGCAGGATGGCGCCCACCAGCAGCGAATGGCTGGTCTTTTCCCAATGGTTGCGCTTGTCGAGACTGCCTTCCGGATCGACGAGGATGTCGGCGATGTTCTGGACGTCGCGCACCTCCCACTCGCCGCGGCGCACTTCCAGCAGCGGATTGTAGGCCGAGGATTTCGGGTTGGTCGGGTCGAAGAGCAGCACGCGGCCGTGCTGCGAGCGGAAGCCGGAGGTGAGCTGCCAGTTCTCACCCTTGATGTCGTGGACGATGGCCGACCCCGGCCAGGTCAGCAGCGACGGGACGACGAGGCCGACGCCTTTGCCCGAACGTGTCGGGGCAAAGCACAGGACATGCTCCGGCCCGTCATGGCGTAGATAGTCCTTCTCGTAACGGCCGAGAACAACACCATCGGGATCGAGCAGGCCCGCCGCCTTGATCTCTCCTTTCCCGGCCCATCGCGCCGAGCCATAGGTGGCGACGTTTTTCGCCTCGCGCGCCCGCCAGACCGACATGCCGATGGCGACGGCAATGGCGATGAAGCCGCCCGATGCCGCGATGATCCCGCCCTTGGCGAAGATCGGCGGCGCATAGGCTTCGTAGAAATACCACCACCAGAAGATCGCGGGCGGATAATAGATCGGCACGCCGAACATCACGAACCAGGGCGGCCCGAGTTGCGCCTGATAACCGAGGCTCGAGGCGACATACTGGGTCGCGCCCCAGGTGGTGGCGAGGATGATGAGGAAGACGATGGTGATCTGTCCCCAGAGGATCTTGGTCGCGGACATTGCGATGGTCCTTTCTGGTTGAGGCTAAAGGCCGAGGGAGCGCTTGCGCCCGAAGTCCCAATCTACGCCGCCATCATCGCGGGCTACGCCGGAGACGTGACGGCCGATCTGTTTTTCGAGAGAGGGCGACCAGGGCACGAGCTGGAAGCCGAGGCCGTCGTCGATCATGGCGAAGCGGCCGGAGGCGAGCGCGAAACGCTGGCGATAGGAGCCGGCGACATATTCGCCGCTGGCTGCGCGCTCGAAGGACATGCCGGTCTCGGTTGCGAGCTTCTCGCCGAGGTTGTCGAGTTCGCGTTGGCGCAAGGTGCTGAGCAGCCGGCGCGCGAAGACGACGCGACCGCCCTGCCGCTCGGCAAAGCCCTCGCCGATCAGATGTTCAGCGCGTTCGTCCAGAGCCTGACGGACCTCAGCGCCGAAACCGCTGTCCGACAGCGCGATCGGATCGCGGGCGATGGCCTGCCGGTCGAGCCAGGTCGCGCCCGAGGCGCCGACTTGCGCACCAAGATCGAGATCGGCGCGGACGGCGAGCGCGACGCGGCGCTGCCCCTGCGGGTCCTCCCAGGATCGCAACTCGACGATGGAACCGGGCGGACTGTCGCCGGCGGCGTCGAGATGCGGCAGCTTGATGTGATGGGTCCGCCCGTCGGTGCCGTCGACCACGGCATAAGCGGTGCCCTTCAACTCGTCGTCGAGGCCGCGCTCGACCAGGCGGCCGATGACGGGAACGTCAAGGCTTTCGCCGGCGAGGACATAGCTGGCCGAGCCGCGTTCGATGCCGCGTTCGGTCAGGGCACGGTGCATGCGCTTGATGATGTCGCCGCGCTCGCCCAGTTCACGCAGGACCGCTTCGGCTTCGGGCTTGATGAACCATTGCGAGAGGCCGATCTCTTCGGCAAGCCCGCGGATTTCAAGGGTTCGCAGCCGCCCCACCTTCAGAGTATGAAACTCGTCCGGCTGGCGGTCGGGAAGCGGGGCAAGGTCGATGATGCCGGACTTGCCGGCGTCGCGCACAAGCTGCCGGTCGAGCTGCGTCCAGCGTTCCGCCTCGACCTGCCGCTCCAGATTGCGGTGGATCTCCAGATCGGTGCGGGGCCCGAGTTCCTGCGTGACCAGATCCTGCGCACGGGCGCGCATGCCCTCCTTGAGGTAGTCGCGGGAAATCACCAGGTCCTGGCCATCGTCGGTGCGGCCGCGCAGGATGATATGGATATGGGGATTGTCGGTGTTCCAGTGATCGACGGCGACCCAATCGAGGCGCGTGCCGAGATCCTTCTCCATCTGCCCCATCAGCTCGCGGGCGTGATCCTTCAGATTGGCCATGTCCACCGCGTCTTCGGGCGAGACGATGAAGCGGAAATGATGCCTGTCGTCCTGGCACTTTTCCGCGAAAGCGCCGACATCCATGTCGTCCCTTTCCGGGCCGAACATCCGCGCCTTTTCCCCGTCGCGGGTCACGCCATCGCGGCGCAGATAATTAAGGTGTGCGCCGAGCGGAGCCGAGCGTGCCGTTTGGCGAACCACGCGGGTCTTGATGACGGCGATGCGCGAGCGTCCGGTGAGAAGCCGGTTGGCCTGGATGCTGGCGCGCTGACCGCGCCCGAAGCGTGAGCGGTTGCCCGAGGTGATCTTGCCGGAGCGCGAGACGCGTCCGCCGGCTTTCTGGGCGGCGGCGAGCGCCTGGGCGACAAAGGGCCTCGCCTGTTGCGCGCGGGTCGAGCGGATACGGCCCGGACGGATGCGGAACTCGTTGTCATCGGACATGGGGCGCCCCCGCACGGTGCAAATCATCAAGGAAAATCAGGAAGAGGAGCGCGCAGCGCACGGTGCGCGCCAGCGCCGCACGGTGCGGGACGCGCCGGAAACCTGAACAAAAACAACCGCCCGCCACAGCCGCACCGTGCGGCCTTTTATCTCGCCATCTTTCGGTCGTGGTGCCTGCCGCCACCCTCTGCGCCCTCCATGACACGCCAGCGCCCGATGGGATGCGAATTGCGGTGCCGCTGCTCATGGCCGGTCCCCACCGGCATCGCGGGCGACGAACAGCCCCTCCACTGCAAGGCGGTGAGTGCGTCCGGTGCCGCCGGGACGAGCGAAGGGGCATCGTCCGGCGTGCGGTCGGGGGACGCGGGATCGGCAGCGGAAGCGCCGATTTCACGCGCGACGAAGAGCGCCGCCTCGCGCCAGTCGGGCGGCGGAGCGACCGTCGAGCCGCTGCCGGAAGGCCGCTCGCCGAGCAGGATCGGCGTCAAAGCAGCGACATAGGCGCGCGTCTCGGCAGGCAGCGGACGAGCCGTCGCGCGGTATTCATCGTAGCGACCGGGACCGGCATTGTAGGCCGCGAGCATCGCGGCAACATTGCCGTAGCGATCCCACATCTCGCGTAGGTAGGCGGTGCCCGCGAGGATGTTGTCGCGCGGCTCGAAGGGGTCGCGGCCGAGAGCATGGCGGATGCGCAGCTCCGCCCAAGTCGAGGGCATGACCTGCATCAGCCCCATCGCGCCGGCAGACGATATGGCGTGCATATTGCCCGCGCTTTCGACCTGCATCACGGCGATGATCCATGCCGCCGGGATGCCGAACCGCTGCGAAGCCTCTTCGATATGGGCGCCGTGCGGATGCACGGCGACGGCACGACCCATCACGGCGATCTGCGCCAGGCCGGGCAGCGGGGCAATGGCTGTGACGAACAGGCCGGAAAGAAGAAGGAGGAGGATGCGGCGGCGGGCGCCACATCTCCCCGAGGCGGGACGGATGCAGGACGTGACCATGATCACTCCTGCTCGTCGCGCTTCTTTTGGCGGGTCCAGTGCAAGCCCCAGTCGCGGCCGTCTTCGTCCGACTGGAACAGGCGGGCGCGGATCGGCTGCTGGAAAACTGGATCGTCGAGAAGCACGGAGACGAACGGTCCCGCGCGCTCGCCGGAATGTTTCCAGCCTGCGCCGACTTCCGGCCCATACTCATCGCCGAGATGGATGCGATAGGCAGGCGCCTTGTCGGCGTCCGCATTTTCCGACGGCGTAAAGGTCAGCTCGACGTCCAGCGAGAGCGTGCGGAGTCGCCCGGAATAGCCGGACGGGGTGCGGGTAAACTGGCCGATCTGTGCCATGGAAGGCTCCTTTCCTATGCGGTGGAGAAGACGCGGGACGGCTCAACGGCCCCGCTCTGGACGCGCTGTCACCGCATCGGCGCGCGCCAGACAAAGCGGCCCTCGCCGTCTTCGTCGGTGAAAAGCGGGATCGCGTGGCCGATCACCGCCGAGGCGGGGAACGGGCCGAAATAGCGGCCGTCGAGGCTGTCGCCGACGTCCGGGTTCATCAGGAACACTTCGCCCTCGGCGATGACGCGACAGCCCTGCCAGACCGGCAGGTCTCGGCCGAAGCTGTCGTGGTCGCGCGCCTCGCCGAGCGGAACGCCGTCGACGATAATGGCGCGGCCATCGCGGCACAGGCGCTGTCCGGGCAGGCCGAGAACGTGCTTCAGAAGCGGCACGTCGCGTGCGACGTAGCCGCGCTCGACCATAAACGAGGCGAAGGGTTCGGGTGGGATGACGGCGACCAGATCGGGCACCGCGATCCGGTCGTCGGGTGCGACAGTATAGAACCCGATCGGCACGCTGGCCGATGCGTTCCAGACCAGCCTTGGCGCAGTCGGAACGAATCCGGCAAAGGCGATCCCGAGCGTGGCAACCGTCGTCACCATGACATAGCGAAAGCGCGTCATGGGGCGATCTCCCGCCGCCAGAGCCATGCCTGATGACGCTCCGCGGTGTAGGGACGCGGCGCTTCGCCTGCGTTTATCCAGTGGGAGACGTGCCGCCAATGATCGGGATCGACTTGGGCCGGATCGACACCTATGGCCTCGATCCCGTCGACATGGCGAAGGACAGCCTCGACCTTCGGCCAGCCTTCGATCTTCAGCAGGATTTCGCCGCCTGGACGGACGAAGGGCAGCGTCTGATAGGACTGGCCCGGCGCAACCGCGCGCAGGATGTCGAGGCGCGAAATGATCGTGCCGTGGTCGTTCGCCGCCCAGCGGACGAACGCAAACACCGTGCCGGGATGGAAGAATACAACACGCCGGTTGCGATCGAGGATCTGCTCACCAGTCGCATGGCCGAATCTGATCCAGTATTCGGTCTTGCCTTCCACCCAGGTCAGTTCCGCGCGGGTCAGATCGCCGTCATGGGCGTCGATGCCGATCATGGGCGGTCTCCCCCTATGTCGGGAAACTCGCGCGCCAGCAGGTCGCGCAGCATGTCGGCGACGGTGATGCCGCGCTGGAAGGCCGCGATCTTGATGCGGCCGCGCAGCGCCGGCGTGATGTCCACGGTCAGCCGCGCCGAATAGGCGTCGGCGGTATCCGTGCGCTTTGGCGGCGCGTCGCCGGCCTTGATCCAGCTATCGGGATCGGCCGGGCGCGTAGCGAAGCAGCGCTTCTCGGTGCGCGCCGTCATGACGAAATTCCGTCATGGAATGGCAGCACGGTGGCGATGCGCGCCCGCGCGCACTCGGCCATGTCGGGGTCGATCTCGCAGCCGAGATAGCGCCGGCCGGAAAGCCGGCAGGCTTCCCCGGCCGCGCCGGAACCGGCGAACCAGTCGCCGACCAGGCCGCCTTCGGGGCAGCTCGTGCGGATCAGGATCTCCAGGAGCGCCGACGGCTTTTCGGTCGGATGGATGGCGCGGCCGTGGCAGTTGCGCAGGTAGATGACCGAGCGCATGAGGCGCGGCCCGCCGTCATGGCTGACATAATGGCCGGCGTCGATCTGGCCGGTATGGGGCGGGCGCTGCTTGCGCCGCACCGTGCGGGCCGTCGCGTCGGGCGTGGTCTGGACGTCGTTGTAGATGTCACGCCAAGCGGTCTCGGCGGGATAGAACTGGACGGCCAGTTCATGCACCCGCTTGAAGCGGTCGGCATGAAAGCCGGTGCCGTTCTGCTTTTCCCAGACGATCTCCTGCGCGATCCGCAAGCCGGCGTCAGTGAAGCGGTCGGCGGTCGCCATGAAGCTGCGCAGCGAGCCGAAGACCCAGAGCGAGCCGGTCGGCCTGAGGGCGGCGCGCGCCAGCACGACCCAGCCCTCGACGCGCCGATCCCAGGCGAGCGAAGTGTCGCCATAGGGCGGATCGGCGATGATCATGTCGTAGGGTGCGTGCCAGGGCATTTCTTCGCGGCAGTCGCCGGTAAGGATCGTCATGCCGATACCCTCCCGATCCCCAGCAGGCCGATCTCGGCGGCCAGGGCGGCAATCTCGCGCGCGGCGGGTGATCGGCGCCCGATCTCGCGGACGAGCCGCCCGGTCTGCGCGGCGTCGGCGAAGACGACGCGCTGGCCGATGGCGCTGGTGAGCACGGGAGGATCGTGGTCCGCCAGCGTCTCGGCGGTCTCGCGGGCGATGACGGTGCGGGCACCGCAGCGGTTGAGCACGAAGCGGGCAACGAGCTGGGGCCGGTAGATGCGCGCCTCCGCCAGGAGGGCGAGCATCTCCGCCGAAGCCCAGCCGTCGAACGGCGATGGCTGCACCGGGATCAGCACGAGATCGGCGGCGAGCAGCGCGGAGCGCATGAGGCCGGCGACGCGCGGTGGCCCGTCGATGACGATGCGATCGACATCGCGGGCGAGTTCGGGCGCTTCGCGATGCAGCGTGTCGCGGGCCAGGCCAACGGTGCCGAAGGCGCGTGGCAGGCCCTCACGCGCGCGTTGTTGCGACCAGTCGAGGGCGGAGCCTTGCGGATCGGCGTCGATCAGGGTGACGCGCTTGCCACCCTGAGCCAGTTCACCGGCAAGATGCAGCGCCAGCGTCGTCTTGCCGACACCGCCCTTCTGGTTGAGGAGCGCGATGATCATTTGCACCCCCCCGGCAGATCGAGAGGCAGGCGGGGTCTTTCTGCAGATTCAGGAGCCTCGGTTGCGCCTCGATCAGATGCCGGTCGAGGCGATGCCGGGGCGTCGGATGCCCTCTTCTTAGCGGCTCTACCAAGGCTTCTGGCGGTGTCGCGGATGAGGTTTTCCACATCGCGCGCGCGCTCTTCAAAGTTAGACTCTTTGTTAGACTCTAAGTTAAGGGCGCGATTTCCTGAATGGGTTCCGGGTGTTAAGCCCGGTTTCGGTTCCTGATAGCACGAGCCTCCGGTTCCCGATAGCACGATAGTCCGGGTTCCCGATAGCACGAGGCCATCCACAGGTTTTCCACAGGGCGCGAGCGGCTCGAAGGCCAGCAGCATTCGCCCGCCGACCTCGGCCTCGAGAAACAGCGAATAGCCCGGCAGCGGCTGGCGCCGGATGATGTCGCGCAACTCGAAGGCGAAGCGCTTGAACGGCGACAGGCTGCCGGATTTCTGGTGAAGGTGACGGAAATCGAACCGCCAGCCATCGCGCTGGCGGCCGCCGTGCTTGCGCACCAGGCGGTAGAGCCAGCGGTCGAGGCCGCCGGTGAGATCGAAATAGGTCCGGTCGATGGTCAGCACGAGCGCATCGTCGAGGACGGCCTGGTAGAACCAGTCCGGCACGATCATCTCGATGCCATCGGGTCTGCCGCTATGGTCGGTGCGTTCCTGCCATTCGTTGATCCAGGAGAAGCGATGCCGGCGCCCTTCGACCGGCTGGCGGATCGAGGTGGAAATCGTGGTCGATTGCAGCCGGTCGAGCGCCGCCTTCAGGCGCTGATAGTCGCGCAAGCCGGTGCCGCGCCCGACATAGGTGAGAATCTCGTAGGGCGTGGCGGCCATCAGCCGGGAGGTGCGAAGGCCGCTGTCGCGGGCTTCGACGATCTGGCTCGCCGCCCAGATCAGAATATCGGCGTCCCAGATCGTGGCCATGCCGTGATCGGGAACAGCCTCGACCCGGATGGAGACATTGCCGGCGGCGAAGTCGATGGGCGCGATGCGCTTCGACTTGGCGAGGGAGAAGAAGGGATAGGCCATGAGATCCTGCGCGTCTCGTGGCGCGAAATCGCCGGGGAGCGCCCGGAACAGGTCGAGCTGCCCGCGCTCAGAAAGGGATCGGCGTCGCACCGTCATGAAGGGAACCGGCTGCGATCAGCGGGCGTAACGACCGGCCTGCGGGCCGGACGGAAACGCATGACGCTTGGCGGGCAGCACGGAGCCGCGCGGATCGGAGGTGGAGGTCACCGCGCCGCGCTCGGTCCAGGCCTCAAGATCGTCGATGGCATAGACCACACGGCCGCCAAGCTTGCGATAGGCTGGCCCGGTTCCGTAGGTGCGGTGCTTTTCGAGGGTCCGGGCCGAGAGGCTGAGAAAGGTCGCGGCCTCCTTGGTCCGTAGAAAACGCGGCGGCAGGACGACGGGTTCATGTGGCATGATCGGGCCTCCGTGGGGTTGCAAGCGGCCGCTGCGGATCAGCGGCGGGCAATGACCACGGTGGCGCAGGAAGAGCGGCGAGTTGCAGGGCGAAGTTGGGGGGTATCGAAATCGCCCACCATCAGGGCAAAGGATCGCGTTATCGTGGGCGGCGATGACGCAGGAGTTTCCGATAACCGCCGGCGACCATGGAACGGGCGTCGCGCAGGAGTGCCTTGATGGCATGACGGGCCGAGGACGCCTGCCATTCGTCCCGCTCAAGCCGGCCGGTGTTCAGAAGAACCCGCGCGATCTCCTGCTGCGTCGCGCCGGCCCGATGGCCATCGAAGGCCCGCAGCATCCGTCGGAGGCGCGCGCGTTGCTGGCGTGTCAGGCGCGTATCCGGCGGGATCGCGCGACCATGCAGGGCCGAAAGGAAGCGTTGAATGGCCTCGATCCGGTCGAAACCGGCGAGGCTGAGAGGGACGACGGCGACCGCGATCGCGTCCCCCATAATGGCGCCGTCGAAGATCTGGAGCTTCCGCCCATTGCCAAGCGGGACATGGAACTCCGCGCCAGCGTTCTCGACCGAGAAGTCGAGGCGCCAGTTCGGCGGAGCGCCGTCAGTGCTGTCGTCAAGTTCCGAAGGGGCTTCGGTCAGCACCACCACACTTGTGTCCTCCGCTGGGAGCCAGAAGACCGGCGCATCGGGTGGCGGGACCAGCGGATCGACAGGGAAATCGCAACCCCCAGCGCTGCCGGATCCGTTCGGTCAGCGGTTGGGGGTCTCCATGGTCGGCAATTGAGGCTTCAAAATCTGCGTCATAATCGTCATTGCGGCGCAGCCATTCCCAGGCCAGATCGGATGCCGTCAGTTCATCCAGATGGTCGTATTGCGCCGACGAACGCCAAGTCGATGCGTCAGGGGTCATCGCGGCCTCCCGGGTCTACTCAAACGAATTGAGAAGGGTCAGGATTCCCGCACGCGTTGAATTGAGGAAGTCAGGCGATGGTCAACAGGTGATGCGCGGCACGCATCACGCGTCAGGAATTGCGCTGGCTTTCGCGGACCAGTTCGCGGTAGCCGTGTTCGGTCATCCAATGCGCGCGAGCGAGATGAGTATCATGGATGGAGCGGCAGCGGTCGGGATCGCACTCTGGATCGAGGCCAAAGAGAACCTGCACAGCTTCGCGCCAATCGGCGCCATCACGCTCGGCATCGAGAAGGCGCATGTAGAGTTTCATATGCTCGCGATCATAAGACGTCAGCGTCTGGCTGGACGGTGGTGTGTCGAGATATGTCTGTGTCGCGCGGCCCATCATTCGCTCACGTTCGGGTAACGTATTTGTTAACCATCTTCGGCGGAAGATAGCCATTCCTTTTGACGAGAACCTGACATCACGCTGGCCGCTGTTTCACCGTTTGTCGGTGTTGACCGTATCGTGTTGCAGCAACACGCCCTCGCCCTTATCCGTCGACAAGAAAACGATCCCGGCCGCTTCGAGAGCGCGGCGCACCTGGTCGCGGGTGGACTCGAACACCTCGAGCCCGCTTTGGGATTCGAGGCGTTTGAGTGCGGTCAATGCGACCTGGGCCTTGTCGGCGAGCGTCTCCTGTGTCCATCCCAGTAACGCGCGCGCAGCCCGAGATTGGCGAGCGGTGATCATACATGATCACCTCCCACCGGGATACGCACGCACTCCAGAACTACGACTATAATAGTCGTTCTCGCTGTGAGCACCAGCCGAAATTCAGGTGCAATTATCAAGGATAGAGAGACGACGCTCCCGTCCATGCCCGTCTGATTCGGTCGCCGGACCTTGCCAGAAGCGGCGGGCGCGATCCGGTGAAGCAGGAGGGAAACCCGGCGGCTTGCGCCGCCGGGCCTCGGGTTCCCGATCAGAACGGAATGTCATCGTCGTCGATGAACTTGCCGTCGTCGTTCTGGGTCTGCTTCGCCCGGCTCAGGAAATCGACCGTCTCGGCGATGATCTCGCAGCCGTAGCGATCGACCCCGGCGGCATCGGTCCATTTCGTGTAGTGGATGCGGCCGCGAACCAGAACCTTCATGCCCTTGTCGCAATGCTGCTGGACCGTCTTGCCGAGGCCGTTGAAGCAGGTGATGCGGTGCCATTCGGTGTCCTGGACCCGATAGCCGTTCTCGTCGCGCAGGACGCGGCCTTCCGAATAGCGGGGGCGCGAGGTGGCCAGGGTGAAGTGGGTGATGCCGGTGCCGCCCTGGGTGGTGCGGGTTTCGGGGGCCTGGCCGATGTTGCCGGCGAGGATGACGATGTTCTGCATTGTAGGTCTCCGTTGCTCCTCGGAGGGACCGTCCCTCCGACGAGACCCGGCCAAGGCCGTCGGAAGACTCCTGCAACTGCCGCCCTTGCTGCAGCTTGCCCCCAAGGCCCCAGGTGGGGCGGGCAGCCGCGTTTGCGCGGCAACACGGCTGGGAGCCGCGGGGGTTGCTGGTGGAAGCCGAACGGACTTAGGGGATCAGTCAGGCGGAGGGATGGTGCTTTCGAAAGCAGATCGGGGACGCACAGCAGAACCATCGTCCTTGCTGGCGACAGCGACCAGGCAGGCCCCCATGCGAACCGAGACCACCGGCATGGCACTCCTTCAACCGTCTTTGCCGGTCACCGTCGTGTCCGCCGCCGGAAGGCCATGTCATCCGCGATGTGATCGGACAGGCTATCGGGTTCTCAGGTCCGGTATGGCGCCGCCCTGCTTCATCGGCCAAAGGCTCGGTCCCTCAGCATCGTGAAGGGACAAGGAAGGTGTTCGCGAAGGCCCCACGAAACGACGTGGACCGATGCAGCGGGGCATCGACCGCACGGGACCACGGTTCGCACCGCAGACCATTTCAAGCGCCGCGAGAAGCAGACCGGGTGCGATGGTGACATGCTGCGACGAACTGCTTTTCCGTCTTGGGCGAAACGACCGGGGCTCGGCGGCGCAAGCTGCCGGCCTTCCTCAGAAGTGGCTGATCGCGTCTGCCGTTTCAGCGCGAGAACACCGACTCGCCGAGGGCGTTCAGATTGACGATGGCCGAGATGCCGAGGACGAGACCGCCCATGCCGCCGAACAGGTTGAGAACCAGCCCCGAGTCGATGGCGTTCTTGGTGATGCCATAGACAAGGGCATAGCCGGCGATGACGGCGGGCACGGCGAAGAGAGCGAGCGCAATGAGCCGCAGGGCCGGGTTCTTCGCGAAGCCAAGAGTCACGATCACAAGCGCGATCGAGAGCACGGCGGCGCCGATGGCCATGAGGCCGGACATCACGACCCCGGCGCCCGCGCCCCAGGCATATTGCGCGGCCGTGATGGCTGCCATGACGGGCAAGGCATAGATCGCGAGATTCCAGGCGATCACGCAGGCCGCGATGGTGAGCGAGATGGCGAGCAGGATCAGCGTCATGGAAACCTCCAGAGAACGGTTGGGGATCACGACAGGCTGCCGGGAGATGCGCTCCGCCTGCGACTATGCTGCTTCGCCGGTTCTGCAAGGATGTTCCATCAAAGGCGCGGCCTTGCATCTTGTCAAGTATCGGCGGCCGAAAGCCGCCAGGCGGCGGCGCTTACGCGCCGCCGTCGAACTTCATGACCGGGATGCCGAGCTTGCGGGCCTTGTCGGCGAGATTCTCCTGAATCCCGGTGCCGGGGAAGACGAGGACGCCGACCGGCAGCACGTCCAGCATGGCATCGTTTCGCTTGAACGGCGCCGCCTTGGCGTGCTTGGTCCAGTCGGGCCGGAAGGCGACCTGGGGCACCTTGCGGTGATCTGCCCAACGGGAAGCGATCAGTTCGGCTCCCTTCGGCGACCCGCCGTGCAGCAGCACCATCTCGGGGTGCTTGGCATGGACCTGATCGAGCTTCGCCCAGATCAGGCGGTGATCGTTGAAGTCCGCGCCGCCAGTCACGGCAACCTTCGGGCCGGCGGGCAGCATCACCTCGGTCTCGGCCCGGCGCTTCGCGGCAAGGAAGTCGCGGCTGTCGATCATCGCGGCGGTCAGGTTGCGATGGTTGACCATCGAGCCGCTGCGCGGCCGCCAGGCACTGCCGGTGTGGTGCTCGAAAGCCTCGGCCGCGAGGTCGCGGAAGAGTTCCATGCTGGCGCGCCGTTCGATCAGGGTCTGCCCCTCGGCCGTGAGGCGTTCGAGTTCGACCGACTTGACCTCGCTGCCGTCCTGTTCCCGCTGAAGCCGGCGCTGCGCCTGCTCGTTGTCGTCGAGATCGCGCTCCACCCGGCCGGTGGCGCGGTGGAAGAGATTGACGGTCCCCCAGAGCAGCTCTTCGAGGTCGGGCTCTAAGCGGCTGTCGCCGAGCGTCGCGACGAGGGCGTCGAAGATGTCGGTGACGGCGGCGGCGACGGTGTTGCCCTCGGGCAGCGGCCTCGGATCGGGTTCGTCCTGGAACGGGCGCCAGCCGTAGAGCTGGAGTTCGGTGAGGGTGTGATCGGTCTGGGAGGAGGTGTGGACCGGCTCGTCGCCTGCGGAATAGGTTTCGTTCGTCATCGGGAGCGTCCTTCGTCTGGAGACCGCGCCCATCGCGGCCTTCGCAGGCGTCGAAGCGCACGGGCGGGACGGGTTGGCAGCCCTCGCCCGCTCCGCGAGGGCCTTGATGGCCGGGGGTGGGCTATTTTGACTTTCGCGATGCAAAGGCGGGGTTCGTCCCCGCCGGCGGAAAATAGTCCAAACCCGGCCATTGCCTGCCCGGCCCGTTTGTGCGCCGATCGCCCTCTCCGAAGGCCGTGGGCGCGGGACTCTCCGACGATGGATGCACCTGCCGATGGCGAAAGACTGAAACCGGCAGAGGATGACGCTGGGCCGCGCCTCCGGGACCGATCACGACCTCACCTCTCCATGAACCGGCGGACGTCTTCAGGATGAAGCTGATCCTTCAGACGCGCCCGGAGGGCATCGGCGCCGTGGCGTCGCAGATCATCGTTGAAATCGCCGTTGAGCGGCGTGAGCGACATCGCCTCGATCCCGAGGCTCTCTGCTCTGGCGGCCAGGCCGTCTCTTGCACCGTCCCCGGCCGGGTCGCGATCCCTGACGACATAGAGCCGGCGCAGCGACGGCGGGAACAGGATGGCAGCGAGGTGAGCGGCCGAAAGCGCCGCCAGCATCGGCATGCGGGGCAGAACCTGACGGGGCGACAGCACGGTCTCGATGCCCTCGCCGGCGGCGAGAACCTCAGCGGCGGTTCCGAAGCGGACAGCGTGCCCGAGAAGGACGCCCATCGCCCGCCGCGGTGTTTCGACAGCCGCCTTGCCGGAACCGTCCGGGGCGAGCCAGGTGCGATGCGCGCCGGTCTGCTGGCCCGCAAGATCGGTGACGGCGGCAACGAGTGCCGGCCGGATCTCGGTGGGTGAAGACTCGTCGGGTCTATAGTAGCACCTCGGATGGTAGCGCAGCGCGGTGGTGTCCGAGAGGGAGGTGATCGCCCGCCCGTTGAGGTAGATCGCCGCAAGGGTGCCGTGGATCGGCTGCGCCATGGCGAAGAGGCGGCGCGACGCTTCAGGCGAACCGGGCACGCTGCTGGATGTGCTGCCGGTCGGCGTCCTCGTCTTCTCCGGTTCAGGATGCGGGAGGGCAAGGAAACGGCGCGCTTCCTCGGCCACGTCCTTGAAGTCGACAAGGCCAAGCGCCTCGCGGATGACGTCGAGCAGATCGCCATGCTCCCCGGTGGCCATGTCGGTCCATTTCCCCGCCGCGCCCTTGCCGGAACCCGGGCCGGTCAGGCGCACGAACATCGAGCGGCCAGGAGTATTCTGCACATCGCCGACCAGCCAATATCGCCCGGCGCGGTGGCCGGACGAGAGATAGTGGCGGCAGACCGCCTCGGCCTCTCGGCCGAGACGGGTCGCCAGTTCGAAGGCGTCGTGACGCGGCATCAGGCTGCCTCCCGTTCACCGATGCGCTCGACCGGCCAGCGGTCGAAGAGCTTGGCCAGCACGGCGGGTCCGCTGGCATCGACTGGCACGAACATGCGCAGCTTCCAGGAGATGATCTCGTGGAAGAGGCCGTATGCCGTGAGACGCTGGCGCATGGTGTCGGTGAAGCCGGAAAGCTCGATGCGGTTCACCCCCATGACGCGGACCCGGCGAAGCTGGAGGCCCTCGGAGAGATCGAGGATCGTCCGGCCTTCCATCAGCGCCGCGAAAGCATCCTTCGGCGTGACCTTCGCGATGCCGGTCGTGGTCGCGTTCGCGGCCCAGGCCGGGGAGACCTTGCGGCCGATGATGCGCTCGCCCGCGTCAGACTGGAGGCGATAGACGCGGGTGGACTCGTTCGGCAGCCGTTTCCAGATCGGCAGCAGCAAGCCCGTCACCATATGCAGGGTGCTGTCTGCGAACTCCGGCACCTCCGCAAGTTCCGCATTCCAGGCCGCAGCGAATGCGTCCCGGTCGGCCTCGACCCAATGGGTCTCGCCCATCATCCTGATGGGGATATTGTGTGCTTCCATCGGCCGGATCAGCCTGACGCGGCGCTCGATCTCGCCATCGTCCAGCATGACGCTGGTGGTGGGGATTTGCACCGCCGCGCGGCCTGAGCGCCCGTTGATCAGGAGCTTCGCGCGCGGATCGTCGAGTTCCGCTAGGGCGGCATCGAGCATGACGGGCCGGTTGCGCTTGCGTTCGGTGATCGTCAGCAGGCTGGTCTCGGCCCCGGTGCGGGGATGGGTGTAGATCACCTGACGGTCGGTGACGGTGAAGCTCTCGGCGCGCAGCGTCTCCAGCCCAGCGTCATAGATGCCGGACGCGATGGCGCCCTCGATCCGCGCGGTCAGAAGCTGCTCGAAAGCGCTGAAGAGAACGCCCTGAAGCTCGACGGTCAGCGCCAGCAGCCGGTTCAAGAAAGTCGTGATGGCGGGCAGCTCGTCCTTGATGCCGTTCGCGTCCATCAGTTTCAACCCGGTGGCGGATTCGAAGCGTTCGAGCGAACATCCCTCGACCTTGCCGCGCACCAGCAGGAGATAGAGCTGGCGCAGCGCGTCGCGGGCGTAGGGACTTTCCAGATTGTCCTCGGGCCGGAACAGGCCCTGGCCGCCGGTCTGGCGCTGGCCGCGCGTGATCGCGCCCAAAGTGTCGAGGCGGCGGGCAATCGTGCTGAGGAAGCGCTTCTCGGCTTTCACATTGGTCGAGATCGGCCGGAACAGCGGCGGCTGCGCCTGATTGGTGCGATGCGTCCGGCCAAGGCCCTGGATGGCGGCGTCCGCCTTCCAGCCGGCTTCGAGCAGGTAATGGACGCGCAGCCGGGTGTTCTTCGCTGACAGTTCGGCGTGATAGCTGCGCCCGGTGCCGCCGGCATCGGAGAACACCAGCACCCGCTTCTGATCGTCCATGAAGGCTTGCGTCTCGGCCAGGTTGGCCGAACCGGCGCGACTTTCCACGACGAGCCGGTCGATGGTAACGCCGCCGCCGCGCTTGCGGACGATACGACGCGAGCGGCCCGTGACCTCCGCCACCGTGTCGGTGCCGAAATGCTGGATGATCTGGTCGAGCGCGCCGGGAACCGGCGGCAAGCTGGCGAGGTTGGCGATCATCTCGTCGCGCCGGGCCGCGGCCTCGCGGCTCTCGACCGGCTGGCCATCACGATAGACCGGGCGCGACGACAGGTTGCCCTCCGAATCCGTGAACGGCTCATAAAGCTGCACCGGGAAGGAATGAGCGAGGTAGTCTAGGACATACTCGCGCGGCGACAGGTCCATTTTCAGATCGCCCCATTCCTCGGTGGGGATCTCTGCCAGCCGCCGTTCCATCAGCGCCTCGCCGGTCGAGACGATCTGGATGACGGAAGAATGTCCCGCTTCCAGATCGGCCGTGATGGACCGGATCAGCGTCGGGGTTTTCATCGACGTCAACAGGTGCCCGAAGAACCTCTGCTTGGCGCTCTCAAAGGCCGAGCGGGCGGCGGACTTGGCCTGCCGGTTCAGCGTGCCGGACCCGCCCTCGCCGCCGGTGATGTTGGCGGCCTGCATCGCCGCATCGAGATTGTTATGGATGATGGCGAAGGCATCGGCATAGCTGTCGTAGATGCGGACCTGTTCAGGGGTCAGTTCGTGGTCGAGCAACTCGTATTCCACGCCTTTGAAGGACAGCGAGCGGGCGGTGTAGAGGCCAAGCGCCCGCAGGTCGCGCGCCAGCACCTCCATCGCCGCGACGCCGCCGGCCTCGATCGCCTCGACGAACTCCGCCCTGGTCGAGAATGGGAAATCCTCGCCGCCCCAGAGACCGAGCCGCTGCGCATAGGCGAGATTGTGGACGGTGGTGGCGCCGGTGGCCGAGACATAGACCACGCGGGCCTGCGGCAGGGCGTGCTGGAGGCGCAGCCCGGCACGGCCCTGCTGGCTGGCGGCGACATCGCCGCGTTCTCCCTTGCCTCCTGCGGCATTGGCCATTGCGTGCGCCTCGTCGAAAATCACCACTCCATCGAAGTCGGAACCCAACCATTCGACGATCTGCCTGACCCTGGAAATCCTTTCTCCGCGGTCGTCGGAGCGCAGCGTGGCATAGGTTAGAAATAGGATGCCTTCGTTCAGGGTGATCTTTGCGCCTTGCGGGAATCGCGACAGCGGCGTGACCAGCAGCCGCTCCATGCCAAGCGCCGACCAGTCGCGCTGCGCATCCTCCAGCAGCTTGTCGGACTTCGAGATCCAGACCGCCTTGCGCCGCCCCTGCATCCAGTTGTCGAGGATGATCGCTGCGGATTCCCGGCCCTTGCCGACGCCGGTGCCATCGCCGACCATGAACCCTTGGCGGAAGCGGACGGCGCCCTTGGCGTCCTCCGGCGTGGCAGCAAGATTGTCGAGCGTGTCGTCCACCGTCCAAGCCCCGGCGAGGAATCCCATATGGGCCTCGCCGGCATAGATCACCGTCTCCAACTGCGCCTCGGACAGCCTGCCGAGAATGTCTTTGGGCAGCACCGGACGATAGCTCGGCTTCGGCGGCGCGATGCTCGCCATCGAGGCCGACTGCACGAGCTGGGTCGGATGCGCCTGCGCCCCGGCGATGCGGATGGTCTGAAGACCGTATTCCTCGTAGATCGCGTCGGAGAGGCGGCCGCCCTCGGCCGGTTCCCAATCCACGATCTCGTAGGCGACCGGCACGGCCTCCGGTTCCGCAAGGGGCGCGTCGGGCGCGGATCGCGCGGCGCGGTTGACATAGCCGCGCACGGTGCGCGGCGCGGTCGGTCGTGCCACCGGCACGGCCAGGCCGGGATCGACGGGAAGCCTGGCCGGAAGTTGCTCCGCCAGCCAGCCCATCAGGGTGGCAACATCCGACGCCACACCGGGCGCTGCCGGGAACACCGCCGGGTCTTCGGCGGGCAGCTTGTCGATGACGGTCAGCCGCGTGTCGATGGTGGTGCCGTGCTTGGCATAGACCGATCCATCGATGACGGCCGAGAAGACCACGCGGCCGCGCTCCTGCAGCCGTTTCCAGTTAGCCGTCCAGGCCGGATTGTCGGGGGCGAAGCTCGCGCCGGTGATGGTGACGAGCCGCCCGCCGGGCGCAAGGCGCGCCAGCGTCGAGGCGACATGGCGGAAGGCGGCATCAGCCACGCGGCCCTCGACATGGGCCATGACCGAGAACGGCGGGTTCATCAGCACCACTGTCGGGATCAGGCCGGGATCGAGATGATCGTCGATCTGGGCGGCGTCGAAGCGGGTGATGGACAGGGCCGGAAAGAGGGAGGAAAGCAGGCCGGCGCGGACCTCGGCCAGTTCGTTGACGAGCAGCGCACCGCCGGCGATCTCGGCCAGGATGGCGAGGAGCCCGGTGCCGGCCGAGGGCTCCAGCACGCGGTCGGCGTGCGTGATCGCCGCCGCCGTCACCGCAGCGAAGCCGAGAGGGATCGGGGTGGAGAACTGCTGGAAGGTCTGCGCTTCCTCGGAACGCTGGGTGTGGGTCGGCAGGAGCCCGGCAATTTTCGTAAGCTGCGGCAGGATTGCCGACGGAGACCCGGCTTTGCGGAAAAGTGCATTGCCGTATTTGCGCAGGAAGAGGACGGTCGCCGCCTCGCAGGCATCATAGGCGGTCTTCCAGTCCCAAGCGCCGGCGGCATCGGACGTGCCGAAGGCGGCCTCCATGGCGCCGCGCAGCGTGGCGGCGTCGACACGCTGACCGCGTTCCAGATGCGGCAGCAGCAGACCGGCAGCGGTGAAAACGCAGGCCGCGGTCTCAGCGTCATGGTCGAACGGAAGCGGCGCGGTGGCGGATGCCGCCGCGGATGCGGAAATCATGTTCATCGGGGATTCCTCGGGAGAGCAAGTCAGGATCAAGCCGGGCAGCGCTCTCTCTCGACCGCACCGGCTCAAACCCCTTCCGGCCCATCTCTCGCTCTGAAGCCGTGGCGAAAGCAGGCATGAAACAAGCGCCCGACCGTCAGGCTGGGCGCTTGTGGGTTTCAGTCGATGGCCTGGAAAATCGCCGCCGCCTCCGCGTGATCGGCGGCATGCTCGTAGAGGCGACCATAGCCCTCGGCGAGTTCGTCGTCATCGTAGCGGAAGGAAAGATGCGAGAAGGCGAAGAGCGTGGCGATGATCCCGGCGGCATCGCTTGAGACCTCGCCCTCGAAGCCGTTGCCTTCGCAGAACAGGCGGCAACGGGGCTTTGAGGTCGGCGCGAGATAGAGCGGCTGGCCGGCGCGTTCGTAGAAATCCCAGAGCCCGCCGCCGTAATCGCCGGGGCTGAGTATCTCCATGAAGCGAAAGACGGTATGCTCGCCGATGATGAGCAGGCGCCGGCCAAAAAGGCGCGGCAGGAAGTCCATGCGGCGCTCGTCGGGGACGCGGATTGCGGATTGGGAAGCAAGTTCGGGCAAAGCCATGATCGGTCTCCGAGAGGGAAAGGGGCACCTGCCGGACGACCCTCTCTCAACCCGTCCGGGGGCACCTGTTCCCGGCCCTCCTTTCGCTCTGGGGGCTTGAAGTGGACCATTATCTGGACCATCTTGTGCAGAATAGCGGAGAACATCTGGAGTGATATGCGATGAGGGTTTCTGTCACCGAGGCGAAGGGGCAGCTCACCGAACTGGTGAAGCGGGCCGAAGCCGGCGACGAGGTGATCCTGACGCGGCGGGGCCACGAGGTCGCCCGCCTCGTGCCGGTTGCCGTGGTGGCGACCCCGAAAGGCCGGCGCGCGCTGATGGAGCGGGTCCGGGCCACGGCGCGGGGCAAGGCATTGCCCGGCGCGGCTGCCGCGCGCAGCCAGGATTTCCTCTACGGGGATGACGGGATGCCGGCATGATCGCCGTCGATACCTCGGCGCTGATGGCCATCGTGCTGGACGAGCCGCAGGCCGAGACCTGCATGGTGGCGATCGAGGCGGCAGACGGCCTGCTGATCTCGGCCGGAACAGTGGCCGAGGCGCTGATCGTCGCCGGGCGGCGCAATGTCGGTGAAGAGATCGCCGCCCTGGTCGAGGGCCTTGGGTTCGAGGTGGTCTCCGTCACTGAAGCCTCGGCACGCAGGATCGCCGAAGCCTATGCCCGCTGGGGCAAGGGCGTTCATCCCGCCGGACTCAACTACGGGGATTGCTTCGCCTATGAGGTCGCCAGCGAACGCGGCTGCCCGTTGCTCTTCGTCGGCGACGACTTCTCACGGACGGACCTGCTGTCGGTTCTGTGAGGCAGCGCAGAAGGGTTTCAGCCGAAGCGCTTTCCATCAACTGTGAAGCTGTATTCGTTGGCAACGATGGCCTCATCGACCGCCTCATCCGAAGTCAGGTAGTCGTATTCGCGCTCAAGCTGGCGATAAAGCCAACGGGCGAGATCGCGCAATGCCTCCATGACGGTCTCCTCGGCATCGGCGGTCATGTCCTGCCAGGTCGGGCTGTCGCGGGTGACCGAGATCGCCATGCAGTATTCGTGATAGTATCGCCCCCGATGGGTCGCCTCGGCGGTCAACTGGTAGAAGTTGCGGCGTTGCGCCTGGTGCAGGGCATCCGCGATGCGGTGCAGCTCCACATCCTTCGGCGCATAGGTACGGATTTCCGCCGCCGTGCCTTTGCGATAGGAATAGTGGCCTTCGAACGCGGCGCCATCGCCCTGCGACCAGAAGCCCGTAAACCAGATGCAAGGCTCTTGTCGCACGCCGCCGCCCATGAGGCGGACGGTGCGGCTCTTGATGCGGATGCCGAGGATGTCCGCGATCCGCCGGAAATCCTCATAGACGGCATCGTACCAATCGTAGTCGAAGCCGCCCTCGCGATACCAGGCGCGGGCATTGTCTTTCGCGGCTTCGGAAAGCTCGTCGAGCCGATAGACCGTGGTTTCGATGACGTCAGGCATTGGGGTCGCCCCCGTCCAGAACGGTGGAAAGCCAACCGTCGGTGTAGATCCAGTCCACCGTCTCGCCGGTGGCGAGGTCGAGGACATGCGCGCCGCCCCCGAACCCGTCGATTCTCGGACGTGAGCAGGTATTGGCGTATTGCATCCCCCATAGCCCGGTCAGGCCGAACGCGGCGGCACAGCGTTTGACGAACTGGATGACATGCTCGGGATCGCCGGTGCCGTCATCGCGCATCCAGAGCTGGGTGCCGCCATGTTCGGGCTGGATCGAAAGCATGAAGCCGTCCGAGGGCGGATCTTCGGCGGCGTTTTCGCGCGCCAGCGCGTTGTAGAGATCAAGCGCGCGGGCGGCGTTCTCGGGGCTGCCCACGTCGAGCAGGCAGGAGAAATGGGTGAAGTAGTCGGCCATGTCAGGCTCCTGAAACGAGAAGGCCCGGCGCGGGGCCGGGCCTAGTGGATGGAAAGGGGCGACAGGTCAGGCAGCTTGTGGCAGCCGCAGCAGATCGGCAGTCGTCTCGCGCCAGAAGGGATCGACCAGCCGCGCCTCGAGCAGGCTGGCGCGGTGGCGGAGATCACGAGCCGATACCGCATCGCCGCGCCCGGATGCCGTGAAGGCCATGCCCCGCAGACGGCTGGCCTCCGTGACGGTGCGGCGAGCCTCGGCGTCGGAGGCGACCGGATGCTGCCAGAGCACGATCCCGGCCCGGACCTCACCGGCAAGGACAAGGCCCAGTTCGTTGTCCTGAATGACCATGACGCGGGGGCGAAAGCGCAGCGCATCGCCCTGTCCAACGCGGAAATCACCGCGCGCAACGCGCTGGCTGGCGATGATCAACGCCTCTTCGGGGGATTGGCACTGGCCGATGACGAGCGTGCGCTCGAAGCCGCCGACGTCATCGCTTTCGTCATCGCTGGCGATACCGATGCAGGAGATGCGCAGCGGCAGCTTCTGGGCATGACGCAGCCGGGGCAGGATCTGTCGCGCGACAATTTCGCCGATCGAGGCGAAAGTGGTGTGGTGGGAAAGGCTCATGGGGAATGCTCCGCGACGGACGGCGGAAGCCCCTCTCCCGCCTCACAATCCGTCACGGCCAACCGGCCCGCACTCTTACTCTCCCGTCCCGACGGTGGATCGTCCCGCACCTCGGCGGGACGATCCGGCGATCAGCACCAGGGCTCACGCCGCCCGGCCCAGGTTCTCGCCAGCCCTTCATCGACGAGAATATCGCCGACATCGCGGCCTTCGACGCGTATCGCCGCCAGGGTCCGGCCATAGCGGTCGGTCCCCTGACGCAGGATTTCGACCCGCCGACCTTGCAGGATTTCCGCCAGCCTGATCTTCGCTTGCCGGGCAAGGTCGGTTTCATGGATGCAGCGGCCCTCCATTTCGGGAGCGTCGATGTTGAATATCCGAACAGCTTCGGACTGCTGTCCCATACCCAGCCGGATCGAGTCACCGTCCCAGACGCGGATTTCCGCCGGTTCGCAGGAAGCCGTGCAGAGCAGGACGGAGATGACGATATGGCTGAGCATGGCAAGAGGCTTTCATAAGGGGGAGGCTGACGCGACTGCTCAGACTTCTTCCTGAAGTCGGCCATTGACGCAATGCGGATCGACCTCCGCCTCGATCCGCTGCGTCCGCCCCATCCAAGGCGCCGGGTGGATTGCCCGCGCCCAATCGGCGAAGGACGGGATACGGCCCAGATCCTCGCGGACATGCTGCTCCCCGACCCATCGGGCCGGGATCACCCTGCCGGTGGACAGGGTGATCGTCGCCCCGAAAATGGTCTCGGCCATGAAGATGCCCTCGGCATGGTGGCGAAGCGCGCGATGACGAAAATCGGCCAGGATCTCCTTGCTGGCATCGAACCAGCTATGGATGGGCAAGTAATCCTCGACCGTGCCGCCCCATTTCTTCACCGACGAGAGCGCATGATGATAGGGATGTGCCATTTCCACCCCCTCAGAACTCGTGACTGTAGAATTCGGTGGCGGTGTAGCGCTCGTTGTAGTCGAGCGTGATGGTGCGCGCCGCCACATCGAAGCTGAACTCGCCATAGGCGCCATCATTGTTCTCCCAGCCGCCATGGGTTTCCGAGAGGAAGTCATAGGCGAGCTGTTCGATGGCCGCCTCAACGCCCATTGAGATTGCGGTCACCTTGTCGGTTCCCCATGCCACCGTGGCAATGGTGATCTCGCCCTGCGGCAGGTCCACGGTCCGGTCGTCCGATTGCGCGGTGATGTCCTCGATCTGGCCGCTGTCGCCAGAACCGTCGAAGGTGACGGTCACGAGAGTGATGCCTGCGGCGGCCAGCGCATCGAACAGCGCCGTCTTGTTGTCGGGACGGACCGCTTCAGCGCGACGGTTGCGCTCATCGCGCTCGGCGAAGAAGCGCGCGACGCTGGCGGCCATGTCGAATTCCGGCGTGGCTGGTTTGTCGGTATCGGTCATTGGATGATCCTCCAGGAGAGCGGGATGATATGGCCCGGCGGCGCTCTCCTCTCCTTCCGCCAGGCTCGCCCCGATCCCGGCCCAACTCTCCCTTTCCAGAGCCGAGGCGAGGCCTCGGCACCGCCGCTGGCGATGCGCAGCCTGCGCATGGCACAAGGCCCGGCTGCGCCTGACGCGGGCCGGGCCGTCGGGCGGAGGCGCTTTCGCGCCTCAGCCGAAGGGATCGAGTTCGAGCTTCACCATCTCTTCGTCGCCGTCGAACTCGTCGGCGGGCATGGCGCCGTTATCCTGACTCTGTGTTCTGTCTTACCGCTGTGACGTTCGCAGCACACGATCAACGTTGACGACATTCCCCTTCGCTTGAGGTGAGGCGATGCGATTTTCCCGCCGGGACGGGCTCGAGCCCGTCCCGGCGGGAAAATCGCGGCCGAGGAGAACAGGATGCCCCAGCTCTTCTTCACGGATCTTTCGACGCTGCGGCAGTCTGTTACGGTTGATGGCGTCGTCCACAGGCTGTCGGTGGATGAAGTCGCAGCCGCCGAGAAGCTGAACCTCGTGGACGGCATGCCGTTCATTCTTGGCGATGACGACAGCTACGATCACGACCTGAACCGGTTCTTTCGAGCTTGCCCCACGTTGGGGGTTCGTTCGCCCAACAGCTTGCGCGCCTATGGTTGGGATATCCTGATCTGGATGCGCTTTCTTGCCGAGCGCCGAGACAACAGAGCCCTCTGGGCGGCTGATCGGCACGATGTCGCAGCCTTCCATGCGGCGCGACGTCTGGCGCTTCCTCCGGCGCGCATCTCGGCCGCGAGCTGGAACCGGTCGGTAGCAGCGCTCGACAAGCTTTACCGATGGGCTCTTGAAGAGGGAATGATCGCCAAATCGCCTTTCACCTATCGGCAATCATGGCGACGGACGAACGGCGGCGGGGCCATAGCGGTCGCTGCCAATGTTGCCACCGAGCGCGGCGCACGGACACGCGATATCCGGTTCCTTTCCCTGGATCGGTATCTCCTGTTTCGCGAGATCGGCTTGCGTGGTCGTCTTCCAGACGGGAGCGAGGATCCCACCTGGCAGGGCCGCAACAGCGAGCGCAATGCGTTGTTCGCCGAATTGCTCGTCACGACGGGCCTGCGGCTCCAGGAAGCGGCAAGTCTGCTCTGGATCGAGTTCCCGAGGACGGAGCCGGTCGGTGCATTGAGGAGCCGATCTTTCCGACTGGCGCCGGCCATTGCCAAGGGTAGCAAGGGGCGCGAGATCCGCTTGCCCGAGCGCGTGCTGAAGCGTCTGCATGAATACGCGGCGTTGGAACGGACCAATGTCCTCATGCGCCTTTCGCAACCGCGCAATAGGTCAATCGAACATCCGATCCGTGTCGTCAGCCACGATCGGGGAAGGCTCCTTCTGGAAAAGGACACAGTTCGAGCCAGTGTCGACGTGCTGGCGCCGCGCGAACGCAGCCGCTTGGTATGGGCGGAAACATCCGAACCATTGTGTCTTTGGCTGGCGGAAGGGGCGCGGCCCATGCCCCCGGCCGCTTGGGAGGTGGTCTTCCGGAGGGCAAGCGTACGGTGCAGGCGGTTCGGGATCGACCTCGACGTCACTCCGCACATGATGCGCCACACCTTTGCGGTTCATATGCTGTCGCTGCTCGTGCGTGAACAGATCGGATGGGTACTCGACGAACGCCGATCCCATATCGGCGCGGCGTACCGCCGCTTGATTGGCGATCCTCTTCTGAAGTTGCAGCGTTTGCTGGGCCATAGCCGCATCGAAAGCACTCACATCTACCTGGATTGCATGGAAGAAAGCCAGGAAATGATCGACGCTGCGGTCGAGGCCTGGGAACTGCGCGTTAATGCTGGTGGACCCCTGTGATGAAACGCGGTCGTCGTGCCACCTTCCCAGTTGGAATCGAATTGTTCGACACTCAAGAGGAAAATCCGCAAAATCCGCTCGTCTTCGTCCTTCGGACGGAAGATGCCGGGAGGATCGACGTCAATCTGTCTTCCTGGCCGCTGACGGCGCTGACCCATGAGGTTGCGCCATTCCTGCAGGAGTATCTCCACCGGATGGGGCCGGCACCACTCTGGAAAACCGCAGGCACCTTTATCCGCCGTCTGCGGCGGTTCTGGCTGTTCCTGGAAGGGGCGTCGGTAAAACCTCGTCGTCTCGACGACTTAACTCCGGCGGTAATCAATGCCTATGAGGACTGGCTGGAGCAGAACGGCGGCGAGCGACCCAATCAGCGCAATGTGCTCGGTGCTCTGATCGGGGTGCTGCGCGTCGCCGCCGAGCTCAATCCTGAAAGGCTTCCGCCCGAAACACTGTTGCGCCTGAAATACATCGGTCACGGCGAGCACGGCGTCTCAAAGCCGCGCGATGCCTACAGTGGGAGGATTGCCTCGACGTTGCTGCAGGCAGCGATGCGCCAGATCATCGAGGCTCGCGACCGGATAGCGACGGGCGAGGCTCTGCCTCCCCCACTTCTGGATGTAGGCCGTGATCCAGAATTGCGCCGTCGCTATGACCTAGTGGTCGAACAGATTGTGACGGCGGGAGTAGTCGCCGGGGAAGGCGCGCTGTTCGACAATCTGCGCTACCACGCTCATAGATGCGGGCTCGAGCCGCCTCCGGTCGAGGAACTGCATGCCGGCTTCCATCTGACCCGGTACGATGTCGTCGGCTTCCTCGTCTGGCTGTCCTTGACGACCGGCATGGAGATCGAAGCGCTGCGTGGGCTTGAGGCTGACTGCTTGCGCAATCCCAACCGGGGTTATGTCGAGATCGAGTATCGAAAGCGGCGCGCGCATCATGCCCAGTGGAAGCGCTTGCGTGTCCGCGATGGCGGACGGGAGACGCCCGGAGCCGTCCTGCGGCTGGCGATCAAGCTGACGGAAAAGGCTCGGCAGCACACTGGATCGAGCAAGCTCTGGATCACCTGGAAGCCGGGGCGCCTGTCGTCGCCGAAAAAGCTGGGGACCTGCGTGGCCGCGTTTGTCGAGAAGTACGGAATCGTCGATGACGCCGGAAAATCGCTGGCGCTCAATCTCTCCAGGCTGCGCAAGACCCAGAAGGCTGACTGGTATAAGCGGACCGGAGGGCAGTTGGAGAACTTTGCCGTCGGCCACACGGTAGCGGTGGCGGCCAACCATTATGCCGACATCCCCGCCCTTCGGCATCTGCATGAGCAGACGATAGTCGAGGCACTGACCGACGCGATGGCGCCGGCTCTGCGACCTTGGATCGTTGTGCCCGCGGATGAAGCCCGGCTGCGAACCTCAGCCGACGCGACCGGGCTGCCGGTGCCGTCGGAAAAGATCGGCCCGCTCCTGGACGGAGAGCAGGATCTTTGGCTGGCGGCGTGCAGCAACTTCCGCGTCAGCCCTTTCGGTCGGGAAGGCGAAGCCTGTCCGACGCCGTTCTGGGGGTGCCTGGAATGCTCCAACGCGGTCATTACCGCACGGAAACTACCGGCGCTGATCGCGTTCCAGGCGTTCATGGACGAGCTGCGGGAGGCGTTGCCTTCTGGCGACTGGAACGAGAAATTCGATCGGCCATACCGCAGGATCACGGAGCAAATTCTGCCGATGTTCCCGTCCTCCGTCGTCGGAGGCGCACGGGTTGAGGCGGCAGAATCCTCGGCGCGGTTGCTCTATCTTCCGCCGGAGGCTTACGGCTCATGACCACTACCTCTCCTTTGAACGATGAGCGTGCCGTCTCACGCCTCAGGGTCGATGACGACATCGTTTTGGCTTCGATGCCTCTCAGGGATGGTACCGACCGAGCGGCGCTCTCGCGGTTCGGCGATGATGTCTGGGATATGGCGCCGGCGATGTTCAACATGGCCAGAAAGGCCTTTCGAACGGTCGACTTCGGCGTGATCCCCTGCGCGGCAGAGCGGTTGCTTGCGAAGGAATACATCTATGCCTGGATGAATGAACGGCGCGCCGACGGTGAGCCGCGGTTGCGGCCAGTCTCCGGCCATACTGCGCTTGCGACGCTGCGCCGGTTCCTGGACTTCGTGCGCTCGCGGATCGGCAAGCTCGATCTGGCAAACGTCGATCAGGATTTGATCGATGCATACGCGACCCATCACCGGGCGCGGCCGATCACGCCGGGGCGCGTGGGTGTGTGCCTCAGGCCCATCGTCCAGCTTCATCGCCTGGCGCCCTATCTGACGTGCGGTGGCATCACCTTCACCCCGTGGCGCGGCCGACCGGTCTATCGGGCAACCGGCCAGGGAACGCGCTGTTCGGAAAACCGGACCGCGCGCATCCCGGAGCCGGTCATCGGCGCAATGCTGCGATGGGCCTTGAAATATGTCGAGCACCTCTGCGACGACATCTTCACTGCCCGGGCTGAAGCCGATGCACTGAACAGCCGGTTCGCAGCACGCTCGCGCGCCCGCCACACGCGGCCCGCGGTAATGCTGGCCTCCTGGATCGACAAGCGTCGCGAGGAAGGAAGAGGCATTCCTGTCTGGGAAAGACCTCTTTCGATCGGGGGGCTGACCGGCAGATTGTCGCGGGGCGGCAGGTTTGATGGCGAGGTCATCAATCTGAAGCTCCTGACGATGCAATGCGGGCTGCATCTCACCACCGTCCACAAAGATCCGGCCCTGTTGTCGATGGTTCATGATGCTGTCGACGAGCTTGGGTTCGAGGTGGGCGGGATGGACACGCCGATCTCCCCGGATCCCGACACGGGGCGACCGTGGCGGGAGCGCTTCGATGCCATCAGCCTGGCGCGGGAAGAACGGCACCTGCAGACGGCCGCCTATATCGTGTGTTGCTATCTGACGGGCATGCGCGACGGTGAGGTGCAGTCGCTGCGATCCGGCTGCCTGAAACGGAATCTCGACCGGGACGGGCGAACAGAAAGGCTGGCGATCGAGGGCGTGACCTGGAAGGATCGCGGCGCTCGCGGCGAACAGGTCGAATGGATCACCATCGAGGCCGCCGTCCAGGCGATCCGGGTTGCCGAGCGTCTTTCGGAACGATTCCGCCGGAATGCGGGGACAGAGCGGCTATGGCTTGCCCTTGACGACCGCGAGACGAACAATGCCGAGACGCCGATACTCATCGCCAAGAAGATCAACCAATTCCGAGAACATCTCGATGAGCGATATGGCGCGGACGATAGTCCTGTGATCCCCCGAGTGGGAGAAGACGTCTGGCGCTTCAACACCCGTCAGTTCAGGCGAACGCTGGCCTGGTACATCGCGAACCGGCCCTTCGGGGTTGTCGCCGGCAAAATCCAGTACAAGCACGCCTCCGTGGCCATGTTCAACGGCTATGCCGGCTCGTCCGCATCCGGCTTCAGGCAGGAGGTCGAACAGGAACTGGCGCTCGGACAACTCGACGACATCATCGACTACTTCGAAAACCATCGACGCGGTCACGGTCCAGGCGGACCCGCCGGTAAACGCGTCGGCGTGGAACTGGAGCGGGTCGGCCGCGAACTCGGCCCGCTTCCGGGGCAACTGGCCGATCGCAAGCGCCTGAAGGCGATGCTGGCGCATCTGGCGCGCACGCTGCATGTCGGATATCTGAACGACTGCTTCTTCGACCCATTGACGGCGCTCTGCCTGCGGGAGTCTGAGAAACCTTCAGCCTCGGTGCCGGTCCTGTCGCGATGCGCGCCCGACCGATGTCCCAACGCCTGCCTCGTCGAGCGACATCTCCCGCCATGGGAAGCCTCCATTGCACAGGCGGAGGATCTTCTCGCCGACAAGCGTCTCTCCCCGCTGCAACGCGAAGCGCTGCGCCTGGACAACGACAGAAAACGCAGGCTCATCGCGCCGTTGAAGGAACGCACATCATGAAGCCGGTCAGTGCAGCCACGGAACAGGCGCTTCGTGAGGCGATGGCGCGCCTCCTTTATGGGTGCCCCCGCGTGGCTGATGGCAGGCTGACGGTTGTGAATCTGGCCATCGAGGCAGGTGTCAGTCGCGCGACCGCGAACCGCGCTTCCGAGGTGCTGGAAGCCTTCCGCCATGCAGTTGCCGAGTCGAGAGCCCGGCGCAACGCGACGGATCGGCCGGCGGGGACGGCCCGGGCCGAACAGGAGCGGCGCGCCGTCGAAACCGTGCTCGCCCAGCATCGTCAAGTCCGCGCGCTGTGCCAGCTTATGGAACGGCGGCGCGATAACCGCACCGCCGACGTCATACCGATCATCGGCAGGAAACGCCCTTGACGCCGATTGTGCTCACCCGGCGCAGCAGGAGAGTTTGGCGATGTCCTTGCCGAACGAAAGTGCTGCGAGCTTCAGCCCCTCGACCGTGGTGAGGTAAGGAAAGATCGTGTCCGCGAGGTCATCGACGGTGAGACCCTGGCGGATCGCGAGAGCCGCGGTCTGAATGCTGTCGGCACCTTCCGGCGCGAGGATGTGGGCGCCGAGCAAACGACCGCCAGCAGCATCGGCCACGAGCTTGATAAGCCCACGAGTGTCGCGGGCGGCGAGTGCGCGCGGCACCTGATCGAGACCGATCGTCGAAACGCGGATCTCATGCCCGGCCGCACGCGCCGCCGCCTCGGTGAGACCTACGCTTGCGACCTGCGGATCGGTGAAGACGATAGCGGGCATGGCGCTGTTATCGTAGCGCAGGCTGTCGCCATTGAGGGCGTTCTTGGCGGCGAGCTTGGCGCCATAGGCGGCCATGTAGACGAACTGGTCGCGGCCGGTGACGTCGCCGGCGGCATAGACGCCAGCCTTGGTCGTGCGCATGCGGTCGTCGACCACGATGCCGCCCTTCGCCGAGACGGTGATCCCGTGCTCGGCCAGCCCAAGGCCTTCGATGTTGGGCGTGCGGCCCGTGGTGATCAGCACCTGATCGGCGTCGATCTGGACATCGTGACCGTCACGCGTGACGGTCAGTGACGCTCGGCCCTCGGTTTTGCGGATCGCGCGGTAAGCGATGCCGGAGATAACGGTGATGCCTTCATCCTCGAAATACCCCGTGAGCGCCGCGCCGATCTCGGGCTCGGCCTCGGGGAGCAGTCGGGACCGGCAGACGAGGGTCACCTTGACGCCGGCACGGGCGAACATCTGGGCGAGCTCCGCGCCGATATAACCGCCGCCGATCACCAGCAGCGATCGCGGCAGTTCCTCGAGGTCGAGCGCCGTCGTACTGGTGAGATACGGTACGGTCTCGAGGCCAGGAATAGCAGGAACTGCCGGCCGCGCGCCGGTTGCGATAATGATCTTGCCAGCGGCAATACGCGCGCCGTCAACTTCGACACCGCCGTCGAGGAGGCGAGCCGGCCCGTCGCGATAGGCGATACCATTGTACGCGGGGAGCAGGTCCGCGTATTTGGCCTGGCGCAGCCCAGACACGAGCGTGTCCTTCTGACGAACGGTTCCGCGCCAGTCTGTCAGTTCGGCTTCAGCAGTAATGCCGGCAAAACGTGCCGCCACGCGAGCGTTATGAAGCGTCTCGGCCGCGCGGATCAGGGTCTTCGACGGCACGCAGCCGACATTGACGCAGGTGCCGCCGATGGTGCCACTGCCGATGAGCGCCACCTGTGCGCCCTGATCGGCGGCCGTGATCGAGGCCGAGAAGCCGGCCGAGCCGGCGCCGATGACGACGAGATCGTAAGCGCCTCCATTGCGACCGTTTGTGCGCAAGGGTCGGTTGGCGACCACCAGGCTCTTCGACGCCACATCGAGACCAGCGAGGCTCGGCCCGAACAGAGCACGGCCGGCTTCCAGTCCTTCCTCGATCGACAGCCGGAAACCTGGCTCGTCGGTGGAACGTTCGTCGCGCCAGGCGGAAAGATGCTCGTCCGAGCAGAAAAAAGCGGTCGTCGCGCAGAGCGAGCTCGCGGCGCAGCCGCCTTCATAACGGACGCTCTGCCACATGACGGCCGACTGTGGCTCGACGTCGGCGAGTGCCCGCCCTCGGTCCTGCGTGGTGATCCGGATCAGTGCGCCGCAATGGCCGCAGGGCGAGGCGATCGCGGTGTCGCGATCGGTCATGGCACCGATGCCCAGCGCGTCGACCGCGCACATTGCATTCAGCGTGCGTCCGTCCAGAGTGACCCGATGGCCGGTGTTATGATCGCTGAACGGATAGGCGCCGACGATCAGCTCGCCATCGAGAACGACGAGGTCGCGCCGGCGGAGCTCGTCGAGCAGTGGCCGGATGACCATCTCACTGAGTTTTGTACGCTCCGCAAGCGCGCTTATGGTCGGGGCACCCCCGTGGTCGGCGTAGAGTCGGAGCAACGCAACACGCACCCTGTCGGTGGCGGGATCGTAACCGCTCCAGCGATTGAGCACGTGGTCGGACCCGACCATCGCCTGCAGAGCGTTCTTGACCACAGGCGACGTGACCGCCGACCAATCCGGAAACGTTACGCCCGGTCGAACGGCAAAGCTCGCCAGTGTCGCGGGCTGAGAAACGGCCGGGTTGTCCCGGGAGGAGGTTGCACAGCAATCGTTCATGGCTTCACGCCTTCCTTGCGAATCTTCGTCTCATAGGCCGTGGCTCTTGCCCGGCGATGATGGGGCCCCCACGCGCCGAAGCCGAAGCCCGCGACGATCAGGGGAAGCACCACTGCACCCACACCTGTCAGCCACGTGCCAAGACCCGCCAGAGACAGGCCGACGGCGAGGAGCGGCGCCGCGCAGCAGATCGCGGCGAGGACGGCGCCAACGGCACCTGCGCGGATTACGGCGCGATCAGTCATCTAGCTGCCTTGCTGCGTCGGGTGGGCCGGATAACCAGCATTCATGCTGGCGGCTGCGATGGCATCGGTGCTCGTCTTAGCGTCGTCGAAGGTCACGGTCGCGGACTTCGCCTCGAAGGAGACGGTCACCTTCGCGACACCGGGGATTGCCGCCATCGTGGTCTTCACGATGTAGGGGCACGAGGCGCAGGTCATGTTGTCGACGGCAAACGTCACAGTGCGTTCGGCGGCGAAGGCGGCAGGCGCAGTCATCACCGACGCGATCAAAGTGAAAGCGCTCAAACTCTTCCTCATGGGGTAGTCTCCTCTTGGTGTCAGGCGGAAAGCAGCAGCGGCGCGACGTAGTCGAAGGCGAAAGCAGCGGCGACGAGTACGGTCGCGAACCAGAGCGCGATCTGAACGAGGCGGCTGGGGACGGCGCGCGTGCAGGCAGCCCCATCGGCACAGGCCTGTCGCGGCTTCCAGTAGACAAGGTAGAAGCCGTAGCCGAGCATGCCCGCCGTTGCGGCGACAAACAGTGGCTTGTAGGGCGCAAGCGCCGTCAGATTGCCGATCCAGGCGCCGCCGATGCCGAGGCTGAACAGGACGAGCGGAATGATGCAACAGGACGAGGCGGCGATGGCGCCGAGTATGCCGCCGACGGCGACCAGGCGCTGTCGCCCGGCCTCGCTTCGCTCTGGCGTCGTCAGGTTTGCCGCAGTCGGTGCAACGTCTGCTGGTCCGTGTCGGGATGCATTCATGTTCGACCTCGCTCTTCTTGTCGAAAACCTATCCAGGCGCTAATGTGCGGTCTGTAGCAACTACAGGGTCAAGGGGTATTTTTGGATGCGCGATCACGCTGGCGTGAAAGGCCTCAAGCGCGCCGAACTCGCACAGCGCACAGGGTGCAATCTGGAGACGGTCCGCTATTACGAGAAGGTCGGCCTCCTGCCGGAGCCGCCGCGCACGGCGAGCGGCTATCGCAGCTACGACAGCACCCACGAGCGACGGCTTCGCTTCGTCTTGCGGGCGCGCGAGCTCGGCTTCTCCCTCGATGAAGTCCGTGAACTGCTGCGCCTCGTCGACGAGCGCGACCAGCCCTGCGCCGAGGCAAGCGCCGTTGCCGCCGCGCATCTCGACGACGTGCGTGAAAAGATCGCCGACCTGAAACGCATGGAGCGAGTGCTGAAGGACGTGGTGGCCCAATGCACAGAAGGCAATCGGCGGGAATGTCCGCTGATCGAGACGCTGTTCCGGGAGCCGGCGAGCTCAGCGAAATGCCAGTGAGACAGCTTGACTGTTCAGATAAACGCCGTGGGTGCCGTCCCCGGCCTGGAACACGACGATCACGACCATCAGCGTGGTGGCGAGGCTGGCGGCGAAAGCGGTGGCATCTGCGTAGGACATGGGTTCCGGCTCCTGTCTTTGGAGGCGGGGGACCATCCCCCGCGCGACAGGCGCCCGAAGTGTCTGACCGGATCTGCAATCACCCTCGGGCGTTCGGATTCTTTCCGAATCCCCGAGGGCGGCACGCGCGCGTAAGCCGACCCCACCGGGGTTGAATGCAAAGAGACGGTCGGACCAAGGTTAGCGAATGGAAGCGGGGGATGGTGCTTTGCGTCGAGCCGGTGCCGGAAACCCGTCGCAGATGCTTTGCTGCGCCAGCCTCGTTGCCGGCGGATATTCAGGGTGTGTTTCAGGCCGGGGACGGAACCCGTTGCCCCCACAACACCAAGGAGTTGGCGCAATGGTGAAGCTCGAACTCGATCCATCGCTGCTTGTGCAGCGATACCCGATAGCCCCGTGTGCAAGGTTCGGCTTTCAGGGCCGGTCAGTCCCAGAACCCATCGGCGATTTCGCGGGCGATCATGGCGCGGGCCTTCATCATCACATCGTCGCCGGAGGTGTCGATATGACCGAAAAAGCGCGTCCGGGCGCCATGGGCCGTCCAGTCGGCATAGCGGCAGTATTCGCGGGCATCGAGCCGGAAGGCGCACATGTCCTCGGCCCAATGCGGTTTCGGTTCCACGATGACGGTGACGCCGTTGCGGGTTTCCTCCCAGGGAAGCGAGCGCTCCGATGGCGGATTGCGGCGGTCATCGGCGAAGATTTCATCGACCGTCATCATGATGCGCCCCCATCTTCGGCCTTCTCGACAAAGCCGGCAGGATCGTCGGGATCCGGCGGCAGATAGGCGTCATAGGGGTTGCCGCTTGCGAGATGGCCGAACGGCGTGAAGACGTAATCACCCCCGTCGCGGCCGACCGCGCACAGGACATAGCGTGTCTCACGGGTCGCGGCGTCGAGGCATTCCATAAGGGCGAGATTGCCGTCATCGGCAGCACGAAGCAGAGTGTCGAAGTTCGTTCGAACGGGATCGGGAATGGCCATTGTGTTCTCCTGAAACGAAGAAGGCCCGCCGTCACGGGACAAGCGGGCCGGATGAACGGGATCGGCGATGGTCACGCGGCAGCTCGACCCTCGACGGCATCGGCGCCTGCCTCGTCGGCGGTGATCTCCTCGAGGCGCGCGCGGCTGTAGCCGTTCCTGGCTAGCCAGAGTTCGGCCGCCTCGTGGTTCTCCGCGAGGTGCAGCAATTCGACGTTCTCTCCGACATCCTGCACAACACGGACCTGACCGATCTTCGGGCGTTCGACAACCCGGAAGCTCAGATCGCTGTCGATGCCGTAGCTGCGCATGATGGTGATGAGGATGATGCCGCCTTCGCCGAAATCACCCTCATGCAGGGTGAAGGACGGCGGCGTCGTGTAGGTCGGGCGCTCGCGGCCCGGTTCCTTGCGCACGAGGCGACCGGCCCCGTTGCGGGATTTCCACGCGGCGAGCTTCTTGGTGAAACGTGCGGGCGGTTTCGGCTGGCCGTCGCTATAGGCCACGAGCGAGCCGAGAGGCGCAATGTCGAAAATGAGGGAAGCGGACATGATCTTGCTCCTGAAACGAAAGCGGCCCGGCGAGATGCCGGGCCTTCAGATGGAAGGGATGGAATGCGGGGCGGCGGAGGCCGCCCCGCTGCTGCGCGTCACTCGGCGGCGACGAGGGCCTCTGGATCGTCGGCGGCCTCGGCCGTGTCCTCATGGCCACCGGCGAGGAAGTCGGGCAGCGCCACGCTGTCCTCGTCCTGATCGGTCGCGCCATCCACGGCCTGCGCCTCGATGGCGGGGCGCAGCGGCTCCGGCAGCCAGCCGGTATCGGCCAGGAGCCGTTCGGCCTCCTTCGCCATATCGCCCTTCTTGAGATGCGCGATGAGATCGGCCGCGCGATCGCCGGCGCCCTCGCGCACCGCCTCGATGATGCGGGTCTTGGTCACGCGACCCAGGTAGTTCTCGACCGTGGGCCTCCAGCCCGCTTCGACGAGATCGAGGCCGGTGGCCTGTGCCAGCCGTTCGGCCTCGGCCATGCGGCGGTCGAGACCGTGCTGCGAGATGCCATTCCCCGAATAGGGGTTGGGCCGCTCGTAAAGCGCGTTGACCCCGAAACTGACGCAATGGGCGAGCAGCGCCAGGCGGCTGGCATCGTCGAGACCGTCGATCCAGTCCCAGAGCCGGTCGTCATCGCCAGCGGGGATGTCGCCCCGCCAGGCGTCCGCGCGCTCGTCGATCATCTTCGCGGCGGCGCTGTCAGCGAGCCCGGTCGCATCCGTGGGAAGATAGATGTGACGCACGGCGGCATAGAGGCTGGTTCCCGAGGTGGCGGTGCGCTCGAAAGTATCGAGAACCAGCTTGTGCAGCAGCGCCGTCATGGCGACGCGCGGATTCTCGGCAAGCGCATTGCGCAACGCCAGCGTCCGCCAGGCGGTCAGGTCGGTCACCAGCCGCTCGGGCAGCGGCTTGACGGCATCGTCCTCCTCTTCATCGCCGTCCGGGACCGGCTCGCCGCCGACGGTGATAACCGCGCGCTGCACCGCATCGGGATCGGACGGGTCGGCACCTTCGCCCGCATCCTCACCATCGACGCTCTCGGGTTGTTCGTCCTCGGGGCGGACATAACCGGGACTGACGATCAACTCGCCATCGCGGTCGATGCTGACGAAAACACCGGCACGGGCGATGTCTTCCGGCGCGAAGGTGACGGGCCGGTTCTCGAAGCCTTCCAACTCGGCTTCGATCTCCCCGAGCCGCTGGTCGATCTCATCGGGCAGGTCGTCGGCTTCTGCATACTGCGCTTCGAGTTCGTCATACTCGTCGCGCAGCGCCTCGCGGGCGGTGCGCTCCTCGTCGGTCAGCTCCTGGGTCACACCGACCAGCCTGCGCAGGCCGTTGGCGTAGCCGTAGGGAAGTTCGACTGCCGCGTCGATCCACTTCCAGCCCTGTCCGGCGATCTCGTCGGCGACAGTGCGCAGCTTATCGTCAACCAGGCGGTCGAGCAGCGTGACGTCCTGCAACCAACCGCCGTTCTCGTCGGAGAAGAGATCGCGCAGCACCGGGCCGCCCGCCGCCTCATAGGCGTCGATGCCGATGAAGCGGGCGCGCTTGTCGGCAGCCGGAACCGTGGTCTCGGTCAGCAGGCTGCGGATGTGCCAGGGCTCTTTCTGCCACGACGTGCTGATCCGCTCCCAGACCTGCTGCTGGCGCTCGTGGTCGGGATTGACGGTGAAGGCTTCCAGCATCGCCAGCGTCATCTCATTCCGCGCATAGGCGTCGTGCAGCGCCGGCGCGACCGTCGCGAGACGAAGGCGCTGCATGATGTAGCGCGGCGTGGTCCGCCAGGCGTCGGCGATCTCCTCCTTCGACATGCCCATGTCGAACATCCGCTTGAACGCCTTGAACTGGTCGAGCGGATGCAGGGCGAGGCGCAGCAGGTTCTCGGCCAGCGAGTCGTCGACTGCCGAGGTCTTGGCATCGGCCTTCTTGACGATGCAGGGGACGAGGCCATCGGCCGGGAAGCGACCGGCTTCGACGAGGCGCGCGATGGACCTGTAGCGGCGGCCGCCGGCCGGGGTCTCGAAATCGCCGGTCTCAACGCCGTCCGCGTCGAGGATGGCGCGAACGTTGAGGCCCTGCACGAGATCCTCGCGCCGGTCGATGTCATGGGTAAGTTCGTCCAGACCCGCCTCGACGTCAGCCTCGCGAACATTGCTGTCCGACAGCCTGATCCGGTTGAACGGAATGTCGCGCGCCCGTGAAAAGACGATCATCGGGGCGACGGGCTTCTTCCTGGCAGCTTTGGCCATGGTGATTTCTCCGCGACGGGCGGCCGGGAGCCACTCTCTCGACCTCCAACCCGTCACGAAGCGAAGCGCCGCCCTCTTCCTCTGAAGAGTGCGACGCCAGGCCACAAAGCCGGCAACCGGAAATCAGGATTCCCGGCTTTCCGTATCTGTGGATGTGCGGGTGAATGCCGCACCGGCGCGGTAGAGGGCTCGTTCCGCCGCCTGGATGCTGCCGGTTTCCCACGCAGCCTCCGCCCAGACCGAGATCGGGAAATCCCCGGTGAAGAGCAGATCCCGCTCGATCCCCATGCCGAAGGGCAACCGGACCCCACGCAGCTCTTCTAGGCTCCACGAGCCGAGTTCGGGGTAGCCGATATCGGCCAGGCCGAACATGATGTCGCCGCCCTGATCCAGCTCGGTGGCGAGCCAGACGCCCGCGCCGAAGGGGTTGAAGAATTTCACGACGGGGATGTGATCCCCGCCGCGCTGGCATCCATTGGCCAGAAGCCGGTCACGCTGTGTTCCGGTCAGGAGGATCATGCCGCGACCCTCCCGTCGATTGCAGCCGGATCCGGTTCCCCGGCATCTTCGGCCGGCAGATGCGCCAGCAGCCAGTCGGCCGCCTTACTGGCCTGTGAGGCCGCGCGGACAATGGCGCGGTTATCCTCGCGCAGCACCTCCAGCCAGGAGCCGATGTAGTCGGCATGGCGCACGGTCGGCACGATGCCGAGCGAGGCGCAGCAGAAGGCCGCGTTCATCTCAGCCACCAGCTCCTCGAAGGCGTATTTCTTCGTGCCGAAACTGCCCGAAAAATCCCGCCCCAGGCGCGAGGCATGGCCTGTGGCGTGACCCATCTCGTGGAGCGCCGTCCTGTGCCAGTTGATCGGTTCGAAATAGGCGGCCGGTGGCGGCACCTGGACATAGTCGAGCGCCGGAACATAGAAGGCGCGATCCCCGCCGATGCGGAAATCGATACCAGTGGCACAGATCAGCGCCTCGACCCTCGGCTCGATCATGCCTGGCGGTGGTGGTGGTGCCTCGACAGCGATGTCCTCGGGCAAGCCTTCGCATTGCGCCGCGTTGAACACGGTGAAACGCTTCAGGAACGGGACGCGTCCCGGTTCTTCACCGGTCTCGCGGGCTCGGCGCTTCTCGTCTTCCGGGGTGAAGCGGTCGGCATAGACGACCGTCGTGCCGTGCTCGCCCTTACGGACATTGCCGCCGAGGGCTGCCGCCTGGCGATAGGTGAGCCAATGCTGGGTCGGATAGCCGTTCTGGACCACGGCACCCCAGAGGATCAGCACATTGATCCCGGAATACTGCCGCGAGGTCGCGGCGTTTCGCGGCATGGCAAGCGGCGCTTTCGCCGCAGTCCCCCAAGGCTGGACCCAGGGAAGCCGTCCTTCCTCCAGCTCGGCGATGATCTTGTCGGTGATGTCGTCATAGAGATTGCTGCGGGCGCCGCCTGGGCGAGCGCGGTCCTGTCTGGCCATCGGGATGATCTCCGCGACGGGCGCCGGAGGCCACTCCTCCAGCACTCAACCCGTCACGGAAAACCCGTCCGCACTCTCCCTCTCAGGGGGCGTTGCGGGGTCTCCCCGCTGAAGGGGGTGCGCCGGCAACGATAGTGCCGGCCAGGGGGAAGGCCTTCCCCCGTCAGGCCCACGGCAAGATGCGCGTTTATTCGCGGGAACAATAAAAAGAGCCCGCGCGAATGAAGAATCAGAAGCGAATAGCCGTCGCCGGTGTTGGCGTCTGCCGGTATGATGAGGTGAGTTTGGCGCTCAGGCTTGGAAAACTAATGACGCAGCATGACCAGCACATCGCCACGTGGCGGGATGCTTTTCGCGACGAGACAACGGGCATCCACAGAACCATTCAGGATCTGCTCTGGAACTACGCCGCCTTTCGCACGACGGTTCGGATCGTCCGTCTTGCAAATGAGAAGAGAGGCTCGAGACCCCCGCTTAACCAGATGATGTTCAATCTCGTTTCCGAGGGATACTGGTCAAGCCTGCTTCTCGGCACTCGCCGACTTCTCGATAAGGCCCCGATCAATGGCCCCAAGGGAGTTTACTCGATCCGATCTGTCGTCAACGACGTGAAAGCGAGCCAAAACTGGTTGACCAGGAGAATCTACGTCGAGAAAGTGCTTGACGCGCAATACGATCTCGATCGCCTGCATCAAGAACAACATGACCACCTCGTCGCCGCGAATGGGCGTCCGGTGTGGGGTGATCCAGAGCTCATGAAAAGTCAGGCCGCGCATCGGCATTTCGATGTTTTGAGCGGCGTGTCTCCATCAGGGCGTAACCCGAGCGATCTGATCTCAGCCACGGTATTGGAGAAGATCGAAACTCGGCTCGCCAGCCTTGATCGAATTGCCGAGCACGTTAACTCGCATGTTGCTCATGCCGGGAACAAGCAAAGTCGGCAGGACAGGGAGCTTGGTAATTTCGACATTCGCGATGCCGAAAAGACTCTCAGGCAGTTGAAGGAAATCGCGGATCTGGTCGGAGTGTGGTTCGCCAACGAAGGCGGTGCGGGCCTCGCCACATATCTCGGTGACCAATTCGAGGGCCTCGATCATGCGGTCGTAGACAGCGCCGACCTTGCCGACCTTTTAGAGCAATGGCGATTGATCGATAGAGAAATCGCAGAATGGTCGATCCGGCCAGAAGATTTGTGACCCCCGAGAGGCAGGCCGATTCGTTGGTTCGAACCGATACCGCCTTCTGTCAAAGCCACCGGCTTTACCGAAAATCCCGCGCCTTCACCCTGATACCGCCGGCCCCCGGCCCCTGCTGCCCGTCCGTCGCCACCTCGCGCTGCACGACAGTCGCCAGATCCCGCGACAGATCGACGATCCGATGGGCGACGAGATGCACGACCTCGCCCTCGCGCTGAACGCGGCCCCGCACGGCGATCATGCTCGATGAGAGAATGACCCGGCGATAGCGCTCGAAAATCTTCTGCCAGACGACGAGATTGGCGATGCCGGTCTCGTCCTCGAGCGTGATGAACATGACGCCATTGGCCGAACCGGGGCGTTGGCGCACCAGCACGATCCCGGCAGCCTCCAGCCAGCGCTGATCACGGGCCGCCATCGCCTCGGCGCAGGTGACGATCCGGCGCCTCGCCAGGTCCTCGCGCAGGAAGGAGACCGGATGGCGACGCAGCGACAGGCCGATATGCCCATAATCCTCGACCACCTCGCGGCCAGCAGGCATCGCTCTGAGCGCGATCGCCGGCTCGTCGAGTTCCGGAACGGTCCGTCCCTCGCGCTCCGAGGCGGCGGCGAAGAGCGGCAGTTCCTCGTCGCGCAGCCCCTTGATGGCCCATTGCGCCTCGCGCCGGGCCAGACCGAACGCCGGGCGGAATCCGTCGGCCGCCGCGATCTGATCGAGCGCCGCCACGGGTACACCCGCCCGCCGCCAGAGATCGTCGACCGAGGTGAACATCTCATCGCCCTGGGCCGCGACGATGGCGGCGGCATGGGCATTGGCGAGACCCTTGACCATCCGCAGCCCGAGGCGGACGGCGAATCGGCTTTCGTCTCCGGTCGGCTCCAGCGTGCAGTCCCAGCGGGAGGCATTGATGCAGACCGGGCGGACCTCCACTTCATGCTCGCGCGCGTCGCGCACAATCTGGGCCGGCGCATAAAAGCCCATGGGCTGGGCGTTGAGGAGCGCAGCGCAGAAGACATCCGGGTGCCAGCATTTGAGCCAGGCCGAGGCATAGGCGATCAGCGCAAAGCTCGCCGCATGGCTTTCCGGAAAACCATAGGAGCCGAAGCCTTCGAGCTGCTGGAAGGTCCGCTCCGCGAAGTCCTGCTCGTAGCCACGCTCGATCATCCCCGAGATCAGCCGGTCGCGGAACTTCGAGACCCCGCCGGTATGCTTGAAGGTCGCCATGCTCTTGCGCAGGAGATCGGCCTCGCCAGCGGTGAAGCCCGCGCATTCGATGGCAACGCGCATCGCCTGTTCCTGGAACAGCGGCACGCCGAGCGTCTTGCCCAGCACCTTCTCCAGCTCGGGCCGGGGATAGTCGACCTCTTCCAGACCCTCGCGCCGGCGCAGATAGGGATGAACCATATCGCCCTGGATCGGCCCCGGCCGCACGATCGCGACCTGCACCACCAGGTCGTAATAGGTCCGGGGCTTCAGGCGCGGCAGCATGGACATCTGCGCCCGGCTCTCGATCTGGAAGGTGCCGAGTGTGTCGGCCTTGCGGATCATCGCATAGGTGCGCGGATCCTCGGCCGGGATCGACGCCAGATCGAGGCGGATATCCTTGTGCTCGGCCAGCAGGTCCAGCCCCCGGCGCATGCAGCTCAGCATGCCGAGCGCCAGGACATCGACCTTCATGAAGCGCAGCGCGTCGATATCGTCCTTGTCCCATTCGATGATCTGGCGCCCCTCCATCGCCGCGGGCTCGATGGGGACGAGATCGTCGAGCCGGTCGTGGGTCAGCACGAAACCGCCCGGATGCTGCGACAGATGCCGCGGCGCGCCGCGAAGCTGGGCGGCCAGTTCGAGCGTCAGGCGCAATCGGCGATCTTGCGGGTTGAGATTGAGATCGCGGAGCTGCTGCTCGGTCACACCGGCCTCGGACCAGCCCCAGAGCTGGCCGGACAGCGTCTGGATCAGGTCTTCGGGAAGCCCCAGGGCCTTGCCGACGTCCCGCAGCGCGCCCTTGGAGCGGTAGCGGATGACGGTGGCGGTTAGCGCGGCGCGCTCGCGGCCGTAATGCTCATAGACCCACTGGATCACCTCCTCGCGCCGCTCATGCTCGAAATCCACGTCGATGTCCGGCGGCTCCCGGCGCTCCTCGGAGACGAAACGCTCGAAGAGGAGATCGTTGCGGCCGGGATCGATCGCGGTGATACCGAGCACATAGCAGACGGCCGAGTTCGCGGCCGATCCGCGCCCCTGGCAGAGGATGCCGCGCGACCGGGCGAAGCGGACAATGCTGTTCACCGTCAGGAAGTAGGGCGCGTAGTCGAGCTTGCCGATCAGGGCCAGCTCATGCTTCAGCGCCGCTGTCACCTCGTCGGGGACACCCTCGGGATAGCGGCTCGCCGCGCCCTCCCAGGTCAGCCGTTCCAGGGTCTCCTGCGGGGTCAGCGCCGGATCGTCGCGCTCTTCGGGATATTGATAGCGCAGCTCGTCGAGCGAGAAGCGGCAGCGATCCGCGATCTCACGCGTCCGGGCCAAAGCCTCGGGCCAGCGCGCGAAGAGCCGGTGCATTTCGGCAGGCGGCTTCAGATAGCGGTCGGCATGGCGATCGCGCCGGGTGCCGAGCGCATCGACGGTGAGATTGTGCCGGATCGCGGTGACGACATCCTGCAGGATGCGGCGTCCGGGCTCATGGAAGAGCACGTCATTGGTCACGACGGTGGGCACACCTAGGCCCGCAGCGAGCGTCGACAGCTCCCAGAGGCGCATCTGGTCATTGGGCCGCCGGCGCAGCGTCAGGCCGAGATAGGCGCGATCGCCAAAGGCAGCGCGCAGGCGCCGCAGCCGCAGACCGCAGGTCTCGTCGGCGAGGTCCGGCGCCAGGACCACGATCAACCCCTCGCCATAGGCGACCAGATCGTCCCATTCGAGATGACAGCGCGCCTTGCCCGCCCTCCCCTTGCCCAGCGACAGCAATCGGCAAAGCCGTGAATAGGCCGCCCGGTCGGTCGGATAGACCAGCACCGACATGCCGCAGGCAAGATCGAGGCGGCAGCCGACGATCAGCCGCACCCCCGCCTCCTTCGCCGCCTCATGGGCGCGCACGATGCCGGCCAGCGTGTTGCGATCGGTCACGGCGAGCGCCTCGATCCCCATCGCGGCCGCCGCGGCGAACAGCTCCTCGGCCGAGGACGCGCCGCGCAGGAAGGAGAAATGCGACGTCACCTGCAATTCGGCGTAAGCGGGCGCGCTCATCCGAATATCCCGTGCAGGAACCAGCGATGCGAGCCGGTGGCCGCATCCTCGCCATCGCCGGAGCGGAAGATCCAGAAGCGTTCGCCGGCATCGTCCTCGACCCGGAAATAGTCCCGCACAGCGATGAGCTCGGCATCGCGTTTCCACCATTCCCCGAAGATGCGCTCGGGGCCGTCGGCCCGGCGAACACGGCGGCGCACGCCCTTCCAGGAGAACCAGTTCGGAGGATGGTCCGGCAGCAGCGCCATGGTCTCGATCGGCTCCGGCTGGGAGAGCAGCCGCGAGGGGCGCGGCCAATGGTCCGGCCAGCCTGCGCCCGTATCCTCGGCAAGCGCCGGCAGGCGGCGGACCGAGCGTTCGGGCACATCGCTCGCCACCGGGGCGAAGCGATAGACCGCCCGCGCGCCGACCCGGTTCGCCAGCGTGTCGATCAGGCCGGAGAGATCCGGCGCCCCCTCTTCGATCAGGCTGCTGGCCGCCTGTTTCAGGGCCAGCGGTTCGGCCAGGGTGGCGGTCAGCGACATGATCTCGACGCCGAAGCCTGGCGCGATCGTCTCGATCTTGTCGCAGAGAAGCCGGGTCAGGCGCGCGGGATTCCGCACCGGCATGGCCAGACCGATGCGCACCGTCTCGACCCGGTTGTCGACGCGGTAGCAGAGCAGGTCGAGACGGCGCGCGCCAAGACCCCGCCCTTCGAGCGCCTCGCAGAGCGCCATGACCAGCTTGCGAATATAGCGCGCGATGGTCTCGGCGGCGCCTATGGGTTCGGCGAAGACGCGGCGGACGGAGACCAGCTCCTCCAGTCGGATCGGCTCGATGGGTTCGGCGACCGCACCCAGGGCCTGATCGAGACGCCGGCAGAGCTCCGGGCCGAAGCGCCGGGTCAGGGGCGCACGGGGCTGCCCGATCAGGTCGCCGATGCGGACAAAGCCCAGGTCATTCAACCCCACCGCGATCGCGGGCGGCAGGCGCAGTGCTTGCAGCGGCAGCGGCGCGAGGACCGGGACGGTTTCGCCGGGAGGGGCGACAAACAGCGGATCGGCCGCGTAGCGCGCCAGCGCATGGGCCGCGCCCCAGCTATCGGCAATGGCGGCGCGGGCGGTGACGCCGGACATGACAAGCCGACCGGTCAGCACCTCCAGCATGGCCGCCTCACCGCCATGCAGATGGTCGGCGCCGGTCGCGTCGATGACGATCCCGTCCGGCGCGTCGGCGGCGACGATAGGTGAGAAGCGTTGCAGCACCCAGAGCGCGAGGCGTTCGAGGCTGTCCAGGTCGGCCCGCGGGTCGGCGGGCTCGATGTGGAGGCCGGGCACCATCGCCTGGGCCTTGGTGACAGGCATTCCGGCGCGCAGGCCGAGCGCCTGCGCGGCCGGATCGGCCGCCGTCACCACCCGGCGGTTCTTCTCCTTTCCGGCGATGACCAGCGGCGCCTCACCGGGCGGCGCTGCGTCGCCCGCCTTCCGCCGCAACCGGTCTGTCGGCCAGTTCGGCAGGAAGACAGAGATGACCCGAGCCATCGCACGCCTCCAGTTCGATATCGAGACATTCGCCCGCCCGCGCCCGGATCAACTCAACGAGCCAGCGCGGCCGTCCAACACCGGGAACCGGAAGGGGCGCGGACGGCAGCGCCGAGATCCGCCAGCGGGTCATCGCCGCCGTCGGCTGCCCGAAATCGCTCGCCTCCGCCTGCCGCCGCCAGCGGCGCAACGCGATGCAGATCGTCGCCGAACCTTTCGCGGCCAGATGCAGCCGCCGCGAGGCGGGCATCGGCAGGCGCGCGACGTCACCGACGACCGCCCCCAGCCCGCCATGCCGCAGCCCTTCCTCCATACAGGCGAGAGTCGCCTTGTCGTCCCCGGCTTCGACGAAGATCACCCGGCCGGGCGGCAATCCGGCCTGCTCCAGCCCCGGTGCGAAGAGATCCTGGAGCGCCACGCACCAGAGCACCTGGCCGGCGGTGCGGGCGGCGATCCCGGCGGTGAAACAGGCGGCAGCCGCGCCATCCACCGCCCCGTTGCCGCCTCCGGCGACTTCATGGAGGCATCCGAGCGCCAGTCCGCCACCGGGCAGCTTGCGATCCAGCGGCGCGATCCCGAAGGGCAGCACCTCGTGCGGACGCACGCCATCGCCTTCGAGCCGCGCGATGCGCGCCCGAAGTTCGGCAATGGCTGGGCTGTCGGCACGGCTGGGCATATGAGGATGGCGTCTCCGGGGCTTTGCACTGGTCGATTCTGTTGCTATGTTCTTTATTTGTTCTCTTGTGGGTCGAGAGTCAATCTCGGCCATCCCGGAAGTGATCGACGGCGCGCGATGCCCTATGGTGGCGTAAAGTATTCGCAAGGAGAGTAGTGGGGCGATGTGCAACCTGTATCGCATTACGACCAATCAGCAGGCGATCAGGGATTTCGTGGCCGCCACCCATGACAGCATCGGCAATCTCGAACCTTCGATCGACGTCTATCCCGACCGGCCGGCTCCGGTGGTGCGCAACACCGATGGCGGACGGGAACTGGCTTCGCTGACCTGGGGCATGCCGACGCCCATCGAATATCTGAAGTCCCGCGATGCACCGGACACCGGCGTCACCAATATCCGCAACACGGCCAGCCCCCATTGGCGCAAATGGCTCGGAGTTGAGCATCGCAGCGTGGTCCCGGCCACCGCCTTTTCCGAATATGGGCAAAAGCCCGATCCGGTCACGAAGCGCAAACCGCTGCACTGGTTCGCCCTCGATGAGACCCAGCCCCTGTTCTTCTTCGCGGGAATCTGGACGCCATGGCGCGGAACCCGCGGATCGAACCGGACCCCGCGTCCGGGCGATCATCAGCTGTTCGCCTTCCTGACGACCGAGGCCAATGGCGTGGTGAAACCGATCCATCCGAAGGCCATGCCCGTCATCCTGACGGGCCGTGACGAAGTCGAGACCTGGCTAACCGCCGACTGGAAGGAAGCGAAGGACCTGCAACGGCCGCTGCCCGACGAGCGGCTGGTGATCGCGGAGACGCCAGCGAGCGCAGCCGCCGATGGCATGTTGCCGGGCCTCTGACAATGATCCGGAGGACGAAAATGGGCCGGAAGGAAGAAGAACAGTTAGCGGCGACGCTCGCCAAGGCGATGGCGATGATCTGCGTCCGCAACAGCATGCTGGAGGACCTGCATGCGGGGCCGGTCCCGGTCACGAAGACCGGTGACTATTCCGATGTCTTCGTCATCGACGCCGACGGCAACCACATCCCCTGGGGAAGCGTGTCGCGGTTCGACGATGAGGAGATGCGCGACCTGATGCGGCAAGTGGTCAATCGCCTCTACACGTTCCAGACCTGTTTCGCAGAGCCCCAGTTTCAGGCGGTGATCGACAAGTGGCTCGGGGTGACGCGCACCTGGGACGAGCCGGTTCTCGACGAGCGCCTCGCGGGAAGGCCAGTATAGATTTCCTCGCTCCGGCAATCATTGCGCTCGAACGGCTGCTCATATGAGCCCTTCAAGCGTCCAGGCTGATAATCTGGGTCCAATAGCTGATCCGTTGAGCAGGCACGGCGTCCCGCTCTCTCAGCGATCTCAACATATCCAAGATCGGCTTGGTTCGCGAGGTAGGCAGCACGGGCCTCGGCATGGTTGGCATGCGATCAACGCAAATCGATCCGTGCGACCAGCGCCTCCTCCGCTTCAGTGAAGGCGAGCCTGTAGCGGTTCGCCGCATCCATCCGTTTGCTCATCTCAGCGTGATCCTATTGGCTTCGACGTGACGAAAAGCCTTCGACCGGCACGTGAGAAGTATCACCTGCATCCGCTTCGAAGCGTCCTGCAGGATGTCGGTCATCGTCTCCAAGCGGGCATCATCGGAATAGACGAGAGGGTCGTCGAGGATCAGAGAGATCGGCGCTCCATCCTCGAGCAGGAGGTCCGCAAAAGCGAGCCGAGTCAATATCGCCAACTGCTCCTGCGTGCCTCGACTGAGATCACCACAGGATTCATCGATCCCCGCCCTCGTGAGGCCGGTCAGCCCGAGCTCCTCGTTGAATGACAGATCACATCCGGGAAGAAGCTGCTGGATGTATCGACTAGCCCGAGCCGTGACGGGTGCGAGGAATGTCCTCGACGCTTCATTCGCGGCATCCGACAGCGCCTCGCGGAGCACCTCAAGCATGTCGGCCTCATGCCGCAAACGATCGCAAGCGGCGATCGCGGCCTCCTCTTCCTCCCGCGTTTCGGCAAGGCGACCGGCAGGCCCGTTTGTCCCTTCCCTAACGATCGTGGATTCGAGCGACGCGATCCGGGCGGTCAGTTCAAGTCGTTCCTCGCCGGCCCGGCTGGCGGCACGATCGAGGTTCACAATGCGGCGTCGGATAGCGTCGGCGTCGAAAGACGTGGCGCTTTCGCGCGCCTTCTCGAGAGCTTCGAACTTCGCGGCACGCTCCCGCTGAGCCTCACCGCGCGCCGCTTCGAGCGTTTCCCGATCCCCGATCTCTAGGAGGTTCCGGAGATCTTCAGCCGCAGCCTCGGATTCGCGGATGGCTGCGGAATAATCGGCTTCGGCCGTTGCGAGCGTACTCTCCGCCTTCGACAGAGCCGTCCTCCCGTCTTCGCGCTTTCCGGATGCGGCAGCCTCGGCGAGCTTGGCGTCGACCACCGCCTTCTCCAGCGTGTCGACATTGTCGGTTGGGGCGACAACGTCGGCGATGTCGCCCAGCTCGGCCACGAAGGCGCGCAGGGCATCTGCCCCGGGCGCCAACCCGATTGTCGGATCTCCAGGACATGCCGAGGCGATCTGTGTCCGGAGCGCCTTCAACTCGCGCTTGGCAGCGGAGGCCCGTTCGTTCCGGGCCACGCCCTCCGCATGCGACTTGATGCCGAGCGACCGCAAGGCGGAAGCGAGTTCTTCCGTCGCCGCTGCAAGATCGGCCTCAATGGACTGACCCGAACCCTGCGGCGGGCGCACGACTAGGCTGCCCGCATCACCCAACTCGAACTTGGTGGTCTTGAGGACGTCAACGCTGGTGACGTCGGTCGTCAACCCGTCAATCCTCAAAGATGCGCCCGCCCCGAGTTCGACTTCTACCTTCACAGCGCCTGCTTCGAACCGGGCGCGTGCCTGGATGGCGGCAAGCTCGAGTTCGGTAATCTCCTCAAGGTCGTCACTATCGACGGCCCCGGCGGAGTCATCAACCAGCGCACGCTCACGCTCCTCTAGCTCGGCTAGAGCTTTTCGCGCATCGATCGCGCGACGAGCGCCCGCGGCATTAGCGAACCCGCGCAATCGCGCGCGTGCGGAGGACAGTGCCTCCTCGTGTTTCTCCCTTTCCGCGCGAGCCTCGTCGAGCGCGGCGCGGAGTGATTTTTCCTCCTCACCGGCACGAGCAGCCTCAGCCTTGGCTTCGTCCCGCAGACGAGCCTTCTCTTCGAGGTATGTGCCGGCGGATCCGACGCGAGCCTCGGCTGCGTCCAATCGCTCGATCCTCGACGAAGCCGTCTTCGCGACCTCGTCGGCGCGTCCGAATTGCGCCTCCGCCGCAGTCGACCGCAGAGAGGCGGTCTCCGCGACCTTCTGGTCCGCCTCGAGCTTTTTTCGCTGCTCCGCCGCCTCTGGGTCGACGAGATCACGCTCGATAATCCTAAGCCGTGACCTCGCCGCGTCCAACTCGGTGAGAGTGTTCTCGTATTCATGGAAGTTGGTCTCGGCCGCCTGGCGGGCAGCCGTCGCCGTGGACACGCGAGCCTCTGCCACCGCTAAGTCGCCGCGCGACTTGCCCGTCGCCGATGTGCGCAGCGCTGAATATGCCGCTTCGATGCTGGCCCGGATCGCGTCAAAGCGTCGACCACCCGTCACCGCGCCGACTTCCGCCTCGAGCACTCCCCGAACGGTATCGCGCACGATGCGGTTTGGACTCTCCACGGAGAGTGCCGTCGCCTGCTCGACCCAGAGCATGCCAAGGGGCCCGCGCGTTTCGGGATCGCTGCCCCGGTTGTTGCCCCGCTCGAATCCGAGCAGCTCCTGCAGCGCTTCTTCGGCCGCATCGCTCTCTCGTCGCCCGCTCGCGCCGGTAAGTCGCACGGAGGGAGACTTCATGAACTGCTTCTCGAGCCTCCAAGTCTGCCCGTTGAGGCCGAAGCCGACAGTGACACGGGGCGCCACGTCATCACCAGTCGGGACATAGGAACGGACGAGTTCGGTCTTGGCGGAGTAGCGGATGAAGAAGGCCGCACGCAGGGCCTCCAATAGGGTAGATTTGCCCGTCTCGTTCGGCTCGACTACGATGTTCAAACCGTCGGTGAAGCCGTCGATGCGTAGCGGTTCGCGGAACTTGCGGAAGTTCTCGACCTCCAGGGATTTGAGGATCATCGCGCAACCTCCGCATCGAATCGCATCGCCTCGACATAGAGACGCTCCAGCGCCGCGGCGGCGATCTGGGCATCGGAACCCGATCCGGTAGCCCTGGCCTGTAGGGTAGCAGTCGCCCCGGCGAGCGCACCTTGGACATCGATTTGGGCGACGTCCTCTGCCGTCGGACGCGCGGTCAGGCCATCCGCGTCGAGTTCCAAATGCCGCAGTTCGTGCGCCAGACAGTCCTGGACGGCCGACGTCATCGTGACGCGGTCGGCGAGACTCACCACACCGACGAGATGGAGCGAAAGGAGCACGTCCGACAAACGCGCCTCGCTGCGGAGCGCGGCGAGTTCACGGTCCAAGTCTTCCATGTTCTCCATACTCCAGCGGCGCGACATCCAGCGATATCGACCGGTCTCGATCCGCTGCAGCTCGGGCGTTTCGTTGGATCGCAGGCTCACGCCGATGCAGCCGCCCGGCTCATCGCGCCCGAACCGGTCAATTTCAGGGGTCCCGCTGTAAGCGGTCCGGTCGCCAACCGTCAAAAAGCCATGCCAGTCCCCGAGCGCGAGGTAGTCAAGGCCCGCGGACTTGGCGCGATCCGGCGGGATCAGATTGGAGCTCTCTCCGGTGGCGCCAAACTCTGTGATGGAGCCATGTGCGAGACCGATGCGGAGTGCCCCCGGCGGCGTCGTCATATCGACCATCGCCGCGGAAGGATCGGACACCGTCTTCCGGTGCTCCAGGGGCGCCGGCAGAAGCCAAGCACCCTGCTCCATCTCAATAGGCTCGGGAGTGTCCACGATCTGGACTGAGGCAGGCGCACGCCCGCGCAGCCTGCTCCAGAGTCCACCGGCTCGCGCATGATCGTGGTTGCCCGGCATCAGCCACCAGGTGACCGACGCCCGCTGCATACGTGACAGCATCTGCGTGACGATGCGGTCGCCGGGTTCGACGTTGTCGAACACATCACCGGCGACGACGATGTGCGTGGCACCGCTGGATATTGCCGCAGCACCGAGGCGATCGATGGCATCGAGGCGAGCCTCAGCCAACGCACTACGCACCTCCTGCGGAAAGCGCCCGAACGGCTTTCCGAGCTGCCAGTCAGCCGTATGGATGATCTTGAGCGTCGCCACGAATCAGTTCCTCGTTACAGTGCCACACATGGATCACGCACCCACTGCTACCGGAGCTTGCGCCTCCGTCGGGTCCGGGATTTCCTCATCGCGGAAGAAACGCCACATGGCACGGACGAGGCTCTTCAGCATCTCGCTCTCGTGGCCCTGTTCTTTAGCACGGAGAAGTGTCTGATAGACGATTTCCGGTATCTTCTGCGCATCGTTGCTCGGATGCACACCAAAGGGTTCGCAGGCAGCAGCAAGGCACGCCGTGTGTACTTCAGGCGTGAGATCCTCCTTGAGCTTGTGCTCCAATGTCTTTTCGAAATGCGCGTAACAATCGCTGATGAGGTCGCTAGTGGGCGCGGCGTCGATCTGATCGTTCGGCTTAGCGAGCTTGCTCAAAGCAAGATCGGTTGCCGGCGTTCGTTTAGCCTCGGGTAACTGCTGGTCGCAATCCCATAGCATGAAGGTTGGAATACCCAGCTCGCGAAAAATCACATAGGGACGATCGAGATTGGCTTTGCCTTCGGTTGACAGGATGGCGATGCCGGCCGCCTCGAAATTCACGCCGAGCATCCGCGCCGTCGCGGTGAGCGCCGCTTTATCGCTTCGGCCCTCAACCAGAATCACACCGGTGGCGAAAAAGCCTTCGGCCAATTCAGCACCGAGAATGTGCAACCGCGGCATCAAAGTCTGTGCACTGAAAGTGCCAGCGGGCTTATTCCAGCCGCGTTCGAGCTTCTGCGCAACGGTGCCGAGATCCAGCGCTTGCAGGCTGCATTGCTTGAATTCACTGTCGTCACAATGCGAGCGCCGGGTAAGCCTGATCTCGTCGGCCTTCCCCATCGAAATGAACATTGGCGAGTGCGAACCGAAGATAACCTGTGTGTGGCCCTGCGCGCCAGGGAGCGTACCGCTACTCAAGCCCCGCAGCACTTCCGCGAAGTGCCGCTGTTTGGTCGGATGCTGATACAGTTCGGGTTCTTCAATTGCGAGGATAAGCGTCGGTGCCTGCGCCATGACCGCAGCCGCAGCCGCAGCGGGCGCGTCATCACTGCCGTCAACGTCACTATCAGGGGGTGCCTCGTCGCCCTCCGGCACGGCAGTTCGCGCAAGATGCTGGAGAAGTGTAAAGATGAAGGCACGCTGGAGGCCGTGACCTTGCCTGTCCACCGGTCCACCGAAGCCTTCGTCCTTGAGAAACACATCCGCCATTGGCAACGGGACTGGCATCTCGCCGACCTCGCGCCAGGCCAACGAAACTTCAGCATCTTGATACAAACCCCGCAGGTCGGCGGTGAGGGTCCCAGCGAGCGCACCGAGTTCAGGCATATTTTCGGCGGATACCAAGGCCTGGTAGGCCTCGGTCAACTGCGCCTTGAACGCTTGAACGTCCGGCCGCTGAAGGATCTGACTGCGCACTAGCAGTTCGAGTAGTTTGCCGATGACGCTCGTCTTGCCGTCCGCCGCGTCCGCTGATGCGTCGCGAACCGCCGGAATGAACACGAAGCTCGTGTGCTGCTGGAGCTTGCCTCGGCTGTTGTTCTGGAATCCGAAAAACTGACCATCGTCGGGCAGCAGCACCAACTGATCGGGATGCTCAGCCTCCCAGGTTAGCATCGCCTGGTCGACCGCTGCCGCACTGCCAGCAGTGGGAAGGTCGGCGTAGAGTGGGTTATTCTCGCGCAGGGCATTATAAGCAGCGCGCTTGGGTGTGGCTGCGGAATGAGCCCGAACAGCGACGAAGTCGGGAATCTGTGGAACGACACCATGATAGCGTCCACTTGATGGACCTCCGTCAAAAATGCGGGTGACGACCAACCTACCATCCCGCACCCGATCCTCGAACGCTGCGGCTTCTTGCTCGCTAAGCTGGTGAAAGGTTAGTTCAATCTCGATCGGCTGCCCTTGATCGCGTCCAAAGAAATCGTCAGCGTCGCAGTTTTTCGTAGTCGAGTAGAACTTCTCGATAGCCTTCAAGATTGAAGACTTTCCTGCGCCATTGCCGCCGATCAATGCGGTGTGTGCGCCAAAAACGACTTCGACATCGCGAAGTGAACGGAAATTTCTGATGCGAGCACGCTCAAGCTGCATGGCATTTTCCCCCGAGTACACCAGTTGTCGAATCCGAGCGGCGGGAATGCAAGTGCGATGAACAGCTACTCCATCAAGTCGCGCCTACCTCGCACGGCAAAGCCTTGGTCACACTGGGCGCTGAAAAGCTGCTTCCAGGATCAGCGGATCATCGTCGAAACGACAGAGAAGGGGCGCACAGTGAGTTAGTTTGATCTCGCCAGGCGGTCGACGGCGTGGAACTAACGTCTACGGGTTGCACCACCATTCTTCGCCATCGGGCCAGGGTCTGGCCAGCCTTTCGGCAATCAGGATGTCACCGATGTCGCGACCACCGATTCTGATCGTCACGAGCGTCCGCGTGCCGGTGTTGTCCGGCTCTCCATATTCGACGGTCCAGTCGTGCGAGTTCAGCAGCTCGATCACCCGATCACTGGCTCGGTGTGCCAGCGCGATTTCGGCGTCGCCACCACAGATGTGGGTTTGCGGTTCCGGGGTGTCGTAGCCTTCCATGCGCAGCTTTTCCCCGTCGATCCAGATCGTGTCGCCATCAACGAGGCAATATTCGTCGGCGGTACGGGCCTGGCCGGGAACGCACTTCGCAATCTGCGGCCGAGGCTGAGCCTTGGCAGGTTCGGGCATGCCGCCGACCGCCCAGAATAGCGCGAAGGAAAGCACGAACATCTGCCAGTGGAATGTGGGCAATGGGGGAGGACGAATTTGCATGGGCGGATCTGATCTACTTCAATCTGACTGAAGGGGCGGATCGCTACGGTTGGAGGCCAGCCAAGCTTTCACCCACCGCCCTCGCCGAGCGAGGCAGCGATGTCGCTGATCGAGCGGAGCAGAACCAGGGGATCATCCCTGGAAGGCTCGAAGCCACGCCGCCTCCAGAACTTGGCCGCCTCCCCGTCGACGGCGTTGACCAGCAAGGCCCGCCCGCCGATCAGCGATGCGGCCTGAACGCAGCGCTGGAGAGCATGCTTCACAAGACCGGTCCCGATGCCCAGCCCTGCCCATCCGGTGTCGGTTGCGAGTTGGCCGAGCAGCATACAGGGGACCGGGTTGGGCGGCTGCCCCGTCCTGATCGAACGCGGCAGAACCGAAGGCACCACACCGGTAGGCGCGAGGCCGTAGAAGCCGACCACGCGCCCAGCCTCATGCACGACGAGGACGGCGGTGAAGCCCTTCTGCTGATTGGAGAGGGCGCGTGATTTCAGCCAGTGGTCAAGCGTGGGCTTGCCACAGGTGAACTCGGACACATCGTGTTCGGCAGAGAGCGGTTCAGGACCCGAAAGGTGCAAGAGCTTACCGCTTCGCCACGTAGCCGGGCTCCCATGGCGCGGGCCGCTTCAGAACGTCTACCATCTCCGGAACGGGAGCGGCCGGACGCGCCAGCACATCCATGAACTCGGCGAAGCCCTCCGGGCTCATCCGGATCAGGCCCTGCTCCATGACGACCTCCTCGGCCGCGCGCACAGCGGCGTCGCGCACGAAATCGGTGCGCGAGCGGCCGCGCAAGCTGGCGGCGCGATCGATCATTGCGACATCCGCCTCGGGCAAGCGCATCGAGATCGGGTATTCCTTGCGTTCGGCGGTCGTGGCCATGGCGAATCTCCTTGGTCGGCATATAGCGCCTTGTATCGCGAATTACAATACGATAAGGTTGCGCCTACAGTCAATGACCTCATGAGGAGAGGCGACGAGGCCAATGATGACCGGGCCAGCGAGGGATTCCGATAGGTTATTTTGCTACGCCATGGCTCGCCAGGACACGCTGAGCTACGCGATAGCACGCTCACCCGCGCCAATTGCCGCCGAATATTCGCCTTCAATTTCCGTTGCTTATGCTTCCCTCGGGGCGAATGCTGCAAGTTATGACCTTGCGAGCCCCAGGAAACCCGGCAAAGATGACAGGAGGAGAGCGCGAAGCGCTGCTCGAATCCTTGCTGCTGGACGTGCCGGAGCTGACGTTTACGCCACGCGGCAATCCCGACCCACGCCTTCTGCGACTGGTCGGCATCCTGGCGAGGCAGGCGGCGCAGGAGTGCTATGCAGAGGAAGTGATGATGTCACGGCAAAGGAGGAAGCGCTCCTCCTGATATGGATGGGAGCCAAGTTTTGAAAGTCGCGATCTACGCTCGCTATTCTTCCGACAATCAACGCGACGCTTCCATCGCCGACCAGTTCCGTATGTGCCGTCTCCATGCCGAGAAGCAGGGCTGGCACATCGTCGAGGAGTATTCGGACCACGCGATCTCCGGCGCCTCGCTGATCCGGCCGGGCATTCAGGCGCTCATGGCCGACGCAATGGGCGGCCGCTTTGACCTGATCCTCGCCGAGGCGATGGACCGCCTCTCCCGCGACCAGGAAGACATCGCGGGCATCTTCAAGCGCATGTCCTATGCCGACGTGAAGATGTTCACCCTGTCGGAAGGCGAGGTGACGCATCTGCATGTCGGCCTCAAGGGCACGATGAATGCGCTGTTCCTGAAGGATCTGGCCGACAAGACCCGCCGCGGGCAGCGCGGCCGCGTCGAGGCAGGCAAATCGGGTGGCGGCAATGCCTATGGCTACGATGTGGTCAAGAAGTTCGATGCGAACGGCGAGCCGATCCGCGGCGATCGCACCATCAACGAATTCCAGGCCGAAGTCGTGCGCCGCATCTTCCGCGACTATGCCGCCGGCAAATCGGCCAAGACCATCGCCTTCGCCCTGAACAAGGAAGGCATTCCCGCTCCGTCAGGCGGCGACTGGGGCTTCAGCACGATCAACGGCAACCCGAAACGGGGCAACGGCATCCTCAACAATGAGATGTATGTCGGCAAGATCGTCTGGAACCGACAGCGCTTCGTCAAAGATCCGAGCACCGGCAAGCGGCAGGCCCGCCCCAACCCGGAAGAGGAATGGGTCATCCAGGAGGCGCCGGAGCTGCGCATTCTCGACGACGACCTCTGGAGCGCGGTGAAGGCGCGACAGGAAAAGAACAAGATCGCACGGAAGGAAAACGGCGAGGCCGATCTCTCCCGGATCAATACCCGCCGCCGTCCCAAATACCTCTTCTCGGGACTGACCAAATGTTCCTGCTGTGGTGGCGGCTATTCCGCGATTTCGGCGACGCTGATCGGATGTGCGACAGCGCGCAACAAGGGGACCTGCAACAACCGGGTCAACATCCGCCGCGACGAGCTTGAATCGCGTGTACTCAATGCGCTGCGCACCAAGCTCGTCGATCCGGAGCTCTTCGCCCATTTCTGCGAGGTCTTCACGCAGGAGATGAACCGCCTGCGCATGGAAGGCCGTGCGGGTATCGCGTCGGCCGAGGCGGAACTGGCCAAGGTCAACCGAGAACTGGAAAAGATCCTCGACCTGTACCTGAGCGACGCCCTTTCGGTCGACATGGTGAAAGAACGCAGCAAGAAGCTCGAGGCCCGAAAGACCGAACTGGAACAGTTCCTGGCCGAAGCCGACGAGCCGCCACCGCTGCTGCACCCGAGCATGGCACTGCAATACCGCAAGCGGGTCCAACAGCTTTACGACGCTCTGCAGGACGAAGATGAGGGGAAGCGGATCGAGGCCGCCGACACGCTGCGCTCGCTCGTGGATCAGATCGTGCTGACCCCAGTCGACGGCAAGGTGGAGATCGACGTTCAGGGCGATCTCGCTGGAATCCTTACGATTTCCACGCAAAGCAAAAACCCCGCAGCGGGTGCTACGGGGTCGCAAGTAAAGATGGTTGCGGGGGCAGGATTTGAACCTGCGGCCTTCAGGTTATGAGCCTGACGAGCTA
>NZ_JAGPOU010000006.1:0-246256 GCF_018066705.1 Ochrobactrum sp. AP1BH01-1 | reverse complement strand
TTCACTGGATCGATTTTTTAACGGTCTCACCTCATCAGGCTCATAACCTGAAGGCCGCAGGTTCAAATCCTGCCCCCGCAAACAAAATACCAACAAACCCGTCGCAGCAGCGGCGGGTTTTGGCGTTTAAGGAGGCAAAAAAGCCCCGCTCTACAACACACGAAAGCCGCTCCCACAGTGCGCGCCGGTAACGTCATCGAAGCTTCACGGTCCCGAAATACGATGTTTCAACCGGAGGCACTGATGCTGATTATTCTGGGTGGACTGCCAGCGTCTGGAAAAAGCACGATAGCGCAGGCCCTGGCTGTGCGTATTGGGGCTTGCTATCTTCGTGTGGATACCGTCGAGCAGGCAATTCGTTCTGCTACACCACCGTCGGCAGTGGATGATGTTGGCCCGGCCGGATATGTGACGCTCTATCGGCTGGCTGCAGACAACCTGCGGCTGGGTCACACCGTCATCGTCGATTCCGTGAATGCTATCGAAATCACCCGTCAGGCATTCAGAGATGTTGCGAGAAAAACCGGCAGCAGATGGCTTCAGGTTGAAGTTGTCTGTTCGGATGCCGCGATGCACCGCCTTCGGGCCGAGACGCGAAGATCAACCGTAGAAGGATGGACCCCGCCGAACTGGGAGCAGATACGGAAACGCCGCTTCGAGCCCTGGAAACCCGATTTGCGCGTGGACACGTCCCTCCTGCGGTGGACGAAAGCGTCGCGACGATCATAAAGTCACTTTAACTGGCCGGTGCCGCGCCTTTCCGCCCACGGAACGGGGGAGCGCAGAGAAGCTTACCTGCCGTTTTTCACTTCAGCGACGAGAGGCGCATTCGGAGCAAGTGCGTTGCTGGATGGCGCTGCTTCCGTCGTTTGCGATACACATGCTGCTTCCCCTTGTAGTTCGTGGGCGTCGACATGCATGGGAGGAATTCTTCCTCCAACCTCCGTGGAAATAAAGGATCATCGACATCAGCAGCGTCGACAGCATGGCAGCAGGAAAGCTCACCCAGAGGCATCGGAACCGAGCTGCTCCCGCAGGCCAATGGCGACGCCGAGGCGCACAGGGTACATCGATACGAAAAGAATGATGAGCGGCCAGATGACCTGGCCGTTTGCGCGGACGGTTCCGAAGAGAACCATTGTCACGCCGAAAGCGATGAATCCCCAGGTGGCGATCTGCCCGATGTGCCGACCGATCGCGATGGCCGGGCTTTCAGCGCCGAGGAATATCTGCAAGGCCTGCCGGTCCGCGACAAGCAGCAACAGGACGAGGGCGCCGGTCATCAGCACCGCATAGATCGTTCCGATGCGGGTTATGGAGCTTACGCGATCCCATTTTCCCGCGCCGATATTCTGGGCCGCCATGGCGCTTACCGCAGCGCCCAACGCCATTGCTGGCATCTGCACATAGGTCCAGAGCTGCTGTGTGGCGCCGAAGGCGGCCGTCGTGTCGACACCCTCGCGATTAACCAGCCGCATCATGGTCAGCATCGAGCTCGAGACAACGATCATCTGGATGCCCATGGGCAACCCTTTGACAAAGATCAGGCGCAGCAATTTCCGGTCTGGAACAAGAAGCCACAATTCCCTGCCGCGCAGGCGCAACGGGAGATCGCGGTGGTAGATATAATAAAGCATCGCCGCGAGACTTATATAATTGGCGACAGCCGTCGCCAGCGCGGAACCGGCAATGCCGAGGGAAGGCAGCGGACCCCAACCCAGAATGAAAAACGGGTTGAGAACGACATCGAGAAGCACAGCCATTCCCATGAATATCAGCGGGGTCACGGCGTCGCCGCCGCCGCGCAGTGCCATCATCAGGATCGTCTGCATCAGGATCGCGGGCATGGCGAGAAACGTGACCTGCAGGAACGCGCGTGCCAGCGGCTCTATTGTGTCAGGTGTTCCCAGCAGCGCCAGAACTTTCGGGGCGAGCAACCAGCCGATGGCTGCGACGACGATACTGAGCGGCACGAAGGTACCAACTGTAGTGCCCGCTATCGTGCGTGCCGTCTCGATGTCCCGCCGCCCGAATGCCTGTCCGATCAGGATCGTCGATGCCATGCCGAAACCGAAGACGAAAGCCGTCAGCAGAAACATGACCAGGTTGCCGTTCGTCGTTGCGGCAAGTGCGTATTCCCCCAGCAACTGCCCGATCCAGATCGTATCTATGGAACCATTCGCCGATTGCAATATTGAGGAACCAAGGGTCGGAAGGGCAAAGAGCAGCAGAGCCCGATTTATGGGGGCTGTTGTCAGGTTGATGCTCCGTTTCATAAGACCTCTTGATCGCAGTGATGTTCTGGAGCAACGGTCAGGCCCGCCGTATTCGCGGGCGACTGCCGGGAGTATTCTATTTTGATGTGATGTTGGCAGTTTGTTTGGCGCTCGTAAAGTCACGGAAAAGAGTGCCGAATGCAATGTACAGCGGTTGCTACCGTTTTACAGCAGCCAAGGCGCTGGCGCTACACAAGCTCTGAAAATGCTCTATAGCTGCAACGGTCTTGGCCAAACCTCGACGGGACAACCCGTCAAGGCTTGGTTCTCTACATTTGGCTGGTGCGTCATGGTTTTTGCTCGCGTTTACTCGTCCAATCCGGTCGAAACATAGCAAGCGTCCCATGGTTCTCTTTGGTGTACGGGCTGTTCCAGCTCGCCGCCACTATCGGGGCATTTCGCTTACATCCAGGGGAGCTGATGTTGAGGCTGATGTGCAATCCGGCGTAATATTTCATCGCTGCTTTCTGCAGGTCTTCCGTAATGACGCGGATGATCTCACCAGCCGAAGGGAGCAGCAATCTTATCTATGTGATCAATTCCAGTTTCATGAACCTGCTCCGACGAACAATCCCCCGAATGCTCGCCGGCAGTGGCCTTCCCGACGGCAAGTTCCTCCGCGCCAACGCCTGGATCAGGCAATAGCCGCGATTTCATTACCCTGAAGGAGGTGTGTGACCTGCAAACCTTGGCCGATGTTGATCCAATTCGGTTGCCAGATATCGTTCTTGAGCGATCTGACATAAACGGTATTTGAGAAATCAGTTACAACGAGATCGACGGTTCCGTCGGCGTGGATGGTTGCGGCGGGCTGACAAATGGCCTTGATGCCATCCAATTCTTCCCAGCCGTTCCAATTGACCATATAGCGAACCTTGCCATGAATAACGGTCCCGTCTGGCTTGACGCCGAACAGGTCAAGATTGGCGCCGGAGGCGACTGCAACCGGCTTCTGCAATACTGGCCCTGTAAGCTTTATGCCTGTTACCCAACTTCCGTTTTGGAAGAAGGAGTAATGAACACAATTGTCCACTCCGAGACCGAATACACACAAAATATGATTTTGGTCTTGAGTTCTGTATACCGCAGTTGGATCTGTAACAAGTTGATCTCCCACCTTAGACCAGTCGCTCCAGGCGCCCCCAGAGGTGCAGTAGCTATGATAGAATGACCCGTCCGGCCACCGACAGACTGCATCAGACTGAGTAGGAAGGGCGGCAACGGCGGGAGTGCCATATGCGTTGCCTCCGATAGACGTATCATTCCAGGTTTGGGCTGCGTCTGTAGTCTGGAGAACGCGCACCTCACCATTTGCGGCTCTCGACAGTAATTGGTAAGTAGTCCCGTTGTTACGCGCAACCACCGGCGCGGAATACCAGTTTTCCGCGATTGGCGTCCACTTTGTCCAACCAATGTCGCCAGTTTCTGTCGTATCGCTCTGACTGATACATAGATTATTGTCGCGGTTCACCGCAAACGCCAGCAGAATGTTGGGCTGCGGGCCCACTATAGCAACCGGAACTGAAACGAGACCGTCTGTTGGCTGGGACCAATTGGTCACTTGCCAGTCTGGAACCTGCCAACCGGTGCCCGAATCGAATGTGTGGCCGCCGGTGCCGTCGGCACGAACACCAAAAACGTGCAGGTTTGATTGATCGGCGCTGTGCGCTACGATTGTCACATTTGACATCGCATTCTCCTTGTTCTCTTCTGATTCTTGCTCGTCACGGGCCTGTGCGTGTAATACCCAACCACCGTATTGCGTGGCTACGAGAAGCGGTACTGTCAGACGCTGCAGTTAGGATCGGTTTGCGTCTGGAAATGCGCAAAGACAAAAGGATGGAGTGGTCCCAGGTCCTGCCGTTTTTCATTCGAGGGCCTATATCAGCGTCTTATGACGGTGACTCATTTCTCACTTCCGCTTGGGCAGATTTCGTGATTGCTCTCAGGAGAATTGTTGGGACGAGCAGTGGCATTGCGGCATGATTTTGCGGCATGATTTTCGCAAGTTTACAAGTCATCACAAGGATGTGGCCTGTACGCATCGCTTTCTGCCTTGTCGCTGATCTGTGACGGCGAAAGCCACAGCGTTGCGGCTCGTTTCGGCGATGTCGATCTTTAGATTGTCCGAGACCGGGCAGTATACCATTTCCATCACCCAAAAGATTGCTAATATGAAGTTGGAGCATGGAGGGGCTCGGTCCATGAAAGGTCTGGCAGATACATTTGCGCCGGGTGCAGGCGAAAATGATAGCGATCCGCGCCCCGCTGAAGGGTCCCGTCCGCTGTCATCGACAGAGCCGGCCGACTGTTCCCCGACAGGCACGGATCAGCTCGACTGGCTCGTCGCGATGATCAATCACGTGCCGGATTTCATCTATGCCAAGGACCTGCAAGGGCGGTTCCTGTTTGCCAATGATGCGGTGGTCCGCAACAACGGCCTCTCGAACATCGATGAACTCATCGGATTGACGGACGTCGATATTCACGGGGAAGCTGCTATCACCGCGCGCATTTGCGAAATCGAGCAGCGGGTTATGGAAAGCGGACAACCTGATCTCGGTTATGAGGAACGCGCCATGCGGGGCGGAGCGGACCGCTGGCTGATGATATCGCGGGTGCCTTTGCGCGACAGAAACGGCAATATCATCGGTGTCGTCGGGGTGTCCCGCGACATTTCCATCAAGAAAAGGGCTGAACGCTTCATGCAGGTTCAGGCCCGCATTCTGGAAATGACGGTGGGCGCGGTTGCCATGCCCGAATTCGTGGGTCAGTTGACATTGCTTCTGGAAGGGCTCGCTGCCGGCATCCGCTGTGTCGCGGTCGTGACCGGCGATGCGGATGATATTATCATTTCAGCCCCCTCGCTGCCTTTTCTGGCGACCGGTTTGAGGCGGGAGCCGGAGCCGCTGTCTCCGGCACGCATCGAAGCTGCGCTGAAAGCGCTTTCTCCCGACGGCAAAGCCATCTTCTCCATGGAGATTCCATCCGCAGACGGTGCGGGGCACGGCGTGCTTGGCTTCATGACGGATGGCGAGGCTTCTGATGATCGCGGTCTCCGCGAGTTTCTGGCTACCGCTGCAGGGATGACCGGAATTGCCATCGACCGGCGCATCGCCGATGAGCGCATCCGTTATCTGGCCGAACACGACGCGTTGACCGGGCTTGCGAACCGGGCTTTTCTGGAACGGCAACTGGAACACATACTTGGCGAGGCTTCCGCTCATTCCCGGAAAGTGGCTGTCGGCTTTGTCGATCTCGACCAGTTCAAGCAGGTCAACGATACGCTCGGGCACGCTGCTGGAGACAGGCTCCTGCAGCAGATCGCCGGGCGAATTCTACTGTTGCTGCGCGAGGGCGAACTTGCTGGCCGCATGGGAGGCGATGAATTCATTCTCGTTCTGAAGGCAGACGATGATGATTTCTGCACGCGGCTGGACGAGATAAGACGCAGGATATGCGAGCCGGTCGAGCTGGGCACGACATTTCTGGAGGTCACATGCAGCATCGGCGTGGCCTGTTTTCCCGGAAATGGCCGGTCGGCGACGGAACTGTTCGCTGCCGCGGATACCGCCATGTATGACGCGAAGGCGAGCGGCCGCAACAGCGTCAGCCTCTGTTCCCGCGAAGTGCCGCATGGGGCTCCGGCTGAGGCCGAAAGGCCATGAGCGCAGCCTGATGTTCAACGGATCCTTGCATTGACGAAAACGTCATAGCGCGTGCTCTTGCCGAGGATCTGGTGTGACGGTTTGCGCAATCCGGCCATCGGTTCTGCGCGTAGCGGCCACTTCAGCACCACGCGATATTGCGCAGCTTCCAGCGCCACCTGCATCAGCCTTTCGGCATCCGGATCGGTGCCGACGATCTCGCGAATCTGGCGCATTTCCTTTTTGACGAGCGCGCTGTTGCCACGCGGCGGGTGCATCGGGTCAACCAGCACCACCTGCGGCTTCAGTTCGGGCAGAAGCAGGCAGGAATCGCCGTGCAGAAGCGTCATGCGCGCCACGGTTTCGGCATAGCGGCCGCCTTCTGCGGCGGCGCGCGCCAGTCCGTCCGCGAGAAGCCCATGCATCTTTTCCGAACGCTCGATCAAGGTCACCTTGGCGCCGAGGGAGGCCAGCAGAAAGGCATCGCGCCCGAGACCGGCCGTCGCATCGACGATTTCCGGCGTGGCGTCGCTCGTCAGTCCGGCGGCCTTGGCGAGGGGCTGGCCGCGTCCTTCGCCGGAGCGGAACCGGTGGCCGACAGCGCCGCCGACGAAATCAACGACCAGTTCCGATGTATCGATTTTCTGCGACATGAATGCTCTCAGAACGGGCAGGGCGCGGTGAAGGTCACGGCGCTGCCATCGGGGTGCCGGAAAGACAGCTCTTCCGCATGCAGCAGCAGCCGGTCCGCGGCGGCAAGCGCTTCACCTTCGGCGTAAAATTCGTCGCCGAGGATCACATGGCCAAGCGCTTTCATATGCACCCGCAGCTGGTGCGTGCGGCCTGTCAGGGGAAAAAGCCGCAGCCGGGTTGCGTTCTCGCCCCGATCCAGCACCTGCCAGCGCGTCTGGGCGGGCTTGCCGTGAGCGTGATCGACACGATGACGCGGCTTGTTGTCGGGGTCTATCGCCAGGGGCAGGTCGATCAGGCCTTCGTCTTCTTCAACGCATCCCCAGACCACCGCTACATAGGATTTTTGCGTCGTGCGCGCTTCGAACTGCGCAGCGATGGCGGCATGCGCCTTGCGGTCGAGCGACATCAACACGATGCCCGACGTATCCTTGTCCAGACGGTTGATCATCTGCGCGTGCGGAAATTGTTCCTGAACGCGCGTTGCGAGACTGTCAGACAGGGCGGGATGGCGTCCCGGCACGGACAACAAGCCGCTCGGCTTGTCCAGCACGAGAAAGCCCGCATCGCGATGCAGGATTGAGACATAGGGCTCCAGCGGGGGATGATAAATGGGCGCAACGGCGGATAACACACTCATGATGCTCTTCTAGCATGGTTTTCGCCATGCGGAGAAGCACGCGCTCATTTCTGCGGCGGCAAATGACAAATAATATTCACCGGAGGGATATTGTTCATGCAGGGAAATAAATGGCGGAGAGGGAGGGATTCGAACCCCCGATGGAGTTGCCCCCATGCCGCATTTCGAGTGCGGTGCTTTCAACCACTCAGCCACCTCTCCGCGTTGTGCAGCACTGTAAAACGACCCTTGCGGAATCGCACAGTAACAAGCATCAATGACGAATGCCGAGCGTGCAGCGGCTCAATAACGGGCCAGCGCCGATTAGACAAGAGCTAATTTGCATTCCGCTGTGAAAATTCTTGACTTTTCTGCCGCTTCGCACCTATAAGCACCAGACCTTGGGCGTGGGGCAATCCGCGCCTATTGTTTTGATTGCAGATTTCGGGCTTTTCCGGGCTGTATTCAAGGGCCAGAAGCCCGCTCATCAACCGACTGATAAAAAGACGGCCCATCGCTTCGACGCCAATGTCGTGGAATGAGAGCCGGACCGAACAACCGAAAGGACAACAAATGTTCGCAGTCATCAAGACCGGTGGCAAGCAGTATCGCGTTGCCGCAAACGACCTCATCAAGGTCGAAAAAGTTGCTGGCGAAGCCGGTGACATCGTAGAATTCGCAGAAGTCCTGATGGTCGGCACGACCATTGGCGCCCCGACCGTCGCCGGTGCTCTCGTCACCGCCGAAGTCGTTGAACAGGGCCGTGCCCGCAAGGTCATCGCGTTCAAGAAGCGTCGCCGTCAGAACTCGAAGCGCACCCGCGGTCATCGTCAGGAACTGACGACCATCCGCATCTCGGAAATCCTCACCGACGGCGCGAAGCCTTCCAAGAAGGCCGCCGAGAAGAAGGCTCCGAAGGCAGACGCCGCCGAAGGCGAAGCCGCAAAGCCGAAGAAGGCAGCGCCCAAGAAGGCCGCAGCCAAGGCCGCAACGGCTGAGTAAACAGAGAGATTAAAGGAGAACACCAATGGCACACAAAAAAGCTGGCGGTTCCTCGCGTAACGGTCGCGATTCAGAATCCAAACGCCTTGGCGTGAAGAAGTTCGGCGGCGAAGCTGTGCTCGCTGGCAACATCATCGTGCGCCAACGCGGCACGAAGTGGCATCCGGGCGCCAATGTCGGCCTCGGCAAGGACCACACGATTTTTGCAACCGTAAACGGCTCCGTGTCTTTCCGCACGAAAGCCAACGGTCGCACGTACGTGTCGGTTAACCCGATCGCGGAAGCAGCAGAGTAAGCCGGGCACTCTCTAAAGCACCGGCGTCCCATCGGACCCGGTGTAAATGGCAGCCTAGCCAAAAGATCGAAGGGAAGATGGGGCCACCCATCTTCCCTTTTTGCATTTGAGCGCATCCGAAAAGTGCGAAGCGGTTTTCAAACAAGATGCGCAAAAAATGAAACGCTCTGGAGGAACGAAAAATGGTTGTCGAAGTTCTGGAAGAAGATTGTTACGACGCAAGCAGTAGCGAAAGAAGAGACAGTTACACCGATCTGTCGCCCGGCGCGGCAGGTGAAACAGGCCCCGATCTGAGCGCAGATCTGGCCTACGAGTTGGATTGTCCCGTCCTCGTCACTGAAAGGCTGGTGCTGCGCCCGCCGCATGTCGAAGACGTGGATGCGATTTCCTATCTTGCCAACAACGCCCGCGTCTCCAGTATGCTTGCCCGTATGCCGCATCCATACACGCGTGAAAACGCCGTCGATTTTGTCGAACGCGTGCGAAAAGGCGAGATGGGCAATTGCATCTACGCGATCACGCAAGCGGAAACCGGCATCTTTATGGGTTGCTGCGGCATCCATGCGCATAAGCATGGTGAGGGGCTGGAAATCGGTTACTGGCTGGGCGAACCCTATTGGGGTCACGGCTTTGCCACCGAGGCCGCGCACGCCCTGATCGATCTGGCCTTCCGTGCAACGGAAATTGAGCGGCTGCATGTCTCGTGCCGGGCCAGCAATGGCGGCTCGCGCCGGGTGATCCACAAGTGCGGGTTCCAGTTCAGCAGCATGGGCATGGCGGACTCGCTTGCCGCAGGCAATGTGCCGGTCGAGCGCTATGTCCTCGACCGTCGCACCTGGATCGGGCTGAGAAGCTGGCAGTCGTAAGATAACAATGGTCCTGCGCGAAGCCTTACCGGCTTGCGCAGGACCGATAATCATCGGGGAATGAAATGATGGATACGCACGCAATCGCCCGCGACAGGATCGTGGTGCGCGCGCTCGAAAAGGGCGACCTGCACCGCTATCGGGCCATAAGACTAAGCGGTTTGCAACTTGCGCCGATGGCTTTCGGTTCGAGTTTTGAAGAAGAAAACGCCTATTCGGACAGCGTCTTCGCGCGCCGTCTGGAACAGGTGAACGGCAATGTGGTCTTCGGGGCCTTCGATGGCGAAAACCTGCTGGGAACGGCAGGCATGTTCCGCCATGATCGCCGGTCCGAGCGCCATCGCGGCACGCTGTGGGGCGTCTATGTGGCCCCAGAAGCGCGCGGGCTGGAACTCGGCAAGGCTCTGGTCGGCAAGGTCATCGACCATGCGGCAACGCAGGTCGTCGTTCTGGATGCCAAGGTGGTGGCGACGAACGAAGCCGCCAAACGCGTCTATTATGCGCTTGGCTTCAAGACTTATGGCGTCGAACCCAAGTCGCTTTACGTTCAGGGCCAGTATCGGGATCAGGAATTGATCTATATCGATTTCACCGATCCTGACTGGAACTCGAAATAGGACAGAAACCGGCTTCCTCGACTGTTTGCAGGAAGCCGGTTTTGCTGTAATTGCAACACACCACAGGCGGGCGCGCTCGCGTGTAACGATATTCAGGGCGCCCGACGCCCAAAAGCCTGCCGGAGTGCGGGCGTCCAAGAAGGTTACGTTCAAATGAAGTTTCTCGATCAGGCCAAGATCTATATCCGCTCCGGCAATGGCGGGGCAGGGGCCGTTTCGTTCCGCCGCGAGAAATTTCTTGAGTTCGGCGGTCCGGACGGCGGTGATGGCGGGCGCGGCGGCGATGTTTGGGTGGAGGCCGTCGACGGCCTCAACACGCTGATCGATTACCGCTACCAGCAGCATTTCCGGGCCAAGACCGGCATGCACGGCATGGGCCGCAACATGACCGGCGGCAAGGGCGACGACGTGGTCCTCAAGGTGCCGGTCGGCACGCAGATTTTCGAGGAAGACGACGAAACGCTGATCTGCGACATCACCGAAATCGGCCAGCGCTATCGTCTCGCCAAGGGCGGCAATGGCGGTTTCGGCAACCTGCATTTCACGACCTCGACCAACCGCGCGCCGCGCCGCGCCAATCCCGGACAGGAAGGCATCGAGCGCACCATCTGGCTGCGCCTGAAACTGATTGCCGATGCCGGTCTGGTCGGCCTGCCCAATGCCGGAAAGTCCACTTTCCTCGCAAGCGTGACAGCGGCAAAGCCGAAGATTGCCGATTATCCTTTCACCACGCTGCACCCCAATCTGGGCGTGGCGCGTGTGGACGGGCGCGAATTCGTCATCGCCGATATTCCGGGCCTGATCGAAGGGGCGAGCGAAGGCGTCGGCCTTGGCGACCGCTTCCTCGGCCATGTCGAGCGCACGCGTGTTCTCCTGCATCTGGTTTCGGCGCAGGAAGAGGATGTGGCGAAGGCCTATAAGGTCATTCGCAGCGAGCTGGAAGCCTATGAGCACGGTCTTGCCGACAAGCCGGAAATCGTGGCGCTGTCGCAGATCGATACACTCGATCCGGAAGCGCGCAAGGCCAAGGTCAAGGCGCTGAAAAAGGCATGCGGGCGCGATCCGCTGCTGCTTTCGGCGGTCAGCCATGAAGGTTTGAACGATGCGTTGCGCCAGCTCGCTGCCGTCATTGACCAGAGCCGCGCCGCAGAGGCCGGTACGGCGCAGGCCGAAGACTAAGGTTTTATGCGGCGAGGGGATGAGACATGCTGAAGAAACTGAAAGATTATCGCCGCATCGTTGTCAAAATCGGGTCCGCCCTGCTGGTGGATCGCGCAAGCGGCCTCAAGCGCGACTGGCTGGAAAGCCTGGGCCAGGATATTGCAGCGCTTCATCATGCAGGTGTCGAGGTGCTGGTGGTTTCTTCCGGCGCGATTGCGCTGGGCCGCACGGTTCTGGGCCTGCCGAAAAAGGCGCTGAAGCTTGAGGAAAGCCAGGCCGCTGCCGCTGCCGGCCAGATCGCGCTCGCCAAGGCCTATGCGGATGTGCTCGGCGGACATTCCATCCGTTCCGGCCAGATTCTGGTCACGCTTTCCGATACCGAGGAGCGCCGCCGCTATCTCAATGCGCGCGCGACCATCGAGACGCTTTTGAAGCTGAAGGCCGTGCCGGTCATCAACGAGAACGATACGGTGGCAACCACCGAAATCCGCTATGGCGACAATGATCGTCTGGCCGCGCGCGTGGCGACGATGATGGGCGCGGATCTTCTGGTTCTGCTCTCCGACATTGACGGGCTTTATACGGCCCCGCCACACAAGAACCCGGATGCGGAGTTTCTACCGCTGGTCGAAACCATCACGCCGCAGATCGAGGCGATGGCGGGCGCGGCTGCATCCGAATTGTCGCGCGGCGGCATGAAGACGAAGCTCGACGCGGGCAAGATCGCCAATGCGGCAGGGACTGCGATGATCATCACGTCGGGCACGCGGTTCGGCCCGCTTTCGGCCATTGATCGCGGGGAACGCGCAACGCTGTTTGAACCGGCGCGTGCACCCGTCAATGCGTGGAAGACGTGGATTTCCGGCAATCTGGAACCGGCGGGCCGGTTGACGGTGGATGCCGGTGCGGCCAAGGCGCTCAAATCCGGCAAGTCGCTTCTGCCTGCGGGTGTGAAGGAAATCGACGGTCAATTCGAGCGCGGCGATACGGTCGCCGTGATGAACGAGGACGGGCGCGAAATCGCGCGCGGACTGATCGCTTACGATGCCGAGGATGCGCGCAAGATCGCCGGGCATAAAAGCGATGAGATCAGTGAAATTCTTGGCTATGATGCGCGCGCGGCGATGATCCATCGCAACGATCTGGTCGTGCGTGCGGCCAGCGACGCGGAAGCGGTGTAGGGGGAGAGGACATGCTGACCAAGGCAGATACGGCAAATGACATTGCTGCCGTGATGGCGGAAGTGGGGCGCAAGGCGCGCGCCGCCGCCGCACCCCTTGCCATCGCCACCACCGAGCAGAAGAACAAGGCGCTGATTGCCGCCGCCGATGCGATGCTGGCAGCGCGGGCCGATATTCTCGAAGCCAACAGGCTTGATCTTGCCAACGCTGAAAAGAACGGCATGGCGGCATCCTTCATCGACCGCCTGACGCTCGATGACAGCCGCATCAATGCCATCGCTGATGGCATTCGCGCCATCGCAGCGCTCACTGATCCGGTGGGCGAAGTGATTGCCGAATGGGACCGTCCGAACGGGCTTCATATCGAGCGCGTGCGCACGCCGCTTGGCGTGATCGGCGTCATTTATGAAAGCCGCCCCAATGTGACGGCCGATGCCGGTGCGCTCTGCCTCAAGGCGGGCAATGCCGTCATCCTGCGCGGCGGCTCGGATTCGGCGCATTCTTCGGCGGCCATTCACAAGGCGCTGGTCAAAGGGCTTGAAGCGGCAAACCTGCCTGCCGATGCGATCCAGATCGTGCCGGTGACCGACCGCGCCGCTGTCGGCGAAATGCTGAAGGGTCTCAATGGTGCGATTGACGTGATCGTGCCTCGTGGTGGAAAAAGCCTTGTGGCGCGGGTCCAGTCGGAAGCGCGGGTGCCGGTCTTCGCGCATCTGGAAGGCATCTGCCATCTTTATATAGATGCCTCTGCCGATCTCGACATGGCCCGCAAGATCGCGGTCAATGCCAAGATGCGGCGCACCGGCATTTGCGGTGCGGCGGAAACGCTGCTGGTGGATCGCGCCGTGGCTGCGACGCATCTGGCGCCGATCCTCGATGGCCTTGCCGCCAAGGGCTGTGAAATTCGCGCCAGCGCGGACGTGCTGGCGTTCTATCCGGCGGCAAAACCGGCCACGCAAGAAGACTGGTCGACCGAATATCTCGATGCGATCATTTCCGTTGCGCTGGTCGACGGGATTTCAGGCGCGATTGACCATATCAACCGCTATTCGTCGCATCACACCGAAGCCATCGTGGCGGAAGATGCGGCAGCGGTGGCGCGTTTCTTCAACGAGATCGACTCGGCCATTCTGCTGCACAATGCCTCGACGCAATTTGCCGATGGCGGCGAGTTCGGCATGGGGGCGGAAATCGGCATCGCCACCGGCAAGATGCATGCGCGCGGACCCGTTGGCGTAGAGCAGCTCACCTCGTTCAAATATCGCGTGCGCGGCAGCGGTCAGGTTCGTGGTTAGTCTCGGATGAAGTTCGGCTTCGGACTTTCCGCATTGAAGGAAAAATATCCTGGTGTGAGTGCGCATTATCTGCGCATGCCCCATGTCGAAAAGGGCATGGCGGTGGGGCTGTTCGGGGGCTCGTTCAACCCGCCGCATGGCGGTCATGCGCTGGTGGCGGAAATCGCCATCCGGCGGCTGAAGCTCGACCAGCTCTGGTGGATGGTGACGCCCGGCAATCCGCTGAAGGACAGCCGCGAACTGGCGCCGCTCGCTGACCGGCTGAAGCTGAGCGAGGCAGTGGCCGAAGACCCGCGCATCAAGGTGACGGCGCTGGAAGCGGCCTTCAATGTCCGCTACACGGCGGATACACTGGCGCTTATCCGCGACGCCAATCCCGGCGTCCATTTCGTCTGGGTGATGGGGGCTGACAATCTCGCCTCCTTCCATCGCTGGCAGCGCTGGCGTGAGATTGCGCAGAATTTTCCGATTGCTGTCATTGATCGGCCGGGCTCGACGCTCGCCTATCTGTCGTCGCGCATGGCGCAGACATTCTCCGACAGCCGGATCGATGAACAATATGCCCCCATGCTGGCGCGGCGCACCCCTCCGGCCTGGACCTTCATCCATGGGCCGCGTTCGTCGCTTTCCTCCACCGCCATCCGCAAAACCCGTACCGCATCTTGATGGTTTCATGACAATTCCTGCAAGATATGGGTATAGCGGGCAAAGAAACTGAAAAAGTGAACGGGCTGGAAAAGCCGGCGCTCTTGAAACAAAACAGGGACTCTGCCTATTTTAGGGAGTGTGGTGCTTATAACTGCCACACTGCGTTGTTCCGTTGAGAAAGGGAATACACTGAGAACAGCAATTGAGAAGAAGGCTCATCACGTGCCTTCCACGGTCGGGATGGACGAGTCCAATCTCGTGTCCCAGACCTTCGACGCGGCCTTGGCCAGTCTCGAAAACTCCAAGGCGGAATCCATCATCCCCATCGACATTCGCGGAAGATCAACGATCGGCGATTTCATGATCGTCGCGTCGGGCCGTTCCCATCGCCATGTGACGGCGGTTGCCGACCATCTCCTGCAAGCCCTGCGTGAAACAGGCTGCAAGGATATGCGGGTCGAAGGTCTCGAGAGTGGCGACTGGGTTCTCATCGATACCGGCGATATCATCGTCCATATCTTCCGACCGGAAGTCCGTGACTTCTACAATATCGAGAAGATCTGGCTCGACGAGGGTTTCGACGACGAACGAGCGCTAGAGACGGTGCATTAGAGCATTTTCGAGCCAAAAGTGCGAAGCGCTTTTGCGTGGGATAATGCGTGAAAAGAAGAAGATTAAAGCGTGGCACGCTTTAATTCGATGAATTGAGAGCGTCATGCGTGTGAGTGTTTTTGCCGTGGGCCGGATGAAAGCCGGCCCCGAACGGGAACTGGTTGAGCGTTATTTCGACCGGTTTTCAAAAGCTGGCCCGCCATTGGGACTCGAATTCGCCGGTGTGAGCGAAATTCCCGAAAGCCGGGGCCAGACGGCGGAACTGCGCAAGGCCGAAGAGGCCCAGCGCATCCATGAAGCTCTCGATAATGGTGCCGCCCTGATCCTGCTGGACGAGCGCGGCAAGGCGCTCGGATCGGAAGCTTTTGCGGCAAAGATCGGGCGGATGCGCGACGACGGCAAGCGCCAGCTCATCGTCGCCATTGGCGGACCGGACGGCCATGACCCGGCATTGCGTTCACGCGCCGATCTCGTTCTGGCGCTGGGCGAGCTCACCTGGCCGCACCAGATCGCCCGCATTCTCATTGCCGAACAGCTTTACCGCGCCGCGACCATTCTTGCGGGCCATCCCTATCATCGGTCGTGACCGTGCGGAGGGCAAAGCGATTACTCAGGCAGGCTGATCTTTCCCGCCCGATAGGGTTTGATTCCTTGTGAACGTATTTTTTACTCTTCTTGATAATATCAAATACGGAACAAATAATAATGAAAAAGAATTTGATATAAATGAGCGTCTATCTATATATTGACTGTCCAGTATGAAGTGGTACGATAGTCCTATTAAGTTAACTGTGATCATATTCAGCATTATAACTTTAAGTATGAAGAATGTGAGAAGGAATTTTGTGGTTTTTATATCTCTTCTTATCACTAAGTATAGAGAAATTATCCCTAAAATTACGAGTAGTCCTTGCAAAATAAGTACGAAAACTATGGATGATCCCAATAGTTTTTCGCTTTCATATATTTCATTTATTATATCGGCGCTGTAAGCATCCAACGTATAAAATATATCAAGCAAGATAAATATTGTTGAGGAGATTACTGCTATGATTGGAATCAGCAGGAATCCACCGATCCCCACAGGTTCCTTTTTAAAGAAATCTATAAACATTATTGTTCCTTGCCTAATCGTCGGGGCCTGATCGTCGGGCTGGTCTAAATTCCTAATAACTCTGGCAGGCTTATCATCATTCCCGAAATGCGTAATGCAGGCGGACGCAGCCGCGGTCAAGCGTCTTGGCGCTGAGGAGAACAGGGCTTGCCTTGAAGCCGGTCGGCGGAAACAGCGGCATGCCGCCGCCGATGAGTTCCGGCATGACGTAGATCTCGATCTCGTCCAGCGCGCCGCGTTCCAGAAATGCCATTTGCAATTGTCCGCCACCCAGCATCCATACATCGCCGTCATCGAGCGCACGCAGTTCCGCGATCAGCGCATCAACGTCGTGGCGGATTTCAAGCGGTCCCTTCGGGTTCCCGATCGGCCGTGAGGTGACGACGATGCACCTTTGATCGCCATAGGCCCACGGTTCATCGCTCTGGGCGACGAAATCATAGGTGGCGCGGCCCATGACGACGGTGCGGATCGACTTGATGAAGCTGCGATAATCGTGCTCGCCGAGGTCGGCGTCACCATATTTGAACAGCCAGTCAAGGTTTCCGTCTTGGTCGGCAATGAAGCCGTCGAGACTGGCGGCGATATAGCCGACAATTTTCGCCATGGTGATTTCTCCGATTGATTTATAAATGAACATACGTTTATATATTCACCATGGCAAGAACCAAATCCGTGCCCGATGAGGCAGTGCTCGACCGATTGATGATTGTAGTAACGGAGGCAGGGCCCGAGGGCCTGACCTTCGCGCGGGCTGCGAAGGCGGCAGGGCTTTCCGCCGCTACGCTGGTCCAGCGTTATGGCAACAGTCAATCCATGCTTGAGGCGGTGCTGCTGCGGGCGTGGGACAAGCTCGATGCGGCAACGCGTGCTGCCGATGAAAATGCAGCGCTTACCCCACAGGGCGCGGTCGACCTGCTGATGGCGCTGATGCCATCCGATGCGGCTGAATATAATGCGACGGACGGGCTTCTGCTTCTGCGTGAGGATATCCGCAATCCGGTGCTGCGCGCACGCGGCGCGGCATGGGGCGTCGATCTGGCCCATGCGCTGGGACGCAGGCTTTCAGGCGATGCGGGAAAAGCCGAACGCCTCGGCTGGCAGATGGCAAGCATCTGGCAGGGCGCGCATATCTGGTGGGCTTTCACGCGTTCCGAGCCGCCGGAGGCAGCCATCCGGCGCGCGCTGGAGGAATGGGTGGAGGCAGCTATACCGTCCTGAATTTTGTTGTACGATCATGCCCTGCTTTGTAGGCTCCGCCGCAAACAGCAGGAGAGCTCTCATGCACATTGAGCAGCTGGATCATGTACAACTTGCCATGCCGCACGGCGGGGAAGAGCAGGCGCGCGCATTCTATGGCGGGCTTCTCGGCATACCGGAAGTGCCAAAGCCCTCGAACCTTGCCGCTCGCGGGGGCTGCTGGTTCGAACGCGGCGCTTTGAAAATCCATCTGGGTGTCGACGTCGCTTTCGTGGCTGCACGCAAGGCGCATCCGGCATTCCTGATAGACGGCCTTGATGAGTTGGTCGAAATCCTGTCCGAAGCCGGTTATCCGGTCAGCGAGGATGAGCCGCTGGAAGGCTATAAGCGCTGCTATGTTTCCGATCCTTTCGGGAACCGCATCGAACTGATGGAACGGCTTTCGACCTAAACCGGTCGTTATGGTTGATGCTTCGTTAACGGTATCGGGCTAGGTTGCGGTGTCAGCCCTGATTTTGGCCTTGTTTCGTCCCGATAGAACAGCATGGTTCCAGTACGCCTTTTTAAAAGATCACGATTGCTTGCATCTGTGCACGCTGGCCTTGTTGTGGCCGGGCTGTTTGCGTGTGCGCCGTCCGTTCTTGCGCAGGAACCCTTGCAGCAGCAGCGCGATCAGGCGGCAAGCGAATATGAAAAGCTCAGCAACGAACTGACCGTAACCGGCGACAAGCTGAAACAGCTTGAGGACGAGGTGGCCGGGCTGAAGAAGGATCAGGCGACCATTACCGCCGCGCTGATCCAGTCGGCCAAGACCGACAAGAAGCTGCAGCAGGATATTGCCGATATCGCCGACAAGCTGACCGCGCTGCGCGAGCAGGAAGACGGTATCCGCTCGTCGCTGCGCGCAAGGCGCGGCGTTCTGGCGGAAGTGCTGGCCGCATTGCAGCGCATGGGGCTGAACCCGCCTCCCGCCATTCTGGTGCGGCCCGACGATGCGCTCGCATCGGTGCGCAGCGCCGTGCTTCTCGGCGCCGTCGTGCCCGAAATGCGCGAGCAGGTGGAAGAGCTGACCGGCGATCTGAAAGACATGCAGCAGGTCACGGCTTCCATCCACCAGGAGCAGGAAAAGCTGAAGACGACGCGCACCGACCAGGCCGAAGAACAGAAACGGCAATCACTTCTTCTTGAGGAGAAGAAGAAATTGCAGGCGCAATCGGAACAGGAAATCGAGGCGCAGCGCAAGCGTTCGGAAGAACTGGCGGCCAAGGCAGGCAGCCTGAAAGACCTTATCGACGGGCTCGACAAGCAGATGGCAGGCGTGCGCGACGCTGCCGAAGCGGCCCGCAAGGCGGAAGCCGATCGCCTTGCCGCAGCACGGGAAAAGGCCGGGGAAACCACGCCCGACGACAATCACCTGCGCCCGCAGATCGACTTTGCCGCCTTGCAGGGCAAGCTCGCCCTGCCCGCGCCGGGCAGGACGGTGCGCCGCTACGGCGAGAAGGACGGCATTGGCGGTTCGATGATGGGGCAGGTGGTCGAAACCTTGCCCTCTGCCACGATTACGTCACCTTCCGATGGCGTGATACTTTACGCGGGCACATTCCGTTCCTACGGGCAGCTCTTGATACTCGATGCGGGCAATGGATATCATGTCGTGATGGCTGGCATGGGTCGAATCGACGTATCGCAAGGCCAATTTGTACTTGCGGGAGAGCCGGTCGGCGCAATGGGAGAAAAACTTCTCGCAAGTGTTGCACCGATAGAGGTGGGCAATGGCGCGCCATTGCTTTACATTGAATTTCGAAAGGATGGAAAACCCGTCGATCCCGCTCCGTGGTGGACCGAACGGCTTTCTGGAAGGACGTGAAAATGATGCGTAAACTGTCGCTGCTGTTCGCCGGGGCCCTTCTGGGGGCGTCAGCCATGGTGATGGTCCAGGGCGCGCCGGCTTCCACTGCTTTCGCGGCAGGGAAAGATAGCGATGTCTACAAGGAACTGGCCCTTTTCGGCGATATTTTCGAGCGTGTGCGCGCACAATATGTGACGCCGCCCGACGACAAGAAGCTGACCGAAAGCGCGATCAACGGCATGTTGACCTCGCTCGATCCCCATTCGTCCTATCTCAATCCGGAAGCCGCGCAGGACATGCGCGCGCAGACCAAGGGCGAGTTCGGCGGTCTCGGCATCGAAGTGACGATGGACAACGATCTCGTCAAGGTCATCGCGCCGATCGACGATACGCCCGCTTCCAAGGCCGGTGTGCTGGCAGGCGACCTCATCACCAAGATCGACGGGCAGGAAGTTCGCGGCCTTTCGCTGAACGACGCCGTGGACAAGATGCGCGGTGAAGTGGGTTCGCAGATCGAACTGACAATTGAGCGTCAGGGCGCCGACAAGCCGATCACGCTGAAGATCGCCCGCGCGGTCATCAAGGTGAAGGCCGTTCGCTACCGCGTCGAGAACGATGTGGGTTATCTGCGCGTTATCTCGTTTACCGAACAGACGTCCGATGACCTGAAGAAGGCGATCAAGGATATTCAGGACAAGATTCCCGGCGACAAGCTCAAGGGCTTCGTGCTGGATCTGCGCCTCAACCCGGGTGGCCTGCTCGATCAGGCGGTCGCTGTTTCCGATGCCTTCCTCGACAAGGGCGAGGTCGTCTCGACCCGGGGCCGCGATCCGCAGGACGTGACCCGCTTCGATGCGCGCAAGGGCGACCTGACCGACGGCAAGCCGGTTATCGTCCTGATCAACGGCGGCTCGGCCAGCGCGTCGGAAATCGTTGCCGGTGCCCTGCAGGATCATCGCCGCGCCACGGTGCTCGGTACGCAGTCCTTCGGCAAGGGGTCGGTGCAGACGATCATCCCGCTTGGCGAAAACGGCTCGCTGCGTCTGACGACGGCGCTTTATTACACGCCGTCGGGCAAGTCGATCCAGGGCAAGGGCATCACGCCTGACATCAAGGTCGACCAGCCCTTGCCGCCGGAACTGAAGGGTGAGGACGTCGTTCGCGGCGAATCCGAACTCAAGGGCCACATCAAGGGTAATGCCGAGGATGATAATGGCTCCGGTTCGTCGGCCTATGTCCCGGCCGATCCGAAGGACGACATCCAGCTCAACGAAGCCATCAAGCTCTTGCGCGGCGAGGTGGCCAATGCCGCCTTCCCGCCGGACCCGAAGAAGGGCGTGTTGAACTGATCGCTCCATGCTGGATCTGAACAGCCCGTTAGGACTGGACAAGAAACCGCAAGAGCGCGGGGGCTTACGCTCCCGCGCTTTTCGTTCGTCCGTGAAGGGTCTGGCCGTGGTGGCCGGGCTATGCCTTGCCGGGGGCGCGGTTTTCGCCATCTGGCAGACCAATCAGGCAGGTTTCCGCAAGACGGAAACCGCCGCGCTGGAACCGGTGCAACCCGAAGCGTCCGCCGTCAAGCCTGACGTGAAGCCCGCGACCGGCAACACGCCGCCGCCCGGCAGTGCGCTGCGCGGGGCGAGCGGCCAGCCGGGACCGGCCATCATCAAGGTCACGCCGGACATGCCGCCCGGCATGCCAAATGTCTCTGCGGGTGCGGAAGGCAATGTGGTCGTGGTGCAGAACACGCATCGTTCTGGGCAGGATCAGCGCGTCGCGCATTTGCCGGAACCGGCGCTGGTCGAGCAGGGCCCGACCGGGCCGCTGCCTGTACGCGGCGCGGATGGCCTGCGTCCGATGGATGCCTATGCGGTCGGATGGTCCGGTGCGCGCGGCGCGCGGATCGCGCTTGTCATTGGCGGTCTTGGGCTGTCGCAGACCGGCAGCATGGAGGCGGTCGACAAGCTGCCGCCGGAAGTCACGCTCGGTTTTGCGCCGCAGGGCAACAGTTTGCAGCGCTGGATGCAGGCAGCCCGGCAAAACGGTCATGAACTTGTGCTGCAATTGCCGATGGAGCCTTTCGATTATCCGCGCGTCAATCCCGGCCGCAATACGCTGACGGTGGATGACGGGGCGAAGAAGAATGAGGCTTCCTTGCTGTGGGCGCTGTCGCGCATGACGAATTATGCCGGGGTGATGAACTATATGGGTGCGCGTTTCACATCCGAGACGGAAGCCTTTTCGCCGGTGCTGGGCGAGATCGGCAGGCGCGGCCTCTATTATCTCGATGACGGCACCTCGGCGCGCAGCCAGGCCGACCGGATCGCCGAAAGCGACGCGGTGCCTTTCGCGGCAGCCGATGTGCTGATCGATGCGGCGCAGGAGCGCGGCGCGATCCTCGACCGTCTCGATGAACTGGAGCGGATAGCGCGCGCCAATGGCAGCGCCATCGGCACCGGTTCGGCTTTCGCCGTGACCGTCGATGCAGTTGCCGAATGGGCCGATGAGGTCAAGAAGCGCGGCATTGAAATCGTGCCGGTTTCGGCGCTGGTGCGCGATCCCGAGCGGCAATAGAGCATTTCCAGCAAAAGTGCGAAGCGATTTTGCGTAGGATAATGCGTAAAAACAAAGAGATAGAGCATTTCCAATGGTTCGGTTTAAACTGGAAATGCTTTATGTTTGCATATCAAGGAGAATGTCATGTCGAAGCATAATGCTTCAGCCGGTCATCCGGTCGATCCTGAAAGCCTGCCTTACCGCCCCTGCGTCGGGCTGATGGTGTTGAACAGGGCCGGTCTGGTCTGGGCAGGGCGGCGCATCGTCATTCCGGGCGATGAGATGGATGGCGCAACGCAGCTCTGGCAGATGCCGCAGGGCGGCATCGACAAGGGCGAGGATCCAGTCGAAGCGGCGGTGCGCGAGCTTTACGAGGAAACCGGCATGAAGTCGGTCTCGCTGCTTGAGGAAGCATCGGACTGGATCAATTACGATCTGCCGCCGCATCTGGTCGGCATCGCGCTCAAGGGCAAGTATCGCGGCCAGACGCAAAAGTGGTTTGCCTATCGTTTCGAGGGCGACGAGAGCGAAATCGCCATCAATCCACCGCCGGGCGGACATACCGCCGAATTCGACCGCTGGGAATGGAAGCCGATGGCCGAGCTGCCGGGCCTGATCGTTCCCTTCAAGCGCAAGGTCTATGAGGAAGTGGTTGCGGCCTTCAGGCATCTGGCACCCTGATTCAACGGGGGAGGTGTTCGCGCCCCCTTGTGCCTTCCGCCAACATATAGTCAACTCGGATCAGGCGCGCCGGACGGCGCGTTTTGAGAGGGAGAAAAACGCATGGATGTTGGAAGTCTTCTCGTATTTCTTTTTGTGGGTCTTATCGCCGGCTGGCTGGCTGGCAAGGTCGTGCAGGGCGGCGGTTTTGGCCTGATCGGCAATATTATCGTCGGCGTGATCGGCGCTTTTTTTGCGGGCTGGCTGCTGCCGCGTCTCGGATTTTCCATCGGCGGAGGAATTATCGCCGCAATCGTCAACGCCTTTATCGGCGCGGCCATCCTTCTGGTCATCCTGCGCATCATAAAACGCGCCTGACCGGGAGCTTGAGGCCCGGCCGTTCAAGCCGGGCTGTCTGCTGTCTCGAAATCCAATGAAATGACACCGAATTCCAAACTGTCTCTCGGTCTGATTCTCACCGCATCGGCCGGTTTCGTCGATGCGATCGCCTTTCTGCAGCTCGGCGGTTTCTTCGCCTCCTTCATGAGCGGCAACACCACCCAGCTCGGCGTCGGGCTGGCGGGACAGCCCGGCGTGCAGGGCATGGTGCTGGTCTGGTTTCCCGCAATCCTGATCGTTTTGTTCTTTGCCGGTGCCTTTTTCGGCACGCTGACGGTGCGGGCTTACGGGCGCTGGGGCAGTCTCTATGTGATGGCAAGCGTGGTGGCGATATTGCTGATGGTTGGCGTGCTGCGGCGCGAGGGTGCGATGCTCATTCAGCCGGTTCTGCTGCTTGCCGCTGCCATGGGCGCGCAGAATGCGGCGGTTCAGCCGATCGGTGCCGCGCGTCTCGGCGTGACCTATGTGACCGGCACGCTTTTCAACGCTGCCGCCGATCTTGCCTGTTCGTTGCGTGGCGAAACCCCGAAATGGCGCTGGCTGCAGCATGTCGCCGTCTGGCTGTCCTTGATGCTGGGCGCTGTCGGCGGCGGTCTCAGCCACTATTTCATCGGCCTCGATGCCCTGTTCGTTCCGGCTGCGATGATTGTGGGCGTCATGATCGCCTATCTACGGGTTAGCTAAACAGCGATTTTTCGCTTTCCACCAGTTCGGAAATCAGCGCCGAAACTGCCGTCACGCGCCGCAATGTGCGAGCGGATTCGTGATAGGCGAGCCAGTAGGCGCGGCGAATGATCCGGTCCGGCAGGACAGGCACGAGATCAGGATCGGCGCGGGCGATGAATGCGTGAAGAATGCCGATGCCCGCACCGGCCCGCACGGCCTCGACCTGTCCGAGAGCGCTCGACACCTCGAAAGCCGGTTTCCAGTCGCGGGAAATTTCCGGCGCATAGGCGAGCGACGGGTTGATGACGAGATCCTCGACATAGCCGATGAGCCGATGCCGGGCGAGGTCTTCCGGGCTTTCCGGCGTGCCGTTTTCTTGCAGATAGCGGCGGTGCGCATAGAGGCCCAGCGTATAATCGACGAGCCTGCGCGCAATCAGCCTGCCTTGTTCCGGGCGTTCGACCGTGATGGCGATATCCGCCTCGCGTCGTGACAGCGAAAAGGAGCGCGGCACCGGCACGAGCTGGATGGTGAGGTCGGGATATTTCTGTGTCAGCCGTGCCAGCCGGGGCGCCAGGAAATTGACGCCGAACCCGTCGGGCGCGCCGATTCGCACCGTGCCCGACACAGCGATGTCGGCATTGCCGACCTGGGAGCGGGCGGCGAGCATTTCGGCTTCCATGCGTTCAGCCGCCAGCAGAAACTCCTCCCCCGCCTGTGTCAGCGTCGAGCCGTTGGTGCGCCGCGTCAAAAGCGTGGTGGAAAGTGCCGTTTCAAGCGCGGTGAGCCGCCGCGCCACGGTGGTGTGGTTGAGGCCGAGCCTCTTCGCCGCGCCCAGAATCTGGCCGGAGCGGGCAACGGCGAGAAAAATGCGGATATCGTCCCAGTTCATGGCGGCACACTAGCATAAAAATGCACAACGGATACGCTTTTCAACGCCTTGCAATCAGGAATTTGCAGAGTCAAGATGAGGGCAACGATGGGGCCTTTGCGCCCGTCAAAGCGATCATCAGGGAGGTTCTTCGATGCGCAATATCGGACATTTCATCGGCGGCAAGCATGTGGCAGGCAAGAGCGGCCGCACGGCGGACGTCTTCCAGCCGCTCGACGGCTCGGTGCAGGCCAAGGTGGCGCTTGCCACCAAGGAAGAAGTGCGCGCCGCTGTCGAAAACGCCAAGGCCGCGCAGCCAGCCTGGGCCGCGACCAACCCGCAGCGCCGCGTGCGCATCCTGCGCAAGTTCATCGAACTGGTCGAAGCCGAATATGACAGCCTGGCCGAACTGCTGGCGCGCGAACACGGCAAGACCATTGCCGACGCCAAGGGCGACATTCAGCGCGGCCTCGAAGTGGTGGAAGTCTGCCTCGGCGCAGCGCATATGCTGAAAGGCGAGTTCACCGACAATGCCGGCACTGGCATCGACACCTATTCCATGCGCCAGCCGCTCGGCGTCGTGGCAGGCATCACGCCATTCAACTTCCCGGCCATGATCCCGCTGTGGAAGGCCGGTCCGGCGATTGCCTGCGGCAATGCCTTCGTTCTGAAGCCGTCCGAACGCGATCCGGGCGTGCCGATGCGCCTTGCCGAACTCTTCATGGAAGCCGGGCTTCCGGCAGGCATCTTCAACGTCGTCAATGGCGACAAGGAATCGGTCGATGCGCTGCTCGACGATCCGGACGTGCAGGCCATCGGCTTTGTCGGCTCCACGCCGATTGCCCAGTACATCTATGGCCGCGGCTGCTCCAACGGCAAGCGCGTGCAGTGCTTCGGCGGTGCGAAGAACCATCTTCTCATCATGCCGGATGCCGACATGGACCAGACCGTCGATGCGCTGATCGGCGCGGGCTACGGTTCGGCTGGCGAACGCTGCATGGCGATCTCGGTTGCGGTTCCGGTCGGTGAAGACACCGCCAACCGCCTGATGGAAAAGCTCATTCCACGCGTCGAAGCGCTGAAGATCGGCACCTCCACCGACAATTCCGCCGATTACGGCCCGCTGGTCACCAAGGCAGCGCTCGACCGCGTGCGCGGCTATGTCGATCTCGGTGTCGAAGAAGGCGCGAAGCTCGTCGTCGATGGCCGTAACTTCAAGATGCAGGGCTATGAAGACGGTTTCTACATGGGCGGCTGCCTGTTCGATCATGTGACCAAGGACATGCGCATCTACAAGGAAGAAATTTTCGGCCCGGTTCTCTCGGTCGTGCGCGCCAAGAACTACGAGGAAGCGCTGGCCCTGCCGAACGACCATGAATATGGCAACGGCGTTGCGATCTTCACCCGTGACGGCGATGCGGCCCGCGATTTCGCCAGCCGCGTGCAGGTCGGCATGGTCGGAATCAATGTGCCGATCCCGGTTCCGATTGCCTACTACACCTTCGGCGGCTGGAAGGCTTCCGGCTTCGGCGATCTCAACCAGCATGGCCCGGATGCATTCCGCTTCTACACCAAGACCAAGACCGTCACCTCGCGCTGGCCGTCCGGGGTTAAGGATGGGGCAGAGTTCGTCATCCCGACGATGAAGTGACCCCGGACGATTCTTTGCTTGCGCGTCCTCGCTTTGCTGCGGGCGCGCGGCTGGGGTTAAGGATGGTGCGGAGTTCGTCATCCCGACGATGAAGTAAGCATTGCACCGATCACCTCATCCTGAGTTCATCGAAGGATCGAAGGACGAGGTGATGGCGATTGGCTGATTGCCTGATCAGGGATGCAGGGGCGGAAAGCCATGCCGTTCGGTTAGGGCGGCCAAAATCTTGTGCGGGTCGCTAATCAGCGAACGCCCTTCATGCATACCGGTCTCAAATTCGGAGCTGTCGCCATCCTTCAATATCAGCAAGGGGAGGCTCTGGTTGTCTTCGCCAGCCAGCGCTATCACGTCCTTGCGCGGGCGCTGCCATTCGATGCGCTCGATGTCCAGACCGCTCCCCAGTGTCGGAAATGAAGCCAGCACGCCTTCGATGAGCGCGCAGTGCCAGCAATAGAATGTCTGGCCGGGATAGGCCGGATCTTCAAAACCCGGTTTCAAGAGAAAAAGCTTGTCCTGTTTCATGCTGTCATCCCAAGCTGTGCTGCAAAAAGGCGATGTGTGGCGCAATTTCTCTGGCTTCGGAGCGCGCATTCCGCAAACCGTTTCACACTTTTCGGGATGCGATTTGGAACAGCTTTCCAAGCCAGGCGTTCACAACGGATGTATAGCTTGATCCCGCTTGCAAGAGATCAACTTTTTTGCATCCTGACCCTAAATAGCAAGGCTCGTTGCCCGATCATCAGGAGTTCCGTCCATGAGCGCAAAGATCAATCGCCGCATCGTGCTGGCATCGCGCCCCGAAGGCCGTCCCACCGCGGAAAATTTCCGGCTTGAGCAAGCGTCGATCCCCAACCCCGGTGACGGTGAGGTTCTGCTGCGGCTGCGCTATCTGTCGCTCGATCCCTATATGCGCGGTCGCATGAGCGCCGCAAAATCCTATGCGGCGCCGGTCGCCATCGGCGACGTCATGGAGGGCGGCACGGTCGGCGAAGTCGTTGAAAGCAGGAGCGCGGGCTTTGCTCCGGGCGATTTCGTGCTTTCCCATTCTGGCTGGCAGGATTATGCGGTGGCCGATGCATCGAGCCTGCGCAAGCTCGACCCGAAGGAAGCCCCGGTAACGACCGCGCTCGGCGTTCTCGGCATGCCGGGTTTTACCGCCTATTCGGGCCTCCTCACCATCGGCCAGCCGAAATCGGGCGAGACCGTGGTGGTTGCGGCGGCAACCGGTCCGGTCGGTTCCGCTGTCGGGCAGATCGCCCGGATGAAGGGCGCGCGCGCTGTCGGCATTGCGGGCGGGGCGGATAAATGCAAGGCGTTGATCGATGAGTTCGGTTTCGATGCGGCTATCGATCATCGCAGCCCGAATTTCGCGCAGGAACTGGCTGACGCCTGCCCAAAGGGCATCGATGTCTATTTCGAAAATGTCGGCGGCAAGGTCTTCGATGCGGTGTTTCCGCTCTTGAATCAGTTTGCGCGCGTGCCGGTCTGCGGGCTCATCGCGCAGTATAATCAGAGCGGGCCGTTCGACGGGCCTGACCGCCTGCCTTTGGTGATGCGGGACATCCTGTCGAAAAGCCTGACCATTCGCGGCTTTATCCAGCGCGATTTTGCAGATCAGCGGCCGACATTCTATCACGACATGGCAAAGTGGATTGCCGATGGACAGGTGCGTTATCGGGAAGACATTGTCGACGGGCTGGAGAATGCGCCGAAAGCGTTCATTTCCCTGCTTGAAGGCGGCAATTTCGGGAAACTCATCGTAAAGCTCTATTGAACTCGCAATATTCTGCTTGCAGAACGGGGCCTGGAGCGTGATGCTGTGCCTGTTTCCTCGGTGGGAAACTTGAGTCATCGCAAAGGGCAGAGCATGGGCGAGCGCCAGCAGGCGGGCATAGGGGAAGGCGGGCCGGGACGCGAGCGTCAGGAAGAGGCCCGGCGCATTCTCGACCGGCTCGAACGCGAGCAGGCCGGGGCCGAAGGCATTGTGCGGCGTGGGTTTACCCGCACGGCGCACCATCTTTCCGCAGCCGACGCCCCTGAAAATGATCCCATCGAACTATGGGCCACACGTGTCGGGCGCGGGCTCGGCTTCCTCATCACGTTGGCGATCATCGCCTGGCTCATTTTCTATCTCATGCAAAGCTAGGTACAAAATGACGCTTTCTGCGCCTTCGGATGCGACAACCGTTATTGTCATCTCAAGCCATGTCGTGCGCGGATCGGTCGGCAATCGGGCCGCCGTCTTCGCATTGGAAACGCTGGGTTTTCCCGTCTGGGCCGTGCCGACGGTGGTGTTGCCATGGCATCCGGGGCACGGGGTTCCAGGCGCTCCGGCAGGGCGCATCGTGCCGCCGGCGGAAGAGTTTTCGCGGCTGATGCAGGATCTGCAGCGGGCGCCATGGCTTGGCGAAGTGGGCGCCGTCCTGACCGGCTATCTGGGCCATCCCGAACAGGCGGCAGCCGTTGCCGAACTGGTGAAGACCGTGAAGGCGAAAAATCCGCAAGCCGTCTATCTCTGCGATCCGGTCATCGGTGACGAAAAGGGGCTTTATGTTCCCGAAGCGACGGCAAACGGCATTCGCGACAAGCTTCTGCCGCTCGCCGATATTGCGACGCCCAACCGGTTCGAGCTTTCCTGGCTGACGGGCGTGCCGCTCGAAGACAATACCGCCCTGATGGAAGCAGCGCTCGAGGCTGGTCCGGCAACCATGCTGGTCACATCGGCCTTTCCGCTGATGAGCGGCAGCATCGGCAATATTCTGCTGACGCCGACCATGGCGCTGATGGCCGAGCATCGCCGTGTCGATGGCCCGACCAACGGGCTTGGCGATCTGACCTCCGCCGTGTTTCTGGCGCGGCGTCTTTCCGGCATGACCGAGGAAAAGACGCTGCAAAGCACCACGGCGGCGGTGTTCGAGATCATGGCGCGTTCGGCAAAGCGCGGGGCGGATGAACTGATGTTGGAGGCCGATGCGTCGAGCCTTGCCACGCCGATGGCCATGGTTCAGACACGGCGGCTGATGCATCCGACCAAGGGGTTCCGCGCTTGATGCAAGCCGTGCTTGCCGGAGTGGACGGCTGTCCCCGGCTGGATCGCGGTGATCGGCGAAGGCGGGAGCTTGCGGGCCGAGGTGTTCGCAAGTTTTTCCGCCTTGGCGGCATCGCTGCCGGACATGGCGATCATTGCCGTGGATATGCCGATCGGACTGCCCGAAAAGGGCGTGCGCTCGGCGGAGCGGGCCGCGCGGGCCCATCTTGGCGAAAGACAGTCGAGCCTTTTTTCCATTCCGCCGCGCGCCGCCGTCCATGCCGGGGATTACCGCGAGAGCTGTTCCCTGTCGCTGGAGCGGACCGATCCGCCGCGCAAGGTTTCCAGGCAGGCTTTCGGGCTTTTCCCGAAAATCTGCGAACTCGATGTCCTGTTGCGCCGCGATGCCGGACTTGCAATGCGCGTCATCGAATCGCATCCCGAACTGGCTTTTGCGGCGCTGAACGGCATGAAGGCCATGTCCCTGCCCAAGAAGATCAAGGGCCGCGTAAACCCGGAAGGGCTGGCCGAGCGCCGGGCATTGTTGCAGCGTTGCGGACTGCCGGAGGATTTTTTAAAAAGTCTCGTTCCGCGCGGCGCGAAGGAGGATGACTTTCTCGATGCCTGCGCCATGTATCTCGTGGCCCGTCGCCATGCACGTGGCGAGGCGCGTCCGTATCCCGACCGTGTGGAACGCGACGATTTCGGTCTCCGCATGGCGATATGGGCTTGAGAAACATGCGTGAATGCGAACGGAATCCTGCGTCCAATTCGACGCAGCCCGTTCAGTGCATTTCGATTGATCTCGGTTTTCGATAGGGATATTGGAAAAATATGGTTGATCTTCCAGACTCACTTCTCGCCGGTTATCGAACCTTCATGCGCGAGCATTTTGCCCACGAAACCTCACGATATCGCCATCTGGCCGACAAGGGACAATCACCGGAAACGCTGGTTATCGCTTGTTGTGATTCCCGTGCGGCCCCCGAAACCATCTTCAACGCGGCGCCCGGCGAAATCTTCGTCCTGCGCAATGTTGCCAACCTCATCCCGCCCTACGAACCCGATGGCGAATATCATGCGGCTTCGGCGGCACTGGAATTCGCGGTTCAGAGCCTGAAGGTGAAGAATATCGTCGTGATGGGCCATGGCCGCTGCGGCGGCATCAAGGCTGCGCTCGACACCGAAAGCGCGCCGCTTTCGCCGGGTGACTTCATCGGCAAGTGGATGAGCCTGATCGCCCCCGCCGCCGAAGCTGTCAGCGGCAACCAGCTCATGACACAGAGCGAACGCCAGACCGCGCTGGAGCGCATCTCGATCCGCTACTCCATCAACAATCTGCGCACATTCCCCTGCGTCGATATTCTGGAGAAGAAGGGCAAGCTGACCCTGCATGGCGCGTGGTTCGATATTTCGACCGGCGAGCTGTGGGTGATGGATCACCAGACGGGCGATTTCAAGCGGCCCGATCCAGCCTGATCTGGCCTTCGGAAAAGAGCTTCCAGAAGCGGCTCCTTTCGGATCGAGAGGGGCCGTTTTGTTTATTTGGAAGAGCGAAAAATCGGCTGTTTTGTTTCCCAAACGCGAAAAATCGCAGCAAAAGATGCAAAAATAGCCCCAAACTTTGGGGCTATTTTGTGAAGTCTACGGCTTTTCTGTGGCAATTTCGAAGCGAAATTGCGATTTTCGGCATAAGAGCGGGAAATTGAATCTTCTTCCCGCTCCAAATTTTTAGTTGAGCACGACTTTGTCCGAAAGCGGTTCCCGCTTTTCGGGATCATGCTCTACTTGCCGTCGATGGCCTGGCCCATCACGGCGATGGCGCGCTGGTAAACCGAAGCTGCATTCCAGCCCTGGATCGCACCGTAGTTCGGTTCGCCCGGCTGATAGCCCGCACCGCGCCGCCAGCCGTGGCCGACGAGGAAGTTCGCGGTCGAATGAAGCGCGTCCGCCTTGTTGCGCAGGTCGAAATGGGCGCTGCCCGAACCGCTGACGCCATACTTCAGGACGTTTGCCGGCATGAACTGGGTCTGGCCGACTTCACCGTGCATCGCGCCTACGGCCTGCGGGCTGAGGTCGCCCTGATCCACGAGCTTGAGAGCGGCATAGAGCTGGTCGGTGAAGTAATCGGAACGGCGGCAGTCATACGCCAGCGTTGCGACAGCCGACAGCGTGTGCTGCTTGCCGAGATAGGAGCCGAAACCGGTTTCCATGCCCCAGATGGCGATCAGCGGGCCGGCCGGGACGCCATAGCGCTTCTCGATTGCAGCGAAGAGAGCGGCGTTCTGCTGCTTCTGGACGCGGCCGCGCTTGATGATCGTATCGGCGCCGCGCTTCTTCATGAAGTCTTCAAAGGAGAGCTTGAAGCTCTTCTGATTGCGGTCGGCATTGATGGTGGCCTGCGCATATTTGGTGTTGGCCAGCGCGTTGAGACCCGCCTTGCCAACGCCGCGCGACGGCGCTTCCTTCAGGGTCTGCTGGAGCCAGGCATTATAACCGGCGGCGTTGTTGCCGCACTGGGCTGCCTCGGCAATGCCCGTTCCCGTCATCATGCCCATTGCAAGAACTGCTGCTGCCGTCCAAGTCCGGCCCTTGGCAACCAATGCCATTCGTTTCTCCTTTGGAGTTGATTCGACCTCAGCGCGAATTTGCCATTCCTTACACCAAATGTCATGCGGCAACGGCAAAGCGGGCAGAGGCATGTGCGAAATGCCGCGTTTACAAACATTTTTGCATCAAAACAGCAAGCGTTTGTTGGCTCCCAAATCAGGGGTGAAATTTTTCGCTTGGAAGCTGTGGCTTTCATACCTATTGCTTATAGCGGGACTGGTAAAGAATATTTACCACCCCAGATACAATTGATTTTCAAGATTCGTGACATTGACGAGGGAGGACGCCACATGTCGAACGGATTTCTTGCGCTATTTGCGTTTCTGCCAATTCTCGTAGCCGGTGTAATGCTGGTTGGATTTCGTATTCAGGCCCGCATCGCGATGCCGGTGACCTATGTGCTGACCGTGGTCATCGCCATGGCGGTCTGGGGCATGAGCGGCAACCGGGTCATCGCTTCGACCCTTCAGGGGCTGATCCAGACGGCGGGCCTGCTCTGGATCATTTTCGGAGCGATACTGCTTCTCAACACACTTAAATATTCCGGCGGCATTTCGGCAATCCGGTCCGGCTTTGCCCAGATCAGCCCGGACCGCCGCATCCAGGTGTTCCTGATTGCCTGGCTGTTCGGCTCGTTCATCGAAGGCGCTTCCGGTTTCGGCACGCCTGCCGCCGTCGTGGCGCCGCTGATGGTGGCTGTCGGGTTTCCGGCCCTTGCCGCCGTTACTTTCGGACTGATGATCCAGTCCACGCCGGTCTCGTTCGGTGCCGTCGGCACGCCGCTCATCGTCGGCGTTCAGTCAGGTCTCAATCGCGAGGCATTGACGGCGCAATTGCAGGGCGTCGGGTCGGGCTGGGAACAGTTCTTCCATATCATCACATCGGAAGTGGCGATCCTGCATGCGCTATGCGGCACGTTCATGCCGCTGTTTCTCGTGGTCATCATGACCCGCTTCTTCGGGCGCAACCGCTCGTGGACGGAAGGCCTTGCCATCCTGCCTTTTGCGCTGTTCGCGGCTTTCGCGTTCACCATTCCCTATGTGTTGAGCGCGGTTTTCCTCGGCGCAGAATTTCCGTCCATGATCGGCGGTCTCGTCGGTCTGGCGCTTGCGACATTCGCAGCACGCGCCGGTTTTCTCATGCCCAAGGAAAAATGGGAGTTTCCGCCCGCATCGGAATGGCCTGCGAGCTGGCTCGGCAGCGTCGAAATCAAGCTCGATGAGTTGACGTCGAAGAAAATTCCGCTGGCATTGGCATGGACGCCCTATGTGCTTCTGGCGATTTTTCTTGTCGTCAGCCGCGTGTTCCCGTCGGTGGGCAATGCGCTGAAGTCGATCACCTTCGTTGCCAAGGACATCATGGGTGAAACCGGGATCGGCGGCGATTTCACGCCGCTTTTCCTGCCGGGCGGTCTTCTGGTCATCGTCTGCCTGATCACCTTCTTCCTACATCGCATGAATGGCGGGCAGTTTGCCAAGGCTTTCGGGGAAAGCACCAAGACGCTGGTGGGGGCGGGCTTCGTGCTGCTGTTCACCGTGCCGATGGTGCGCGTCATGATCAATTCCGGCGTCAACGGCAAGGAACTGGTCAGCATGCCGCTGATGGTGGCCGACTGGGTGGCCACTGAAGTCGGAAACGTCTATCCGTTCTTCGCCCCGTCAGTCGGTGCGCTGGGTGCATTCCTTGCAGGCTCCAATACGGTTTCGAACCTCATGCTCAGCCAGTTCCAATATGGCGTGGCGGAAGGGCTCGGCATTTCCGGTGCGCTGATGGTTGCCGGCCAGTCGGTCGGTGCTGCGGCGGGCAACATGATCGCGATCCACAACGTGGTCGCGGCTTCGGCGACCGTCGGCTTGCTGGGGCGTGAAGGCACAACGCTGCGCATGACCATCATTCCCACGATCTATTACGTGGTGCTGGCGGGAACGCTGCTCATGATCGGCCTCTATGTGCTGGGCATCGGTGATCCGCTGGCCGGTGTGGCGGCACAATAAACGCAATCGAAAGCGAAACCGGCCCGGTTTCTCCTGGGCGCATCCTGTCCGAAAACCGTTTCACACTTTTCGGGATGCGCCCCTGAAACAACCAGGGCCGGTTTCAGTGTATTTAGGGCCTTTTGCTTGACATTGCGGGCTGATCGCCTTAAAGCCAGCTCCAATCTATCCGCGATCTTCAGAACGCGAGCCACCGACCGGGACCCATCATGGTATAAAGCGATCCCGGAGGTCCACATCCGACAGCGCGATGCGCCCTCGGGTGCTGTACCGCTTTGGTTGCTTCTTGAACTGGCAGACACACGGGACGATTTATCCCTGACGATGCATAAGCCTCTTCTCGGATTAAAAGGAAATTCGATGTTTGAATCACTTCAGGAGCGTCTTGGCTCCATCCTGAACGGCCTTACCGGACGCGGCGCTCTTTCTGAAGCCGACGTGACGGCGGCGCTGCGCGAAGTGCGCCGCGCGCTGATTGAGGCCGACGTTTCGCTGGAAGTGGTTCGCTCCTTCACCGACAAGGTGCGGGAAAAGGCCGTTGGCGCCGAAATCCTGAAAAGCATCAAGCCCGGCCAGATGGTCGTCAAGATCGTCCATGACGAGCTTGTCGAAATGCTTGGCACCGAGGGCGTTTCGATCGACCTCAACGCGCCAGCGCCTGTCGTCATCATGATGGTGGGCTTGCAGGGGTCGGGCAAGACGACGACGACGGGCAAGATCGCCAAGCGCCTGACCGAGCGCCAGCGCAAGAAAGTGCTGATGGCCTCGCTCGATACGCGCCGCCCGGCAGCGCAGGAACAGCTTCGCCAGCTTGGCATCCAGACCGGCGTCGACACGCTGCCGATCATTGCCGGCCAGTCGCCGGTGGAAATCGCAAAACGCGCCGTACAGGCTGCAAAGCTTGGCGCGCACGATGTCGTCATTCTCGATACCGCAGGCCGCACGCATATTGACGAGCCGCTGATGGTGGAAATGGCGGATATCCGCAAGGCCGCCAATCCGCATGAAATCCTGCTCGTTGCCGACAGCCTGACCGGTCAGGACGCCGTCAACCTGGCGCGCAATTTCGATGAGCGTGTCGGCATTACGGGCATAGTGCTCACCCGCATGGACGGCGACGGTCGCGGCGGTGCGGCGCTTTCGATGCGCGCCATCACCGGCAAGCCGATCAAGTTGATCGCCACCGGCGAAAAGATGGATGCGCTGGAGGAATTTTATCCGAAGCGCATTGCAGACCGTATTCTCGGCATGGGCGACATTGTTTCGCTGGTCGAAAAAGCTGCGGAAAACATCGACGCGGAAAAAGCCGCTGCGATGGCCAAGAAGATGCAGTCGGGCAAGTTCGATCTCAACGATCTTGCCGATCAGCTGGGCCAGATGAAAAAGCTCGGCGGCATGGGCGGCATCATGGGCATGATGCCCGGCATGGGCGGGATGAAGGACAAGGTGGCGGCTGCCGGTCTCGACGACAAGGTGTTTGACCGCCAGCTCGCCATCATCGGTTCGATGACCAAGGCCGAGCGCGCCAATCCCGATATTCTCAAGCACAGCCGCAAGCAGCGCATCGCCAAGGGTTCCGGCACCACTGCGGCCGACATCAACAAGCTTCTCAAGATGCATCGCCAGATGGCCGACATGATGAAAGTCATGGGCAAGGGCAAGGGCGGAATGATGAAGCAGATGATGGGCGGCCTTGCCAGCAAGATGGGGCTGGGCGGTCTGGGTGGAGGAATGGGTATGCCCGATCTCTCCAAGATGGACCCCAAGCAGCTTGAAGCGCTTGCCAAGCAGGCAGAAGCAGCGGGTCTGACGAAGGGCGGCTTGCCGGGGCTTCCCGGCGGCGGTCTTCCGGGCGGCTTGCCCGGTCTGGGCGGACCCAAGCTTCCCGGTCTTGGTGGCGGACTCCCCGGCCTGCCGAAGAAGAAGTGAGCATCATGAGCGACGAACAGAATACTGTCCCGGCTGAACTTCTGGCGCTGCGCGCCTCCATCGACAATATCGATGCGGCGCTGATCCACATGCTGGCCGAACGTTTTCGCTGCACCAAGGCTGTCGGCGTGCTCAAGGCCGAACGCGGCCTCGCACCGGCTGACCCGGCCCGCGAAAAGCGTCAGGTGGAGCGTCTGCGCGCGCTGGCAGTCGATGCCCATCTCGATCCCGATTTCGCCGAGAAATTCCTGAACTTCATCGTGAAGGAAGTCATTCGGCATCATGAGCATACCGCCGCCAATCACGGCGGGAAACAATAGCTATATCGATAGCTTAACCCGTTTTGTCCCGGCCATCCCCGGGCGAAGCAATTGTCTAAAGGAAAGAAAAAATGTCTCTGAAGATTCGTCTGGCCCGCGCTGGCTCCAAGAAGCGTCCTTACTACCACATCGTCGTTGCCGACGTCCGCAGCCCGCGTGACGGCCGCTTCATCGAAACCGTTGGCGCATGGAACCCGATGCTGGCCAAGGACGCTGAACGCGTGAAGCTTGACGCCGACCGCATCCAGCATTGGATCGCACAGGGCGCGCAGCCGACCGACCGCGTTCTGCGCTTCCTCGACCAGGCTGGCCTTGCCAAGCGTCCGGCCCGCAGCAACCCGACCAAGGGTGAGCCGGGCAAGAAGGCCCAGGAACGTCTGGCCATGGCCAAGCAGGCTGAAGAAGAAGCCGCTGCAAAGGCTGCTGAAGCTGCCGCAGCCGCCGCAGAAGCCGCTGCCGCTCCTGCTGAAGAAGCTGCAAGCGAATAATTTTCGCATAAGCGCGTTATGAGAAAGCGGCGGAGCAATCCGCCGCTTTTTGTTTTTAACCGTCATTTTGAATGGGCTGGACGCGCCGCCAAAATCGCTTATCTTATTGATTTGACGGCTCGCATTTGCGTAAACGCATAAATGCGGGTGTTGAATTTGTTTCCCCGGTGCTTGGCAGAGCGCCTTTTTCAGGAGAAATCCATGTCGGGTACGACGGTTGCCACTTCTCTTTCTTTCCGCCGTATTTTCATCGCTCTTGGTCTCATCGTTCTGGTTCCGCTGCTTTCCGCATGCGGTTTCAACACGATCCCGACCAATGAGGAACGGGCGAAGGCCGCCTGGGGCGAGGTGCAGAACCAGTACCAGCGGCGCGCCGATCTCGTGCCCAATCTGGTCGAGACCGTGAAGGGCTATGCCGCCCACGAAAAGGAAACCCTGCAAGCCGTGATCGATGCGCGCGCCAAGGCAACGCAGGTGCAGATCACGCCTGAAACGCTGAACAATCCCGAACTGTTCAAGCAGTTTCAGGATAATCAGGCCAACCTGACCAGTGCGCTGTCGCGCCTGATGGTGGTGGTCGAGCGCTATCCGGACCTGAAAGCCAACCAGAACTTCCTTGCTTTGCAGTCGCAGCTTGAAGGAACCGAAAACCGCATCGCCGTCGCCCGCCGCGACTATATCGAGGCGGTACGCGTCTATAACACGTCGCTGCGCACCATGCCGACCATGATCTGGACCTGGATCTGGTATCGCGATGCGCAGCCCATGCAGAGCTTCAGTGCCGATGCAGGCAGCCAGGCCGCGCCCAAAGTCAACTTCAACTGACGGCCAGATTTATGGCGGGTGCGGCACTCTTGCGTGATCGTTGCGGCCTTGGCTGGCCGCGACATCTGCTTGCGCTTGCATTCCTGCTGATTTCTGCGGCGCTGACGCTGCATACGGCAGCGCTTGCGCAGGATGCGGCGAAGCCGGCGCAGGCCCTGACCGGCCGTGTGGTGGATGCGGCGGGGATCATCGACCCCGCAGAGCGCCAGCAACTGACGCAGAAGCTCGCCGATTTCGAAGCCAAATCGTCGGATCAGGTGGTCGTGGTGACGGTGCCGAGCCTCAATGGCGAGGACATCGAAACCTATTCCAACCGTCTGTTCCGCGCCTGGGCGCTTGGGCAGAAGCAGGAAAACAACGGCATATTGCTGGTGGTTGCGCCCAATGACCGCAAGGTGCGCATCGAGGTCGGCTACGGTCTCGAAGGCGTGATGACCGACGCGCTTTCAAGCGTCATCATCAACGGCACCATTATCCCCGAGTTCCGCACCGGCGATTATTCGAAAGGCATCGTGCAGGGCGTGGACGGCATTCTTTCAGTGCTTTCCGGCGATGCGGCGGAGCTTGAGGCGCGGGCGAAACGCAATGTCCAGTCGAGTTCGGATGATGTCGACTGGGTGTTCGTCGTCTTCATTGCCTTCTGGTGCCTGATCTTCTTCGGCGGTTTCGGCATGGCGATCCTTACGCCGGTTTTCGGTCGCAAGATCGGGCCGGGCCGCTATCAGTGGCTCGGCATGGTCGTGGATTATAATAATCGCGGCGGCGGCTCCGGTGGCAGGGGTGGCGGAAGCTGGGGCGGCGGCGGTGGCTGGTCGTCCGGCGGGGGAGGCGGCGGTTTCTCCGGCGGTGGCGGTTCATCGGGTGGCGGCGGCGCCTCGGGCAGCTGGTAGGGAGACGCAACGATGAAGCATCACACGCTGATTGGCGCCGAGGACCATGCCCGCATTGCCGAGGCAATCCGCAAGGCGGAAGCCGAAACCAGCGGCGAAATCTATGCGGTTCTGGCGCGCTCCAGCGACGATTATTTCTTTGCGGCGGGTTTTGTCGCGACCTGCGGCATCCTGATCGCTTCGGTTGTCGCGGCGTTTCTCGCGCACTGGTACTGGTTCGATATTCGCCTGCCCATGTTCGGGCTTGCGGTTCTGGCGGCATTTCTGACGGCGATGCTGGTGCTGTGGTTCTTTCCGGCCATCCGCATGGCTCTGGTGCCGCGCCGCATCCGCTACAAGCGGGCCCACCTCAATGCGCTGCAGCAGTTTCTGGCGCGCAATGTCCATATCACCGAGCACCGCACCGGCATCCTGCTCTTCGTCTCCATGGCCGAACATTATGCCGAGGTGATCGCCGATGCGGGCATCAATGCGCGCGTAGAACAGGACGAATGGAACGCGATCGTCGCGACGCTCATCCATCATGCATCGCGGGCGCAGGTGGCAGAGGGTTTCGTGCTGGCCATCGGTCAGGCCGGGCTTTTGCTGGAGAAGCATTTCCCGGCTGGACCGGACAATGTGAACGAGCTGGACGATCACCTGATCGAGCTGTGAGAGCCGTTCAGTTCCGTCAGAATCATCTGCGACTTTAGTCTCAAACAGAGCAAAACCGGCCTGCTGTTTCGCCTTTTCGGCAGGCTGTGGAGAAATCCACTGGCATAATCCGAAATTTCGCGGGAAGTTTTCGAAGTTTTGTTCCAAATTAAATGGATTAAATACGGCCTTTCTGACTTTCCAGGAAATTTTTCGTTATTTTCAACGAATTGCCATCGAATCCGGTGCCTAATCTGCTAGTTTGGCGCGCATTGCCATCATGACAGGAGTATCCGACGTGACTGCAAAGCAGGATCGGTCGAGCAAGGTTAAGAGTTCAAAGGCAGGCAAGGAGGAGAAGAAGGGAGGAAAGTCGAAGGCGCTTACGGCCTTCTCGCAGCTTCTCTTCGAATGGGCGCCGCCAGAAGATCTGGCCGCTTACGATGCCGCCGCTCTCGACAGTTCGGCCCGTCACGGCTATGCCGCCCTCGACTCCTGGCGCAAGGGCAAGAGCATCATCAGCGTCGATAACGGTATCGAGCGCCACGGTCGCCCGGTGAGCGTCATCACCATCGTCAACGACAATATGCCGTTCCTGCTCGACTCCATCATGGGTGAGCTGAACGATCATGCCAGCCAGATTTTCATGGTCGTGCATCCGGTTCTGGATATTGCGCGCGAGAAGGACGAACTCGTCATTCTGGGCGAGGCATCGCAGCTTGCGCCTGCCAAGGGCGTCGAGCGCGTCAGCCTGGTGCAGATCCATCTTCCGGCCCTCGACAAGCAGGCCAAGGCCGACCTGACCGCCGCGATCAAGCGTGTGCTTGGACAGGTTCGCGCCGCCGTCAGCGACTGGAAGCCGATGCTGAAGCGCCTCGATGGGGCCATCGCCGATTACAAGCGCGTGCACGAAATGACGGGCGACCCGGCGATGCCGGAAGCGATCGCGTTTCTCGAATGGCTGCGCGATGACCGTTTCATCTTCCTCGGCCTTCGCGAACTGACCTTCAAGGGCAAGGGCGACAAGCGCGAACTGGTTCCGGTCAAGGAAACGCTCGGCATCCTCAACGATCACGAGGTCCGCGTTCTGCGCAAGGATGGCGACGACACGGTGACGCCGCGCGAAGTGACCGATTTCCTCGACAGCAGCGAGCCGCTGATCGTCACCAAGGCGAACTCGCTTTCGCTGGTGCATCGCCGCTCCTATCTCGATTATGTCGGCGTGAAGATTTTCGGACCGAAGGGCGAGGCCGTCGGCGAATTGCGCCTGGTCGGCCTCTTCACCTCGGTCGCCTATACGAGCTCGGTCGCGGGCATCCCGTTCATCCGTTCCAAGGCCGATGCGGTCATCAAGCATCTCGGTTTCAACCGCGAGGACCATTCAGGCAAGGCGCTCATCAACGTGCTGGAAGAATATCCGCGCGACGAGCTGTTCCAGATCGATGTGGAAAGCCTGACGGCCAATGCCGAACTGATTCTGGCGCTTGGCGAACGTCCGCGGGTGCGCGCCGTTCCGCGTCTCGACCGTTTTGGCCGTTTCGCCACCGTGCTGGTCTATATCCCGCGTGACCGCTACGACTCGGTCGTGCGCGAAAAGATCGGCCATTATCTGGTCGACGTCTATGGCGGCGACAGTTTCGAGTTCCATCCGGTCTTCCTGCAGAATGGCCTGACCCGCGTTCAGTTCGTCATCCGCCGTCATGAGCGCTCCACGCCGCATGTCGACCGGGAAGCTCTGGAAGCCGAAGTGCGCGCCATCGTGCGCACCTGGGACGACGCTGTGCGCGAAAGCTCGGACAGCGCCGACGCAAAGACCGTCGCGCTTGCCGCAAGCTTCCCGCCATCCTATCGCGAAATCTTCACGGCGCCGGAAGCGCTGGTCGATGCGGAACGCATTGCCGGCCTCAGCGCAGAGGCTCCGCTTTTTGTGGACTTCTATCGTTACCGCACCGATGGTCCCGATGCTGTTTCGCTGAAGATCTATCATCACGGCGCGCCGGTCGTGCTGTCGCAGCGCGTGCCGCTTCTGGAAAACATGGGCTTCCGCGTCGTCAGCGAACAGACCATTGACTTGCCGCAGGCTGGCAAGGACGGCGCGACCGTCTACCTGCACGACATGCAGCTGGTGAATGCCTATGGCGCGCCGGTCGATCTTTCCGACGATGGCGAGATGCTGGAAGACGTGTTCCGCAATGTATGGGACGGTCTGGCCGATAATGACGGCTATAACGCGCTGGTGCAGACGGCACGCCTGACGGCACGCCAGATCATGATCCTGCGTTCCTATGGCCGTTATCTGCAGCAGGCAGGCATCGCCTATTCGCAGGGCTTCATCGCGGCAGCGCTGAACCGCTATCCGGAAATCGCCAGCGACCTCTATTCGCTGTTCGACCTGCGTTTCAACCCGTCGGCAAAGCGCCGCGATGCGGCTGAAAAGAAGCTGGTCGATGGTATCGAAACCGCGCTGCTTGGGGTTCCGAGCATCGATGACGACCAGATTCTGCGCCGTTTCCGCAATCTGATCGAAGCGACGCTGCGCACCAACGCCTATCAGCCGGATGCCGAGGGCAAGCCGCGCGTCACCTTCGCCTACAAGCTCAATCCGCGCCTCGTCGACGGCCTGCCGGACCCGCGCCCCTATCGCGAAATCTTCGTCTACGGGCCGGAAGTGGAAGGCGTGCACCTGCGCTTCGGCGCGGTCGCCCGTGGCGGCCTGCGCTGGTCGGACCGTGCGCAGGATTATCGCACAGAAGTGCTGGGGCTGGTGAAGGCGCAGCAGGTCAAGAATGCGGTGATCGTGCCGGTCGGCGCCAAGGGCGGTTTCTATCCGAAGCGCCTGCCGGTCGGCGGCGATCGCAATGCGGTGTTTGAAGCCGGCCGCGATGCCTACAAGGTCTTCATTTCCACGCTTCTCTCCGTCACCGACAATATCGAGGACAATCATGTCGTGCCGCCGGCGGAAGTCGTGCGTCATGACAATGACGATCCTTATTTCGTCGTTGCCGCCGACAAGGGCACGGCCACTTTCTCCGATACGGCCAATGCCATCAGCCAGGCTCATGATTTCTGGCTGGACGATGCCTTCGCATCGGGCGGTTCCGCCGGTTACGACCACAAGGGCATGGGCATCACCGCGCGCGGCGCGTGGGAGGCCGTGAAGCGGCATTTCCGCGAACTCGACATGGATATCCAGAACGAGCCTTTCACGGTTGCGGGCGTGGGCGACATGTCTGGCGACGTGTTCGGCAACGGCATGCTGCTTTCCGAACAGATCCGTCTGGTGGCGGCGTTCGACCATCGCGATATCTTCATCGATCCGAACCCCGTTCCGGCGGATGGTTTTGCAGAGCGCAAGCGCCTGTTCGAACTGCCGCGTTCAAGCTGGCAGGACTATGACCGCTCCAAGCTTTCGGCTGGCGGCGGCATCTACAGCCGCAGCCAGAAGACGATCACGCTCTCGCCGGAAGCGGCTGCGGCCATCGGCCTTGGCAAGATCTCCGGAACGCCGCAGGAAATCATGACGGCGATCCTGAAGTCGAAGGTGGACCTGCTCTGGTTCGGCGGCATTGGCACCTATATCCGCGCGTCCAGCGAGACAGACGCGCAGGTGGGCGACCGCGCCAATGATGCGATCCGCATCACCGGCTCGGAAGTGGGCGCACGGGTGATCGGCGAAGGCGCGAACCTTGGCGTGACCCAGCGCGGGCGCATCGAATATGCGCTGTCAGGTGGTCGCGGCAACACGGACGCCATCGACAATTCGGCGGGCGTCAACTGCTCGGACGTCGAGGTCAACATCAAGATCGCGCTGGCTGCCGCCATGCGTTCGGGCAAGCTCAAGCGCCCGGCGCGCGACAAGCTTCTCACCAGCATGACCGACGATGTGTCGGCGCTCGTTCTGCGCAACAACTATCTGCAACCGCTGGCGCTTTCGCTCAGTGAACGTCAGGGACTGGCGGAACTGCCCTATCAGGCACGTTTCATGGCGGAGCTTGAAAACCGCAAGCTTCTCGACCGCAAGGTGGAAAATCTGCCATCCGACGCGCTTCTGGCCGAACGCCAGAAGGCAGGCCAGCCGCTCACCCGCCCGGAACTGGCGGTTCTGCTGGCCTATGCGAAGCTGTCGCTGTCGGACGATCTGGTGGCCAGCAAGCTCCCGGATGAGCCTTACTTCCAGTCGCTGCTGATGGGCTATTTCCCGAAGCGCATGGTGAAGACCTATGCCGAGGAAATTTCCAACCATCGTCTGCGCCGTGAAATCGTCGCCACTTTGCTGGCAAACGATATCATCAATCGCGGCGGCATCACCTTCATCAGCCGTCTGGCCGATACGACCGGCAAGTCGCCGGCCGATATCGTCCGCGCTTATGTGGCGGTGCGCGACGGCTTCGATATCGACACGATCTATGACGCCATCGATGCGCTCGACAACAAGGTGCCGGGCGATGTGCAGAACCAGTTCTACCATCTCGTCGGCGAAATGCTGCAGGCGACGACGGCATGGGTGCTGCGCAACGACACGACGCGCGCCAACCTGACGGAGCTGGTGGATACGATCACCAGGGCGCGCGCCGAACTGGAGCCGCGTTTCGACGGCTTGATGCCGGAATATCTGAAAAGCGCACTTCAGGCCGACAAGAGCGCGTTCGTGGAAATGGGCGCGCCGGAAAAGCTGGCACAGCGTCTTGCCAATCTCCAGCTTGCAGGCATCATGCCGGACATTGCGCTGATCGCGCATCTGGCCGGTGCCGACCGGGTGGTTACCGCCAAGACCTATTTCGGCGTTTCGGAAGCCTTCCGCATCGGTCGCATCGAGGAAGCCGCGCGCTCCATCCCCGTCACGGATTATTATGACGGGCTGGCGCTGTCGCGTGCGAGCGATACGATCACGCAGGCCGCACGCGGCATCACCATCGCGGCGCTCAAGCGCTTCGCCAAGGACAAGGACCCGGCGGCAGCCTGGTTCGCAGCCGATGGCGCGCGCATCGAGCAGGTGCAGAACCGCATGGTTGCGCTGACGGAAGGTGGTGATCTGACCGTTTCGCGACTGGCGGTTGCAGCCGGCCTGATGTCCGATCTGGCGCAGTAAGAAAACACGAAATCTGATGCAGAAGGGCGGCCCCGGCCGCCCTTTTCGGTTCTTTCCAGTGCGGATTTCGGTTATAAGCTCTCGCTAATATGATTTGGGCCTGAAATTCATCCCCGCACCTCGGAGGATTGAAGCAGCCGATTGGCTCGGTCGGCCCGCGCATCGTTGCCCCCCGCGTCTAAAGGATGCGTGGTGCTTTGGAGGTCGGGAGCCATCAGCTTCCGGCGTTGGGGGGAAGGAAAGAGCAATTGAACGATCAGCATGCGGTTGCCCGCAGCCATGCCTCGCGGCGTGGCGTATGGGGCTGGATATTTTTCGACTGGGCGGCGCAGCCGTTCTTTACGGTCGTTGTAACCTTCATTTTCGGCCCGTATTTCATCTCCCGCATGGCCGACACACCGGAGGCCGGGCAGATCGCCTGGGGATACGGTTTTGCCGCCGCGGGGTTCGTGATCGCCATCCTGTCGCCCGTTCTAGGGGCAATTGCCGACAAGACCGGCTCGCGCAAGCCATGGATCGGCTTTTTCGCCGTCCTTAAGATCGCGGGCCTGTTGACGCTGTGGTTCGCGGTGCCGGGCGCGAACCTGTTCTGGGTGCTTCTGGCTTTCAGCATCGCGATGATCTCGGCGGAGTTTTCCATTGTTTTCAACGATTCCATGATGCCGCGGCTCGTCCCCGCCGGGGAGATCGGCAAGGTGTCCAATCTGGCCTGGGGGCTCGGCTATCTGGGCGGGGTTCTGGTGCTGATCTTCGTCGTGGTCTTTCTGGCGGCATCGCCAGAGACGGGCAAGACGCTGATCGGGCTTCCGCCGCTCTTCGGCCTTGATCCCGCCAACGGCGAAGATGCCCGCATCACCGGACCCATTGCGGCGCTGTGGTATCTCGTTTTCATCATGCCGATGTTCCTGTTCACGCCCGATCAGGCGCGCGGGCAGCCGCTGCGCAAGGCGGTCGGCAGCGGTCTGGCGGAATTGAGGTCGACACTCGGGGAAGTGCGGAAGCGTCCCGGCATAGCCCGCTTTCTTGCCGCCCGCCTTGTCTATCAGGATGGGCTCAATGCCATTGTCGCGCTCGGCGCCGGCTATGCCGCTTCACTGTTTCACTGGAGCATCAACGAGATCGGCCTCTTCGGCATGATCACCAATGTGTCGGCAATCCTGAGCTGCCTTATCGCCGCTCGCCTCGATGCAAGGCTCGGCTCGAAAGCCATCGTCCTCGGATCGCTGGTGCTTCTGCTCATCGCTTCCTTCGGCATTGTTTCCACCGGAACGCATCATCTCTTGTTTGGCCTTGTGCCGATCAGTTATCCAGAAGCAAAAGGATTGTTCTCGACAGCTGCCGAGGACGCCTTTCTCGTCTACGGACTGATGATCGGCGCCGCTCTGGGACCGGTGCAGGCGTCCGCCCGTTCGTGGTTTGCGCGCAGTATCAGGCCGGAGGAATCGGGCCGCTATTTCGGCATCTATGCGCTGGCAGGCCGCGCGACAGGCTTTCTCGGACCGTTTCTGGTCGCGACGATCACCGCTCTCAGTGGCAGCGCGGCACTGGGCATGTCGGTGCTGCTGCTGTTTTTCGCCGTGGGGCTCTTTCTGACGGCGATAACGCCCTATCCAGCCGACAGGCTGCTTGCATCCGGCCCGCATTGAGGGGCCGGAACGCGCTATCAGAGCGCGTTTCGATCTGATCGAATCAGATCGGCGCTCCAATCATTTTTTAACGCGCATCCCGAAAACCGTTTCACACTTTTCGGGATGCGCTCTATTCGATCCAGCCCATTGAACGCTGCACGGCCTTTTCCCACGAGCGGAACAGGCGCGTGCTTTCCTCCGCCGGCATTCGCGGATGCCAGCGGTGGCCGACCTGCCAGTTTTCCACGATGTCCTGCGTCGATTTCCAGTAGCCGACGGCAAGCCCCGCCGCATAGGCAGCGCCCAGCGCCGTCGTCTCGATGATTTTCGGGCGCACGACCGGCACGTCCAGAATGTCGGACTGGAACTGCATAAGCAGTTGATTGACCGTCATGCCGCCATCGGCGCGCAATTCCGTGATCTCGACGCCGGAATCCTTCACCATTGCATCCAGCACTTCGCGCACCTGATAGGCGCTCGCCTCCAGCGCGGCGCGTGCGATGTGGCCCTTGTTGGCGAAGCGGGTGAGACCGGCGATGATGCCGCGCGCTGAATCCTGCCAGTGCGGCGCATAGAGACCGGAGAAAGCCGGAACGAAATAGACATCGCCATTGTCTTCGACAGTGCGCGCCAGCGTTTCGATGTCGCTGCTGTGCTTGATGAGGCCGAGATTGTCGCGCAGCCATTGCACCAGAGCACCGGTGATCGCGATTGACCCCTCCAGCGCATAGACCGGCTTGGCGCCGTCGAGCTTGTAGGCAACCGTGGTCAGCAGACCGTAGCCGGAGGGAACCAGTTTCTCGCCGGTATTCATCAACATGAAGCAGCCGGTGCCATAGGTGTTCTTGGCTTCGCCCGGTTCCAGACAGGCCTGGCCGAAGAGCGCCGCCTGCTGGTCGCCCAGAATGCCTGCAAGCTTGACGCCGGAAAGCGTGGGCAGGGTGATCTCGCCATAGACTTCGCTCGAGGAGCGGATTTCCGGCAGGCAGGCCGATGGAATATCGAACAGGCGGAGAATATCCTCATCCCATTTCAATGTCGAAATATCCATCAACTGGGTGCGGGACGCATTGGTCACATCGGTGATGTGGATGCCGCCATCGGTGCCGCCGGTCAGATTCCAGACCAGCCATGTGTCGATGGTGCCGAAAAGTGCGTCGCCCGCTTCTGCCTTTTCGCGCGCTCCCGGAACGTGATCGAGTATCCAGCGCAGCTTGAGGCCGGAAAAATAGGTCGAGATGGGTAGCCCCGTCTTTTCGCGCAGGCGGTCCGCGCCGCCCTCCTTCGTGTAACGGGCGACCAGCTCGTCGGTGCGCGTATCCATCCAGACGACCGCATTATAAAGCGGGGCACCGGTTTTCCTGTCCCAGAGCAGGGTGGTTTCGCGCTGGTTGGTAATGCCGACGGAAGCTATGTCGGCTGCCTTCAAGTTTGCCTTCTTCAGTGCGGCGGCAATGACATGCTGCGTGTTGCGCCAGATTTCCACCGGATTGTGTTCGACCCAGCCCGCTTTGGGGTAAATCTGCTCGTGTTCACGCTGGTCGCTCGCGACGATATCGCCCTGCCTGTCGAAAATGATGAAACGCGAACTCGTGGTTCCCTGGTCGATGGAACCGATAAACTGCGTCATGGGCGGGCTCCTCCTGATCTGTTCAAAACGAATGTAAACGAAACAATGTGAAACTCAACGTAAACGAAAGCCCCGGAACGGTTGGTTCCGGGGCCCCGATAAATGCTTATTCTATAAAATGTTAGTGCCGGAAGTGGCGCATTCCCGTCATGACCATGGCAATGCCATGTTCGTCGGCAGCGGCAATCACTTCGTCGTCGCGCATGGAGCCGCCCGGCTGGATGACGGCGGTTGCACCGGCCTGAACGGCGGACAGCAGACCGTCTGCAAACGGGAAGAACGCATCGGAGGCGACAACGCAGCCCTTGGTGAGCGGCTCTGCAAGACCGGCTGCTTCGGCTGCATCTTCGGCCTTGCGGGCTGCGATGCGAGCCGAATCCACGCGGCTCATCTGGCCTGCGCCTATGCCGACCGTCGCGCCGTCCTTCACATAGACGATGGCGTTCGACTTCACGTGCTTGCCGACGCGGAAGGCGAATTTCAGATCGTTCAGCTCGGCTTCGGTCGGGGTACGCTTGGTAACGACTTTAAGGTCGAGATCGTCGACGACGCCATTGTCGCGCGACTGGACCAGCAGGCCACCGGCAACCGTCTTGGCGGCTATGCCCTTGGCGCGCGGGTCCGGCAGACCGCCGGTCACGAGCAGGCGCAGGTTCTTCTTGGCTGCGACGATGGCCTGTGCACCTTCGGTGGCATCCGGTGCAATGATGACTTCGGTGAAGATTTTCACGATCTCTTCGGCTGCTTCTTCGTCGAGCGTCTTGTTGAGCGCAACGATGCCGCCAAAGGCCGAAACCGGATCGCAGGCGAGCGCCTTGAGATAGGCTTCCTTGATCGTGGAGGCTTCCGCGACGCCGCACGGATTGGCGTGCTTGATGATGGCGACGGCTGCGGTGCGGGCCGGATCGAACTCCGCCACCAGCTCGAAAGCCGCATCGGTGTCGTTGATGTTGTTGTAGGAAAGCTGCTTGCCCTGAAGCTGGGTCGCGGTGGCGACGCCGGGGCGTTTTTCGCCCGTCAGGTAAAAGCCTGCCGTCTGGTGCGGATTTTCACCGTAGCGCATCACGGAATGCAGCTTGCCGGCGACCGAGCGATATACCGGGGTTTCTTCCTCGATCGCTTCGGCAAACCAGTTGGAAATGGCTGCATCATAGGCAGCGGTGCGCGAAAATGCCTTGGCGGCAAGCTTCTTGCGGAAGGCAAGCGGCAGGGAACCGGCATGCTTTTCCAGTTCTGCCACCACGTCGGCATAGTCGGCAGGATCGACGACCGTTGCGACATAGGCATGGTTCTTGGCCGAAGCGCGGATCATCGCCGGGCCGCCAATGTCGATGTTTTCGACGGTGGTGTCGTAGTCGCCGCCCTTGAAGCGGACTTCCTCGAACGGATAGAGATTGATGACGGCAAGATCGATGCCGCCAATGCCGTGTGCTTCCATGGCCGCGACGTGTTCCGGGTCATTGCGCACGGCGAGCAGGCCACCATGGACTGCCGGATGCAGCGTCTTGACGCGCCCGTCCATGATTTCCGGGAAGCCGGTGACTTCGGACACGTCCTTCACTGGAATGCCTTCTGCGGCAATCGACTTGGCGGTGCCGCCGGTCGAGAGGATTTCGACGCCTTGCGCATGAAGCGCCCTGGCGAAATCGATCAGGCCGGTCTTGTCGGAAACGGAAAGGAGGGCGCGGCGCACCCGATGAAGATCGGGAGCGGGAATATGCTTGGAGCTGACAGCCATAGGGAGTTGGTCTCTTCGTTGCTGAAACGGATGCGTTCAGGAAAGTGGACGGCTCGCCGTAACACAGGCGCGCCAAGAATCCTACCGCAAAAGACCAATTTGAACTTTATACCAAGTCTCGTTGAGTTTGACGCATCGGGACTTGGTTAAGCCCGTGCGGCGATTGAGCATTTTCAGGGCTTGGATAGCGTTAGCATCTTAGCGCCCTGCTATTATACGTAACTGCCGAGTGCGACGCGGCTGAACTGCCAGTTCACTTCCGGCAATTCGGACGCCGGGAAAGACAGCACGATCTGCTTCGACGTCACGGGGCCGCGGAAGCCCGCAAAGAAGATCGAATCCTCCAGCTGCGGCGCAACTTCAAAGCAGGAAAAGACCCAGGTGTCGTCGCGGTCTGCCGACAGGACGATCAACCCGTTCTCATCGAAGGAAATATCGACCGAGGGATGCAGATGGAAGCGCACCGCAATATTGTCGCGTCCGTTTGCCTTCAGCGGACGGCCATCGCCGCGATAGAAACGGTCGGCGCCCTGGATGACGCTGCCATTATGCGACAGCACAAGGCGGCGTTCGTGATAGATGCCGAACAGGCGCGCATAGCCGTCATGGCTGGCGACGAAGCCTTGCCGTCCCATTTCCTCGATCCGGTCGCGCTGCACGCGGGTGGGGCCGGCAATGATCGGCGTGCCGATCATGTTGGAAAGACCCGCATTGAGGCTGAAACGGCACGAGGACGTGTCATTGATGGTGGCGGTGGAATGCGCAGCCGTCGAACGGCCCAATGGACGAAATTCCGGCGGGCCGAAACGGTCGATGCCGGAATTGACGATATAGCGCTGGCGTCCGGAGGACATTTCAAAGGCGAGGCAGCCGGCATGGGCGTCCCGCGATGCGGTGACCGGCGGGGGCAGTCCGGTATCGGCGATGATCGTGGTCGAGCCCATCGAGAGCCGTTCATAACCGGAATAAGGCGCATGGGTCAGCGGCGATCCCGCGGTCTCATCATGCCGCAGAACCGAGATGATGCGTTCCGGCATGGTGGGACCGACGCCGTTGAAAAGCGCAAGGCTGCCATCCTGATGACGGAAGAAGCGCAGCGCGGGCAGCATGCGCTCGACGGCTTCGATCAGCGCCTTGGGCGGTGATTCCGTGCCGTTGGCATAGGTCTGGCGGAGCGGCAGAAGATCGGCCAGAAGTTCCAGCACCGTAACGGGATTGCGCGAGATATGCCCGCCATCGGGCAGGATCTGGCGTTTCAGCTCATATTCCAGATTGCGCCGCGCGGCGCGGGCTGTCGGTGGCGAAACGGGCAGGGCAAGCGCTGCAAAGGCAAGAGCGATGCGGGCGCGCAAGCGTTCCTCGCCGTCATCCATGGCGGCAGCGACGGTGCGAAGATAACGCACCTGCATGGCGAGCGAACGCATGAACTTGCGATAGGCGGGAAGTTCCGCGCCCGACAGAATGAGATTGGAATGCTGCAGCCAGGCAATGATGCGCTGGGCGGTGACTTCAGGCGACCAGGCAAGACCGCCGATGCGCCTGCCGAACATGCGCATCCAGTCATCGACGAGCGCGCGCGCATTGGCGGTCGCCAGTTCGCTGTTGGCGCTTTTGAGATGCCGCAGCCAGCCGAAACTCTGAAGTGCCGCTTCCCATTCTGGGGTGGGTGGTTCGACGGCGAAAGGCGACAGTCCGCCGGTTTCGACAAGACGTCCGGCGAGCGCAAAGCGACCGTGATAGAATTCCTGCGCCAGTTGCGGGTCAGCGACGCGCAGGTCGGGCGGTGCGATCAGGATACGGTCGGGGGTAAAGCCGGTGAAGCGCCAGCGATAAAGCGGCCCCATGCGAAGGCGGCGGCTGAACTTGCGCCACGCCTGTGCAACGGCCAGTCCCCACAGGTGCGGGGTTTCGCTGAGAGCGACTGCCACCCGGTCTTTCTCCGTATCGTTTGTCATTATCCTGCGGCCAATGTTCGGCCTGATCCTTTGCAGGGCACGTCTTTCGGATTCGTGCCTTTATAGAATTCTATAGAATGGTGAATCGAGTGTTAACCATACTGGACGGAAATGCGCCCGGTATGTGAAAACACTTGTTTAGCGGTTTTATACGCGCCTGAAGCGAGCGGCGAAGAAGCCGTCCATGCCAGCCATGTGCGGATTGCCGTCGAAACGGTCGGGCGGCAGGTCTGCCGGAGTGGACCGCAAAAAGCCTTCTGACGTCACAAGCCCGTTCAGGCCGGGACAATTCCGCTCTGTGATCGGATAGGGTTCCAGCAGCGGATTTTCTGCCGCCTTGCGCGCCATTTCCTCGCCTTCAAGCGGGTGGAGCGAGCAATTGGAAAAGACGATCACACCGCCGGGTTTGACCAGAGTGGCCGCGTGCGCCAGAAGCTTGCCCTGAAGTTCGGCAAGCTTTGCAATGTCCTGCGGCGTCTTGGTCCACGGCACGTCCGGGTGACGGCGCACCGTACCGGTGGAGGAGCAGGGCGCATCCAGAAGCACGGCGTCAAACAGTTCGTCCGGCTGGAAATCCATCAGATTGGTGGCGACGGTCTTCGCCTTGAAACCGAGACGTTCCAGATTGCCGTTAAGCCGCTTGAGTCTGTTTTCGGAAAGGTCGAGCGCGGTCACATCCGCGCCTTGAAGCACAAGCTGCGCCGTCTTGCCGCCCGGCGCGGCGCAGAGGTCTGCAACCCGTTTGCCCTTGATATCGCCCATCAGGCGGGCAGGCAGGCTTGCCGCCACATCCTGCACCCACCAGTCGCCTTCGGCAAAGCCGGGCAGGTCGGTGAGATTGCCTTCGACCGTTTGCAGGCGCACCGAACCGTTGGGCAGCGCCACGCCACCCAGCTTTTCGGCCCATGCCTTCGCATCGCCCTTCACCGTGAAATCGATCGGCGGCTCATAGGCGTGCATCGCGAGAATGGTCGCGGCCTTTTCAGCGCCATAGGCGTCGGTGATGCTTTTAGCAAACCACTCCGGCACGTTGGTTTCCGGTTCAAGCGTGTGGGCGAGTGCGCGTTCCTTGTTGCGCGACAGCCTGCGCAGCAGCGCATTGACAAGACCGGCATATTTGCGGTTGCGCGGGTCATTGTTCGCCGCTTCCACTGCCAGATCGACCGCCGAATGGTCGGGCAGGTCGAGATAGAAAATCTGCGCGATGGCGACATGCAGAAGATGCTTCAACGCCACCGCATTTTCCGGCAAGGGCCGGTCGAGCCGCTTGTTGATGGCGCGCTCGATGCTGCCGCGATTGCGCAGCGCAGAACCCAGAATGGCGCGAACCAGCGCACGGTCGCGCGGCTCCAGCGCCAGATATTGCGGATGACCGTTGGTATTGTCGGTCAGGCCGTCGAGCGAAGTGTTCTTTTCGATCACCGCGCCCAGAAGGCGTGCCGCACACAAACGCGCCGCCAGACCGGGGCGCAGGTCTGCGGCGCTGTTGTTGGTTTGCGGCTTCTTATTTCCACGCTTCGGCGCGGGTTTTTTATCGTTCACGCTGTTCTGCTTTTATTAGATGATTTTCAAGACCACGGTCCACGATATCCCCGATAACCGGGATCGTCACCGTTATCTCCGCCTGCATTACCCCATGGACCGGTGCTTTGGGAAGGGGCAGCGGCACGCGGTGCCATTCCGCCAGAGCGGATGCCCATTTCAGCAGCCATCTGTTCAAGGGCGGCAATGCGATTGTCGGTATCCGGGTGGGTCGAGAAAAGATTGTCCGCGCCGCGCCCGCTCAGTGGATTGATGATGAACATATGCGCGGTTGCCGGATTGTGTTCGGCTTCCTCGTTCGGGATGATTTTGGCGCTGCGTGCAATCTTGCCCAGCGCCGAGGAGAGCCACAGCGGATTGCCGCAGATTTCCGCGCCGCGCCTGTCGGCGGCATATTCGCGGGTGCGGCTCACCGCCATCTGCACGATCATGGCGGCGAAGGGCGCGACGATCATGGCAAGGATCGTGCCGACGACGCCCATGATGCCGTTGCCGTTTTCACGGTTACCGCCCAGGAAGAAGGCGAAATTGCCGAGCATGGATATGGCACCGGCAAGCGTTGCGACGATGGTCATGGTCAGCGTGTCGCGGTTTTGCACGTGCGCCAGCTCATGCGCCATCGCGCCCGCTACTTCTTCCGGTGAAAGCCGGTTGAGGAGGCCGGTCGTCGCGGCAACGGCGGCGTTTTCGGGGTTGCGACCCGTGGCGAAGGCATTGGGCTGGTCCTCATGAATGATGTAGACCTTCGGCATGGGAAGGCCCGCATTGGCGGCAAGGCCGCTCACCATGCGGTAATAGTCGGGTGCGCTGCGCTCATCCACTTCCTGCGCATTGTACATGCGCAGCACCATTTTGTCGGAATTCCAGTAACCGAACAGGTTCATGGCGACGGCGATCACAAGCGCGATCATCATGCCGCCCCCGCCGCCCAGCAAATAGCCGATGCTCATGAACATGACCGTCATGAGGGCGATCAGCATGGCAGTTTTCGTCATATTCATCCGTGGCGGTCTCCAAATCTTGAGCCGTGCGCCCTCGCAAGGGTTTTGCACGGCAAGCCTTTCTGCCTATATGATGGGTATGAACAGGCTTCGCTTCAATAATGGGAGCTGACGCAGCCAACAGGAACGTGACCGATGAGCGAGAAAACCGACGCAACCGAAAGCCCGGAAAACGTGGACAAGCGCACGTTCGAAGACCTGCCGCCTGCGGCTCAGCGCGCCTTGAAGGAAGCCGAAGCGCGCCGCGCGGCCGAAAAGGCAAACGAAGCGCCCCGCGAGATCGGCGGTCGCGGCGGGAAAGACCCTGCACGCTTCGGCGATTGGGAGATCAAGGGTAGGTCGATCGACTTCTGAAAAGTTTGGGATATTGCCGCCCTGCTGGCCTGCAAATCGCGCTCTTTTGCGCTTTTGCCTGCCTTCTCAGGCGGTGTTGCTAAAAAGTCCCGGCGCAAACCGAGGCTCAGTAATGAAAAAACCCGCCGAAGCGGGGTTTGGCTCTAAATGATATGCCATTAGGATAAAAAAATTCGATTTTTGGATAGAAACTTTCTGAATTTCTGGAAATCAGGATTCCTGTGTGCTATATATAAATCACGCTCGGGAGCCTGACATTCATAGGCGCTGAGGCTACGGCCTCACCCGGCGTCTTTTTTTGTGGCCTTCTTGGGATCAAATGTACCGTTGGGGTGGTGGATCAACCCGTATCCCACAAACTTCCCGTCGCGATTTCTTATCTTTTTCTTCAATTGTGCGGCATACTCGCCGTCTCCCACCGCATAAGCACGATGGATTGCTCCTGCCACATAATCTGCAACTTGAATGCCAATGGACATGCATGAGTCTTGCAAGAAAAGACCCTCTATCAAACGGTCGTATTTAGAGATCGTTTTGCCATTTGACCCTACAAGGGTTTGGTGATGAGCGCGAAACATGCGGTCATTGTCGTGGCTCCTGTGGTCAGCGACAACGATTCCAAGATCTTTCTTTTCCTGAAGGAAGTACTGAAACCTTTCAGTAATCGGCTTGTAAGCGAAGTGATAAAGGTCTTGTTGTCCGTTTACGCTGTTGTATTGGAATGCTGCGTCAACATCAGTTATGGAAGCGATGATTGTAATTGGTGCTTTGCAAAGCAGCTGGTTGAACTGTCTGCTTAAGGCTTTCCTTTCCCCCGCATCCTTGCCAAGTAGTGGATTTCCTTTGTCGGAGTTATGTGGCGAAAAATATCGCCATTTTAACTCGCCGTGAATTTTGTTTTGAACACGAAAGCCGTGTACATTCTTGTGAAGAATTGGCCAGTCGGCGCAGTTTATAATCACCGCGCCTAATGTGAAGTATGGCTTGTTTAGGTTGGGTTTGGATGGCGCCGTACCGCTCTCGTCTACAAAGCAGAAATACATAAATTAGTCCCAGCAATGACTCGACAATTGATCATCACTTAAAGCTCTGGAGAAAAGCAAGCCTCCCCCATACCCATAATTGTGATTCCTGAGGAAGACGGCCAATGTGTCTTGGCGCTGGTAAATAGGGGCAATCAGCGCCCACTCCGTATCACTAAGATCGCTTGCATAACGTTGACCGCTTCGGGTATGTTGTTTGCGTGTGATTTCAGTCCAAGCCATCGCGATCGCCAGTGTGGCTTCGTAAACCACATTTGAATCACAACTAACTGAAATCACCCAACTTTTTTTCGGTCAGACTCTAAGCCCCGGTTTCCCGGGGCTTTCTGTCATTTCTTGTTCTGGCGATTTTCGATCAGGTCGTCCACGACGCCCGGATCGGCCAGCGTCGAGGTGTCGCCCAGTGCGCTGAATTCGTCTTCGGCGATCTTGCGCAGGATACGGCGCATGATCTTGCCCGAGCGGGTTTTCGGCAGGCCCGGCGCGAACTGGATCTTGTCTGGTGTCGCGATGGGGCCGATTTCCTTGCGCACGTGCTGGGTCAACTCCTTGCGCAGGGCGTCTTCGTCATGGACGGTCTCGCCGGTCATCAGCGTGACATAGCAGTAGATGCCCTGTCCCTTGATCGGATGCGGATAGCCCACGACGGCGGCTTCCGAAACCGAGTGATGCGAGACGAGCGCCGATTCGATTTCCGCCGTGCCGAGACGGTGACCGGAAATGTTCAAGACGTCATCGACGCGGCCGGTGATCCAGTAGTAACCGTCCTCGTCGCGACGGCAGCCGTCGCCGGTGAAGTACTTGCCCTTATAGGTCGAGAAGTAGGCATCGATGAAGCGCTTGTGGTCGCCGTAAAGCGTGCGCATCTGGCCCGGCCATGAATCGATGATGCAGAGGTTGCCGTCTGCAGCACCCTCGACGACCGCGCCCTCATTATCGACCAGTTGCGGCTTGATGCCGAAGAACGGACGCGTTGCCGAGCCGGGCTTCAGGTCCGTTGCGCCTGGCAGCGGGGTGATGAGAATGCCGCCGGTTTCCGTCTGCCACCACGTATCCACAATCGGGGAGCGCTGGTCGCCAACCACGTTGTAATACCATTCCCAGGCTTCCGGGTTGATCGGCTCGCCGACCGAGCCGAGCAGGCGTAGCGTCGAGCGCGACGAACGGGTGACGAATTCATCGCCGGCGCCCATCAGGGCGCGGATGGCCGTCGGCGCGGTATAGAAGATGTTGACGTGATGCTTGTCGATGACTTCCCAGAAACGTCCCTGATCGGGGAAGTTGGGCACGCCTTCGAACATGAGCGTCGTCGCGCCGTTGGCAAGCGGACCGTAGACGATATAGGAATGGCCCGTCACCCAGCCCACATCCGCCGTGCACCAGTAGATGTCGCCGTCGTGATAGTCGAAGACATATTGATGTGTCATCGATGCATAGACGAGATAGCCGGCCGTGGTGTGCAGTACGCCCTTCGGCTTGCCGGTGGAGCCGGACGTGTAGAGGATGAAGAGCGGGTCTTCCGCATTCATAGGTTCCGGGTCGCAGGTCGGTTCGACGCTTGCGACTTCCTGATGGTACCAGAGATCACGGCCCGGTCCCCAGCTCACCTTGCCCCCGGTGCGGCGCACGGTGAGAACCTTGTTGACCATCACATACTGCTTGGCGGCGATGTCGATGGCGGTATCGGTGTTTTCCTTCAGCGGCACCGGCTTGCCGCCGCGCACGCCTTCATCGGCGGTGATGACGAAGGTGGATTCACAGTCGACGATACGGCCGGCAAGCGCCTCCGGCGAGAAACCGGCGAAGACGACCGAGTGCACCGCGCCGATGCGCGCACAGGCCAGCATCGCATAGGCCGCTTCCGGGATCATCGGCAGGTAGATGGTGACGCGGTCGCCCTTCTTGACGCCGTGCTTCTTCAGCACATTGGCCAGGCGGCAGACGTTTTCGTGAAGCTCGCGATAGGTGATCTTCTTGTCGATATAGGGATTATCGCCTTCCCAGATGATGGCGACCTGATCGCCGCGGCTCTTGAGGTGGCGGTCGATGCAGTTATAGGAAATGTTGGTGACGCCGTCCTCATACCACTTGATGGAGACGTCGCCCTCGAAGCTGGTGTTCTTGACCTTGGTGAAGGGCTTGAACCAGTCGATGCGCCGTCCGTGCTTTGCCCAGAAGCCGTCCGGATCGCTCACGCTCTCCTGATACCATTCGAGATAGGTTGCGTTGTCGATGAGCGTGTTTCTCTTTGCCTCGGCAAGAACCGGGTAAAGCTTTTCCGACATGATTTCCTCCTTCAGCATTCCGCGAACCAGACAGCCATCCCGCTCGCATAATGCACCCAAAACTGCCCGGCACCTCCCGCCGGATGAGACGGCCCGCCGTGAAAGCAGGACCCTCGGGTGCCCTGTCTACCTTCCATTGCGGGCAAGGTAAATTAGACAATCGGCGCGTCCATGATCCACAATGACGCATCGCCGGGAAGGGCGACTGGCAGCACTCATTGCGGACTGTTGCTAATGTATTGTTTTTACAGTTTAAAAACCATTTGGAGTGATTATCTTCTAATCAGGAGCCTTGCAATAAGGCTCTTCACAAAAAGGGGAAATCGCCATGACGACGTCCGCTTTGAACGCAAAGTCCGCCTTTGAACTCCAACTCGCCGGTTATGGCCTGACGACGGCGAAAGTTTTCTATCACCTGCCCGATCATCCGCATCTGCTTCAGCTATTCGTCTGGCAGGATTATGATCTTGCGCCCGATTTTCCGGTGCTCAATCATTTCATCGAATTCTGGAATCGGGAAATCGACGGGCCGCTGCATTCGGTCAGCTATACGCATTTCCGGCTGCTCGGCCCCTCGGACTGGAGGAATGTGCAGGGCGAGATCGTCCTGCACTAATATAGGTGCTGAGCATAGGAATCAGGCGGGGTTGGTATAGCTCCGCCCGCCGAAGATGGCCGAGCCGACCCGCACGGACGTCGCGCCGAAGCTGATGGCGGTTTCATAATCGCCCGACATGCCCATCGAAAGCTTTTCGACCTGCGCCTCGCGGGCGAGCTTTTCCAGAAGCGCGAAATGCGGACCGGGATTCTCCTCCGCAGGCGGGATGCACATCAGACCCTCGATTGCGAGGCCATGTTCCTTGCGGCAGCGCTCCACAAAGGCAACGGCTTCCCTGGGCGCAATGCCGGCCTTCTGTTCTTCCAGCCCGGTGTTCACCTGAACATAGAGCTTCGGCGTCTTATCCTGCTTCTTGATTTCAGCGGCCAGGGCGGCGGCGATCTTTTCGCGGTCGACGGTTTCGATGACATCGAAAAGGGCGACGGCATCGGCGGCTTTGTTGGATTGCAGCGGGCCGATGAGATGCAGCTCGATGCCGGAATAATTCTCGCGCAACTGCGGCCATTTGCCTTGCGCTTCCTGCACGCGGTTTTCGCCGAAGACGCGCTGGCCTGCATCAAGGGCCGGGCGGATGGCATCCGCGTCGAAAGTCTTCGACACCGCGACAAGCGTAACGGAGCCTTTATCGCGCTGTGCTTCCTTTTCGGCATTGGCGATTGCGGCCTTGACCGTGTTCAGGTTCGCTACGATATCTGACATGAAACTCTCGCTTTCAGGCTTTTCATCCGCAAAAGGTTGACGCTTTCGCCAATACGTGGTGAAGGTCGCCATTAAATATCGACTCTCCTTATTGCATCACCTTCGTACGAGTAAATACGGTCATGGCAGCCGAACGTTATAATCCGCGCGTGGCGGAAGCTCATTGGCAGAAAGTCTGGGAAGAAGACCGGACCTTCGAAACCGACAATGGCGACAGCCGCGAGAAATATTATGTGCTCGAGATGTTCCCCTATCCGTCGGGGCGCATCCATATGGGCCATGTACGCAACTATGCGATGGGTGATGTTGTTGCCCGTTACAAGCGCGCCAAAGGTTTCAACGTGCTTCATCCGATGGGATGGGACGCGTTCGGCATGCCTGCGGAAAATGCTGCAATGCAGAACAAGGTTCATCCGAAGGAATGGACCTATCAGAACATTGCCACCATGCGCAGCCAGCTGAAATCGATGGGGCTTTCGCTCGACTGGTCGCGCGAGTTCGCGACCTGCGACGTGGAATATTATCATCGCCAGCAGATGCTGTTCATCGACCTTTTTGAAAAGGGTCTGGTGACGCGCAAGACCTCCAAGGTCAACTGGGACCCTGTCGACAACACCGTGCTTGCCAATGAGCAGGTGGTGGACGGTCGCGGCTGGCGTTCGGGTGCGCTGGTCGAACAGCGCGAACTGACGCAATGGTTCTTCAAGATCACCGATTTCAGCGAGGAATTGCTGGCCGGTCTCGATACGCTGGACCAGTGGCCGGAAAAGGTCCGCCTGATGCAGCGCAACTGGATCGGCAAGTCGGAAGGCTTGCAGGTTCGCTTCGCGCTCGACGGCAAGACCGCGCCGGAAGGTTTCTCCGAAGTTGAAGTCTATACGACCCGCCCGGATACGCTGTTCGGTGCAGCTTTCGTTGCGATTTCCGCCGATCACCCTCTGGCGAAGAAGCTGGCCGAAGGCAATGCTGCGCTTGCGGGCTTCATCGATGAATGCCACCATCATGGCACCTCGCTGGCGGCGCTGGAAACAGCCGAGAAGAAGGGCTTCGATACCGGCGTGAAGGTAAGGCACCCGTTCGACGAGAACTGGGAACTGCCGGTCTATGTCGCCAATTTCGTCCTGATGGAATATGGCACGGGCGCTGTGTTCGGCTGTCCGGCGCACGATCAGCGCGACCTGGATTTCGCCAACAAGTACAAGCTGAAGGTTACGCCTGTCGTTCTGCCGAAGGGCGAGGATGCGGCGACGTTCAGCATTGGCGACACGGCCTATACGGATGACGGCGTGATGATCAATTCGCGCTTCCTCGACGGCATGACGCCGGAAGCAGCCTTCAATGAGGTCGCCAATCGTCTGGAAAAGACCACGCTCGGCAATCATCCGCAGGCAGCGCGCAAGGTTCAGTTCCGCCTGCGCGACTGGGGCATTTCCCGCCAGCGCTATTGGGGCTGCCCGATCCCGATGATCCATTGCGAGGCTTGCGGCGTCAATCCTGTGCCGCGCGCCGACCTGCCGGTCAAGCTGCCCGATGATGTCGAGTTCGACCGTCCGGGTAATCCGCTCGACCGTCATGCGACATGGCGTCATGTGAAGTGCCCGAAATGCGGCGGCGATGCACGCCGCGAGACCGATACGATGGACACGTTCGTCGATTCGTCCTGGTACTATGCGCGCTTCACCGCCCCGTGGGAAAATGAGCCCACGGATCGCAAGGCTGCCGATCGCTGGCTGCCGGTCGACCAGTATATCGGCGGCATCGAACACGCGATCCTGCATCTGCTCTATTCGCGGTTCTTCACCCGCGCGATGAAGGTCGCCGGTCATGTCGGCATCGACGAGCCGTTCAAGGGCCTGTTCACGCAGGGCATGGTCGTGCATGAAACCTACAAGGCCAATGGCCAGTGGGTGGCGCCTGCCGACATTCGCATTGAGGAAAGCGATGGCAAGCGCGTGGCGACCCTGCTTTCGACGGGCGAGCCGGTGGAAATCGGTTCCATCGAGAAGATGTCGAAGTCGAAGAAGAACGTTGTCGATCCGGATGACATCATTGCTTCCTACGGTGCCGACACGGCGCGCTGGTTCATGCTGTCCGATTCGCCGCCCGAGCGGGACGTGATCTGGACGGAAGCCGGTGCCGAAGGCGCTCATCGCTTCGTGCAGCGCGTGTGGCGTCTGATCTCGGAGGCTGCGGACGCGCTGAAGGACGTTGCGCCCAAGACCGGGACGCAGGGCGAAGCCCTCGTCGTTTCCAAGGCCGCGCACAAGGCGGTCAAGGCTGTCGGCGACGATATCGAGAAGCTCGCCTTCAACCGTGGCGTTGCCCGTCTTTACGAGCTGGTCAACACGGTGGCAGGACCCTTGCAGCAGGTTGCCGCTGGCAATGCGGATGACGCGTTGAAGAGCGCCGTCCGTGACGCCACGGAAAAGCTCATCCTGATGCTGGCGCCGATGATGCCGCATCTGGCCGAACAGTGCCTCTCGGTGCTGGGCGGCAAGATTGCCGGCCGCGAAACGCTGGTTGCCCGCAGCGCCTGGCCGATCTTCGATCCGGCTTTGGTGGTGGAAAACGAGGTCGTTCTGCCGGTTCAGATCAACGGCAAGAAGCGTGGGGATTTGACAATCGCCCGCGACGCTGATCAATCTAGCATCCAGCAGGCGGTGCTCGAACTTGACTTCGTCAAGGCTGCGCTCAATGGAGGCTCGCCGAAGAAGGTTATCGTGGTGCCGCAAAGGATCGTCAATGTCGTTGCCTGACCGCTTTTTCTCCGCAATCAAAGCCTTCCGCGTTGCGTTTTTCGCATTGGGGGCTGCGGTTCTGATGGCTGGATGCACGGTGCAGCCGCTTTATTCGTCCGGCGCAGGCGGGGCGATAGGCGGCAGCGTGACGCCGGACATGCGCACCAAGCTTGCTTCGGTGGCGATCGATCCGGCTGGCGATGTGTTCCAGCAGCAGGTCCGCAATCGCCTGATCTTCCTGCTCGGCGGCGGTGCCGGCGAGCCGGCCAATCCGACCTATCGGCTTGGCCTTGGCCTGAGCAGCTATACGCTTGCGGCGGTGAGCGTGGACATTGGCGACCGGACGGACCGCACTGGCCGTCCATCGTCCGGTATTGTCAAGGCTACGTCGAATTTTGTGCTGCGTGACAAGGACGGCAAGCCGCTTGCCGCCGGCACTCGCACGGTGGGCGCTTCCTTCGACCGCCCGCGTCAGGAATTTGCGAACCTGCGCGCCGAGCGCGATGCGCGCAAGCGCGCCGCGGAAGAACTGGCCGAACAGGTCTTCCTCGCTCTTGCGCAAAAATTGTCGAAGCTTTGATCGGGTCTTGATCCGGCATTGAAAGGCGGTGCCGCAAGGCGCCGCTTTTTTTGTTTTTACGTATCGCAAAAACTGCAGTGAAATCAGCAAGGTAACATTGCTGTGCCTTGCCAACATTGATGTGTCTCCTTGTTTTTCATGACGTGATTGGCAACCTCAATGCTCCTGCGAGCGCATGATGCGCCCGCTGGCTCAAACCAGTCAGTACAGGAGTAGTTGGATGAAGCGGTTTTCCAAGGTGATAGGTCTTGCGGTTTTGGCCGGGTTGGCAGTTATGGGCCACGCGACAGCGCAGGAAAATACGGCACCGTTGCAATGGCAGTATTTTCAGGCGGATGAGAACGGCTTTCTGCGCACGCCTGTCCTTTTGACCGGAGACAAGGAGGCGATCCTGCTCGATGGCGGCTTCACGCTTTCGGACGGCAAGGCGGTCGCCGAAAAGATCAGCGAAACGGGCAAGAAACTGACCACGATCTATGTCAGCCAGAGCGACCCGGATTACTATTTCAGCCTTGGCCCGATCAAAGCCGCTTTCCCCGATGCGCGCATCATCGCGGCGCCGGAAACGGTCGAGGCGATCAAAGGCAATATCGATAACAAGCTGAAAGTCTGGGGGCCGCAGCTCAAGGACAACGGCCCGCAGACACTGTCGGATGTCGTGATACCCGAAGCTTCTGATGTGAAGACGCTCAAGCTTGAGGGCAATGAGATCGAAATCGTTCCCGCCGAAGGCATGAAGAACAGGCGTTACCTCTGGGTGCCTTCGCTGAAGGCGGTTTTCGGCGGCGTTCTGATAACGGCGGGCCAACACGTGTGGCTTGCCGATACGCCCGATCTGGCCCAGCGCGAGGCATGGATCAGAAATCTTGATGCCATCGCTGCGCGCAATCCTGCCATTGTCGTTCCGGCGCACATGGCCCCCGGTTCACCAACGGATGTTTCGGCGATCAGGTTCACGCGCGATTATATCGCGGCTTTCGATGAGGAAGCAGCAAAAGCAAAGGATAGCGGCGAACTGATTGCTGCGATGAAGAAGCGCTATCCGGGTCTCGGCGGCGAAAGCAGCCTGGAGCTCGGCGCAAAGGTGATCAAGGGCGAGATGAAGTGGGAATAAGCTGGCCTCAAAATGACGGTCGGCTATAAAGGCGGTGTGGATTTCACACCGCCTTTTCATTGATGGGCTGATCAAACCATGCGTCTCGTCTCATTTTCCGCCAAAGGCTATCGTTCCTTGCGCTCCGTCCGCTTCGATCTCGGGCAGGTAACGGTTTTTGTCGGCGAAAATGGTGCCGGAAAATCCAATCTCTATCGCGCCCTGCAACTGGTGAAGGCTGCCGCCGTGGGTAATTTTTCAACGGAAATCGTGCGTGAAGGCGGAATGCAATCGGCCATGTGGGGCGGGAGCCGCCGCAAGAGCGAACCGGCGCGCATCATTCTGGAAGCCCATTTCGAGGATGAAAGGCTGGCATCGCGACTTGCCTATAGTGTCGAGGCGGGATTGCCGCCGCCGGTTTCGGGCGCCTTTCGTTTTGAACCACAGATCAAGGAAGAGACGCTCAGCCTCGATACGGGGCGCCGTCCGGTCGATCTGATGGACCGGCGCGGTCCCGCCGTTTTTGCGCGCGACGGCGAGGGGCGGCGCATGGAGCATCCGTCACGCCTGCTGAGTTCGGAAAGCGCGCTGGCGGTGCTTGGGCAGTCCGGTCACTATCCCGAGATCGGCGATCTTGCCGCGCAGATGCGAAGCTGGCGCTTTTATCATGGCTTCAGAAGCGACCGGGATGCGCCGACGCGTCAGCCTGCTATTGCCGCGACCGCCGCCATGCTCGATGAGGATGGCGGCAATCTTGCTGCGGTTTTCGCGACGCTCGCCCATATTCGTCAGGATACGGTCGATCTCGACCGGCTGATAGGCGAGGCTCTGGAGGGAGCGGCGTTGGATGTTCCGGAACCAGGCGAAACAGCCAGTTTCGGCCTGAACTTTCCCGCCTTTCCGCAACGAATATTCCGGCCCGGAGAACTATCGGACGGGCAAATCCGCCTGCTGGCGCTCGCCGGGGCGCTGCTTTCCTATCGCCTGCCGCCGCTGATCGCGCTCAATGAGCCGGAGGCGAGCCTGCATCCCGACATGCTTCCTTCGCTTGCCCGCATGATTGCCAAGGCATCCGAGAGCAGCCAGATATGGGTGGTGACCCATTCCGCCATCCTTGCAAGCGCCATTGCCGAGCAATGCGGCGCGCGGCCGATCCGGGTAAGCAAGCAGGACGGGGAAACCGTGCTGGAATGAAAAAAGCGGGCCGATGGCCCGCTTTCACACAGTTGTGCAAATCGCCGATCAGACGATCTTCTGGCCGGTCTTCGCCCAGTCGGCGAGGAAGGCTTCGAGGCCCTTGTCGGTCAGCGGATGCTTGACGAGCGCCTTCAGCGTTGCCGGCGGGACGGTCGCGACGTCAGCGCCGATGAGCGCTGCTTCCTTGACATGGTTGACCGTGCGGATCGAGGCAGCAAGGATTTCCGTGCGGAAATCGTAGTTGTCATAGATCGTGCGGATTTCGGCGATCAGTTCCATGCCATTGATGCCCATGTCGTCGATGCGGCCGATGAAGGGCGAGATGTAGGTCGCGCCCGCCTTTGCGGCGAGCAATGCCTGATTTGCCGAGAAGCACAGCGTCACATTGGTCTTGTGACCTTCCGACGTCAGCTTCTTGCAGGCCTTGAGGCCGTCGAGCGTCAGCGGCAGCTTGATGCAGATATTGTCGGCAATCTTGGCCAGAACGGCTGCTTCCTTGATCATGCCGTCATAGTCGGTGGCGGTGACTTCGGCTGAAACCGGGCCCTGGACGATGCCGCAGATTTCCTTGGTGACTTCGAGGATGTCGCGGCCCGACTTTGCGATCAGGGATGGATTGGTGGTCACGCCATCGAGCAGACCGAGGTCGTTGAGCTCGCGGATTTCCTTGACGTCCGCAGTGTCCACGAAAAACTTCATAACAGCGTTCCTCCATAATGAGCGCGGGTGGATTTGAGGAATCTAAAACCATTTAATTCCTGGAAGGTGGCTTTTCTTTAGCGCAAAGCCGCGCCAAGGTCACGCGATCATGTCGAAAGATTCGCACGATATTTCCAGTCTGTTTCCGGAGCTCGCGCCACGGGTAGTTCCCGTGCTTGTGCCCATGCCCGCGGAGCGGCCTTATTCTTATATGGTTCCGCCGGGCATGAACGTCCAGCCCGGATCGATCGTGCGCGTGCCGCTTGGACCTCGTGAGGTGGCGGGAATCGTCTGCGAGGGCGAAACTGATGCGGTCGATGCCAGAAAATTGCGGGAAATTTCGGAGGTTTTCGATTGTCCGCCGGTTGGCGGCGATATGCTGCGTTTCATGCGCTGGGCAGCCGACTACACGCTGTCGCCGCCCGGCATGGTGGCGCGCATGGTCCTGCGCGTGCCTGCCGCCTTTGATCCCGAGCCATCGGTGCCGGGGCTACGCTATCGCGGCGGTGAGCCGGAACGCATGACGGACGCCCGGGCGCGGGTGATGGAGCTTGCCCGCGACGGGCTTGCCTGGACCAGATCCGGCCTTGCCCATGCGGCGGGCGTCTCGATGACGGTCGTCGACGGTCTGAAGGCGCAAGGCGTTTTCGAGGAAGTCATGCTGCCGCCGCCAGCCGTGGTGGCAAGGCCCGATATCGACTATGCGCGGGCCACGCTTTCGGAAGACCAGCAGGCCGCAGCCGAAATGCTGTCGGAAGCGGTCGAAGCCGGCGGTTTTTCGGTTTCGCTGCTCGACGGCGTGACCGGCTCGGGAAAAACGGAAGTTTACTTCGAAGCGGTCGCCAAGGCGATCGAGCAGGGCAGGCAGGTGCTGATTCTCCTGCCCGAAATCGCGCTGACGCAGCAGTTTCTCGACCGGTTCCATGACCGGTTCGGGGCAAAGCCCGCCGAATGGCATTCCGATCTTGCGCCGCGCACCCGCGAGCGGGTCTGGCGGCAGATAGCGGAAGGCACGGTGCGGGTCGTGGCAGGGGCGCGGTCGGCGCTTTTCCTGCCGTTCAAGGAACTGGGGCTGATCGTCGTCGACGAAGAACATGACCCGGCTTACAAACAGGAAGACCGGGTTTTCTACAATGCGCGCGACATGGCGGTGGTGCGCGGCCATATCAGCGGCTTTCCGGTGGTGCTGGCATCGGCCACACCGTCCATCGAAAGCCAGGTCAATGCGGAGCAGGGGCGTTACAAGCGAATCAAGCTTTACGGACGCTATGCGGAAGCCGCGCTTCCCGATCTGAAGACCATCGACATGCGGCGTTCGCCGCCGCCGCCGGGCCGGTTTCTGTCGCCCGCATTGACCGAAGCTGTCGGCAAGACGGTGGAACGCGGCGAACAGGCGCTTCTGTTCCTCAACCGGCGCGGCTATGCGCCCCTGACGCTGTGTCGCGTCTGCGGCCATCGCTTCCAGTGTCCCCAATGTTCAAGCTGGCTGGTGGAGCACCGCTTTCGCGGGCAGCTCATGTGCCATCAGTGCGGCTATCACGAGCCTGTGCCGGAAGCCTGTCCCGAATGCGGCACGCTCGATCATCTGGTCGCCTGCGGCCCCGGCGTGGAGCGCATCGCCGAGGAAGTGGCGGCGACCTTCGATAAGGCGCGAATCATAGTTCTTTCGTCTGATATGGCGGGCGGCGTGAAGCGGCTGCGGCTGGAACTCGACGCTATCGCAAAAGGCGAAGCGGATATCGTCATCGGCACGCAGCTTGTCGCCAAGGGGCACAATTTTCCCAACATGACGCTGGTGGGCGTCGTGGATGCCGATCTGGGGCTTGCCAATGGAGATCCGCGCGCGGCTGAACGCACCTTTCAGCTGCTCAATCAGGTGACGGGACGCGCGGGGCGAACCGGCCGCAAGAGTCTCGGGCTGCTCCAGACCTACCAGCCCGATCATCCGGTGATGCGGGCAATCGTCAGCGGCGACGCCGATGCATTCTATGCCCGCGAGATAGAGGAACGCGAGCGCAGCGCGCTACCGCCTTTCGGGCGGCTTGCGGCCCTGATCATCTCCGCCGACAATCGCCCGGACGCTGAAAATCATGCGCGGGCGCTACGCCGCGCCGCACCTTCCTCGCGTGAGATTTCCGTGCTCGGGCCTGCCGAAGCGCCGCTGGCGCTGATGCGCGGACGCCACCGCTTCCGCATTCTGGTGCATGGGACAAAACGCGCCGATATTCAGGGGTTTATCCGCGCCTTGCTCGCCAACGGACCGAAGGAAAAGGGCTCCATCAGGGTGCAGGTGGATATAGATCCGCAAAGCTTCCTGTAGGCTGTTGATATTCAGGCTCTGCCACCCTGCAAATAGCATCTTTGTGCGCTTCCGGTGCCCACGTACTTCAAGTACGCTCCGCTCCGGTTCCCCAAAGCCACTATTTTCGGCGCGGCATTGCCAGAATCCGAACAGGCTACACAGGATGGAACGTGGTGCCAAATTCCGCTATATGGCCTGAAGCGACGAGGGTGCCGAAAGGGGAAATGCGATGGAATTCTATCTTCCTGCCACGACCGGAGAATGGCTTGCCTGGGGCTCTGCGGCCGTGACGGCGCTGGCCGGTCTTGTCATGCTTTTTGCGCCCGGCATAACCCTGAAGCTCTTGCGCCTCCAGCCGATCAATGGCCGTCCCGAAGGCTACGGTTCCATCCGCGCGACGCTTGCCGGCCCCTATCTTGGCGTGGGGTTCGGGTGCCTCATCTTTGCCCAGCCATTCCTCTGGGTCGTGCTGGGGGCGGTATGGGGATTTGCGCTGTTCGGGCGCTTTATTTCGATGATGTCGGATGCCGGCGGACGCAAGGGCGGACCGAGCGGCGGGCGCTTCTATGGCAGCCTGGCGGCGCTTGTCGAATTCGTGCTGGCAGCGGGACCTCTGCTCTACGCATTCGGCTTCATTTCCTGACCGGAAGCGGGCGGTTTTGCACGTCACGCGTGCAGCTCATGTAACGGAAAGCAGCATTGCCTGAGCAGATGCGACTTTTTTGACCGCGAAAGGCGGCAAATCTTACACAAAAGTGCCGGATTCGCGTGTTGCGAGTCCTGTTCGTCTATGCTAGACGGCAATCACATTTCGGTGTTGATGTGCTCGCGCGTCAGTGGTTTTCCGGAAACATTCAATAAAATCATCGGCTTGGCGTCCTGAGCAAGATTGGACCCCAAAAGGATGGTTTCAACGTAGAGAGCAGGTTGTTCGTGGCTGAAACGTCTTCGCTCATTTCAGGTGTCGCACAGCGTTACGCCGGATCTCTTTTCGAGCTCGCGCTCGACGCGAAATCCGTTGCAGCTGTGGAAAAAGATCTTGACCGTTTCGAGGCGCTTCTGAGCGGAAGCGAAGACCTCAAGCGACTGATCTCCAGTCCGGTATTTTCCTCGGAAGATCAGCTTCACGCCATCGGCTCTCTCGCCGACAAGGCGGGCATCAAGGGTCTGGTCGGAAATTTCCTGCGCGTCGTCGCGCGGAACCGCCGCCTCTTCGCCCTGCCGGGCATCATTGCCGCTTTCCGCAAGGTTGCTGCCGAGCATCGCGGCGAAGTCTCCGCCGATGTCATCTCCGCGCACGAACTGAGTGCCGCGCAGCAGAACGAATTGAAGGCAACGCTGAAGGGCGTGGCCGGCAAGGACGTGACGATCAATGTCACCGTCGATCCGTCGATCCTCGGCGGTCTTATCGTCAAGATGGGTTCGCGTCAGATCGACACGTCCCTTCGCACTAAACTTTCTTCTCTCAAGCTTGCACTGAAAGAGGTCGGCTGATGGACATCCGCGCCGCGGAAATTTCCGCTATCCTGAAAGAGCAAATCAAGAACTTCGGCAAGGAGGCTGAGGTCTCCGAGGTCGGTCAGGTTCTGTCCGTTGGCGACGGTATCGCCCGCGTCTATGGTCTGGACAATGTTCAGGCCGGTGAAATGGTCGAATTCCCCGGTGGCATTCGCGGCATGGCGCTGAACCTTGAAAGCGACAATGTCGGCGTCGTTATCTTCGGTGCCGACCGCGACATCAAGGAAGGCGATGTCGTCAAGCGTACCGGCGCCATCGTTGATGTTCCTGTCGGTCCGGAACTGCTCGGCCGCGTCGTCGACGCTCTCGGCAATCCGATCGACGGCAAGGGCCCGATCAAGGCCAAGGAACGCCGCCGCGTCGACGTCAAGGCGCCTGGCATCATCCCGCGCAAGTCGGTTCACGAGCCGATGTCGACCGGCCTCAAGGCTGTTGACGCCCTGATCCCGGTTGGCCGTGGCCAGCGCGAGCTGGTGATCGGTGACCGTCAGACCGGCAAGACCGCCATCATTCTCGACACCTTCCTGAACCAGAAGCCGATTCACGACAACGGCCCGGACAGCGAAAAGCTTTATTGCGTTTACGTTGCTATCGGCCAGAAGCGTTCGACTGTTGCTCAGTTCGTCAAGGTTCTCGAAGAACGCGGCGCTCTCGAATATTCCATCGTTATCGCCGCGACGGCTTCCGATCCGGCTCCGATGCAGTACCTTGCTCCGTTCGCAGGCTGCGCGATGGGCGAATACTTCCGCGACAACGGTCAGCACGCCCTCATCGGTTACGACGATCTGTCCAAGCAGGCCGTTGCTTACCGTCAGATGTCGCTTCTGCTTCGCCGTCCTCCGGGCCGTGAAGCTTATCCGGGCGACGTTTTCTACCTGCACTCCCGTCTTCTCGAACGCGCTGCAAAGCTCAACGACGAAAACGGCGCTGGCTCGCTGACGGCTCTGCCGGTCATCGAAACGCAGGGCAATGACGTTTCCGCCTTCATTCCGACCAACGTGATCTCGATCACCGACGGCCAGATCTTCCTCGAAACCAACCTGTTCTATCAGGGTATCCGTCCGGCTGTTAACGTCGGTCTCTCGGTTTCACGCGTTGGTTCTTCGGCTCAGATCAAGGCCATGAAGCAGGTTGCCGGTTCGATCAAGGGTGAGCTTGCCCAGTATCGTGAAATGGCCGCCTTTGCGCAGTTCGGTTCGGATCTCGATGCCTCGACCCAGCGTTTGCTGAACCGTGGCGCTCGTCTGACCGAGCTTCTCAAGCAGCCGCAATTCTCGCCGCTCAAGACGGAAGAACAGGTTGCCGTGATTTATGCCGGCGTGAATGGTTATCTCGACAAGATCGCCGTCAACCAGGTTGGCAAGTTCGAAGCAGGTCTTCTTTCTTCGCTGCGCACCGAGCACAAGGACGTGCTGGATGCGATTCGCGACGAAAAGGCGCTCACCGACAACATCAAAGCAAAGCTCAAGGCAGCGGTCGACGCGTTCGCCAAGTCTTTCGCTTGAATTTTGTGACGGGATGAACGGATGCCTTCACTAAAGGATCTGAGAAACCGTATCGCCTCGGTCAAGGCGACGCAGAAAATCACCAAGGCGATGCAGATGGTCGCCGCGGCGAAGCTGCGGCGTGCCCAGGAAGCCGCGGAAGCCGCAAGGCCTTATTCGCAGCGCATGGGCGCCGTTCTCGCGAATATCGCGCAGAATGTCAGCGGCGAAGATGCACCGGCATTGATGGCCGGTACGGGCAAGGACGACGTGCATCTGCTCGTCGTCTGCACCGCGGAACGCGGCCTTTGCGGCGGTTTCAATTCGCAGATCGCACGCCTGGCGCGCGATCATGCCCGCAAGCTCCTCGCTGAAGGCAAGACGGTCAAGATCATTACGGTCGGCAAGAAGGGCGCGGATATCCTGCGTCGCGAGTTTGCCGCGCTGATCATCGACCACGTCAATTTGCGCGAAGTCAAGCAGCTCGCTTTTGTGCATGCCGACCAGATCGGCCACAAGGTGATCGAGCTGTTCGAACAAGGCGCATTTGATGTCTGCACCCTGTTCTATTCCGAATTCAAATCGGTGATTGCACAGATCCCAACTGCGCAGCAGATCATTCCGGCCTCGGCTGGCGATGTTGCGCAGGCGGACACTGCAGGCGATGCGATTTATGAGTACGAACCTGATCCTGCGGCGATCCTGAGCACGCTGATCCCACGTAATATTTCGGTCCAGATTTTCCGCGCTCTCTTGGAAAATGTGGCGGGCGAAATGGGCGCGAAGATGAGCGCGATGGACAATGCGACGCGTAATGCCGGTGACATGATCAACAAGCTGTCGATCACGTATAACCGTCAGCGTCAGGCTCAGATCACCAAAGAACTGATCGAAATCATTTCGGGCGCGGAAGCGCTCTAGGGTTTACCGCATGGTCTTATCCGGAAAGTCTGCAACTTTTCGGGACCGTGCTAACGGAAGGTAAGGATCGATGGCAAAAGCAGCGACCCCGAAAACTACCGCCGCGGCCGAAGCAAAGCCGGCAGCGGCCAAGAAGGCTCCAGCCAAGGCTACACAAGCCAAGTCGCCCGCAGCTCCCAAGGCTGCAACGACCGGTGCAGTAGGCAAGATCACCCAGGTCATCGGCGCTGTTGTCGACGTACAGTTCGAAGATGGTCAGTTGCCGCTGATCCTCAACGCTCTGGAAACCGACAATCTGGGCAATCGCCTGGTTCTCGAAGTTGCGCAGCATCTGGGCGAAAACACCGTTCGCACCATTGCCATGGACTCGACCGAAGGTCTGGTTCGCGGTCACGAAGTGCGCGACACCGGCAACCCGATCATGGTTCCGGTCGGTGAAGAAACGCTCGGCCGCATCATGAACGTCATCGGCGAGCCGGTTGACGAAGCTGGTCCGATCAAGACCACAGCCCGTCGCGCGATCCACCAGGAAGCCCCTGAGTATATCGAACAGTCGACCGAAGCTGAAATCCTCGTAACGGGCATCAAGGTCGTTGACCTTCTGGCTCCTTACGCCAAGGGTGGTAAGATCGGCCTGTTCGGCGGTGCCGGCGTCGGCAAGACCGTTCTCATCATGGAACTGATCAACAACGTCGCCAAGGCGCACGGCGGTTACTCGGTATTCGCAGGCGTTGGTGAACGTACCCGTGAAGGTAACGATCTTTACCACGAAATGATCGAATCGGGCGTGAACAAGCCCGGTGGCGGTGAAGGCTCCAAGGCCGCACTCGTTTACGGTCAGATGAACGAGCCTCCGGGTGCGCGCGCCCGCGTTGCCCTGTCGGGTCTGACTGTTGCTGAAAACTTCCGTGACAAGGGCCAGGACGTTCTGTTCTTCGTGGACAACATCTTCCGCTTCACGCAGGCTGGTTCGGAACTCTCGGCTCTTCTCGGCCGTATTCCTTCCGCTGTGGGTTATCAGCCGACGCTGGCAACCGACATGGGCGCGATGCAGGAACGCATCACCACGACGACCAAGGGTTCGATTACTTCGGTTCAGGCAATTTACGTTCCTGCCGACGATTTGACCGACCCTGCACCGGCAACGTCGTTCGCCCACCTGGACGCGACCACCACGCTGAACCGTTCCATCGCTGAAAAGGGTATTTACCCGGCTGTGGATCCGCTGGAATCCACGTCGCGTATGCTTGACCCGATGATCGTTGGTGAAGAGCACTACGCTGTCGCCCGTCAGGTTCAGGCGATCCTGCAGCGCTACAAGGCCCTTCAGGACATCATCGCCATCCTCGGCATGGACGAACTGTCGGAAGACGACAAGCTGACTGTTGCGCGTGCTCGTAAGATCGAACGCTTCCTGTCGCAGCCCTTCTTCGTGGCTGAAGTCTTCACCGGTTCGCCGGGCAAGCTCGTTGCGCTCGAAGACACCATCAAGGGCTTCAAGGGCCTTTGCGCCGGTGAATACGATCATCTTCCAGAACCGGCTTTCTATATGGTCGGCTCGATTGAAGAAGCGATTGAAAAGGCCAAGAAGCTGGCAGCGGAAGCTGCCTGATGAATTGAATTTCCCGGTGGGCCGCAAGGCCCGCCGTGAAAGCCAATCATTTTGTTTAAGCATGACCTTTTCCGAAAACCGGTTTAATTTTCGGAACCGTGCTTTTGAATTCAAGTGAGAACCATGGCTCAAGCTTTCCAATTCGAACTCGTGTCGCCTGAACGGCTCCTGCTTTCCGCGCAGGTGACGGAAGTCGTCATTCCGGGTAGCGAAGGCTATCTGACGGCTCTCGCCGGTCATTCGCCGCTGATGACGACGATCATGCCGGGTGTCGTTTCGGTGAAGCTTGCCGACGGCAAGTCCGACGCCTACGTGGTCTTCGGCGGTTTCGCCGATATTACCCCGCAGGGCTGCACCGTTCTGGCCGAATCGGCGACCCATGTGGACGATATCAACCCGGCAGACATTCAGCGTCGCATCGAGGAAGCCCGCAAGCATCTGGAAGATGCCTCGACCAACGAGCATCGCACCAAGGCGGAAATCTTCCTGCACCAGCTGATGACCTTGCAGGGAACGATCATGCCAGCCTGATCGGCAGGACTCCATCGTGTTTCGGGAAAGCGGGCTTAGGCCCGCTTTTTCTTTTTCAGATTACCGTGCGGCAGTGAATTTGTTCGCAGAACTGTCATATTGGCGCCAAATCCCATCACGCTTGCGTGAGTTCATGAAGTTCGCTTGAAAATGGTTCGGCTGCGATTTATCCAAGACCTCAATCATTAGTTTACTAATATATAAGGCGATTGGCATGGATACGGCGGACCTCAGAGCTGAAATGATTGATGCCATGGCGAAGGTCAATCGCAGGCTTCGCACTGTTTTCGACGCACGTGTGAAGGAGCGCGGCCTGACACTGGCGCGGGCGCGCACCCTGCTTGCGCTGATAGAACAGGAAGGCCTTTACCAGAAGGAACTGGCGGAGGCGCTTGAAATCGAGAATGCGACCATGGTGCGTCTGCTTGACGGTCTGGAGCGGCAGTCCTTCATCGAACGACAGACGGTCCAAGGCGACCGCCGCGCCAAGCGCGTCGTCATGACGGCGGAAGGCAAGATTCTGGCTGAACAGGTCGTGAAGCTCGCCGGCGATGTGCGCGAAGATCTCCTTGAAGGCGTAAGCGACGAGGAGCTGAACATCGCGCTCAATGTGCTTCGCAAGATGTCGGACTCGATGAACAAGTCCCATTGACCGGTCGCCAGTCTCAACAATGACCAGAAGCCGAAGCGACAGCTTCGGCTTTTTCTTTGATCGATTACGGTTTCGTGAGGTGGGGTCTCGAAATTGAACCTGCCACGCCATCTTTCCGTCGCAGCCGAACGGTCCACTGGCCAATGGTCAATCGTGGAAAGTGGGATGGGAGCATTTGAGATGCGTCATTCGTCTCAGGCTGTCGTCGGTTTGTGCGCCATACTTTCGATTGTTGCGGTGCAGGCAAAGGATATGGCGCGTGGGACACGGCATGCCTATGCGCAAGCCTTGAATGGCGTCAATACCGATGATGGGCTGATCTTTGATACGACACCGGCAGCCATCGTGGGTGTTCGAAACAATGAGCGTTCACGCCGGTCTTCGCGGGCGCGCTGAGCCTGGCCAGGCGCCGAAACTCAGGGCGCGAGCGTCCGCAAATAGGCCATGAGTTCGCTCGCCGTATCGCTGGCCCGTTCCGGCTGGCGGGAAATGATCGCCTCGATCAGCGTTGCGTGCGCATTGGCCGAACCGGCTATGCCGCTGGACGGACGGAGCCGGAACCAGAAGCGGCGGCTATGGCTCTGCAACGGCGCCGCGATACGGGCAGCGAAGGGATTGCTCGCAGCCGTCCCCAGAACAATGTCAAACGCCTTGTCGGCGTCCAGAAACAGCGCCACATCCTCGTCGGGAATGGCCTGCCGCATGGCGGCGGCGGCGGCTTCAAGCCGTTCAAAGTCGCGCGGGCTGCCGAAGCGCGCCGCATCACGCGCCAGAACGCGCTCGACGCCTTCGCGCGCATCCAGAACCTTGATGAAATCGGTCGGATCGATGGCCGCGATGGCGATGCCGGAGCGCGGGCGGACTTCCACGAGGCCCTCCCACGCAAGCCGTTGAATGGCCTCGCGCATCGGCGTGCGGCCCATGCCGGTCAGTTCGATCAGCGTGCGTTCGTTGACGACAGTCCCCGGTTCCAGTTCCAGCGTGACGATGGAGCGTTCCAGAATACGATAAGCCTGCTCGGCGAGGCTTTCGCTAGCCCAGCTGTCCATGGTCGCCAGCGGCATGTTTGCCGGGCTCCGCGTCAGCCTGTCTCGAACGTTCGTTTCTTCCATGCCGTCCATGCCTTGTGGTTACGACGATTGACATAGTTCAATCCTACAGATATATCTCTGATATATCAATAAGAGGCAGTTTAAGTCTGTCGATCCCTAACTTGGCCTTTGTGGCTTTTTCAAGCGATGGCAAACTTTCGGCACAGCGTCATTCCGAAAAATCGATGGACAGAAATGGCGTGCTGGCGTTGAACATGGCGATTGCCGATTGCCCGAAGCGTCGGTCCGGGCTGGTTCTTCGGCAAGGCTTAAGGCAAAATTGAATCCGGTGGGGAGCCGTACACGATGAAATCTGATCCGCAGGGTCAGCAGGATATTCTCATTATCGGTGGCGGTATCGTCGGTGTTGCCACTGCCGCCTTGCTTGCCGAGGCGGGTCGCCAGGTTCTTGTTATCGACAGGACCGGCATTTGCGAGGAAACCAGCGCGGGCAACGCGGCGGCGCTCGCTTTCTCCGATATTCTGCCGCTGGCCTCCAAGGGCGTCATGCGCAAGGTGCCGGGCTGGCTGATGGACCCGCTCGGACCGTTTACGATCCGTCCGTCCTATTTTCCGAAGATGGTGCCCTGGCTTTACCGGTTCTGGCGTGCGAGCAGCGCGGATGCGCTGGCGAAAACCGCGATTGCGCAGGCCGATATCATGCGGCTTGCCGGACGCGAGATGATGGGGCTGATCGACAGGGCGGGCTTGCGCGACCGTTTGCGCGAGAACGGCAATCTGGAACTCTACGAGAGCGAAGCCGAGCTTGCAGCCTCTCAGCCGGGCTGGGATGTCCGCGAAAATGCAGGAATTGCCTATGAACACGTGCGTGGCGATCGGCTTGCCGAATTGCAGCCGGGGCTAAGCCCGCGTTTCGTTGCGGGAACCTTCGTTCCCGGCTGGAAGAATGTCAGCGATCCGAAACTGTTCGGCAAGGCCATCTGGGCCTATGCGGAAAGCAGGGGCGCCCGCTTCCTGCAGGCCAAGGTTGCCACTGCAAGTCCGGGCAATGGCGGGGCAAGCGTTCGTCTTGCGGACGGGACTGAAATCAATGCTGCGCACCTCGTCCTGATGGCCGGTGCGTGGTCGCGCGATCTTGCCAAAGGCTTTGGCGATGCCGTGCCGCTCGATACGGAACGCGGTTATAATACGACGCTGCCGGTCGGCAGTTTCGATGTGAAGCGCCAGTTGACTTTCCCCGGCCACGGTTTCGTCATCACGCCGATGGAAACAGGCCTGCGTGTCGGCGGGGCCGTGGAATTCGGCGGGCTCGACCTGCCGCCCAATTTCGCGCGGTCCGAAGCCATGTTAAAGAAGGCTTCGATGTTTCTGCCGGGCCTTCGCACCGAAGGCGGGCGGCAATGGATGGGTTATCGTCCGTCCATGCCGGATTCCGTGCCGGTTATCGGCCGGGCCTCGGCGGGCGGCAATATTTATTATGGTTTCGGCCATGGCCATCTGGGCCTCACGCAGTCGGCGGCCACGGGTCGGCTTATCCGCGATCTGATCACCGGTGCCGCGCCTGCAATCGACATTGATCCTTTCAAGCCACAACGTTTTCGGAACTGATCATCATGGCAAGACATTCCTTCTTCTGCGTCGACGGACATACCTGCGGCAATCCCGTGCGCCTGGTGGCCGGCGGCGGGCCGAACCTCGACGGTTCGACCATGATGGAAAAGCGGGCGCATTTTCTGCGCGAATATGACTGGATTCGCACCGGGCTTATGTTCGAGCCGCGCGGCCACGACATGATGTCGGGCTCCATCCTCTATCCGCCGACGCGGCCGGATTGCGATGTGGCGGTGCTGTTCATCGAAACGTCCGGCTGCCTGCCTATGTGCGGTCACGGCACCATCGGCACGGTTACGATGGCGATAGAGCAGGGGCTGGTGACGCCGAAGACGCCGGGCAAGCTCAATCTCGATACGCCCGCCGGCCTGGTGGCCATCGAATATGAGCAGAGCGGCCAATATGTCGAGCGCGTTCGTCTCACCAATGTCCCGGCCTTCCTTTATGCCGAAGGGCTTGAAGTGGAATGCCCCGACCTTGGAAACCTCAAGGTCGACGTGGCCTATGGCGGCAATTTCTATGCCATTGTCGAACCGCAAGAAAATTACACCGACATGGAAGATTATTCCGCGCTGCAGCTTATCGCCTGGAGCCCGGTCCTGCGCCAGCGGCTGAACGAGAAATACAAGTTCGAGCATCCGCTGCTGCCCGATATCAATCGTCTGAGCCATATTCTGTGGACCGGCAAGCCCAAACATCCGGAAGCGCATGCCCGCAACGCGGTCTTCTACGGCGACAAGGCAATCGACCGATCGCCGTGCGGAACCGGTACGTCTGCCCGCATGGCGCAGCTGGCTGCCAAGGGCAAGCTGAAGCCGGGGGATGAGTTCGTGCATGAATCCATTATCGGCTCTCTTTTCCACGGCCGCGTGGAACAGGCCGCGGAAGTTGCCGGGCGTCCCGCAATTGTGCCTTCAATCGCCGGATGGGCCCGCATGACAGGGTACAATACCATCTTCATCGACGATCGCGATCCCTTTGCACACGGGTTCACAGTCGCGTAGGGTCTATTGGGGAAACAGGTTTTGGCGCTAGGTATGGGTGAAAATTCTCCGGTTCGGAAACCAAATCCAGCTCAGCCGCGCTTGCAGGCTGGCGCCCCAAAGACCATAAAGTGGGTACGGTCGGTAATTTTCTTAACGACCTCCCTATTTTTTGGCTTTCCGGTCATGCAAAAAATGTGGAATAAGGCGCCCCGGGTAGGAGAAAAAAACATATACAGGACGTTTGTTAGGGGACATAACTAGTTTGTGGAAGGATGATGCCCTTAGTCTTTTGTTTGAGACAAAAGGGGCTTGCATTCCTTTATACAGCCGTTAGGTGTAAATAGCCGGGAATAAAATGAAGGCGCACGAAATAAAGATGCGTCAAAAAAACCCCGGACGGTAAAATGGGTGGCTTCTCGATGGAATATTTCTTCCAGCAGGTGATCAACGGGCTCGCGCTCGGCTCGATCTATGGCCTGATCGCCATCGGCTACACGATGGTCTATGGCATTATCGGCATGATCAACTTTGCTCATGGCGATATCTTCATGCTCGGCGCCTTCATGGCGCTGATTGTTTTTCTCATCATCACAACCTTCATCGGTGCTTTGCCGATTGCGCTGATGCTTCTTCTGATGATGATCGTCGCCATGCTGCTGACAGGCTTGTGGAGCTGGACGATCGAACGCGTAGCCTATAGGCCGCTGCGCGGTTCGTTCCGCCTCGCGCCTCTGATCACGGCAATCGGCATGTCGATTGCATTGTCGAATTTCGTACAGGTAACGCAGGGGCCGCGCAACAAGCCGGTTCCTCAGCTTCTCAATGGCTCCTTCAATATCTTCGGTACGAATGTGACGATTTCGCTCAAGCAGATCGTTGTCATCGTGGTAACGGCGGTGCTGCTGACGATCTTCTGGTATATCGTCAACCGCACCTCGCTCGGCCGTGCGCAAAGAGCCTGCGAGCAGGATCGCAAGATGGCGGCACTTCTTGGCATCAATGTGGATCGCGTCATTTCGCTCACCTTCGTGATGGGCGCCATGCTCGCGGCGGTGGCCGGTACGCTCTATCTCTCCTTCTATGGCGTGATTTCCTTCGCCGACGGCTTCATCCCCGGCGTCAAGGCGTTCACGGCAGCTGTTCTGGGCGGTATCGGATCGCTTCCGGGCGCTGTGGTCGGTGGCCTGCTCATCGGTCTCATCGAGGCGCTGTGGTCGGCGTATTTCTCGATCGATTACAAGGACGTTGCCGCGTTCTCGATCCTTGCCATCGTGCTGATCTTCATGCCGTCCGGCATCCTTGGCCGTCCTGAAGTCGAAAAGGTTTAATCATGGCTGCACAGTCGAGTTCACGCCCGGATTCCCTTTTTGGCCGGGCCATTCGTGAAGGGTTCTTCGCCGGTCTTCTGGCGCTGGGCCTCTTCTGCCTCATCATCGGTTTCAAGACCGATCAGAACATCAACAACGAACTGGTGCTGCAACAGCGCTGGGGTGCGCTGGCCGTCATCGTCGTGCTGGCCGCTATTGGCCGCTTCCTGTTCGTCGCCTTCCTCCAGCCAACGCTGGAGGCGCGCAAGCTCGCCAAGAGCAAGCAGTCGGCAGCGACGACTGAAAGCCCGTCTTTCGTGCGCCGCAACTTCTCGCGTCTCGGCGTCGCTTTCCTCTTCGTCTACCCGATCCTGATCGTCGCGCTGCTCGGCTGGCAGGGATCGCTCAAATGGGTCGACAATTTCGGTGTCCAGATTCTCATCTATGTGATGCTGGCCTGGGGCCTTAACATCGTGGTCGGTCTCGCCGGTCTTCTCGATCTGGGTTACGTGGCCTTCTATGCCGTCGGCGCCTATTCCTACGCGATCCTTTCAAGTTATTTCGGCCTCTCGTTCTGGCTGCTTTTGCCGCTTGCTGGCATTTTTGCTGCCACGTGGGGTGTCATTCTGGGCTTCCCGGTCCTGCGCCTGCGCGGGGATTATCTCGCCATCGTGACGCTGGCATTCGGTGAAATCATCCGTCTGGTTCTCATCAACTGGACCGATCTGACCAAGGGTACGTTCGGGATTTCCGGCATTGCCAAGGCAACTTTCTTCGGTTTGCCCTTCAACGCCAGCAAGGATGGTTTCGCGGCCCATTTCGGCCTGACCTTCTCGGCGGCGCACTACAAGTTCTTCCTCTATTACGTCATCCTTCTGCTGGCGCTGCTGACGGCCTGGGTCACCATCCGTCTGCGCCGCATGCCGGTTGGCCGTGCCTGGGAAGCGCTGCGCGAAGATGAAATCGCCTGCCGTTCTCTCGGCATCAACACCACCACAACCAAGCTCACGGCTTTTGCTACTGGCGCGATGTTCGGTGGTTTTGCAGGTTCGTTCTTTGCTGCACGCCAGGGTTTCGTTAGCCCGGAATCCTTCGTGTTCCTTGAATCGGCTGTCATCCTCGCCATCGTTGTTCTTGGCGGCATGGGCTCTCTGGTCGGCATTGCCATTGCGGCGATCGTCATGATCGGCGGCACGGAAATCCTGCGTGAAATGAGCTTCCTTAAAGCTATCTTCGGACCGGATTTCACGCCGGAACTCTATCGCATGCTCATCTTCGGCCTTGCCATGGTCGTGGTCATGGTCTGGAAACCGCGCGGTTTCGTCGGAAGTCGAGAACCGAGTGCGTTCCTGCATGAGAAGAAGATGGTGTCGGGTGCCTTTACCAAGGAAGGGCACGGCTGATGGCGGAGATAAGCACTATGTCTGGCACTGTGTCCGGCAACACTCAAAAAGACACCATCCTTCAGGTCGAGCATCTCTCGATGCGCTTCGGCGGCCTCGTCGCCATCAACGATCTGAGCTTCAATGTGAAGCGCGGGGATATTACGGCGATCATCGGTCCCAACGGTGCGGGCAAGACCACGGTCTTCAACTGCATCACCGGCTTCTACAAGCCGACGGGCGGAATGCTGACGATGAACCGGAAGACGGGCGACAAGTTCCTGCTGGAACGCCTGCCCGACTTCCAGATCACCAAGCATGCCAAGGTGGCGCGCACCTTCCAGAACATCCGCCTGTTCTCGGGCCTCACCGTTCTGGAAAACCTGCTCGTTGCGCAGCACAATACGCTGATGCGCTCTTCCGGTTATACGATCCTCGGTCTTCTGGGACTGCCTGGCTACAAGTCGGCGGCGAAGGAGGCGATTGAAAAGGCGCGTTACTGGCTTGAGAAAATCAACCTGATCGGCCGTGCGGACGATCCGGCAGGCGATTTGCCCTATGGCGATCAGCGCCGTCTGGAAATCGCTCGCGCCATGTGCACCGAGCCGGAAATCCTCTGCCTCGACGAACCTGCCGCCGGTCTCAATCCGCGTGAATCGGCAGAGCTCAACAAGCTTCTCCTCGATATCCGCAAGGAAACCGGCACGTCGATCCTGCTGATCGAGCATGACATGTCGGTCGTTATGGAAATCTCCGATCATGTGATCGTGCTGGAATACGGCACCAAGATTTCTGACGGCGCGCCGGAAGAGGTCAAGAACGATCCGCGCGTCATCGCCGCCTATCTTGGCGTTGACGACGAGGAAATCGCCGAGCTCATCGAAGAGGCGGACAAGCCCGGCGTTGTCGATCCGGCGCATGTGGTCGCGGCCCAGCTTGCCGAGGAAGCCATCGAGGAGGAAATTGCCGAAGAGAAGGCTGAAACACCTTCTCCAAACGCGGAATCGGGCGACACTTCGGCCAGCGGTGAGACCGCTCCGGCAAAGGCTGGCAAAAGCGGTGCGAAACGCGCCAAGGCCCCGACAAAAGCTCCCACAAAGGCTTCCTCGAAGCCCAAGAAGGGAGGCGAGTGATGCAGGCTGAAACCATGCAGAAAAAGCAACCGCTTCTGGCCGTCGAGAAGGTCGAAACCTATTACGGCAATATTTGCGCCCTGAAGGGTATCGACCTGACTGTCGATGAAGGCGAGATCGTGGCTTTGATCGGTGCCAACGGCGCGGGTAAATCGACGCTGATGATGACGATCTTTGGCTCGCCGAAGGCGCGTACGGGCCGCATCGTGTTCAATGGCAAGGATATCACATCCATGCCGCCGCACGAGATTGCCAAGCTGCGCATCGCGCAGTCGCCGGAAGGCCGTCGCATCTTCCCGCGCATGACGGTTCTGGAAAACCTCCAGATGGGCGCAAGCCTCGATAATCAGCAGTATTTCGATGAAGACGTAAAGCTGATGTTCGACCTGTTCCCGCGCCTGAAAGAGCGTATCAATCAGCGTGGCGGCACATTGTCGGGCGGTGAACAGCAGATGCTGGCAATCGCCCGCGCGCTGATGGCGCGTCCGAAGCTCCTGCTTCTGGATGAACCATCACTCGGTCTGGCGCCGCTGATCGTCAAGCAGATCTTCGAGGCAATCAAGGAACTGAACCGCACGCAGGGGCTGACCGTCTTCCTCGTCGAGCAGAACGCATTCGGTGCGCTGAAGCTCGCAGATCGCGGCTATGTGATGGTCAACGGTTCGATCACCATGAGCGGCGCGGGCCGTGAACTGCTGGCCGATCCGGAAGTCCGCGCCGCCTATCTCGAAGGCGGAAGGCACTAGGAGGATAAAATGCAGGGTATTCTCTACGAAGAACCGTCGTTCTGGTTGTTTTTCCTCATCACCTGTCTGCTTGGCGGTTGGGCTGCCTGGATGACGGGGCGCGCTTGTGCTTCGACATGGCGGACCTATGTGCAGTTCCTGATCTATATGATCCCACTGGGCGCTGCGGTGCGTTTCATCCACTTCGCGCTGTTTGAGGGAACGCTTCTTTCGTTCCACTACTATCTGGTGGACACGATCGTCCTGATGATCATCGGCACTGTCGGCTTTCGCTACACGCGCACCAAGCAAATGGTGCGGCAGTATAGCTGGCTCTACGAGAAGGCTTCGCCGCTCAGCTGGAAAGCAAAATAATTTCAAAGCTTCGCCGTCATGCGGCGAAGCTTTTTTACAAGATCACGTTGACAGTAATAAGATTCAGCGTAGATATTGCTGAGTAATCAGCAAGAAAATAAAGCGATGCAAAACATCGTTTCGGGGTAAATACAATGATGGGAGTTCCAACAATGAAGAAATCGCTTTTGGCAGGCGTTGCTCTTGCAGCAGTCATGTCTTTCGGGGGCTCGGCTTGGGCTGATGTACTTCTGGGTATCGGCGCACCTCTGACCGGCCCGAACGCCGTTTATGGCGCGCAGATCCAGAAGGGCGCGGAAGCCGCGATCAAGGAAGTCAACGATGCGGGCGGCATCAATGGCGAGAAAATATCGATCTCGCTCGGTGATGACGTTTCGGATCCGAAGCAGGGCATTTCCGTTGCCAACAAGTTTGCAGCCGACGGCGTGAAATATGTCATCGGTCACTTCAACTCGGGCGTTTCGATCCCGGCTTCGGAAGTCTATGCCGAAAACGGCATTCTCGAAATCTCGCCTGCCGCGACCAATCCGGTCTATACCGAGCGCCAGCTGTGGAACACGTTCCGCACCTGCGGCCGTGACGACCAGCAGGGCATCGTTGCCGGTCAGTATATCTTCGACCATTTCAAGGATGCGAAGATCGCCGTCATTCACGACAAGACCCCTTACGGTCAGGGCCTTGCCGACGAAACCAAGAAGAAGCTCAACGAACTGGGCACCAAGGAAGCGCTTTATGAAGGCGTGAACGTTGGTGAAAAGGATTTCTCCGCGCTGATCGCCAAGCTCAAGCAGGCTGGCGTGACGGTGGTTTACTGGGGTGGCCTGCATCCGGAAGCCGGTCTCATCATCCGCCAGATGGCCGATCAGGGCGTGAAGGCCCAGTTCATCTCGGGTGACGGTATCGTTTCGAACGAACTGGCATCGATCGCCGGTCCGGCTGTCGAAGGCACGCTCAACACCTTCGGTCCCGATCCGCGCAACAACCCGGACAACGCCGATCTGGTGAAGAAGTTCCGCGACGCCGGTTTCGAGCCGGAAGCCTATACGCTTTATTCCTATGCGGCCGTTCAGTCGCTGGCTCAGGCTGCGAAGGCTGCAGGCAGCAACGATCCGCAGGAAGTGGCCAAGGCTCTCAAGGAAAAGGGCCCGTTCAAGACCGTGCTGGGCGAACTGTCCTATGACGAGAAGGGCGATCCGAAGCTTCCCGGCTACGTCATGTACAAGTGGGAAAAAGGCGCTGACGGCAAGTTTAACTACATTCAGCAGAAGTAATTTCCTGACTTGTGACACCATCGAGATGCCCGGCTTAATGCCGGGCATTTTTCTTTGCGTATTTCCAGAGATGCCGCCGAACCGCATAAAGTCATGCGCAAAAAGCGGGATATAGGCGAAGTCATTACTTTACTTCGTAATATAACGTGATTGTATCTGTTCTAGCCGTGGTCCATAGAGCGATTCTCTATGTCCGGTTTGCGTTCTGGTGGGAGGACCGGTTCCAGCGCGGGCAGCTTCAGGCCCATATTGCGTTCCAAGGCTGATGTATTCTCCCATTTGAATATCGGGCTTTGCGCGGCGGCTCCGTCGCCGCTGTTCGAGCCTGCAATAAACGGCGGTCTGATCGGATCAGATCACCGCTCTGAACGACTGTTTTGATGCGTATTCCGGATACTGTTTCAAACTTCCGGTATGCGTTTAGTGGGAGCAACTGAAATGAAGAAATCCTTATTCTGCGGCGTCTGCCTTTCGGCACTCGTTGCAATGGGCGGCGTATCGTTTGCCGACATCCAGCTCGGCGTCGGCGCACCGCTGACCGGCAGCCAGGCGGCTTTCGGCGAGCAGATCAAGCGCGGTGTCGAAGCGGCCGTCGCAGAAGCCAATGCCAAGGGCGGCATGAATGGCGAGCAGATCACCATCGTCTATGGCGACGACGCTGCCGATCCGAAGCAGGGCATTTCGGTTGCAAACAAGTTCGTTGGCGATGGCGTCCAGTTTGTCATCGGTCACTTCAATTCCGGCGTCAGCATTCCGACTTCGGACATCTATGCCGAAAATGGCGTGCTGATGATTGCGCCGGGCACCACCAACCCGACCTTCACTGAGCGTGAATTGTGGAACACGTTCCGCACCTGCCGTCGCGACGACAAGCAGGGCATCGTCGCCGGCAAGTACATGGCCGACAACTACAAGGACGGCAAGGTCGCAATCCTTCACGACAAGACACCCTATGGTCAGGGCCTTGCCGACGAGACCAAGAAGTCGCTCAACGAAAACGGCATGAAGGAAACGCTCTATGAAGGCGTGAACCAGGGTGACAAGGATTTCTCGGCACTCATTTCCAAGATGAAGGCTGCCGGAATCACCGCAGTTTACTGGGGCGGCATGCACCCGGAAGCCGGTCTGCTCATCCGTCAGATGGCCGATCAGGGCCTCAAGGCGCAGTTCATTTCGGGCGATGGCATCGTCTCCAACGAGCTTGCCTCGATTGCGGGTGACGCAGTGGCTGGTGTGATGAACACGTTTGGCCCCGACCCGCGCGACGACAAGTCGAATGCGGACCTGATCAAATCTTTCCGCGACAAGGGTTTTGAGCCTGAAGCCTATACCTTCTACGCCTATGCGGGCGTGCAGTCGCTGGTCAACGCCGCCAACGCTGCCGGAAGCAACGATCCGCAGGAAGTTGCCACCGCGATGAAGGAGAAGGGGCCGTTCAAAACGGTGCTCGGCGATATCTCCTTCGACGCCAAGGGCGACCCGAGCCTTTCACCTTATGTCATGTTCGAATGGCGCAAGGGTGAAGACGGCAAATACAATTACTTTCAGAAGTAAAAGTGCCTGATATATTAGCAAAAAATGCTGCAAAATTCAGCAATCTGCCCGGCTTTTAGTCGGGCATTTTGTTTTTATCTCCCGCTTGCACAGTTTGTTTGCGCTTGTGTCTATTGCAGGTTAAGCAATGGCGCCTTTGTCATTGCAGTTTAGGGAGATCTGCCTTGTCCCAAAAGCCTATCCGGAAAATTCTGGTCGCCAACCGATCTGAAATCGCAATCCGCGTATTCCGCGCCGCCAATGAACTGGGTCTCAAAACGGTGGCCATATGGGCCGAGGAAGACAAACTTTCCCTGCATCGCTTCAAGGCGGATGAAAGCTACCAGGTCGGCCGCGGCCCGCATCTGGATCGCGATCTCGGTCCGATCGAAAGTTATCTCTCCATCGATGAGATAATCCGTGTTGCCAAGCTTTCGGGCGCCGATGCGATCCATCCGGGCTACGGCCTGTTGTCCGAAAGCCCGGAATTTGCCGAAGCCTGTGCCGAAAACGGCATCATCTTCATCGGCCCGAAGCCGGAGACCATGCGCCGCCTCGGCAACAAGGTTGCTGCGCGCAATCTCGCCATCGAAATCGGCGTGCCGGTGGTGCCAGCCACCGATCCGCTGCCCGACGATATGGAGGCAGTCAAGAAGCTCGCTGCCGAAATCGGCTATCCGCTGATGTTGAAGGCAAGCTGGGGCGGCGGCGGCCGAGGCATGCGCGCCATCCGCGCCGAGGCTGATCTTGCTCGCGAGGTCACGGAAGCCAAGCGCGAGGCCAAGGCGGCTTTCGGCAAGGACGAGGTTTATCTCGAAAAGCTCATTGAACGCGCGCGCCATGTCGAGGTGCAGATATTGGGCGATACGCACGGCAATGCCGTGCATCTTTACGAGCGCGACTGCTCGATCCAGCGCCGCAACCAGAAAGTCGTGGAGCGGGCGCCCGCCCCCTATCTCAACGACGAACAGCGACAGGAACTTGCGAATTACGGCCTGAAGATCGCCCACGCGACCGACTATATCGGCGCGGGTACGGTGGAATTCCTGATGGATGCCGATAGCGGCAAGTTCTATTTCATCGAGGTCAATCCGCGCATTCAGGTCGAGCATACCGTCACCGAACAGGTGACGGGTATCGATATCGTCAAGGCGCAGATCCATATTCTGGAAGGCTTTGCCATAGGCACGCCGGAATCGGGTGTGCCGCGCCAGGAGGACATTCGCCTTAACGGCCATGCGCTCCAGTGCCGCATCACCACGGAAGACCCGGAGCATAATTTCATCCCCGATTACGGGCGCATCCAGGCTTACCGTTCGGCCTCGGGCTTTGGCATTCGCCTCGATGGCGGGACGGCCTATTCGGGCGCGTTCATCACGCGCTATTACGATCCGCTGCTGGTGAAGGTGACGGCCTCCGGCGCGACGCCGCTCGAAGCGATCCGCCGCATGGATCGCGCCTTGCGCGAGTTCCGCATTCGTGGCGTGGCAACGAACCTTACCTTCCTTGAAGCGATCATCAATCATCCAAAATTTCAGGCGAACGACTATACGACCCGCTTTATCGACACGACGCCGGAACTGTTCGAGCAGGTGAAGCGGCAGGATCGCGCCACCAAGCTTCTGACCTATATTGCCGATGTGACCGTCAACGGCCATCCCGAAACCAACGGACGTGCAAAGCCGGCAAAGGATGCTGCCAAGCCACGTGTGCCATGGTTTGGCGACAAGCCGATTGCCGACGGCACCAAGCAGCGTCTGGACGAGCTGGGGCCGAAGAAATTCGCGGAATGGGTGCGTAATGAAAAGCGTGCGCTGATTACCGATACGACCATGCGCGACGGCCATCAGTCCTTGCTTGCCACCCGTGTACGAACCTATGACATTGCCCGCATCGCCAATTCCTACGCGCAGGCGCTGCCGAACCTGTTTTCTCTGGAGTGCTGGGGCGGCGCGACCTTCGATGTCTCAATGCGCTTCCTCACGGAAGATCCGTGGGAACGTCTGGCGCTGGTGCGCGAAGGCGCTCCGAACCTGCTTCTGCAGATGCTTCTGCGCGGCGCGAACGGCGTCGGCTACAAATCCTATCCCGACAATGTCGTAAAATATTTCGTCCGCGAGGCCGCACGGGGCGGCATCGATCTGTTCCGTGTCTTCGACAGCCTCAACTGGGTCGAGAACATGCGTGTGTCGATGGATGCGGTGCTGGAGGAAAACAAGCTTTGTGAAGCGGCCATCTGCTACACTGGCGATATCCTCAATCCGGATCGCGCCAAGTATGACCTCAAATATTATACCAATCTGGCGAAAGAGGTCGAAAAGGCAGGCGCGCATATTATCGCCGTCAAGGATATGGCGGGCCTTCTGAAGCCTGCTGCGGCGCGCGTTCTGTTCAAGGCTCTGCGTGACGAAACCGACCTGCCGATCCATTTCCATACGCATGATACGTCGGGCATTTCGGCGGCGACCGTGCTTGCCGCGATCGATGCGGGGGTTGATGTGGTCGATGCGGCGATGGATGCGCTGTCCGGCAACACATCGCAGCCCTGCCTCGGTTCTATCGTGGAAGCCCTCCACGGGTCCGAACGTGATCCGGGGCTCGACCCGGATTCTATCCGCCGCATCTCCTTCTATTGGGAGGCCGTGCGCAACCAGTATGCGGCCTTTGAAAGCGACCTCAAGGGACCGGCTTCGGAAGTTTATCTCCACGAAATGCCGGGCGGCCAGTTCACCAATCTGAAGGAGCAGGCGCGTTCGCTCGGACTTGAAACCCGCTGGCATGAAGTGGCGCAGGCCTATGCCGATGTGAACCGAATGTTCGGCGATATCGTGAAGGTCACGCCATCATCCAAGGTCGTGGGCGACATGGCGCTGATGATGGTTTCGCAGGATCTCACCGTTGCAGATGTCGAGAACCCGGCCAAGGACATTGCTTTCCCGGATTCCGTAGTGTCGATGATGCGCGGCGATCTTGGCCAGCCGCCTTCGGGTTGGCCGAAGGCGCTCCAGAAGAAAATCCTGAAAGGTGAGGAGCCGTTCACCGTGCGTCCCGGCTCGCTGCTGGAGCCTGCCGATCTCAACGCCGAACGCGAAAGGTTCGAGGAGACGGTTGAACGCAAGATTTCCGATCAGGAGTTTGCATCGGCGCTGATGTATCCGAAGGTCTTCACCGATTATGCCTCGGCGCAGGAAACCTATGGCCCGACGAGCGTTCTGCCGACACCGGTCTATTTCTACGGCCTCAAGCCGGAGGAAGAAGTCTTCGTCGATCTGGAGCGCGGCAAGACGCTGGTGATCGTCAATCAGGCGATAAGCGAAACCGACGAGAAGGGCATGGTGACGGTGTTCTTCGAGCTGAACGGCCAGCCACGCCGCATCAAGGTGCCGAACCGCGCCAAGGGCGCGTCGGGCGGTGCCCGTCGCAAGGCGGAAGCGGGGAATGACAGCCATGTCGGTGCGCCAATGCCGGGCGTCGTCTCCACGGTTGCCGTCGCTGCTGGACAGACGGTTTCGCAGGGCGATGTGCTGCTTTCCATCGAAGCGATGAAGATGGAAACCGCCATCCATGCCGAACGCGATGGCACTATCGCGGAAGTGCTGGTGCGTCCGGGTGAGCAGATCGATGCGAAGGATTTGCTGGTCGTCTATTCTGAATAGTTACCCAGCGGGAACTGAATATTTTCAGGTTCTCACGCGCTACGCTTCCCCCTCATCCTGAGCTTGTCGAAGGACGAGGGCGGGCGCTCTGCGTTCACTCGCCCTTCGAGACGCCGTTTTCAACGGCTCTCAGGGTGAGGGAAAGGAAGCGGAATCTGTGAACCAACGCTGCGGCCGTCAAACGCCGCGGCATTTTCTTCGCGCTTGCAGTGCGCGCAATTTCTGATATGCATGTTTATGCCGATTTATGCATGATTATGCATGTTAGAGGAAATGGCTGTGACAGAGCTTCTGCTTCACGAAAGACAGGCGCGCATTCGGGAATTGCTGCAGCGGTCGGGCCGCGTGCTGGCGGCTGAACTGGCGGAAAGCTTTGGTGTGTCCGAAGATACGATTCGGCGCGATCTGCGCGAAATGGCGGCGGCCGGGCTTTGCAGGCGCGTTTATGGCGGGGCGTTGCGCGCGGTGCCGGAGCCTTCCCCATTGGCGGAACGGGATTGCGAGCGACCACAGGCGAAGGCCGCGCTGGCTGCGGTACTGGCCGGATTTATAGAACCAGGCATGACGGTGTTTCTGGATGCGTCTTCGGTGAACATGGCGCTGGCGCGGCTTTTAGTCGAACGAGGCGAAGCCATTACTGCCGTCACCAACACGCCTTCCATTGCTGCAATTCTCATGCGTTCCCCGGAGATCGAGCTGATCATGATCGGCGGTCCCATCGACCGGCGGGTCAGCGCTTCCGTTGGGGCGCGGGCTCTACGCGACGCGGAATTGTTGCGGCCCGATCTGTGCGTTCTGGGTGCATGCGGCATAGCCGCCGAAATCGGCGTGACGGCGCTGCATCTGGACGATGCGGAATTCAAACGGGTGATTGCCGGACGCAGCCGGATCGTGGCGCTTGCCATTACGAGCGACAAGCTCGGCACGGTCGCCGCTCATGATGTCGTTCCTCTGGGCGATGTTGGTGTCATGGCTGTCGAATATGATGTGGACGATGCGGCGCTTGCGCCTTATGCGGCATCGGGTATGAAGATTTTACGTGCGGCGGCGGACCGCAACTGAGGGATAGATGGAACAGGTTTCGGGACGCGAAGATGCGGCGCCCGCGCGCGCGCCGATTGTAACCAGAGAGCGGATCGCTGTTGCGCTCCTCTTCTTGACGAACGGCTATATTTTCGGCGGATGGGCCCCGAAAATTCCGGAATTTGCCCTGCGGCTCGGTCTCGATAGTGCCGGCATGGGGTTGATGATCCTTGTCTTTGGCCTTGGTTCGCTGGCCATGATGCCGGTGGCAGGCGCTTTTTCAGCGCATCGCGGTTCCGGCGTTGTGGTGCGCGTTTTTGCCCTTGCCTTCATTCCGGCATTGCTCATCATCGCACTGGTGCCGAACGTGGTCATGGCTGTGATCGTGATGTTCTATTTCGGCGGGACCATGGCCGCGATGGACGTTTCCATGAATGCCAATGCGGTTGCGGTCGAGAAAAGGATGCGCCGGGCGATCATGTCGTCCTGCCATGCATTCTGGAGCCTTGGCGGGCTGATCGGCGCTGCAACGGGCGGCTTTCTCATTACGCAATTCGGATCGACGGTTCACGCTCTGGTCACGACGATTGTCGCGGCCACTCTGATTGCCATTGCGTGGCCTTCGATCATCCCGGACACGGCGCATCATCATTCAAGCGGCGAAAAGCAGAAGCTCACCCTGCCGCGCAATCCTCTGCCATGGCTTGTCGGCATCATGGCGCTGTTTTCGATGGTGCCGGAAGGCGCGATTATCGATTGGGGCGCTTATCACATGCGGCAGGATCTCGGCGCTTCGGTCACGGTGGCAGGCTTCGGCTTCGCGGCATTCTCCGGTGCCATGGCTATCATGCGCTTTGCAGGCGATCTCGTCCGCGACCGGTTTGGTGCGGTTAAAACCCTGCGCGCCTGCACGCTCATTGCCATCATCGGCATGCTGATCGTGGGGTTCGGCAACAGCTCGATAACGGCCATTATCGGCTTCGCAATCTGCGGCATCGGTATTTCCAATATGGTGCCGATAGCGTTCTCGATGGCTGGCAACATGCCAGGCGTCAATCCGAGTGTTGGCCTGTCAATAGCCACCACGCTTGGCTATTCCGGCATGCTGGTGGCGCCGTCGCTGATCGGCTTTGTCGCCAAGCATAGCGGCTTCGGCGTGGTGTTTCTTGCGCTTCCAGTCTTGTTGCTGGTCGTGCTGGCCTTCTCAAGTCTGGCCCGATACGCCGACCAAAAACATTAAGCTTTCTTATGCCGCGCATCTTATCCGAAAACCGGTTCCCACTTTTCGGGATGCGCTATCCGGCCGTCCAGCCGCCATCAACAGGAATAGCGGCGCCGTTGATCTGCGCTGCCGCATCGCTTGCGAGGAAAGCGGCAACGGCACCGATCTGCGCCGTGGTGACGAATTCCTTCGTCGGCTGCTTGTCGAGCATCACTTCGCGGACCACGGTGTCGCGGTCCATGTGATAGGCTTTCATCTGGTCCGGTATCTGCGCCTCGACGAGCGGGGTCAGAACATAACCGGGGCAGATGGAATTGGCGGTGATTTTGGCGGTTGCAAGTTCCAGCGCCAGTGTCTTGGTGAAGCCGACAATGCCGTGCTTGGCGGCGACATAGGCCGACTTGAACGGCGATGCGACGAGGCCGTGCGCAGAAGCGATATTGATGATACGGCCCCAGCCGTTCTTGCGCATATGCGGGATCGCGGCAGCCGATGTGTGGAAGGCCGAAGTCAGGTTGATTGCGATGATGCGGTCCCATTGTTCAGGCGGAAACTCTTCCACCGGCGATACATGCTGGATACCGGCATTGTTGACGAGAATATCTGCGTTGCCGAACTGTTTCACGGTTGCCGCGATGAGTTCACGGCAGTGGTCGGGCTTCGACATGTCGGCTGCGATATAGACCACGCTGACGCCATGCTCTTCGCCGAGCTTGCGCGCGAGTGCATGATCTTCGTCGCGGTCGGTGAAGGAATTTATCACGACGTTGTGTCCCGCCCCCGCCATTGCATGGGCTATACCGAGGCCGATCCCGGAATTCGATCCGGTAATGATTGCGGTCTTGCGGGCAGATGCGTCGTTCATTGGCGGGCTCCTCCTTATGGTCATGACATAATGAGAGGGCGACATTGCGTCGGCAAGCGATTATATAAAGCGAAAGCCGGATATACGCAGGCCCATAGAAATGCGGGCCCATAGAATGCGGGCTCAGAGAATTGCAGGCCCAGAGGATTGCAGGCGTTGACATTCGGGTCGCGCTGCGCCACCTGAAAACAGGCACAGTTAAGAACAGAGCAAAATGTCTTCCGAGACCGTCAGCTATTTTTCGCATCCATTTCCTCGCCGCCAGTCGGTTGGCGTCAGTGTCGGTGGCGTTATCGTCGGCGGCAGTGCGCCCGTCGTCGTGCAGTCAATGACCAATACGGACACGGCGGATGTGGATTCCACGGTCGCGCAGGTGGCGGCCCTTCATCGCGCCGGTTCGGAAATCGTGCGCATCACGGTGGATCGTGATGAATCGGCTGCCGCCGTGCCGAAAATCCGTGAACGGCTGGAACGTCTCGGTCATAATGTGCCGCTGGTCGGCGATTTCCATTATATCGGCCACAAGCTGCTGGCCGATCATCCGGCCTGTGCGGAAGCGCTTGCCAAATACCGCATCAATCCGGGCAATGTCGGCTTCAAGGACAAGAAGGACAAGCAGTTCGCGGATATTGTCGAAATGGCTATCCGCTACGACAAGCCGGTGCGTATCGGGGTGAACTGGGGTTCGCTCGACCAGGAATTGCTGACGACGCTGATGGATCGCAATCAGGCCGAAGGCGCACCGCTCTCCGCTCAGGAAGTCATGCGCGAAGCCATCGTGCAATCGGCGCTGATCTCGGCCAATCTTGCTGAAGAGATCGGGCTTGGCCGCGACAAGATCATCCTGTCGGCCAAGGTCAGTCAGGTGCAGGACCTGATCGCAGTCTATACGATGCTGGCGCAGCGTTCCGACCATGCACTGCATCTGGGCCTCACCGAAGCCGGCATGGGCACGAAGGGCATCGTCGCTTCCTCCGCGGCCATGGGTATTCTGCTGCAACAGGGCATTGGCGACACGATCCGTATTTCGCTGACGCCGGAGCCGGGCGGCGACCGCACCCGCGAGGTGCAGGTGGCGCAGGAATTGCTGCAGACCATGGGCTTTCGCCAGTTCATTCCGATCGTCGCGGCCTGCCCCGGTTGCGGCCGCACGACCTCGACGGTGTTTCAGGAACTGGCGCAGACTATTCAGAACGACATCCGCCGCAACATGCCCCTCTGGCGTGAGAAATATCCGGGCGTGGAAGCGCTGTCGGTCGCGGTCATGGGCTGCATCGTCAACGGGCCGGGCGAATCGAAACATGCCGATATCGGCATTTCGCTTCCCGGCACGGGCGAAACGCCGTCCGCACCGGTCTTTGTCGATGGCAAGAAAGTCACGACGCTACGCGGTCCCGCCATTGCCGAAGAGTTCCAGAAGATGGTTGCCGATTACATCGAGAACCGCTTCGGGCTTGAGCAGAAGGTGGCATCCGGCCAGAACTAAGCTGTACGGATGACCGCGCGTGTCGCGGCTTCGGGCGTTGTTTTCAGTGTCGCTGCCCAGAAGACGAGCGTGGCAAGGCTGATGCCTGCGCCAAGCAGGCACACGCCGTTCCAGCCCGCATGAGCATAGACCCAGGTTGAAACTGCCGAACCGCTTGCGCTGCCGATGGAATAGAAGACCATATAGGCGGCGGTGAGCCTGTTCTGTGCATCGGGGCGCATCCGGTAGATCATCGCCTGATTGGTGACGTGCACGGCCTGAAGGCCGAAGTCGATTACAACTACGCCCGCAATCAGCCAGAGCAGCGAGTGCTCAAGCAGGGCTATCATACCCCACGAGACGAACATCAACAGGAGGGCGAGGCCTGTCATACGCTGCGCATAGCCGCGGTCGGCAGCATTTCCGGCGCGAGAGGCGGCGAGCGCTCCGGCAGCGCCCGCAAGTCCGAACAGCCCGATCTGGGCATGGGTCAGTTCAAAAGGCGGGGCGCTGAGCGGCATGACCAGTGGCGCGAGCAAAGTGGTGATATTGGCGAAGATCAGCATGGCGATGATGGCGCGAATGCGCAGCACCGGCTCAGAGCGAAACAGCGTCACGAGCGACAGAATGAGTACGGGATAGCGGACGCTGGTCGGCTGCCGCTTCTGGTCGGGGAGGGTCCGCCAGAGCAGGAGCGCGATTGAAAGCGTCAGAATGGCGGAAGCGAAATAGACGATGCGCCAGCCGCCAATGTCGGTGAGGGCGCCGGCTATGGCGCGCGCCAGCAATATGCCAAGCACGATGCCGCTCGTCACGATGCCGACCACATGGCCGCGCCGTGCCGGTGCTGCGAGGCTGGCCGCATAGGCGACGAGCGCCTGTGTGACGACAGCGAGCAGGCCCATGAAGGCCATGGCAACCAGAAGCACCGTGGCATTGGCTGCAAAGCCGATTGCGATCAGGGACAGGACCGATAGGAGAAAATGCGTGATGATGAGTTTGCGCCGGTTGAACAGGTCGCCGAGTGGAACCAGGAAGATCAGGCCCAGCGCATAACCGATCTGGCTGGCGGCGACGATAAGGCCCGCTGTCGATCGCTTGAGGCCGAGATCGTCGGCCATCACATCGAGAAGCGGGTGAGCGAAATAGACATTGGCTACAGCCAGTCCGCTTGCGGCGGCGAACAAAAGAAGGGTAGCCGAAGAAAGCGGACGTGCATCGGGGTTCGCGGACAGCGCTGCTGCCGCGTCGGTTGAGGGGTGCATGGTTGTGCTCCTACAAAGTGGTTTTAAAATGAAACCATTTTGTTTGTAGCGAAAAAGGTTTTATATTGCAACCAGATTGCAATTTGTGGAGTGAACATGGTTCGGAAGAAAAGCCTGAAAGGCGATTATTGCCCAAGCGCACGGGCTCTCGACGTGATCGGGGACTGGTGGTCGCTGCTGATCGTTCGCGAGGCTTTTGACGGTGTGACCCGATTCAGCGCCTTCCAGAGAAATCTCGGCATCGCCCGTAATATTCTTTCGGACCGTTTGCGCAAGCTGACGGCCGAGGAGATCATGGAATCCGTGCCGGACCCCAATGGCGGCGCGCATCAGGAATATCGCCTGACGGCAAAGGGACGCGATCTTCTGCCGGTAGTCGTCGCTCTGCGGCAATGGGGCGAGACACATCTGTTCGCGCCCGAAGAACCGCATTCACGGCTGGTGGACACTGTGTCGGGTCAAAACATTGCAAAGCTTGACGTGCGCGCGCAGGACGGGCGCGTACTTTCCGCCGATGATGTCGTTCTGATCAAGGTGCGCGAGGACGATCTCTGAGTAGTTGTTTTTACGCATGTCTTTCTCCCGAAACCGGTTCCTACTTTCGGGAGGCATGCTCCAGAGCGGTTCGTGTTTTAACGGAATCGTTGGAACCGCTCTATCTAACTGTTTTTACCGCATTTCCGGACGCAAAACCGTTCACACTTTTGCTGGAAATGCTCTAGCTCTGGCGTTCGGCGATGAAGCGGGCAGCCTGCTTCAGAATATCGGCATCCTTGCCGAACGGCGCCAGCAGGCTTTCCGCCTGGGCAACGAGGCCGGACAGCTGCTTGCGCGTCCAGTCGATGCCATGCAATGAAACCAGCGTGGCTTTTCCGGCGGCGGCATCCTTGCCGGTTGCCTTGCCCATGGCTTCCGCGTCGGCGGTCACATCAAGAAGGTCATCCGCCAGCTGGAAGGCAAGGCCGATGGCCGAGCCGAACTCAGCCATGCGCTCGCGATCTTCGGTGGATGCGTTGGCGATGATGGCTCCCGCCTCGCAAGCGAAGCGGATCAACGCTCCGGTCTTCATCGCCTGCAGCGTGATGATACCGGCTTCGTCGGGCTTGCTGGTTTCGGCCATCAGATCGAGAGCTTGTCCGCCTGCCATGCCTCCAAGGCCCGAGGCGCGCGCCAGCGCGGATACGAGCTGCACGCGGGTCGTTGCATCGAGATCGGTTTCATCCGAAGAGATTATGTCGAAGGCATAGGTCAGCAGGCTGTCGCCGGCCAAAATAGCCGCGGCTTCATCGAATGCCCTGTGCACGGTTGGCTGGCCGCGCCGCAGATCGTCGTCATCCATAGCCGGCAGGTCGTCATGGACGAGAGAATAGCAGTGAATGCATTCGAGTGCGGCAGCAACGCGCAGAACGGCATCGCCGCCCTTGCCGAACAAAGCGGCACTTTCGACAACCAGAAAAGGCCGGAGGCGCTTGCCGCCGTTCAGCACGCCATGGCGCATGGCGGCGAGCAGCCTTTCCGGACGGGCAATTTCTCCCGTCCGCAGGCGCTGGTCCAGAAGGCCGGTCAGTGCCATTTCCACTTCCATGGCACGAAGATTGAGAGCGGCAGTGAAATCGGTCGACAGCTTTTCCATGGCAAAGGGGATGGACGAAAGCGCCGGATTGGTCAACTGGGCACGTCGATCAGCACAGGCTTTTTCATTTGAACGTCACGAAACGGCACGTTCTGACTTGTTTCCCCGCCTGGATTATGGAATCCGGTTCAAACTTATTGAGGAATGGTTTATGTCGCTTGAGGGAAGGCAGCAGGCGGTGGCAGTGGCAAAAATCATCATCAAGAGCAAGGATGGACGCAATTATCTGGCAGATCCCGTTTGGGGTGCCCGGATTGCCCTTGTGCTCAAGATTCTGGTGATTCTGGCCGTATTGCCGATTTTGCTGCTCCTCATCTATTCCGTGCCCTTCGTCCGCCCGATCTCGACCCTGATGGTCAAGGACTATGTCCTGTTGCAGGATGTGGACCGCAGATGGGTCAGTATCGATGATGTTGCACCGGTTCTCGTCAATTCGGTGATGATGGCTGAGGACGGCCAGTTTTGCAGCCATGGCGGGGTGGACTGGCATCAGCTTGGGCTGGTGCTGGACGATGCGGGCGAGGGTGGTCCGAGCCGCGGCGCTTCCACGATCACCATGCAGACGGTAAAGAACCTCTTTCTCTGGAATGGACGCTCCTACGTTCGTAAGGGGCTGGAATTCCCGCTGGCACTGGCCGCCGATGGGCTTCTGTCCAAAAAGCGCATAATGGAGATTTACCTCAACATCGCCGAATGGGCCCCCGGCATTTACGGGATCGAGGCCGCAGCCCAGCATTATTTCAAGCGCCCGGCAGCAAAACTCAACGCCCAGCAATCGGCGTTGCTCGCCGTCACCCTGCCCAACCCGGCATTGCGCAATCCCGCCAAACCGACACGCAACATGCAGCGCATTGCCCGGATCGTGGCCGGACGCGCCGCGCGGTCGGGCCCCTATGTGGTTTGCGTGCAATAAATCGATGATACGAAAAAAAGATAAGACTCCCGCTGGTCAAACGCCGTCAGAGCGTGTATAGGCACGTGACTTTCCGGAATTTTGTCCGATGTGACAGGCTCTTCGGGGCCGTGCCGGACGTTTATTGACCGATCAGTGGAGCTGGATCCATGGCAGTACCAAAACGAAAAACGTCTCCGTCGAAGCGCGGCATGCGCCGTTCGGCTGACGCTCTCAAGGCCCCGACCTATGTCGAGGACAAGAACTCGGGCGAACTTCGTCGTCCGCATCATATCGATCTGAAGAGCGGTATGTATCGCGGCCGTCAGGTCCTCGAAGCCAAGGAATAAGTCTGACGCTGCATCGCAGCCGAAAGATGGTTTTCAAAACGCCGTTTCCGTTTGTCGGGAGCGGCGTTTTCTTTTGACAATAGAAAACCTCAACAGCGATATGAATATTTTTTGTAAGTAAATCAGTCGGATGGATGGTTTCCAGACCCAGTTGGATGCTTTTGGAATGCAGTAACAATATATGGCTAGAGTAGCTTCGTTCCTATTGAAAACAACTCTGAATTTCAATTATCCATTATCTGTACCTTATTTCTAAAACTGTTTCGGATTATTTTGGGAATTTCAAGAAAATTGAAAATCATAATATTGCCACAAAGTATAAAATATATTTTTCATCTAATTTTTAGGCAATGGATGTTGATATGAAAGATATTATCAGGCTTATTATCCAGAATGGTGGTTTGTCCGTAAGTTCTGGAATTTCGTTCTTCAATGTAGCCGGCAATACACTATACAACGAAGATCAACTGCAGAAAATGTCCGACACACCATGCCAAGTTGGGAGCACGGAACATGCTCTCCCGGGGGCGGTGGCGCATTTTGCTGGTAAAAATCTGCGTTGAGGCGCTGAAGTTCCCCGTGGCGCTGCAACCGGCGAACACTATACCTTAGGGGCGGGATGCAGGTTTACTCCAACAAGGGGCCAGAGCGGTTCTGCTTAATATGGAATCGCAGAACCGCTCTGCGTTTTCTGGTGGAAAAGCTCAGCCTGCGTCCGACGTGAAACCGGCACCCTCGATACCGGCGATGGCTGCAATTTCGTCATTGTCCGATGTGTCGCCGGAAATGCCGACTGCGCCGAGAATTTCGCCGCTTTCGTCCTTGATCAGAACGCCGCCCGGCACCGGCACGATCTTGCCGCCCGACACGCCTGACAGCCCCTCCAGAAAGTGTGGACGATCTTTGGCCTGATTGTTCAGCCAGCGCGAGCCGGTGCCGACCGCAAGCGCGCCGTAGGCCTTGCCCGAACCGATCTCGAAGCGGAGCATGGAGGCCCCGTCCTGACGCTGGAAAGCCTTCACATGGCCGCCGGCATCAAGAACGCAAACAGCAAGCGGCTTCAATTTCAGCTCGGCAGCCTTGGCAAAAGCACCGGCGATGATCGTATTGGCTCGTTCGAGCGACAGTGACGGCATGGTTGTCTCCTTAGATATAGCTAAATGTAGTTTAGCGATCATGGCCGAGGATGCACATTCCAATGCTGCTACTGGCCGGAAAAACACTTTATCGATTTTCATGAAGACGGCTGAAGCAATGCGGCAAAGCTTGCCAAGGCCAGAAATTTGGTCTTTTGTTGCGCAACATTTTATGGAGGAAAGAATGTCCGAACCGAAAGCCATCGTCATCGCCAGCGCGGCCCGTACCGCGGTGGGCGCTTTCAACGGTGCGTTTGCCAATATCCCGGCGCATGAACTGGGCGCCACGGTCATCAAGGGCGCGCTGGAACGTGCCGGTGTCGACGCAACGGATGTGGACGAGGTTATTCTCGGACAGGTGCTGACGGCAGGTGAAGGGCAGAACCCGGCACGGCAGGCGGCGATGGATGCCGGTTGCCCGAAGGAAACCACAGCGTTTTCCATCAACCAGCTATGCGGCTCCGGTTTGCGGGCGGTTGCGCTCGGCATGCAGCAGATTCTCTCCGGCGATGCGAAAATCGTCGTGGCGGGCGGGCAGGAATCCATGTCCATGGCGCCGCATTGCGCGCATTTGCGTTCGGGCGTGAAGATGGGCGACTTCAAGATGATCGACACCATGCTGAAAGACGGCCTGACCGATGCCTTCAATGGCTATCATATGGGGATCACCGCCGAAAATATCGCCCGCCAGTGGCAATTGACCCGCGCCGATCAGGATGAATTCGCATTGGCCTCGCAGCAGAAGGCAGAAGCCGCCCAGAGCGCCGGAAGGTTCGAGGATGAGATCGTTCCGGTTACTGTGAAAGGCCGCAAGGGCGATGTGGTTGTCTCAGCGGATGAATATATCCGGCCCGGCACGACGATGGACGCATTGGCCAAGCTCAAACCGGCCTTCGACAAGGAAGGAACGGTTACTGCCGGCAATGCATCCGGCATCAATGATGGCGCTGCCGCAGTTGTCCTGATGGATGCAGACGAAGCCGCCAAACGCGGCGTGAAGCCGCTCGCACGTATCGTTTCCTGGGCGACAGCCGGCGTCGATCCGGCGATCATGGGAACAGGTCCGATCCCGGCTACCAAGAAGGCGCTCGAAAAGGCGGGCTGGAGCGTTGGCGATCTCGATCTGGTGGAAGCCAATGAAGCCTTTGCAGCGCAATCATGCGCTGTCGTGCGCGATCTCGGTCTCAACCCGGATATCGTCAACGTCAATGGCGGAGCAATCGCCATCGGCCACCCGATCGGCGCCTCAGGCGCACGGGTGCTGACAACGCTGCTCCATGAAATGCAGCGCCGTGATGCCAAGCGGGGTCTGGCGACGCTTTGCATCGGGGGCGGCATGGGGATTGCCTTGTGCGTCGAGCGCGACTGATTTTCTCCCTCATCGGAAAAAGGCGGGCGGAGAATTAACTCCGGCCGCCTTTTTCTTTCCGCAATGGGGCGTTTGAAATCGGTGACGTCGGCATGATGGAATTGCCGTAAACGTTAACGAAAATCGGTTGAAACGGCTATCAAGCCGCTTCAGGCTTGGTTTTCTAGCGCTAACAACAGGCATCGACCACCATATGTTGTGAGAACAAAGGGAGAAAACTTGCAAATCAGCGATTCGTCGCCGATTCGTTCCGGCTTTGGCCTGAAGGTTAACGAAAACCGGGTTTTCGCTCGTTCCGGCATTAACGAAGTATCAGTAACGATTAAGATTTTCTGAGGAATCCCGTTGTCGTGGATCAGTCTGTTGACAGGTTTTGCCAAAGGTTAACGACCCCCGCCATTTCGCGTCAGGAGAACACCGAAAAGCGGAACATCTGATTCATTATGTTGTGGGCGTGCGTGTCAGGCTTACTATATGTTGCCGTGAACAAATGGCGAAGCTCTCGGAGTCAGCGATTCGTCGCCGATTCGTTCCAGAGTCGTTCCAATTGTTAATCGACAAGTTATTGACCGACTTCACATCAGCCATCGACATATCGGCGATTGGCCCATACTTAAACTTTAACAGGAGCGCTTTCGGTGCAGGTCGTATAGTGCTATCGCAGAACCAGCATCCAGCCCGTGAAGGGCGCTTGTACCGGGAATCCGATTATTGGCATGAACCAACTCCCTGCCCATGATTTGCCGCTGACCCTGAGTGGCCGCGATGTGACTGCGGTGCTTGGGCCGACCAATACTGGCAAAACGCATCTCGCCATCGAACGCATGCTGTCGCATGGAAGCGGCATGATCGGCCTGCCGCTGCGCCTGCTGGCGCGCGAGGTCTATAACCGCGTCGTGGAACGGGTCGGTGCAGCCAATGTTGCGCTGGTGACGGGCGAGGAAAAGATCGTGCCGCCAGGTGCGCGCTATTCCGTCTGCACCGTCGAGGCCATGCCCCGCCGCACCGATGTGGCATTCGTCGCCATTGATGAGGTGCAGCTCGCCGGTGATCTTGAGCGCGGCCATATTTTCACCGACCGTATCCTGCATCTGCGCGGGCGGCAGGAGACGCTGCTGCTCGGTGCCGGGACCATGCGCGGGATTCTGGAAAAGCTACTCCGCGGCATCAATGTGGTGACGCGTCCGCGCTTGTCGCATCTGGCCTATGCCGGTTCCAAGAAGATTACGCGCCTGCCCAACCGTTCCGCCATCGTCGCGTTTTCCGCCGACGAGGTTTATGCGATTGCCGAACTGATCCGCCGCCAGCGCGGCGGGGCCGCAGTGGTCATGGGCGCGCTCAGCCCCCGGACCCGCAATGCCCAGGTGGAGCTTTACCAGTCGGGCGACGTCGATTTTCTGGTGGCGACCGATGCCATCGGCATGGGGCTCAATCTGGATGTGGATCATGTCGCATTCGCACAGAACCGCAAATTCGACGGTTATCAGTTCCGCGATCTGACGCCTGCCGAAGTGGGGCAAATCGCCGGGCGCGCGGGCCGGCATCTGCGTGACGGCACATTTGGCGTAACCGGGCAGGTGCATCCTTTCGACGAGGAACTGGTCGAACGGGTGGAAGCGCATAATTTCGATCCGGTGAAGGTTCTGCAATGGCGCACGGCGCGTTTCGACTTTTCGTCGCTCGATTCCCTGCGATATTCTCTGGAAACGCCTGCGCCGGTCGAAGGGCTGGCCAAGGCTTTGCCCGCTGTCGACCAACAAGCGCTTGAAAATTTGTCGAAAGACGAAGAGATTGTGCGGCTTGCGACGACACCGGCGCGGATCGAGCTTTTGTGGGACGCCTGCGCGCTGCCTGACTATCGCAAGATCGCGCCGGCGCAGCATGCCGATATCATTGCAACCATCTACCAGGATCTTGTCCGCCGAGGGAGCGTCGATGAAGATTATATGAGCGAACAGGTGCGCCGCGCCGACAGCACAGAGGGGGAAATCGACACCCTGTCGCATCGCGTGGCGCAAATCCGCACCTGGACTTTTGTGTCGCACAGGCCGGGATGGCTTGCCGATCCGACACACTGGCAGGAAAAGACGCGCGAAATTGAGGACAGATTGTCCGACGCGCTGCATGAAAGGTTGACGAAACGCTTTGTAGACCGCAGGACAAGCGTGCTTATGAGGCGCCTGAGAGAGAATGCCATGCTTGAAGCAGAAATCAGCCCGGCCGGAGACGTGATTGTCGAAGGCCACAATGTCGGGCAACTGGAAGGATTCCGTTTTACCGCTGACGTTCAGGCCGAGGGGCCGGACGCCAAGGCGGTGAAGTCGGCTGCACAAAAGGCGCTGGCCGCCGAGTTCGAACGTCGCGCGGAGCGCTTTGCTGCTGCGCCGAACGGCGATTTCGCGCTGGGCTCGGATGGCGTCATGCGCTGGGTTGGCGCAACGGTCGCAACGCTGGTTGCGGGCGATGACCTGCTGAAGCCGCGCGCAGTGATCCTGGCCGACGAACAGCTCACGGGAGCAGCGCGCGATAAGGTTGCCGCGCGCATCGACCGTTTCGTCGCACATCATATCGAGACCGTTCTGAAGCCGCTTACCGATCTGGCTGCCGCCGATGCCCTGACCGGCATGACGCGCGGTCTCGCATTCCAGATCGTCGAGAATCTGGGCATTCTTCCGCGCCGCGATGTGGCGGAGGAAGTGCGCGGTCTCGATCAGGATTCACGCGCGGCACTTCGCCGCCTTGGTGTGCGTTTCGGCGCCTATCACGTTTTCATGCCCATGCTGCTGAAGCCCGCTCCCGCTGGTCTCATCACGTTGCTCTGGGCACTGAAGAACGATGGTCGCGAACGCGCCGGTTACGGCGATGTCGTGAATGTGCTGGCCGCTGGCCGCACCTCGGTCGTGGTCGACCCGGCGTTCGATCCGATGTTCTATCGTCTGGCAGGCTATCGCGTGCTTGGCCGCCGCGCCGTGCGCATTGACATTTTGGAACGTCTTGCCGATCTCATTCGCCCCGCGCTCGCCTGGCGTCCGGGTTCCGGTGCGCGTCCGGATGGCGCTTATGACGGCGGACGCTTCATCGTCACGCCCGCCATGATGTCCATTCTGGGTGCGACGACCGAGGACATGGAGGAAATCCTGCGCAGCCTCGGTTATCGCCATGAGGCGATGGAAGCGGCTGCCGTGACGGCGAAGCTTGCCGAGCTAGACGCTTTCGCGGCTGAAGCTGCCGCCAAGGAAGCTGGCATTTCGCCGGTTGCAGAAGCCGAAAAGCCCGCTGTCCCAGCCGCAGAACCCGTACCTGCGCCGGTTGTCGCTGCTGAGACAGAAACCGAAGCCAAGGTGGACGAAGCTGTTCCTGCGGCAGCGGAAGCGGCACCTGTTGGTGAAACAGCAGAAGCGGCGGCTGAAGAGCCAAAGCCCGTTCTTCTCTGGCGTCAGGGTCGCTTCGAGGGCCGCAACCGTAATCAGGATCAGAACCGTCAGCGTCAAAATCGCGGCAACCAGAATCGTGGTCATCAGAACCGTGATCAGGGTGGCGAGGCACGCAAGTCCGAAGGCGCAGAGCAGCAGGCTCGCAACGATCGCGGCGGCAAGCGCTTCGACAAGCAAAAGCGTCATGACGGCGAGAACAAGCGTGAAGGTGCCAATAAGGGTGAGTTCCGCGGCGGCAATCAGCGTCAGCAGAAGCGCGATCACAGCCATCCGGCTGGCAAGCGCGTCGAGCAGGAGCGTCCTGCGCGCATCGATCCCGACTCGCCTTTCGCCAAGCTTCTGGCTCTGAAAGAACAGATGAAGAAGTAATATGGCCGCGGAAACAGGCGCTAGACAGCGAATCGACAAGTGGCTGTTCTTTGCGCGCGTGGTCAAATCAAGATCGCTGGCGGCGAAACTCGCCGTCGGCGGCAAGGTCCGGGTCAATCGTGACAAGATCGAGCAGGCTGCCCATCAGGTGAAGGTTGGCGACGTACTGACCATTACGCTCGACCGGCGCATTCTCGTCTACAAGATCCTTGCTCCGGGAGAGCGCCGGGGGCCGGCGCCCGAAGCCCAGCTGCTTTATGAGGATCTTTCGCCGCCGGTGCCAGCTTCGGCGGGGGTACCCGAGGCAGCAACGCCTCAGCGCGAGAGCGGCGCGGGAAGGCCGACCAAGAAAGAGCGGCGCGAAACGGATCGTTTGCGCGGAAACTGACATGGACGTGTTGCCGCAGGCCAGTTGCGACGGTGATGGAAATTGCTCACCGAACCGTTTCGGAGAAAGCCTTTTCCATCTGAAAGGCGTCAAACGAAATGCTGTTTCAGATGTGCTTGACTTCGTGATATTGCGGCGTTTGTACCCTTGTCATGGCAGGATAAAATCGTTACCTCACGCATTGTCATAAAAGGGCATGGGCTGATACCCGCAACCATTTCCGTGCACAGTGACTTCGTGGCGAGATATTCCAAAACCTCAAGCCGGTTGCTGGCCGGTTGTTGGCCGATCGTCGGCTTGTCGGAATATCGGCGCAAAGCTGTAGGATAGATAAGCTGCCTGTTCAGGAATTCGGGCGGCAACAGGAGTTCGACGATGACGTATGTCGTGACCGATAATTGCATTCGCTGCAAATATACGGACTGCGTCGAGGTCTGCCCGGTCGATTGCTTCTACGAAGGCGAAAACATGCTCGTCATCAATCCCGACGAGTGCATCGACTGCGGCGTATGTGAACCGGAATGCCCTGCCGAGGCGATCAGCCCCGACACCGAGCCGGGCCTCGACAAGTGGCTGGAACTGAATACGGAATATGCGGCAAAATGGCCCAATATTACCGCGAAGAAGGACGCCCTTCCGGAAGCCAAGGAAATGGATGGCGTGGCCGGCAAGTTGGAGAAGTATTTCTCTGCAGAGCCGGGTAGCGGCGACTAATACCGTCAGGTATTGCAGCCGTTCCTTCCGGCTGCAGAAAGCTGGACCGTATATATATAAGTATCTCGTTGTTCCAGAAGGCTTCGCACTTCTGGAACATGACCATTCATCCTGTTAAGACTGACAGGATGCCAGACATTACGGAAAAGCAGGATTTATCACTTGCATTTTCTGCAATGCACCGGCAAAAGACGAATAAAATCACGGGAAAACGCCCATCTTTTAGGTGTGTTGCGTTGCCAGATACGGCATATCTGGCAATTTGTTGATTCTTGCGCGAAATTGTGTTAGGTTGTCACAATAATTTCGGTGACTGGACGTCAAGTCGTGGCGCTATGCGTTAATCTCTGAAAGGGCTGATCTTTAGTACCGGGCTGAATGGCACCGGGGAAGATGATTGCGATCTGGCGTCGTCCCCCTCACCGTACACCCGGTTGGTTAGATTTGCCGTCAGACACGTTTTCAGTTGCAAACCGACAAGCAACGTCCGTGCTTCATTTCCTCGGAGCGCGGTCGAACATCATGTGTTAACCGGCGGGTCGCGCCGGGCACAACAGGGAGTAATGAAGCGTATGTCATCCCAGCAGAAAAAGTCTCCAGTAGCGCGTGGCGGTTTCAAGGCCGGTGAGGCCATCGTATATCCGGCTCATGGCGTTGGCCAGATCGTGACGATCGAAGAGCAGGAAGTGGCAGGTCACAAACTCGAACTTTTCGTGATCGATTTCGAAAAAGACAAGATGCGCCTGAAGGTGCCGGTTGCCAAGGCCGCTTCCATCGGCATGCGCAAGCTTTCGGAGACCGATTATGTTGAACGTGCTTTGAAGGTCGTACAGGGCCGCGCACGTGTGAAGCGCACCATGTGGTCGCGCCGCGCGCAGGAATATGATGCAAAGATCAATTCCGGCGACCTGATCTCGATTTCTGAAGTCGTTCGTGATCTTTTCCGCGCTGAAAACCAGCCGGAACAGTCCTATTCGGAACGCCAGCTTTACGAAGCTGCCCTTGATCGCATGGCGCGCGAAATCGCTGCCGTGAACAAGCTCTCGGAAACCGAAGCTGTCCGTCTCATCGAAGCCAATCTCGCCAAGGGACCGAAGCGCGGCAAGGCCGACGCCGAGGCTGACCTCGACGACGATGAAGTCGAAGCCGCATAAGCTTTACTTACCTTTCTTTCAAAAAAGCCCGGCATTTCGCCGGGCTTTTTATTTGCATCGGCAAGAAAAGCCGAGGCTGCGCCATCTTTATGGAAGCTGCCAGCAATATTCTTTGGTTAAACTTTTATTGAGTTTTGCAATCAACGGTTAACCCTTCCAGTCATCATCGTGCAAAGTCGAAGATTTATCCTGATTGGGAGGGAACTTGATCGCGCCTGATGCGTTCTCCCAGACACCAGTTCGTAAACGGGTTTGTTTTGTGGCGTAATCATTTTGGCCAAAGAATGGGCCTGGCGGGGAGTTTTGGGCGAGTTCGCTAGTCGTCCAAGGAGTCTTTGTGGGACTGGCATATCCTTCCACTGAACGCCCGACGGGCGTGAGTTCAGAACAGGAGAACCAGATGAAGCAGTCATCCATGAGCAGTTCTTCCGCAGTTCCGGCCAATCGCATGCCTATGGTTGCACGCAGTCTCCCGGCGACAGCAGCCTCTTCCCAATCCATGATCCGCAGCGCGATGTCGGCTCCTTATCTGGAGCGCGAGGAGGAACGCGACCTCGCCATCCGCTGGAGGGAGCTGAAGGACCAGGAAGCTCTGCACCGCATCACATCGGCCCATATGCGGCTGGTCATTTCGATGGCGGGGCGCTTTCGCAAGTTCAAACTGCCGATGAACGATCTCATTCAGGAAGGCTATGTGGGCCTTCTGGAAGCTGCCGCGCGTTTTGACCCAGAAAGAGAAGTGCGTTTCTCCACCTATGCATCGTGGTGGATCCGCGCATCCATGCAGGATTATATCCTGCGCAACTGGTCCATCGTGCGCGGCGGTACGAGTTCGGCACAGAAGGCGCTGTTTTTCAACCTGCGCCGGTTACGTTCAAAACTGGCCCAGTCCGACGACACCATGAGCAAGGCCGAGATCTATCGGGAGATTTCCGATCAGCTCGGCGTTTCGACGAGCGATGTCGAGATCATGGACAGCCGGCTGTCAGGGCCGGACAGTTCGCTTTCGGCGCCTGTGAACAGTGAAGAGTCGGGTGCGTCGCGCCGCATGGATTTTCTGGTCGACGATCATCCCTTGCAGGACGAAATCGCCGAAAGCTCCATCGATATGGAGCGCCGTAACCGTTGGCTCAATGTGGCGCTCGACACGCTGAACGAGCGCGAACTGCACATTATCCGCGAGCGCCGCCTCGATGACGACGGTGTTACGCTCGAAGCTTTGGGTGAAAAGCTCGGCATCTCCAAGGAACGTGTGCGGCAGATTGAAAGCCGGGCCATGGAGAAGTTGAAGATCGCCCTGTTGAGCCAGCACGAACTGGCAGCCTATCAGGCGTAAATCGTTACGGTCAGGGCAACAGAAGAAGAGGGGCCGGATGGCTCCTCTTACTTTTGTGGTTCGGTGCTCTTGCCTTCGAGCCGGGAGGACCAGTCCTCTACCTTCCGGTTTTCAAGACGCCGGATCGCGTAGCGTTTCCAGCTGTCGGCGAGGTGTGAAAGCTCCGCCATCGATGCCAGTTCGTCGTAATTCAGCGTATCGACATACAGCAAATGCCAGATACGATGCAGCGTCCATTCCGGTGAAAGCCGGTCAACGAGCAGCATTCGGTCTCCGGCTTCCACGTGGCCTTCTTCAAGGATACGGTAATACCAGCCAGTCCGTCCCGTCTTCTGAACGCGGACCGCCATATCTGCGGTTGCAAAGCGTTCGTTCAGCTTCCAGCAAGGCTGGCGTCCCTGCGACACCTCCACAAGCGCACTGCCCAGGCGAAACCGGTCGCCCACGGCGACATTGTGTTCGTCGAGGCCTGACGTGGAGATGTTTTCGCCGAAAGCGCCCCGAGCGTCTAGACGCGGATTATCGCCGATCTCTTTTCGCCAGATGGCATAATGATCATGCGGATAATGATGCAGTGCCTTTTCCGGCCCGCCATGCACCTTTCGGTCGCCCTGCGCGTCGCAATCCAGTCCTTCCAACGCCACACGGATCTTGCCGGAAACCGGTTGCTTGTTGATGCCGCTTGGAACGCCGCGGCTCCCGAGAGGAGCGACTTTTCCGGCAAGGACCGAGTGGACAAATATTTCCGTCATAGGCATTACTCGCTGATCAGCTTGACGCGGTCGCCGACCGAAACCGTGGCGCCTGCCGACATGGCATTGAGAAGACGGAACAGTTCCAGCTTGCGGGTCGTGCCCTGCATGCGCGCTGACAGGCTGGCCATCGTATCGCCCGGCTTTACCGTTACGACGCGGATGCGAAGCGGCTTGATGGAATTCTGTTCGGCAGGCGACAGCAGGCGGAAGGACTGCGTGACGGTTCGTGAAGCGGGCAGAAGCGCGTTGCTGCCTTTCGGAGCAGCCGTCAGGAAGCGATAGACCTTGTTGTTGGCACCGATGACCACGATGTCGAACTGCCAGCGGTCGGCGCTGGCGCGCGCGGTTGCGGCGGGCAGACCGTTGATGGTGGTGGTCTGGATCGAGCTGTCGTCGAGGCCGGTCACCCAGCCGGAGCGGATATAATCGGCTAGGTTTGACCCAGCCGGAAGAGATGCGCCATCGAAGCGAATGGCAACTTCGCCGGGACCGCTTGCCATGACCGCATTGGCCGAATTGTCGATGCTGAAGCCATCCGGCGCCCGGAAGGTAACGCCGAGTTTTGGATGGATGAAGGTCTGCTCGCGCACATAACCTTCATTGGGCGAGTCGCCATAAAGCAGGCCGTCTATGCCGTCGAGGAAGGAATCGCGATCGGTCGTGCCGACACCCGGTGCGCCGATGCGGCGCGCATGGCCAAGCGCAAGCTGGATGCGCTGCGGTGTTGCCGGGTGGCTCGCAAGAAAGTCAAGGCTGGCGTCGGTCGCGCCTGAAACCGAGCGAAAGCCTTGATAGGCTTCCATCGACTGCAGGAAACGGGCCGAAGCGAAGGGATCGTAACCAGCCTCGCCAATCATCTTGATGCCGATGGCGTCCGCCTGCAATTCCTGATTACGCGAGAACTGGGCAAGCCGCAGCTTGCCGCGCAGCGCTTCCTCGCGACTGGCGGATTCGTTGTGCAGCACCTCGCTGGCGACGCGTCCGGCAATCGCGGTCTCTGCTTCCTTTTCCTGCCGCAAGATGCCGTGGTTGGCGATGACATGGCCCATTTCGTGGGCGATCACGGCCGCGACTTCGGAAGAGTCGTTGGCGAGCGCAAGCAGGCCGCGCGTGACGTAGAGATAACCGCCAGGCAATGCGAAGGCGTTGATATTCGGACTGTCGAGAATGGTGATGCGGTAGGTCTGATCCGGCTTGTCGGTAACGGTCGTCAGCTTGCCGACGATTTTCGCCACCATGCGCTCAAGCTTCTGGTCCTTGTATTCGCCGCCATAGGTCGCGAGGATGCGCGGATGCTGCTGGGCGCCGATTTGTGCCAGCCGGTCATTGCGCGTCACATTGTCGACCGTCACAGGATTGTCGGAAGGCTGCAGCCCCAGATCCTTGCTGGAATTGATCGACTGGCAACCTGAAATCAGGGCGATTGCCAGCAGGCCAATACCGATGGCCGGTTTCCGCCAATTTTGCTGCGTCCATTCTGGCAGGGAGATAGGTGAACACAGGAAGGCCCGGGAACGGGTCGATTGACGGAACAGTATTTTATCCTCGCTTCTGAATCAGAATGGATGATCCGGGACAAATCTAGCCACAGACCTGAAAGCGCACAAGAATCTGTAGCCGGTTCTTCCGGTTGATTGCGAACAAAATATGTCCGCAACCGTAACTCTATTTGAGGCCCGACCCCAAACTGCGCTTTTCGCCGATATAGTGCCGCAGTGCTTCCGGTCCAGTCGGTGAAAGCAGTTGAGCTGCGGGGCCGATGGCGGAAATCCTGCCACTGTCGAGAAAAAGCAACACTGCATCGAGATAGAGCGCATCTTCGGGTGTGTGGGTCACCATCAGCACGGTCATTCCGGTTTCGAGCTGAAGCTCTTTCACCAGATCCAGCATCTGGTGTCGCAGTGCCGGGCCAAGCGAGGCAAAGGCTTCATCAAGGAGCAAAACGGGCCGTTGTCGGATCAGTGCGCGGGCAATCGCCACACGCTGGCGTTCGCCGCCGGATAATGCTTCCGGCTTGCGCTGTTCCTTGCCGGTCAGCCCCACTCGTGAAAGGGCGGTTGCAATGTCTGCCCGGTCTTGCGCGGTGAGCCTGAGGTTCGGGGAGCGCCCGAGGCCGACATTCTGTTCGACGGTCAGGTGGGCGAACAGGTTGTTTTCCTGAAACACCATCGAGACGGGCCGGTCTGCAGGCGAGAGCGCGGTTACATCTGCGCCTCCAATGAGGATGCTGCCCGATTGCGGAAATTCAAAACCGGCAATCAGGTTGAGAAGCGTTGACTTGCCCGAACCGCTTGGCCCGACAATGGCAGCAATGACACCGCCTTTTATCGCCGCATCGAAATGCATGGCGGTTTCGCCATAACTGAAATGAACGTCATCGAGGCGGATTTCGGCAAGGGGGTCCATCGGGGCATTCATAGAGAAGGCGTTTCCTTTCGGGATGCGCGATCTGCGATCATCATCAATGCGAGGCAGAGGAGCCCCAGAATGAGTCCCAGTCCGGCGGCATCGAATGTGCGATAGCTGCCCATGCGCTGCAAGAGGAGATAGGGGAGCGTCAAAAGCGCGTCACTGCCGAAAAGGGCAATCGTGCCGAGGTCGCCAAGAGAAAGCGCCATGGCGAAAGCAAAGGCCATGCTAGCGGGACGCCGGATCGAAGGCCAGTCGATGAGCCGGAAACGATTGAGGCTGTGAATGCCCAACTGCGCGCAAAGCCGGTTGTGGCGGCTGGCCGCCGTATCCCATGCGGGCCGGAGAAGGCGCACGGCAAAAGGCATCGCCATGGCGGCATTTACGGTGACGACCATGAAGGGCGCCGCCGTGAAAGGGTCGGTAAAACGGCGGAGCAGGATGAACCAGCCCGCGCCGATTACAATCGGCGGCATGACAAGGATGAGGCTCGCGCCGGTGTCGAAAATATTGGCCAGCCTGCGTTTTTTTAACGCCTCGCGGGCAGAGACGAGTGCCAGTGACAGAATGACCGAGAGAAGTGCTGCCGAAAAACCGAGAGAAAGACTGGTGCCAATGGCGCGCCAGACCGGCGCTTCGGTCAACAACCGGCCGAAATCGGCAGCGAGACCGGAAACAACAACGCCTGCCACCGGCAGGGCGACATAGAGGAAGCCTGCCGCGATGACGATGATGTTAAAAACCCTTTCAGCTGCGGACGTCTTGCCATAGCGCCGCAGGGTTGCTGCATGCGTGAAGCCTTCTTCGGATGGCCTGCCGGTCAGCCGCAGGGCCAGAAGAACAAGCAATGTCAGCGCAAGCTGGGTGAAGGTGAGCGCAACGGCGCCGCCCGGATCGAAATCGAAATGCAGGCTCTGGTAGATCGCGACTTCCAGCGTGGTGGCGCGGGGGCCGCCGCCGAGCGTCAGGACGGTCGTGAAACTCGTCACGCAGAGCATGAAGATGAGACCGATCATGCCCGGCAGATTGCGCCGGATCACAGGCCATTCGATGAGGCGGAAACGTGCCCCATTGCCCATGCCGAGCTGTGCGGCAAGCTTCCAGTAATCGGTCGGGATCGAATCGTAAGCTGCCAGAATGAGACGGACGGCTAGCGGCATGTTGAAGAAGACATGCGCGATCAATATACCGGTGATGCCGTAAATGTCGGGCTGGAAGGGGTGACCAGCTGCTTCCGATAGATGAGCAACGAGACCGTTACGGCCATAGATGCCGGTAACGCCCAGAACTGCGACGAGGGCGGGCAGGGCAAGCGGCAGGGCGAACAGGCGCAGGATCAGCCCGCGACCCGGAAAATTTGCTTCGGCATAAAGCGCGCGGGCGACCGGAACCGCAAACAGCACCGAAAGCAGGCTCGACGCGATTGCCTGCAATATGGTGAAGCGCGCCACCCGCCACAGATAGGTGTCGAGATTGGCGGCAGCGTCGAAACCGCTGCTGTCGGCCTCGAAGGCAAGGGCCGCAAGCGCGCCGCCGGCAAGCACGAACAGAAAGACAAGTGCCAGCACACCCGCGACGGGTTTCATCGCGGGTGTGACATCAGGTTGGCGCCGCGCCGGATGCGCGGTCATCTGCTCGTTGCGGCCAGCCATTCATCGACCCAGGACTTGCGATTTCTGGCCACTTCGTCGGATGGAATGAGCAGGGTCTTTTCCGGCTTCGGGAGAGCATCGAAAGCGGCAGGAAGTGCGGCGGAAATCTTGCCCGCCGGGTACATCCAGTTGGTTTCAGGAATGACATCCTGAAAGCCTGGGCCAGTCATGAAAGCCAGAAATTTTTGCGCCAGGGGATTTTTTGCGCCGGTTGTGGTCTGGGCGGCCAGCTCGATCTGGAGATAATTGCCTTCCGGATAGGCCAGAGCCTTATAACGATCCGTCTTTTCCGCGATCATGTGATAGGCGGGAGACGTCGTATAGGACAGCACCATCGGGGCTTCGCCCTTGGTGAAAAGTCCGTAGGCTTCCGACCAGCCGGGGGTAACGGTGAGAATGCGCTTCTGCAATTTCTGCCAGGCGGCTTCCGCCTCGTCGCCATAGACCGATTTCATCCAGAGCAGCATGCCGAGCCCCGGTGTCGAAGTGCGGGGATCTTGCAGTACGATCTTCTGGGACGAATCGCCTTCGACCAGTTCCTTCAGGCTTTTGGGCGGGTTGGGCAGCTTTTCGGAATCGTAGACCACGGCAAAATAACCGTAATCATAGGGAACGAAAATATCGTCCTTGAAGCCGCCCGGAACGCTCACGTTGTTCTGGTCGATGCCGCTCGGGGCGAAGAAACCGGTAGCGCGTGCTTCGGTCGTCAGGTTGGTATCGAGGCCGAGGACGATATCGGCCTTGGTGTTGCTGCCTTCGAGCTTGAGGCGGTTTAGCAGGGCAACGCCGTCGGCGGATGCAATCCAGTCAACTTCGCAGTTGCATTCCTTTTCGAAGTTTTCCTTCACGTTCGGGCCGGGCCCCCATTCGGAAACGAAGCTGTCATAGGTATAGACGGTGAGCTTGTCTTTCGCCTGAGCCGAAGGCGTGAAAGCGATGGCAGCGGAAAATGAAAAGGCCAGCAAAGATAAAAGCCGCATCACGGCACTTCCTTTCTTTTACTACAAGAGGATTGAGCGCCGTTTTATGGAGCATCTAATCCCTCCGCCGGTGCAAACCGGATCAGGTTCAGCGGGTTGGCCGTTTTATTCAGCATTTCCGGACGCAAAACCGTTTCACACTTTTGCTGGAAATGCTCTTTGGACCTCTCAGCCATCAGCAAAGCGGATGGCACCCCGTTAGAGCGACTGGGACAATAATCTTTCAGGACGGGAAGAGCAAGGGACCGGCGCGGCAGTGAATGTGGCTTCCGGCGCGGATTTGCCCGTGTTATGAGCGGCTTATGAGCACATTCGTCATTCTCCTCGGCGGCGATCTGACCGTGACTGATCGCCTGAAACGCCAAATTGCAGGTGCGCGCATTCTCGCTGCCGATAGCGGTATCCGTCATGCTGCGGCGCTCGGCGTGGAACCGGAACTGTGGCTGGGTGACTTCGATTCGGCCTCTGCCGAATTGCAGGCGCAATATCGACACGTACCGCAGAAACGATTTCCATCGGCCAAGGATATGACAGACGGGGAGCTTGCTTTCGAGGAAGCCTATGTGCGGGGCGCGACACGGGTCATTCTTTGCGGGGCCTTCGGGGGGCAGCGGACCGATCACACGCTACAGCATCTCACCATGGCGACGGCGCAGGCAGCGCGCGGACGGGAGATCATGCTCTCCAGCGGAGCGGAGGAAGCATGGCCCCTGCCGCCTGGAGATTATATTTACGACTTTCCTAATGGAACGCCCTTCAGCGTCATCAATTTCAGCACAGTGGAAGGCCTTTCGATCACGAATGCAGAGTGGCCGTTAGATAATGTGACCCTTCCGTTCGGCTCTTCATGGACGGTTTCCAACATTGTTCGCGGAACACTTCGCATTACTGCGCGTTCTGGCCTCGCGATACTTGTAGCCAACTTGGAGATGGCGGCTTCCCCCATTGCGGGCTGCTAACCTTACCAATTGAAAGAGCTTGACGCTGGCAAACGAAACGTATTGTAAATGGGTCAAGCGGGTGTCATCTGCTTAAGCGCCGAAATTGGGGACGCAAGGTCGGTGATTAGTTCAACCCTGTAGGAGATGTTCCAATGAAATCGCGTCTTACGATGATTGCAGTTGCTGGCGTGCTTGCGTTCTCGACAGCCGCATGCACGACCAACGAACAGCGCACGGCCGGTTATGGCGTCGGCGGCGCAGCGCTCGGCGCTCTCGCTGGCGGCGCAATCGGCGGCAACGGCCGCGGCGCTCTGACCGGTGCTGCTATCGGTGCTGTGGCTGGTACGCTGCTTGGTGCAGCCCAGACCCGCAATGGCGTGCAGTATTGCCGTTACCGCGACCCGTATGGCCGCATCTACGAAGCACCCTGCCAGTAATTTCTGGGCCAGTAATAGCGGGCAAGCAAGTTTACGGACAGGCCGGGGAAACCCGGCCTGTTTGTTTTTAGCGGGACTTTTCGTGCGTTCCATTTGACAGAACGGCTTTTGTCGCGGACAAGCAGGGCGGAATTTTCAATCCTGTTTATCGAAGAGAACCATGGCACCACCACTCCTTCGCCTCGACCAGATCAAGCTCACCTTCGGAGGCACGCCGCTTCTGGAGGATGCCAGCCTTTCGGTGAGCGAAGGCGACCGTATTGCACTGGTCGGACGCAACGGGTCGGGTAAGTCCACCCTGCTCAAGATTGCCGCCGGTATGGTGGAGGCGACATCGGGCGAGGTTTTCAAACATCCGGGTGCAACCGTGCGCTATCTGCCGCAGGTGCCGGACATGGACGGCTTCGCCAATGTGCGCGCCTATGTGGAAGCCGGGCTGGGGCCGACCGACGATCCCCACCGCGTCACCTATCTTCTCGAACATCTGGGGCTGACCGGTGGGGAGAAGCCGGATCATCTTTCCGGCGGCGAAGCGCGGCGCGCCGCGCTTGCGCGGGTGATCGCGCCGCAGCCTGATGTGCTGTTACTGGACGAGCCGACCAACCATCTCGATCTTACGACGATCGAATGGCTGGAAGGCGAGCTTCGCCAGATTCGCTCGGCCATTGTTCTCATCTCGCATGACCGGCGCTTTCTGGAAAATGTCAGCCGGGCGACTGTCTGGCTTGATCGCGGCATCACGCGTCGTCTGGAACAAGGCTTTGCTCATTTCGAGGAATGGCGTGACAAGGTTCTGGAAGAAGAAGAGCGCGATCACCACAAGCTGGGGCGCCAGATTGCCCGTGAAGAACACTGGCTGCGTTACGGCGTCACGGCGCGCCGCAAGCGCAACATGCGCCGCCTTGGTGAATTGCATTCCATGCGCGCCGATTTCCGCAACCACCGCAAGGCGCAGGGAACCGCGGTTCTGGCGGCAAGTGACGCCAAGGAATCCGGCAAGCTGGTGATCGAAGCCAAGGGGCTGAGCAAGGCCTATGGCGAGCGCGTGCTGGTCAAGGATTTTTCGATCCGCGTGCAGCGCGGCGATCGTATCGGTCTTGTTGGTCCCAACGGTGCCGGGAAAACGACGCTTTTGTCGCTTCTGACTGGCAAGCTTGAACCGGATTCCGGAACCTTGCGGCTCGGCGTCAATCTCGAAATGGCAGAACTCGACCAGAAGCGCGAAAGCCTCAATCTGGACGAGACGCTGGCGCATTATCTGACGGACGGGCGCGGAGAAAGCCTTGTCGTGAATGGCGAGCAGCGGCATGTCGTATCCTATATGAAGGACTTTCTGTTCCAGCCTGAACAGGCGCGCACACCCATTCGCGAGCTTTCCGGAGGTGAACGCGCCCGCCTGATGCTGGCCCGCGTTCTGGCGCGCCCCGCCAACCTGCTTATCCTCGACGAGCCGACCAACGATCTCGATATGGAAACGCTCGATCTGCTGCAGGAGCTGGTCGCCGGTTTTCCGGGCACAGTCATTCTGGTCAGCCACGACCGCGATTTTCTGGACCGCACCGTTACTTCGGTCATTGCGCCGGAAGGTGACGGGCGCTGGCTCGAATATGCGGGCGGCTACGCCGATATGATGGCGCAGCGCAAGGAACAGGCGCTCAACCGGCGCTCTATCAAGGCACCAAGCGCCCGAGGTGACGAGAAGCCGGAAGAGGACGCATCCCAGCCCAAGCGTGAGGAAAAGCGCAAGCTCTCCTACAAGCAGAAATTCGCGCTTGAAACACTGCCCGGCAAAATGGATGCGTTAGCAAAGGAAATCGCAGTGCTGGAAGGGAAGCTTGCCGATCCGCAGCTTTATGCCAAGGACCCGGCGTTGTTCGGCAAGACTGCCGATCTTCTTGAGAAAAAACGCTCAGAAAATGCGGCCATGGAAGAAGAATGGCTGGAACTGGAAATGCTGCGCGAGGAGATCGAAGGGTAGGGCTACCCTTAGAGCGGTTCCGGTTAAAGCGGAACCGCTCTAACTATCTGTTTTGTCGCATTATCCTACGCAAAACCGCTGCGCACTTTTGCTGGAAATGCTTTAGATGCCTTGAAATTTAACTGCTCGCCTTGTTCAGCAGGGCGATTTCATCGTCGCTGAGCTTCAGCTCTGCTGCGGCGATCAATTCACCGAGCTGGGCCGAGCGCGTGGCGCTTGCGATGGGCGCTGTGACTGATGGCTGCGCGATCAGCCACGCGATTGCGACCTGCGCAGGCGTGACATCGAGATTGCGAGCCACGTCGTCGAGTGCAGCAATGATCCGCGACCCCCGATCCGTCAGGTATTTCTCGACCGACTTGCCGCGCGCACTTTGTGCCAGATCGTCAGCGGAACGGTATTTGCCGGTGAGGAAACCGGCTGCCAGTGCGTAATAGGGAATGGCGCCGAGCTGGTTGTCGCGGCAGATCTCCTCCAGCCCGTTTTCGAAATCCGCGCGGTCATAGAGATTATAAAGCGGTTGCAGGCTCTCATAGCGCGGCAGGTTGTTGGTCCGGGCGACTTCCAGTGCCTCGGTCAGCCTTTCAGGCGCGAGATTGGACGCACCGATGGCGCGTACCTTGCCCGCCTCGATCAGTTCCTTATAAGTGCCGAGCACGTCTTCAAACGGTGTTGCGGGATCGTCCCAGTGGGACTGGTAAAGATCGATATAATCCGTCTGAAGCCGTTTGAGGGAGGCATCGACCGCCTTGCGGATATAGGCTGGGGCAAGACCCTTCTCGTCAGGGCCCATTTCCGAGCCGACCTTGGTGGCAATAACGACCTTGTCACGCAGGCCGCGCGATTTCAGCCAATTGCCGATAATGGTCTCGGACTCGCCGCCCACATTTCCGGGCGCCCAGGCGGAATAGACATCCGCCGTGTCGATGAAATTGAATCCGGCATCGACAAAACGGTCGAGAAGCGAAAAGGATGTCGCTTCATCGACCGTCCATCCGAATACATTGCCGCCAAAGCACAACGGCGAAACGTTGAGTTCACTACGTCCGAGCTTCCTGAACTCCATGGACCCTATCCCCTTCCTTCGAGCGCGGATCGCGGGCGATCCGCCGGGTTACGATTTCAGGAGAAGGCGGCCGCGAGAGCCGATATCAGCTCATGCCAAGCGCATCCATATAGAGCTGCAGCATGGCTTCTTCTTCCTGACGTTCATGGTCTTCTTTTTTACGCAGACGAATAATGGTCCTCACGACCTTGCTGTCAAACCCCGAACCCTTCAATTCCGCGTAAACTTCCTTGATATCGTCGCCGATGGTCTTTTTTTCTTCTTCCAGGCGCTCGATGCGCTCGATGAAAGCGCGCAACTGGCCGACAGCAATCGTTTGGGCTTCGCTGGTAATGTCGTCGCTCACGAGGAGTTCTCCAATTCAAAGTCTATGATGGTGCGGATGCGCATTGCGCGAGAACCGCTTATCGAAAGTCTGGACCGTTTTTCCCGCGAGTCGCAGGCAAAATTAAGAGCCTTTTTCGATGCACGAGCCGGTTTGACGGGTCAAGCCCTGTGGATAGCGGGCAAAGCCTCTCCTGACAGCCCTGTTATCCAATGCGATCGGCGCGCGATCCGAAATGCCGGACAGTGTGGATGTCTGGAAGCGTATTGATATGCGCGATCATCGGAGCCAGCCTGTCGGCCCATTCCGCAGTTCCCTTGTCATCGGCAATCAGGTCCTGCCGCACTTCGATCAGGACATGGGCGAAGCCCTTCGCCGTCGCATGCCGGTACATGGCATCATTCTTGAGTGCACCATCGTAAGGCTCGTTGTCGCCGACGATAAGACCGGGATTTTCGCGCAACAATGACAGAAGCGGTTTCACGGCGCGATCATCCTTGTCCCACAGAAGGCCGATCTGCCAGGGGCGGGGCTTGTCCTTCCAGCGTGGCGTGAAGGAATGGATCGAAACGATGAAGGGGCCCCCACCGCTTTCCGCAGCCACGCGCTCGCTCGCCCGTGCAACCGCATTGTGATAGGGACGATAGAAGCGTTCAAGACGTTCCTCGCGCTCGCCCGCCGACATCGGATAATTGCCCGAAATGACCGCGCCGTCGGATAATTGCATGATGAGCGTCGGATCATCCTCTCCGCGATTGGGATCAATCAGCAGACGCGAAAAACCTCCGAGAACCGCTGGCGCGTTCAGGCGGCTGGCAAGCCCGCGCGTCAAATTCTCGACGCCGATGTCATAGGCGATATGGCGGTCGAATTCACTTTCCTGCAAACCAAGCGTGCCATATTCGGCAGGAACGTCGCGGCGGGCATGATCGGCAGTGAAAAGAAGGCCGAGGCTGAAATCGCCGTTAATCTCATGCAGGGGAGAAAATGGTGACGCGGATTGATGCAGCATGGAGCAAAATCCCAAAGCTCGTTGGGGAGGGGCCGACGGGAATTATTTCTGTGGTCTAAGGGAAGCTGTTTCACGTCTGTCATGAGAAAGCCCGGATTGCAATGATCATTCTTGGGCCTGGAGCACCTGTTCTCTACCGGACTGCGTTGACATCAAAGGCGAAACTGCCGAAAAGAGAGCGACCCGGAAACCGGGTTTCAGGTGCGATGCAATTCGTACAACATAAAAGCGATAGCGGGCTGAAGGGGTTCGGCGAATGCGATTTCCACTATCTCTAGCTTTGTTTGCCGGAGTGCTGCTGAGTGCGCTGGGTATGACATCCATAGAGGCGCGCGCCGACTTCCGCGTATGCAATGCGACCCAGAATCTGGTCGGTGTGGCCATCGGCTACCGGGCCAAGACCGGCTGGGTGACTGAAGGCTGGTGGCATATCGAAGGCGCTGCCTGCAAAACGCTGCTCGAAGGCCCGCTTTCTTCACGCTATTATTACCTCTATGCCGAAGATGCCCAGGGAGGCGGGCGCTGGGAGGGCAAGGTCAATATGTGTGTGGCCGAAAAAGAATTCCGTATTACTGGCGTCCAGGATTGCTTTGCGCGCGGTTTCCAGCGCAACGGCTTCCAGGAATACGACACCGGGGAACAATCGAGCTGGATGGTTCAGCTTACCGATGAAACGCCGACCCAAAATCCCACCGTTACAGGAACGAATAGTCAATGAAGCGCAACCGCAAGGTCAAGATTCTCGCCACGCTAGGTCCGGCGTCGGGCGAGGAAGCCGTCATCCGCAAGCTGTTTGAGGCAGGCGCGGATGTGTTCCGCATCAATATGAGTCATGCCGATCATGACCTGATGCGCACCCTCGTCAAGCGCATCCGCAATGTGGAAAAGGAACTGGGCCGCCCGATCGGCATCCTCGCCGACCTCCAGGGCCCCAAGCTGCGCGTCGGTAAGTTCAAAGCTGGCAAGGTCGATCTCGTTCCCGGCCAGACCTTCACCCTCGACAATAATGAAGCGCCGGGCGACGAAACCCGCGTCTATCTTCCGCATCCCGAAATTCTTGAAGCTGTCGAGCCGGGCCATCGCCTGCTGATCGACGACGGAAAGCTGCATCTGGTTGCCGAAGCAAGCGACGGCAAGTCGATCCGCTGCAAGGTGATTTCCGGAACGCGCATTTCGGATCGCAAGGGCGTCAGCCTTCCGGATACGACGCTTGGCGTCGGCGCGCTCACGGAAAAGGACCGCAAGGACCTCGATGCCGTTCTGAAGGAAGAGATTGACTGGGTTGCGCTTTCCTTCATCCAGCGTCCCGAAGATCTGGCCGAAGTGCGCAAGGTTTCGCGCGGCAAGGTCGGCCTGATGTCGAAGATCGAGAAGCCGCAGGCTGTAACGCGCCTTGATGAAATCATCGAGCTTTCCGACGCATTAATGGTCGCGCGCGGCGATCTTGGCGTTGAAATGCCGCTCGAAAGCGTTCCGGGCATTCAGAAGCAGATCACCCGCAAAGCACGCCGCGCCGGCAAGCCGGTCGTTGTCGCCACGCAGATGCTGGAATCGATGATCACGGCTCCTGTCCCGACACGCGCCGAAGTGTCGGACGTTGCAACCGCCGTATTCGAAGGCGCCGATGCGATCATGCTTTCGGCGGAATCAGCCTCGGGCCAGTATCCGGTTGAAGCCGTCGCCACCATGAACCGCATTGCGGAGCAGGTGGAAAAGGAGCCGACCTATTCGACGATCATCGATGCGCAGCGCGCAGCACCGGAGCCGACGGGCGCCGATGCAATCTCGCTTGCTGCACGCCAGATCGCGGAAACGCTGAAGCTTTCAGCCATCGTCACCTATACTGCTTCCGGCACGACCGGCCTGCGCGCTGCCCGCGAGCGTCCGCGCACGCCGATCATCGCCCTGTCGCCAGTCGTCGATACCGCCCGCAAGCTGTCGCTCGTTTGGGGCCTCCATTGCGTTGTGACCGCCGATGCGCATGATCTTGAAGACATGGTCAACCACGCCTGCGAAATCGTCTTCCACGAGGAGTTTGGCAAGGCAGGCGACCGCGTCATCATCACCGCCGGTGTTCCGTTCGGAACGCCCGGCGCAACCAACATGCTGCGCATCGCTTATATAGGGCCAGATGGAAAATCAGGCATTTAAAGCATTTCCAGCAAAAGTGCGGAGCGGTTTTGCGTCGGATAATGCGTAAGAATAGGAATAACCCGATCTGATTTCATCAGGTCGGGTTATCTTGTAAAATTCCGGCCGTGACGGCCTGCAAATGGCGTTATTTTGCGCTTCCGGTTCTCAAACCCCACCATTTTCGACTCGTCACAGCCAGAATCTCAACCAGTCATGGCAGACGGCATCTAAAAACGCGCTCCTTCGGGCGCGTTTTGTTTTGGTCATTATGAATTTCGAGAATGTTTCGCGGACGGGTGCGAAGCGGTTCTAAGTCCGCGTGTCGGTCAGTTCGTCAGCCAGATCATTGAAGTTCTTCTGTGCGTCGCGCATCATCGGATAAACGATCAAAGCCTGTTCATAGGCTTTCAGCGCCTGTTCCTTGAGCCCACGCAGGCGCAAGATGGCTGCCATACCGGTCAAAGCGCCATAATGGCGAGGTTCCAGCTCCAGCGTACGATTGATGTCGTACATGGCATGGGCATAATCTTTTTGCAGAAAATAGACTGTAGCGCGGCGGTTCCAGGCCTCCGCATATTCCGGGTCGAGTGCAATAGCCTCGTTCAGGAAGTCGATAGCCGAAGGATAGCGCTGCTCAAGCATCGCCGTGTTCGCCCATTGCATCAGAAGATCGACCGTGGCGCTGCCCGACTGCGACCAGAGCGTATTGATCTGCGAGCCAATGCGCCGCGCCTTGGCTTCATCCGTTGTACGGCGAAGATCGGCAAAGAGCTTGTCGAGACGCTCTTCCGGTGTTTCGGCTGCAGCCGGTGCCGGCTTTTCGGGCGCTGGTTTCTGATCGCTGTCCGGGCCGGTCTGAACGGGCGTCAGCGGCGCCGTAAGCGGGATTTTATCGGGCGCTGCTTCGGCATAAGCCAAAGGCATCGTGCCCAGTGACGCGATCACAGAAAAAGAAATCAGACATGCAAAAACGTTCCGCATGCGCATAGATTTTATCATGCGCAGCGAAACGTCAAATGCAAAATCAGAAATAAGATTAGCCCTGACGAGCCTTGTAGCGCGGGGCAGTCTTATTGATGATGTATACGCGGCCCTTGCGGCGGACCAACTGGCAGTCGCGATGACGGGCCTTAAGCGCTTTAAGCGAGTTCTTGATCTTCATGTCAATCACCGGTCTTGTTGGCCCGTTGACGTGCAGATGCCGCGGGGCTTCATAAAAACAGGCGCCCGAGGCGCCAATTGGTTACAGGCACTGTTAGATGCCCGAAGGGTTGGCCGAAATACACAAGGTTTCAGGCAAATGTCAACTCCTGAGCGGCAGATTCAGGGCGCTGGAGCTGAAATTCTTGGCGGGTGGTAAAAGATTCCTCGGGAATCGGCAGGATTCCCGAGGAACATTATTTCTTGCGAGGCTGGATGCGCGTCACATGCCCCATCTTGCGGCCCGGACGTGCTTCCTTTTTGCCGTAAAGATGCAGCACGGCGTTCTCTTCAGAGAGAATCGCCGGCACCTTGTCGACGTCATTGCCGATAAGATTTTCCATCACGCAATCGGAATGGCGGTCGGTGTTGCCCAAGGGCAATCCGGCAACGGCGCGAATGTGCTGTTCAAACTGCGAAATGGCACAGGCCGCTTCCGTCCAGTGGCCGGAGTTATGGACACGCGGGGCAAACTCATTTGCCAGCAATATGCCGTCCTTCAGGACGAAGAATTCGAGCCCCAGCACGCCGACATAATCAAGCGCATTCAAAAGCTTTGTAGCGGCTTTGCGGGCAGCTTCCGCGGTGCTTTCGGAAATGACAGCCGGTACCGTCGAGGTGGCAAGGATTCCGTCCTTGTGTACGTTTTCGGCGATATCGAAGATTGCGATGTTGCCGTTGCGATCACGCGCTGCGATCACCGAGACTTCCCGCTCGAAATCGATGAAGCCTTCGAGGATTGCAGGCGCTCGATTGATTGCAAGAATTGCCTTGTGGGCTTCGCTCTCGTCGAGGGATGTCAGGCGGACCTGTCCCTTGCCATCATAGCCCAGACGCCGCGTCTTGAGGATGCCGCGCTCTCCAAGGGCTCCCAGAGCCGCGATCAGGGTTTCCTCGTCATCCACGAGGCGCCAGGGAGCCGTTTCGATATCACTTTCGTTGAGGAACTGTTTTTCCGTGAAGCGATCCTGCGAGACTTCGAGTGCCGCGGGCGGTGGCAAGACCAGAGCCGTTTCGGCCAGCCTGTCGGCGGCGCTCACCGGCACGTTCTCGAATTCGTAGGTAATGACATCGGAAGCTGCGGCAAGTTCCGCAAGCGCCTTCGGATCGTCATAGGCCGCGACGATCTGGCGATTGGCGACTTGTGCCGCCGGGCAATCGGCCTGCGGCTCCAGGATTACGGTTTCAAAGCCGAGCCGCGCTGCGGCCATGGCAAGCATCCGTCCGAGTTGGCCGCCGCCGATGATGCCGATGGTTGCACCGGGCTTCAGTACGGAATTGTTCATATCAGGCCTCGTTCGAAGGGCGTTCCGCCACGCTTTCCGTCTGCGCCGTGCGCCAATCATCGAGGCGGGCTGCGAGTGCGTCGTCATAAAGCGCCAGAACGGCTGCGGCGAGCAGTGCGGCATTGACCGCACCGGCGCGGCCGATCGCCAGCGTGCCGACAGGAATACCGGCTGGCATCTGCACGATGGAAAGAAGCGAGTCCTGGCCTGAAAGCGCCTTGGACTGAACCGGGACGCCGAAGACAGGCAGAGGTGTCATGGCTGCTGTCATGCCCGGCAGGTGAGCCGCGCCGCCCGCGCCCGCGATGACGACCTTGAAGCCTTCCGCCTTGGCCCCCTTGGCAAAGGCAACGAGCCGATCAGGGGTGCGATGCGCGGAAACAATCCGGGCATCGAAGGAAATGCCGAGTGCTTCGAGTGTGTCCGCTGCATGGCGCATGGTTTCCCAGTCGGACTGGCTTCCCATGATGATGGCGACATCGGCAGTAACGCTCATTGATCTTCCTGCTCCGCTTCTTTCGTACATGTCTAGGGTGATGTTAAAATGAGAGAGCCGGGCAAACCCCGGCTCTGTCATGGATCGCTATGGATATTCAGGCGATGATGTCGGGGATGACCCGATCTTCCATCTCCTGCAGCTTGTCCTTGATTGCGAGCTTTTTCTTCTTCATGCGCTGGACGCGCAATTGGTCGCAGCCAACCGCTATCATGGCGTTTATGGCAGCATCAAAATCCGCGTGTTCCTGTTTCAGTCGTGCGACGGCCAACCTGATTTCGGCCTGTTCCTGATCGGACATGCGGTGCCCCGTTCTGTTGAATAGTTTTACGGGCCGCGCCAAACCATAAAAAGGTGCGGCGTCAGCCCGTTTCCGGCGAAGCCCTTATCACATTTTTCGCGTCAGGAAAATGCTACCACGACAAAATCGACTTTGCATCAAACTCATGCCAAACTGTCATGGTTCTGTCATGGACGCGGCTGTCGAAGGCGACAAACAATACCGCATCCTTGGCAGCCGGGACTGCGTGTTTGGCCCGGAAATACAGGAGGTGTGCCGGGCGCTCATGCAGGTTGAATGGCGGGATAGCGGGCAAACGAGTTCCACGTTGTTCCGTAAATCAGGGAAATCAACCAAAGGAGATCTGATGATGGCTATCGAGTCCCATCTTGCCACGCTCGAAAAGAAGCACGGCGCTCTGGAACAGGAAATTTCCGAAGCCCTAGCGTCACCGGCAATGGACGACCTGCATGTTGCATCTCTCAAGCGCAAGAAGCTCATGCTCAAGGACCAGATCGAAAAACTGAGATCCCAGGTAACACGTCACTGAAAAGGAAAACCCCGCTTTGATCGCGGTTCGGTAAGGCGCCTCCAGCCATCGAGATAGAAACAGACCGGGTCTGACGAGCCGCGGGTTTCTTATTTGAGGTGTTCCGCAAACTCTACTGCTGGCAGGGACCCTCAATCTACGGGTGAAGACGCTGGATTGCAGTCTTGGCGGCTGTGTCACAGCCGCCGAACATATTGTTGTAATTATTTAAAATCGATTGTTCATAGCGTCTTTCTACGAGCAGATCAGCTTTCCATTTCAGCTCTCGGGTCAAGGTTCAGCGCTTCCGGCGTGGCGCCGCGTTCTGACGGCATGCTCATGAACTGGTCCTTGTCCTCCTTCGGAACCGAAGCGCGCCTGCGGGAACGGAACAGCGCGTAGCCAGTGATGGAAATATGCGCGAGCATAGTGATGGCGAAGAGGCCGGACGGCCAGAAAATATCCATGGCCGCCGCCGCCAAAAGCGGCCCGAGCATTGTGCCGAAACCGTACAGCAGCAAAAGTCCGCTCGATACTTTCACAAAGCTTTCCGATGTCGCGTGATCATTCGCATGGGCGACCGCAACAGGATAGAGCGCATAGGCGAGTGCGCCGTAGCAGCCGGTCATGGCGATAATGACGGGGCCGCTGGAAGGCGCGACGAGGAAGGCGATGAGACCAACCAGAGCCGCCAGTGCCGCCACGCTTGCCAGCACGAAACGCCGGTCGACCAGATCGGAAATGCGGCCGATCGGAATCTGCATCAAGGCGCCCGCTGCAATTGTGACGCTGACCATCAAGGCGATTTCGGTCGTCGATATGCCGGATTTGGCACCGAACACAGCGCCAAGCGTTCCCCATGCGCCATTGGCAATGCCAATAAGGATGCAGCCGACAAAGGCGGCGGGCGAATTATTATAGAGCGCCTTGAGATCAAGTTGCACTTCCGTCAGGGGTTTGGGGCTGACAGCGGTGGAAATCGCGGTCGGGATAAGGGCCAGACAGAAGAAGATGCCGCTTATCATGAACAGATGATCGGAGCGCACATCGCCTGCAGCCACCAGCATCTGCCCGGACATGGTGGCTCCGTAGTTGACCATCATGTACATGCCGAAAATCTTGCCGCGCGATTCGTTGGTTGCACGCTCATTCAGCCAGCTTTCGATGACCATGAAGGCGCCGGCCATGGAAAAGCCGGTGAAGGCGCGCAGGATCACCCAGATCGTTGCATCGACGAAGACACCGGAAAGCAGGGCAATGATCGCAGCCGATGCGGCAAAACAGCCGAATGCCCGTACATGGCCGACGCGGCGCACCAGGCGCGGCGCGAATAGGCAACCGGCAACGAACCCACCGGCCCAGGTTGTTCCGAGCATACCGAGCGATGCGACCGAAAAACCTTCCGCGCCGCCACGCAGTGGCAGCAGAAGACCATGAAGTCCCGAAGCGATAAGGAGGAAGGCTGTGCCGCAGAGGAGGGCCAGAACCTGAATGTAAATGCGCAAAATTCTATTCCCGCAATTTGGAGCTGGGCGGTCAATGCAGCTGAGCGCCCCTTGCGATCAGTGACTATGTTCCTAAAGGTTTCATTCGGAAATGGTTCCGGAGACTTTGCTCCGGCAACCATTTCCGCTGGAGAAATCTTCGCTATCGAAACAGTGCTTCTGCCGCTGCACGGCTGTCGCCCTTCTTCAGGCGTGCAGCTTTCAATCGCTCTATTTCGGATTGCAGCAGGGCAATATGCTGGTCGATCTCCGTGACCGACAGCAGCGACAGTTCCTCCTCGCTTAGCACCACGCTGTTGCGGGGCTTTGGCACCTCATCATCGAAACCGCTCATAGCCGTCCTCCGTGGTCAATGATGGCTCAGAAAAGATTTAACACCTTGAATCGTCGCATATATATTTGGGAAAATCGATGACGATTTCCCTAACGCGATGTCTTGCATCCGTCATGCGGCATTTGTGCGACGATGCTGACCGGCAACTGCCCATAGCGTAGGGCACGAAATCTGAATGGAGTTTTGAACATGATGGCCGACCTGCCTTCCCAGATGACCGCTATCGAAATCTCCGAACCGGGCGGACCCCATATGCTTCGCCCTGTTCAGCGCTCGGTGCCGGAACCGAGGGAAAATGAAGTTCTGGTGCGGGTTCGTGCCGCAGGGGTCAACCGACCGGATGTTTTGCAGCGGCTGGGACAATATGCACCGCCGCCCGGCGCGTCGGATATTCCGGGGCTGGAGATTGCCGGTGATATCGTTGCCGTGGGCGGCGGGGTGAAGCGTTACAAGATCGGCGATCAGGTCGTCGCATTGCTGGCCGGCGGTGGTTACGCCGAATATGCCGTCGTGCATGAAACCAATGCGCTGCCCCTGCCTTCCGGCTATGGCTACATCGAAGCGGCGGCGATCCCGGAGACTTTCTTCACTGTCTGGCACAATGTGTTCGAACGCGGCGGGTTGAAGAAGGGGGAGACGTTTCTGGTTCACGGCGGCTCGTCGGGGATCGGCACGACAGCCATTCAGCTCGCCAAGGCGTTCGGAGCGACTGTCATTGCGACTGTAGGCTCGAAGGAAAAGTGCGACGCCTGCGTGAAACTGGGGGCAGATCGCGCCGTCAATTATCGGGAAGAAAATTTTGTCGAGGTCGTCAAGGAAGTGACGGGAGGCAGAGGTGCCGATGTGATTCTCGATATGGTCGGCGGTGATTATGTCGATCGCAATTACAAGGCTGCGGCCGAGGATGGCCGCATCGTGCAGATCGCCTTTCTCAATGGTGCGAAATCCACGGCCAATTTTGCGCTGCTGATGACCAAGCGCCTGACCCATACCGGCTCCACGCTGCGTTCAAGACCGGTCGATTTCAAGGCCGGCATCGCGCGGGAACTGGAGGCCAAGGTCTGGCCGCTTCTGGCGCAGCGCCGCGTTGCGCCGGTGATGGACATGATCTTTTCGCTGAAAGACGCCTGGCGCGCGCATGAGCGCATGGAGGAGGGCAGGCACATCGGCAAGATCGTACTCGATATCGCCTAGGCACAGACCCATTCTTGCTCTGGCGACAAAAAAACTATATATAGGCCGTGATTTCCCGGAAATTGTGGTTTTGCCCACGTCCCGCGCCACCGGAGCGGACGAACAGAAGGATTATATCTAATGGCCACCCAGCTTCTTATGCCGAAGGCAACGGCCGTTTGGCTTGTCGATAACACGGCCCTGTCCTTTGACCAGATTGCCGCTTTCTGCAAGCTGCACCCGCTGGAAGTGAAGGCTATTGCCGACGGTGAAGCTTCGCAGGGTATCAAGGGTCTTGACCCGGTCATCACTGGCCAGATTTCGCGTGAAGAAATCGCGAAGGGCGAAAAAGACCCCTATTATCGCCTGAAGCTTTCCGAGCCCAAGGTTCGCGTTCCTGAAGCCAAGCGCAAGGGACCACGCTACACGCCGCTTTCCAAGCGCCAAGACCGCCCGAATGCGATTCTCTGGCTGGTTCGCAATCATCCTGAACTGAAGGATGCGCAGATTTCCCGCCTGATCGGCACGACCAAGTCGACCATCGAGCAGATTCGCAATCGCACGCACTGGAACTCGGCAAATCTGACGGCGATGGACCCGGTTACGCTCGGTCTCTGCTCGCAGATCGATCTCGACATCGAAGTCGAACGCGCTTCGCGCAATCGCCCGGCCACGCCGGAAACGGACAGCACCTTGCTGCCAGCTTCCGCGACCGAGAATTATGACTATCGTGACGAGCAGCCGGCGGAAGACGAACTCGATGCGGACAAGGTTTTCGCCAAGCTCTCCTCGCTCAAGAGCTCGACCCCGGACGAAGACGAAGAAGAATAGTCTGGACGAGAAATCGCTTTATCGAAATGCCAAAAAGCCCGGCTTTAGCAGCCGGGCTTTTTCTTTTCGTCTTGGGAGGTACTCAGTCCTTGAAGGCGTTATATTCGCTCAATTCCATGAGGCGGTAGAAATCCGCCAGCGTCTTGCCGCGTTCGGCCCGGAATACCCGGCCTGCATTGTTCGCCTCCACGATGCGGTCGGTGCGGAACGTGCGGAACGCATTGCGCAATTCGCACCAGCCGATAACCGTCCAGACCTTGCCCCAGAACCAGAGGCCGAGCGGACGAATATCGCGCTCGCTTTCCCGCGATTCCAGATCGCGATAGCGGATATTGAGTACGTTGCCCTGATCGACCGCTCGCTCAACCGCGTCGATGATGCGGCGCTCGTCCATGCTGATGCGAGCGGTTGGCGCATGAATCTGTGTGCTGGTGATGCGGGCGCGCTCTTCCTTCGGCAGAACGGCTTCGATCTTGACAAGTGCCTCTTCCGCACCGCGCGCCATGGAAACGCCGCCCCAGGCGCGGATGAGGCGCGCCCCTGCAACGAGGGCGACAATTTCGTCGCGCGTGAACATCAGCGGCGGCAGTTCGAAACCCTGCCGCAAGATATAGCCGACACCGGCTTCGCCATCGATGGGGACGCCTGTCGACTGCAGATCGGAAATGTCGCGATAGATGGTGCGTTCGGAGACTTCCAGCCGCTCGGCCAGCTGGCGCGCGGTGACAAGCCTGCCACCGCGCAGGTGCTGAACGATCTGAAAAAGGCGGTCTGCACGGCGCATTCCGTTTCAGTCTCCGTTGCAGTATCTGGTTTTGCGCTGTTCCAGATAGCGATCCGGCCAGCCCAGATCCTTGCGCAGGTCTTTCGGCAGGCCGTCGATGACCCGCTGTGTGCGGATAAACCGGCGGCGCTCGTCCTGCCTGCGCTTGTATTCCTTCAAAACTGCGATCAATGGTGCGATTGCGAGTGCCATGGTGAAAACTCCCTCATCCTTGGATACGCAGTATCGCACACCCCTCCTGACAGCTATCTGTCAGGAGCAAATCCGTCCTTTATTATCGTCCCAATGGAACGGGATCGCAACGTCACGCCTTGAAGCGCGGTGCCGCCGTGTAGCTGAGAGGCAGACGTCCGCCATCCGCATAGATAGTCTGCCCAGTCACATAACTTGCATCCCGCGATGCCAGAAACGATGCAATCGAAGCAATTTCAGAAGCTTGACCAATGCGCCCGAGCGGCGTTCGCGACAGGATTGTGTTGCGGGCGTCGGCATCCGTGTTTACGGCGGAAAGCATGTCGGTCTCGATGGAACCGGGGCCGATCGCATTGACGCGAATCCCCCAGTGGGCGAGCGCTACTGCCATGGTGCGTGTCAGTTGGTTCAATCCGCCCTTGGAAACGGAATAGGCGAGCTGTTCCGGCAAGCCGAAGATCGCGTTGATCGATGACATGTTGATGATCGTGCCCGGATCGCCGCCCGATTCGACCCGTTCCACCATGCGTTTGGCCACGGCCTGTCCGCACAGAAACGCACCTTTGAGATTAACCCGCATCACGCGGTCGAAATCTTCTTCCTTGAGGTCGAGAAAATCCGCCTGATGCACGATACCGGCATTGTTGATGAGAATATCGATCTCACCCAGATTGGTAATGGTGAAGGTCAGGAGATTGTGAACATCGAGCTTGTCGCCCACGTCAGCCGCCATTGCGCGCACCGGACCGAATTGCTCCAGATCCTTGGCTGCACGCATGGCTGCAGCATTGTCGATGTCGGACAGGACGACGCTTGCGCCATCCATCAGGAAGCGCTTTGCTATGGCATAGCCAATACCGCGGGCCGCGCCGGTGACGATGGCCACCTTGCCTTCTAATTGCATGGTCAATCTCCAGTTCGCGTGGAGAGTGGACCGGCGGAAACCGCCGGTCAATAGCCCGGTAGATTGAGGTCAGGCGAAGGCGAGGCCAGTGTGACGCTCGCGCAGAACGGTGCTGATCTCGTCCAGAATAGCCGGATCATCAATCGTGGCTGGCATCTTCCATTCTTCGCCGTCGGCAATCTTCTGGATTGTGGAACGCAGAATCTTGCCGGAGCGTGTTTTCGGCAGGCGCTTTACGGTCAGCGCCAGCCGGAAGGCAGCAACAGGGCCGATGACGTCGCGCACCATACTGACACACTCGTTCTCGACCTCCTGCGGATCGCGGTCGATATTGGATTTCAACACGAGGAAACCGCAGGGAACCTGTCCCTTGAGAGGATCGGAAATGCCAAGCACCGCGCATTCGGCAACGTCGGGATGGCTTGAAAGCACTTCTTCCATCGCGCCTGTCGACAGGCGGTGACCGGCGACATTGATGATATCGTCGGTGCGGCTCATGATATAGAGATAGCCATCCTCATCCATATAACCCGCATCGGCGGTCTTATAGTAGCCCGGAAATTCGTTCAGATAGGCCTTGCGGAAGCGTTCGTCCGCATTCCAGAGCGTCGGCAGGCAGCCCGGCGGCAGCGGCAGCTTGATGAGGATATTGCCGAGCTGTCCGCGCTCGACCTCGTGGCCTTCATCGTCCAGCACGCGGATATCATATCCCGGGAGACAGACGGCCGGCGAACCGTATCTCGTTTCCAGAAGCCCGAGACCGAGCGGATTGGCGACCATGGGCCAGCCGCTTTCCGTCTGCCACCAATGGTCGATTACCGGACAGCCCAGCAGGTCTTCGGCCCAGTGGATTGTGTCGGGATCGGCGCGCTCGCCCGCAAGATAAAGGGCGCGGAAACCAGAAAGATCATGGCGGCGGACGAAATGGCCGTCCGCATCCTCCTTCTTGATGGCGCGCAGCGCGGTCGGCGCGGTGAACATCACCTCAACGCCGTGTTCTTCAATAATGCGCCAATATTCGCCAGCATCCGGGGTGCCGATGGGCTTGCCTTCAAACAGGACGCTGGTCGCGCCAAGAAGCAGGGGCGCATAGACAATATAGGAATGGCCGACGACCCAGCCCACATCGGATGCCGCCCACCATACTTGTCCGGGTTCCACACCGAAAACATTCTTCATGGACCAGACTAGCGCCACCATATGCCCGCCATTGTCGCGGACGACGCCTTTCGGCTCGCCGGTCGTGCCGGAGGTGTAAAGTACATAGAGCGGGTCGGTCGCGGCCACTGGCACGCAGGGCACAGCACGGCCACGCGCGGCGTCGACAGCTTCGCGATAGTCGATGTCACGGCCAGCCACAGGTTCGTGCCGGTGCTGTTCGCGCTGCAGGATTATGCAATGACTGACCTTATGGCGCGCAAGCGAAATCGCCTTGTCGAGCATGGCCTGATAGGGCACCACCCGCGTCGGTTCGATGCCGCAGGACCCGGCGATGATCATCACCGGCTTGGCGTCGTCGATGCGGGTTGCAAGCTCGTTGGCGGCAAATCCGCCGAAGACGACGGAATGGACGGCACCGATGCGGGCCGATGCCAGCATGGCGACGGCTGCTTCAGGAACCATCGGCATATAGATGAGAATACGGTCGCCTTTCGACACGCCATTGTCGAGCATGACGGCGGAAAGCGCCTCTACTTCTTCCAGCAGTTCGCAATAGGTAAACTTGCGCACCTTTCCGGTGACCGGACTTTCGTAGATCAGCGCGACCTGATCACCGCGCCCATTGGCGACATGGCGGTCAAGCGCATTGTAGCAGGTATTGCATTCGGCTCCGACATACCACCGGCCATAGACGCCTTCGTCGCCTGCAAAAACCCGGTCCCACGGCTTGAACCAGTCAATTGCCGCCGCGGCATCCGCCCAGAAGCCTTCAGGATCGTGCTGCCATGCGGCATAGGTTTCGGCATATTTCGAAGTCATGCTGTTCCTCCCAGAAGCACGCGCCAAACCCACCCCGACAGAGGGCGGTCGTCGCGTGGTGATTATCCGGTGACAAAAACGCAAGATCGGCCTCCTCCGGCCCATCTCCTCCATGCGCGTTCGTCTCCTCCAGAAACGCAGTTTACGCCGCCGGGTTGCGGCTCGTCCATGAAACTTAAGAAGGAGGCGGAACGGTTTGGCGTTTCCAAGCCTTGCGCCAGGGGCCTGACTGCGCCACAAGAAGACAGAGAGGTGCGTCGTGACCAAAATCCTGCCCGTATTGCTGGTTCTCCTGATGGGGTTGCACATCATCAAACCGTTCGGCCTGCCGGGACTGAAGCGACGCAGCGATTTCTGGAAAATCGGCGTGATTTCCATTCTGGCCATGGCACTGGCAGTAGGCTTCCATTTCCACGAAGGATGAAAAGGCGGGTCAGGCCGCCTTTTCCATATCCTTCTTCCAGCCGCCGGTTGCGGCAAGGCCGTTCATCCTTGCGCGATGCGCGAAAGCCCGCTGCCCGGCTGCGATATTTTCTTCCTTGCCGCCCCATGCCTCAAGCGCCGCCGCCTGCAAGGCCCGGCCATAGGAAAAGGTCATTTTCCATGGCATGTCGAAGCCAGCATTCATGGCGGATAGATGGGCTGTCGCTTCTTCGCCGGTCTGGCCGCCGGAAAGGAAAGCGATGCCGGGAACCGCTGCCGGAACCGTATTGCGGAAACAGCGGACGGTCTTTTCCGCCACTTCCTCCACGGAAGCCTTGCGATCATTCCTGCCGTCGATGACCATGTTCGGCTTCAGAATCATGCCTTCCAGCCTGACGCGGGCATCGTAGAGCTCGGTAAATACCGTCTTGAGAACCCACTCCGTCACGCCATAACAACGGTCGATGGTGTGATTGCCCGGCTTGCCGTCCATCAGCACTTCGGGTTCGACAATCGGTACGATGTTTGCTTCCTGACAGAGAGCGGCGTAGCGGGCGAGAGCCTGCGCGTTCTGTTTAACCGCTCCCCATGTGGGCAGGCCGTCGGAAATCGAAATCACTGCGCGCCATTTGGCGAAACGTGCGCCGAGTGCGTAATATTCATTGAGCCGTTCCCGCAGGCCGTCGAGACCTTCGGTGACGGTTTCGCCCTCGAAACCTGCAAGCGGCTTCGCGCCCGCATCGACCTTGATGCCCGGAACGGCGCCAGCGTTGCGGATGATTTCAACAAGCGGCGTACCGTCCTTGGCCTTCTGCCTTATGGTTTCATCATACAGAATGACGCCCGAAATATAGCTCTTCATGGCTTCGTTTGCGCGGAAGAGCATCTCGCGATAATCGCGGCGCGTTTCCTCCGTCGAAACGAGGTTGATCGCGTCAAAGCGCTTCTTGATGGTGCCTGAACTTTCATCGGCTGCGAGGATGCCTTTACCTGCTGCCACCAGTGCAATCGCAATATCTTCAAGACGTTCAGTCATATGCAATGCTCCTTCTATCGAGGCGATGAGGGAGTGTTGGTTAAAACTGTGGCAAGCGCAAGTCTTTGAAACGATTGAAATATTTTTCAAACGGTTTAGGTAATCATACTTCCTGCCGCAGGTTTTTGACGAAACTGGTTTTATATCGGGATATCGAACCCCATGTAAGAAACCAGTGAGGAAAGCCCGCCTGTTTTCCGTTGTCGAGATTGGAGGAGGAGATATGCGACGCACCCTTTTTAGCTTGCCGTTGGTTCTGGCTGCATCGATGGTTGCCCTGCCGGTGGTGAACGCTTCGGCTGAGAGCATCAACGCTGGCGGCAGGCAGGCCGCAGCCAAGGCTCCTTTTACTGCATCCTCGGTTGCCGAATTCGATACGCCCTGGGCTATCGCCTTCCTGCCGGATGACAGGCTTTTACTGACGGAGAAGGGCGGCAAGATTTTCATCGTCACGCAGTCCGGTGACAAAACTGCCGTCGATGGTGTGCCGGAAGTCGCCTTTAGCGGCCAGAACGGTCTGCTCGATATTGCGCCTGCGCCCGACTTCGAGAAGAGCAAGGTCGTCTATTTCTCCTATAACGAACCGGCGAAGAACGGCAGCAGTGTTGTTCTGGCGCGCGCTGTTCTGGATGAAGGTGACGGCAAGGCAGCGCTGAAGGACAGGACCGCGATCTGGAAACAGGATGCGGCGGCTCGCGGGGGACAGCCGGGCGGCATCATTGCATTTTCGCCGGACGGCAAGCACTTGTTCTTCTCCGTCGGTGATCGCATGTTGCCGGCAACCGCGCAGGACGATACGGCTCCGATGGGGAAAATTCTCCGCATGAATCTCGATGGTTCCGTGCCGGAGGATAATCCACATGCCGATGCGGACGACGTGCGGGCGCTGACATGGTCGACCGGCCATCGCAACCCCTACGGGCTGGCCTTCGGTCCCGATGGAAAGCTCTGGGAGCATGAGATGGGGCCGCGGGGCGGCGATGAGTTCAATCTCATCAAGTCGGGTCTCAATTACGGCTGGCCACTCGTTTCCAATGGCGACAATTACAGCGGCAGGCCGATCTCGCGCCACAATACGCGCCCTGAATTCGAGCCACCATTGGTGTACTGGACACCCGTTATCGCTCCAGCCGGACTTGCCTTTTACGAGGGAGACATGTTCCCCGAATGGCGCGGTTCGGCTCTCATCGGAGGGCTCTCGGTCATGTCGCTGGTGCGGGTCGTGATCGACAAGGACGGCAAGGCGGACGAAGCCGAGCGCTTTGAAATGGAAAATCGTATCCGCGATGTGGCTGTAGGTCCCGATGGAGCGATCTGGCTGATCGAGGACGACAATCCCGGCCGGTTGCTGAAACTGACACCAAAAAAATAAGCCCGGCGTCAGCCGGGCTTACGTGAACCTGATGTCGGGCGTTATTTCTTCAACACATCGACGCCGGGAAGGGGCTTGCCCTCCATCCATTCGAGGAAGGCGCCGCCTGCCGTCGAAATATAGGTGAAGTCATCGGCGACGCCGGCATGATTGAGGGCGGCGACCGTATCGCCGCCGCCGCCAACCGAAACCAGCTTGCCTGCCTTGGTGCGGGCTGCGACGTGCTTTGCGGTCTTGACCGTGGCGGCGTCGAACGGGCGCAACTCGAAAGCACCGAGCGGACCGTTCCAGACCAGCGTAGCCGCATCATCGATGGCCGAGGCGATAAGATCGGTCGAAAGCGCTCCGGCATCGAGAATCATGCCGTCGCTCGGAACCGAATCGACCCCATAGGTCTTGTTCGGCGTGTCGGCTGCAAAGTGCCAGCCCACAACGGCATCGACCGGCAGGATGATGGCGCATTTTGTGGTTTCGGCCTTGGCCAGGATTTCGCGTGCTGTCGCGGCCAACTCGTGTTCGCAGAGCGACTTGCCGACATCGTAGCCTTTGGCTGCAAGGAAGGTGTTGGCCATGCCACCGCCGATGACGAGCGCATCGACCTTTTCGATCAGGTTGGACAGAAGGTCGAGCTTGGTCGAGACTTTTGCACCGCCGACAATGGCAACGACCGGGCGAGCCGGATTGCCGAGACCCTTTTCCAGCGCTTCAAGTTCGGCCTGCATGGCGCGGCCAGCGAAGGCAGGCAGGACGCGGGCCAGACCTTCCGTCGAGGCATGGGCGCGGTGCGCTGCGGAGAAGGCATCGTTCACATAAAGATCGCCATTGGCCGCCAGAGCCGTGACGAATTCCGGATCGTTCTTTTCCTCGCCCTTGTGGAAACGGGTATTTTCCAAAATCAGGACATCGCCATCCTTCAATGCATCGACGGCGGCCTTGGCCTTGTCGCCGATGCAGTCTTCGGCAAAATGGACACCGTGGCCCAGAACTTTGGCGAGCGGCTTCACAACATGCTTCAAAGAGTTCTCGTCCGAAGCAACGCCTTTGGGACGGCCGAAATGGGCGAGCAGAATGACCTTTGCGCCCTTCTTCGACAGTTCTGCGATGGTTGGAACGATGCGCTCGATACGGGTCAGGTCGGTGACTTCGCCATTCGCCATCGGCACGTTAAGATCAACGCGAACCAGTACGCGCTTGGACTTGACGTCGGCATCGTCGAGAGTGCGGAAACTCATGATCTTTCTCCCAGAACTGTCTTTCGGGTGCGAGTCGAGCAGGGTGCGCTCAAACAGGCAGGCGTCGAAAAAGGGTTGGATAGTCGGTGACAAGCCCGTCCTCATCGACGGGCAGTTCGGCGGTGAAGGTGCGGTCAGACGCTTCGTAGCGATAGCGCCGCCCTTCCTCGATACAGGTATAACGCTGCTGGTCGCGCAGCGGGCGGAAACTGTCGAAGGGCACGTAAAGCATGTCGAGCTGAACGGTGCCGCTCTCCGGCGTAAGGCCAAGGCGGCGGATCGGCAGCGTATTGGTGAAAGGTGTCCCCGCCAGATCGATGTCGACGCAGCCGTCGAACTCGGGCAGCGGGTCACCGGCCATCGTCGTCCAGTGACCATCGCCATCAGAAACGAGTTCCAGCCGTTGGCCATATGTGGTTTCGATCAGGAAATGGAGAACATGCCAGGCGCTGTTGCAGTCGATGCTGTAGCGCACGCCGTAGGGGGCACCGCCGCGATCGCCAATCACGACACTTTCAGCATGGATCGTGCGGCCAGTGGGGCCGAGATTGAGATGTTCGAGCCCTTCTCCTTCCAGCGGACGCCAGCGCGCGACGGTGGGGAGAAGGGCGCGAAACATGGTCAGAGGCTTAGATCAGCTTGCCGAAGGCGACGGCGGTGTCGCCCATGCGGCTGGAGAAGCCCCATTCATTGTCGTACCATGACAGAATGCGCACCATGGTGCCTTCCATGACCTTGGTCTGGTCCATGTGGAAGACCGAGGAATGCGAATCATGGTTGAAGTCGTGCGAGACGAGCGGCTCGTCCGTGTAGCCGAGAATGCCCTTCAGGCGGCCATTGGCAGCTTCGCGGATGGCATTGTTGACTTCCTCGACCGTGGTCGAGCGCTTGGCGATGAAGGTCAGGTCCACGACCGAGACGTTCGGGGTCGGGACGCGGATCGCAACGCCGTCGAGCTTTCCTTTCAGTTCCGGCAGAACGAGGCCGACAGCCTTGGCGGCACCGGTCGAGGTCGGGATCATCGAAAGGGCTGCGGCGCGGGCGCGGTAAAGATCCTTGTGCATGGTGTCCAGCGTCGGCTGGTCGCCCGTGTAGGAGTGGATCGTGGTCATGAAGCCCTTTTCGATGCCGATGGCATCGTTGAGGACCTGAGCGACCGGCGCGAGGCAGTTGGTCGTGCACGACGCGTTGGAGATGACCTGGTGGTCCTTGGTCAGCTTGTCATGGTTGACGCCATAGACGACGGTCAGATCGGCACCGTCGGCAGGAGCCGAAACGATGACGCGCTTGGCGCCTGCTTCCAGATGCATGGCAGCCTTGTCCCGCGCGGTGAAGATGCCGGTGCATTCGAGCGCGATGTCGACGCCTTCTTCCTTCCACGGCAGCTCAGCCGGGTTGCGGACAGCATGAACCTTGATCGGGCCGTAGCCGACATCGATCGTGTCGCCGGCGACCTTCACTTCCTTGGGGAAACGGCCATGCACGCTGTCATAGCGCAGAAGATGCGCGTTGGTTTCAACCGGGCCGAGGTCGTTGATGGCCACGACCTGAATATCGGTGCGGCCCGACTCGACGATGGCGCGAAGAATGTTGCGGCCAATGCGGCCAAAACCGTTGATTGCGACGCGAACTGCCATTTTCTCTTAATCTCCCGATGGGGTGCTGCATCTTGCGATGCGTCTGAATTGAACCGATACGTTCAAAAACTGAAACGCCGGCGTTTTTGCGACGCCGGCGTTTTTCAAATCATGCGGCGTTGAGCTTCTTTTCCGCTGCTTCCGCGGCGTGTTCTGCCGTGATGCCGAAATGCTTGTAGAGATCGTTGATCTCGCCCGAAGCGCCAAAGCCCTTCATGCCGATGAAGATGCCGTTTTCGCCGATGAAGCGTTCCCAGCCGAGCGAGATTGCCGCTTCGATGGCGATCTTGACTGGCGCGTTGCCGATAGTCGCCGTCTTGTAAGCATCGCTCTGCTGTTCGAAAAGCTCGAAGCAGGGAACGGATACGACGCGGGTCGCGATGCCCTTGCCTTCCAGAAGGTCGCGGGCCTTGAGCGCGATTTCCACTTCCGAGCCCGTTGCGAAGATCGTCACCTTGGCGTCCTTGCTTGCGGCGGCCAGCTCATAGGCGCCGTAAGCCGACAGGTTCTCGTCGCGATGCTCGGTGCGCACCGTCGGCAGATTCTGGCGGGTGAGCGCCAGCGTCGACGGGGTCTTCCTCGATTGCAGGGCGATCTGCCAGCATTCGGCAGTTTCGACCGCATCGGCAGGACGGAACACGTTGTGGTTCGGAATGGCGCGCAACGCAGCCAGATGCTCGACCGGCTGGTGGGTCGGGCCATCTTCGCCAAGACCGATGGAATCATGCGTCATGACATAGATGGTGCGGATGCCCATCAGCGAGGAAAGACGCATCGCCGGGCGGCAATAATCCGAGAAGGTCAGGAAGGTGCCGCCATAGGGGATCAGGCCGCCATGCAGCGTCATGCCGTTCATGGCCGCAGCCATGCCGTGTTCGCGGATGCCGTAATGGACATAGCGCTGGCCGTAATCTTCCGGCGTTACCGCCTTGGTCTGGCTCGTCTTGGTGTTGTTGGAACCGGTGAGGTCGGCAGAACCGCCGATGGTTTCCGGCACAACGCCATTGATGACTTCCAGCGCCATTTCCGAAGACTTGCGGGTCGCGACCTTCGGCTTGTCGGCGGAAAGCTTCTTCTTGTATTCGATGATGGTTGCATCGAAGTTTGCAGGCAGGTCGCCACGCATCCGGCGCTCGAATTCAGCGCGGGTTTCAGCGTTGGCTGCAGCAAGGCGCTTTTCCCATTCCTGACGCTTCTTGGCCGCATTGAGACCGGCTACGCGCCATGCGTCCAGAACTTCGGCCGGAACCACGAAAGGTTCGGCGCTCCAGCCGAGCGCCTTGCGGGTGGCAGCAATTTCTTCAGCGCCGAGCGGCGAGCCGTGCACCTTGTTGGTTCCGGCCTTGTTCGGTGCGCCGAAGCCAATCGTCGTCTTGCAGGCGATGAGCGTCGGCTTGTCGGAAACTTTCGCCAGTTCAATGGCCTTGGCAATGGCGTCCTGATCGTGACCGTCGACAGCCATGGTGTTCCAGCCGGAAGCCGCGAAACGGGCAGGCTGGTTGGTATTGTCGGAAAGCGTGACAGGGCCGTCGATCGAAATGTTGTTGTCGTCCCAGAAGACGATAAGCTTGTTCAGCTTCAGGTGGCCGGCAAGCGCGATTGCCTCCTGGCTGATGCCTTCCATGAGACAGCCGTCACCGGCGATCACATAGGTGTAGTGGTTGACGAGGCTGTCACCGAACTGAGCATTGAGGATGCGTTCGGAAAGCGCCATGCCGACGGCATTGGCGATGCCCTGGCCGAGCGGACCGGTCGTGGTCTCGATCCCGGCGGCGTGGCCGTATTCGGGATGGCCTGCGGTGCGCGAGCCGAGCTGGCGGAAATTCTTGATCTCATCGATGGTGATGTCTTCGTAGCCCGAAAGATAGAGCAGCGAATAAAGCAGCATTGAACCGTGACCCGCGGAGAGCACGAAGCGGTCGCGGTCGGGCCAGTGCGGGTTCTGCGGGTCGTGCGAGAGGAAGCGGGTATAAAGCGTCGTCGCTATATCGGCTGCGCCCATCGGCAGGCCGGGATGGCCCGAATTGGCTTTTTCCACCGCATCCATGGAGAGGAAGCGGATTGCGTTGGCCATCTGGTTCTGTTTGTCGGAGTTGGTCATGGTCTCAGCCGTCTTTCCTTGGGAGGGGTTAACGGGGTTGCGGCGATGCCTTTTGCCTGAGCACGATCCCGTGTCGATAACCGCTTCATGCGTTTCAGGATCACGCTCCAGAAGGCAACGGGACACATAGCACCTGCACATAAGGAGTCAATAAATCGATGAGTTTTGGGCAATAAACTGTCCGCGACCATTCGGTGAAGCAGCGTGGATCGCTTAAGAACGATCACCGAAAAGCCGTTTTTGCACCGATAACGGTGTATGAATGCCCGCATATGCCCCTCATTTGTTGCTTATCGGGCAGGCGATTATTACAATCTTTTCAAAGATGCCCGTCCCGCAGGCGCGATTCGAGGCCCGTGAATTGGCCTGCGATTGGCATTGGAAAGGACATGGATGGCACCCGAAGCGACCCTCAGGCAAGTCTTGGAACGGCTGGAAAAGGCACTCAACGCGCTTGAACAAGCGGTCGATCTGCGGCTGGACAAGGAGGGCGATTTCGCCGAAGCCGAGGAAGAGGTGCAGCGCATGAATGCGGATCGCAGCCGTCTTGCCCAGGAACTCGATCAGTCCGAAGCGCGCGCCGAGCGGCTGGAAGCCGCCAACCGCGAGGTTTCGCGCCGTCTCGTGACTGCCATGGAGACAATCCGCGCCGTTCTGGACCGATAGGAGGCTACCATAGCGACCGTTACCGTTACCATCGATGGCAAAGCTTACCGCATGGCCTGCGACGAGGGGCAGGAGGAGCATCTGTCCGGGCTTGCCGACCGCTTCGACCAGTATGTGACCCATCTGAAGTCGTCTTTCGGCGAAATCGGCGATCTGCGCCTGACCGTCATGGCGGGCATCATGGTGATGGACGAACTGGCCGAAATGCAGAAGCGCATCACGGGGCTGGAGAATGAGGCCGAAACGCTGCGCCGCTCGCGTGACGAGGCTTTGGGGCGCGCCGACAGCAACGATGCGGCCCTGACCGGCCTGTTGTCGGATGTCGCAGCCCGCATCGAGCAGGTGGCCTCGCGGATCGCCCCGCGCAGCAGCTGATCCCGTTCTCCCGTCTTTTGAAAAAGTTTTCGTGGCAAGCAGGTGCAAGCCACTGGTGTTCCCGAGAGGCAGGTACTATATTGGCTCTTGGCGAACTGCGCTTCCCGACAGGTGTAACAGCATCCCCGGGGCCTTATTGATCTCTAAGGGAGCTGTCCCTGTGAAGGCTTGCGGGCTTTCGCATATGGCGCCCACCTACTTTGTAGGTTCCCGGGATCAATCACTACCATCGGTCGTCGTGGTCGCCGCTTTCTTTCCCCGACTTGTAGCGTGATCGCTATAAGCTTGATCTGGCGGACAATTTGTTCGTAAACAGGCGCAAACTCCAACAACTTGCGCTTCTTGATGAAATCTCCCGAAACAGCATCGCCCGATTCATCGGAAAGACTGGCCGTCGCGATACCCGTCGCATTCGTTTACGGGCTTCTGCTCTATGTCATGATCTGGTCGCGCCATTACATGGACGCAATGCCGGTCATTGCCGGACTGGCGCTGCTGCCGATGGCCGTTGCAAGCCTTGCCTCCTGCCTGTCCGATCCGCGTGCCCAAAAGGGGCTCTGGCGCCATGTCCGCATGGGCTGGGCCATTATTGCCGGGCTTGTCGTCACCAGCATGGTCCTTTTCCATGAAGCGGGAATTTGCGTAGCCATGGCCGCTCCATTCTTCATGGTGTTTTCTGCGCTCGGTTCGGCGGTGACATTATGGATCATCCGGCAGTTTCGCTCGCGGCGCTCGACCACTCTCGTCATCGCGCTGCCGCTGCTTGTGCTGCCCGCCGAGCTTCAGATGTCCTATGCCCCGCGTGACGCCTCCGTCACCACCGTTGTGGAGATCGCAGCGCCGCCGGAAGTCGTCTGGCAGCAGACTGTCGAAATCCGCAATGTGCGCCCGGACGAACTGTCCTGGACCTTCAGCCATGGCATACTTGGCGTGCCGCAGCCGGTCGATGCGCGGCTGGAAGGGGAGGGCGTCGGCGCGGTGCGGCAGCTCCGGTGGACACGCGGCGTGAATTTTCAGGAAATCGTCACGCAGTGGGAGAAAAACCGGCTGCTGGCTTGGGATTTCCGCTTCGGCCCCGGTTCCATACCGCCAGAAGTAGAGGCGCATATCAAGGTGGACAGCACATATCTGAAGCTTGCGCAGGGTGATTATCGTCTCGAACCGCTTGCGGACGGGCACACGCGCCTCACGCTGACAACTCGCTACCGGATTGCCACGCCGATCGATTTCTACTGCGATCTGTGGGGCAAGCTGTTTTTGAATGACTTTCACGGCGTCGTTTTGAAGGTCATCCGCGACCGGTCCGAGAAGATCGCACAGGGAAGCGGCGCGGTCACTTGACGGAGCGGCTTAATGCGGTTCCACTGCATGGTGAAACGCGATGGCAGGGAGTGGCTTGGAATGACGGCAGCGGAGCGCGATCCCATTCAGAAGCAGGAACTCAGACGCAGGGTTCTGGCGGTTCGCGATGCGCTCGAACCGCGTTATCACTATGAGGCTTCGCTGGCTGCGGCAAAAAACGGTGAAGCCGCCATCGATGTTCCCAAAGGTACATTGATTGCGGGCTATTGGCCGATCCGCTCCGAAATCGATCCGCGTCCACTGCTATCGGCTCTTCGTGCCAAGGGCGTGCGCCTTTGCCTTCCTGTTGTGCTGGATAAAGAAACGATTGCCTTTCGAGAATATCTGCCCGATGCCGAGCTGGTGCAGACGGGCTTCGGCACGATGGGACCGGGAGAGGATGCGCCGCTCGTCGACCCGGTGATCATGCTGATGCCGCTCGCCGGTTTCGACCGTCGCGGGCATCGGCTTGGCTACGGCGCCGGGCATTACGACCGCGCGCTGGCGCGTTTTGCCGAGCGCGGCCTGCAGCCGCTTCTGATCGGCATGGCCTTCGATTGCCAGGAAATCGAGCATGTGCCAGACGAGCCGCATGATATAGCGCTCAACCAGATCCTGACCGAGAGCGGCTTGCGCGTGGTTGGAGCCGAGCCGGCATCCTAGGCTTTCTCCTGCATCTAACCGACGTCAGGCGATGCCGCCTGACTGCAAAATGCCCTGAACGGCTTGCGTTCGCTTGGCGCGGGTTTATAAGGCACTTTCATGAGATTGCTTTTTCTTGGTGATATGGTGGGCCGGTCGGGCCGGACCGCGGTTTATGAGAAGCTGCCGGGGCTGATTTCCGATCTGAAGCTGGATTTCGTTATAGTCAACGGCGAGAACGCCGCGGGCGGCTTCGGCATTACCGAAGAGATTTTCCACGACACCATTCGTGCCGGCGCCGATGTGGTGACGACCGGCAACCATGTCTGGGATCAGCGCGAGGCACTGGATTTTTCCAAGCGTGAGGACCGGTTTTTGCGCCCGGCGAATTTCCCCAAAGGCACAGCCGGAAAAGGCGAAGGGCTCTATATAGCCAAAAATGGCGCTCGCGTTCTCGTCTCGAACATCATGGGCCGGGTGTTCATGCATCCCGATCTGGACGATCCTTTCATCGCGGCCGAGAAGATTCTGGAAGCCTGTCCGCTTGGCGAACAGGCCGATGCCGTGTTCTTCGATTTTCATGCGGAAGCGACGAGCGAGAAGCAGTGTTTCGGCCATTTTGTCGATGGCCGCGCCAGCGCTGTTGTGGGAACGCATACCCATGTGCCGACCGCCGATTGCCAGATATTACGCAACGGAACGGCCTATATGTCCGACGCAGGCATGTGCGGCGATTACGATTCATCGCTCGGCATGGATAAGGAGGAACCCCTCAACCGCTTCCTGTCCAAAGTACCGAAAGGGCGTTTCGAGGCAGCGAACGGTCCGGCCACCATCTGTGGTGTCGGCATCGAAATTTCTGATCGCACTGGGCTCGCCGAAAAAGCGGCCCCCTTGCGCATCGGCGCGCATCTGGAAGAAACTATTCCGGCGTTCTGGCGCTGACTTTTACGCCGGTGAAATTATCAGGCCCGGCAATCCGGCTGCACAGTTCCGACCATTCGCAATGTTCGCAGGCAGTGCGTAGCGTGCCGTCTGCAAAGGCTTTGCGCATTTTGGCGAGCCTTTCGGCATCGAGGGCGAACGGGGTCTGGGCCGTGAGCGGTTCACCGAGCAGATTGCCCACGGACTCCAGCGCCAGCGCGTCGCGCATTTGGACGCTAGCTTCATAACAATGGCAATCGCCCCCGCAAAGCAGGGGCGCGCATATATCGTCGGGGCCATCGACAAGGAGAATATCCTCTCCCGTGCTGAGCCGCCCGGCAATCGCGTCGTAATTTTCCACGAAAGCCGGGCTGTAGCCCTTGCCGACATAGGTCAGCATGCAAAGAAGATGATGGCCGCGCAGGTGTATCGTCACCTGACGATCAGGCCTTGTCGCGGGTCGCTGCCTTGAGGATCGCAGCGCCGAGAGCGGACTTGATGAGAGCGCCGACGAGGAATGGCGTCACGCCGAAAGCCAGTGCCTTTTCGATGCCGATCATGCTGGAAAGCCACAGTGCGCCGAGGCCAAGGCAGATCACGTTGGCCGCAAGGAACGAGACGAAGGCGAGGCCGACGCGGTTGCCGTTCCAGCCGCGTTCGGCCAGATAACCGGTCAGCGCGGCAATGATCGGGAAGGATACGAGATAGCCTGCGGTCGGGCCTGCGAAATGCGCAAGACCACCGGCGCCGCCTGCCAGAACCGGAAGGCCCATCATTGCTTCTGCGAGCCAGGCCAGAACCGTGGCCATGCCAAGGCGCCAGCCATAAAGCGCGCCGATCAGCGGCACGATCAGGGTCTGCAGCGTAATCGGAACCGGCACCATGGGAACTTCGATCTGCGAAGACACGGCGAGCAGCAGCGTGCCGAAGGCAATCGCGGCAAGGCGCGTCGCGCCCGAACGGGCTTCCAGATTGAGCGGGCTGAAGGATGTGCGGGACGGAGTGTAGGTCGCCATGGATTCCTCAAATTATAGATAAAATCGAGTTTCGATCTATTTAATTTCCAGACAATGCATCGCTTTGGCAAGCGAGAAATGGCGGGGATGGAAAAATAACGCGGCGATTTGAAAGAAATTCGGGGTATAAGCCGGACCAATTCTCCTTTTACGAGGAAATGACTGCTTTATCTATATTTCCAAGACCCCGTTTCGACGGGCGAAGCCATGTTCATCCAACGATGGCGAAGGAATCGCGCATCTTGCCGGAAGCGGTCTTGACCGGGCGGTGGCCGATCCATTGCACATGGCGTGCCAGAATGGTCGCCGCGCTTTCGATATCGGCCTGACGCAGTGCCTGCAATATGGCGCGATGGTCGTGGTCGGTACGGGTTTCCCATTCCGACCTCCATGTGGCGAAGAGAAATCGCGCGCTGGCGGCATGAAGATCATCAATGGCTGCCAGCAGGCGCGGCATTTTGCACGGTTCAAGTATGAGCCGGTGGAAGCGGCGATTGGCGTCTTCCCAGCTTCTGACATCCCGCGACTTGTCGCCTTCCAGCGTGGCCTGTTCAGCGGCATCGAGCGTTGCCTGCGTGATGTGCGGCGCGGCGTGTCGCAGCGCCAGAACCTCCAGAGCGGCACGCATTTCCGCCACTTCCCTGATCTCGCCTATATCGAACGACGCGACCCGGACGCCCCGACGCGGCTCCGATACTGCCAGGCCCTGAGCCTCCAGCCGCCGGAATGCTTCCCGGACCGGCACATGGCTGGTCTCGAATTCTTCGGCGATGTGATCCTGCCGCAGTTTCGTGCCGGGTTCGATCTCGCCCGCGATGATGCGGTCGGCAAGGATGCGGCTGATACGGGCTGCGATGGTTTCGCCGGGAGGGCTCTTGACAGGCTGAATCATGAATTTATAGATAATCTGCTTTGCCTGCCGGGTCGAGCGATATTGTTTTTATTGACAGGGAATCGATGTTCGTGGCGCTTTTGCTGGACGAATGGGCCCGAATTCCTTATAACGCCGCCATTCTGCACGGAAAGCACAGTGGCCCGACATGCGGCCCTTCTCTGCTTGATCTCTGTTTCATGCGTGACGCTTCCGTGCGCAGCATTTTAAACAGAACAGGGGTGCCATGGCCGGCCATTCACAGTTTAAGAATATCATGCACCGCAAGGGCCGTCAGGATGCGGTGCGGTCGAAAATGTTTTCCAAGCTCGGGCGCGAAATCACCGTTGCCGCCAAGCAGGGTCTGCCTGACCCGGCAATGAACCCGCGGCTTCGTCTGGCGATCCAGAACGCCAAGGCGCAGTCGATGCCGAAGGACAATATCGAGCGCGCCATCAAGAAGGCCGCCGGCAATGACGGCGAGAACTATGATGAAGTGCGCTATGAGGGCCGTGGCCCCGGCGGTGTATCGGTCATCGTTGAAGCGCTGACGGACAACCGCAACCGCACGGCATCGAACGTGCGTGCCGCCTTCACGAAATCCGGCGGCGCGCTGGGCGAAACCGGTTCGGTGTCCTTCATGTTCGACCGCGTGGGCGAAATCGTCTACAAGGCCTCCGTCGGCGACGCAGACAAGGTCATGGAAGCGGCAATCGAAGCCGGCGCTGACGATGTCCAGTCCGGCGAAGAAGAACATGTCATTATATGCGCGTTTGAAGATATTGGCGAAGTGTCCAAGGCTCTGGAAGCTGCGCTGGGTGAAGCCGAATCGATCAAGACGATCTGGAAGCCGCAGACCAATACCGAACTGGACGAGGAAAAGGCGCGTTCGGTTCTCAAGCTTCTCAATGTGCTGGAAGACGATGACGACGTGCAGAACGTCTACACGAACTTCGAAGTCAGCGACGAAGTGATGGAAAAGCTGAGCGCCTGATCGGGCAGGCTGAGCTAATTTCTAAAATCCCGGCTTTGGCCGGGATTTTTTGTATCCCAGATAGCTGCAAACCCAGGCAATAAAAAACCCCGCCGAAGCGGGGTTTTTTTAAACCATGCAATATCGATTAGATGCCGAGATTGCCGAAACGGTTCTTGAACTTCGTAACGCGACCGCCGCGGTCGAGCAGGGTCTGCGAACCGCCCGTCCAGGCCGGATGGGTGGTCGGGTCGATATCGAGGTTCATCGTATCGCCTTCCTTGCCCCAGGTCGAGCGGGTCGTATATTCGGTGCCATCGGTCATCACGACCTTGATGGTGTGGTAGTCGGGATGGATATTGGCTTTCATCTTCTCAATCCTGAAAGTCTGGGGTGAAAAGCGCAGCCTGATCATCGAAACTGCGGCACTTTCGCCCAATGGCAGATATGAAGACCCATTACCTGTAGGCAATGGCTTCCAAAAGGGTTGGCGAGCCTATACATCAGGCGCACGGCAATAACAAGGGCGCAAACAAAAGAATGGCGGACCGGGGTAGTGAAATTGATATGAATCACGAATTGACCGCAAAGGAAAGCCGCCAACGCCGTTCGCTGAAGCCACTCAAGAGAATGATGCCGTTTCTGGCGCCCTATAAGGGGCTGGTTGCGGGAGCGCTCTTCTCGCTGGTTCTGGCGGCGATGACGACCCTGGCGGTACCTGTCGCGCTGCGTCGCATGATTGATCACGGTTTCACCGGCTCCAACGCGATCTTCGTGAATAACTACTTCGGTATGCTCGTGCTTCTGGCACTCGTTCTCGCGCTGGCGTCGGGCTTGCGCTACTTCTTCGTGATTTCGCTCGGCGAGCGTGTGGTGGCCGATCTGCGCAATGCCGTCTTCTCGCATGTGACGGCGCTCTCGCCGGAATTTTTCGACCGGTCGCAGTCAGGCGAAATCGTTTCGCGCCTGTCTTCCGACACGACACAGATCAAGTCCGTCGTGGGAGCGACGGCGTCCGTTGCGCTGCGCAACATGATTCTGGGCATCGGCGCGCTGGCGATGATGGTCGTGACAAGCCCAAAACTTTCGGCGCTGGTCATTGCGGCGATCCCGATCATCGTCATTCCGCTGATCGCTTTCGGGCGTTCGGTGCGCCGCCGTTCCCGCCTGACACAGGACATGCTGGCGAAAGCCAATGCCTATGCCAGCGAACAGATTGGCGCAATGCGCACGCTCCAGTCGTTCACCAACGAAAAGATGGTGGTAGGCCGTTTCGCGAGCGCGGTGGAAAAATCCTTTCAGGCGGCGCGTTCCTCTATTCAGGCGCGTGCAATCCTGACTGCCTTCGCCATCTTCCTGATCTTCTCCAGCATTGTGGCTGTGCTCTGGTTCGGCTCGCGCGATGTGCTGGCGGGCACGATGTCGGCGGGCACGCTCGGCCAGTTCGTGCTTTATGCCGTGTTCGCGGGCAGTTCCTTCGGGGCCTTATCGGAAGTGGGCGGGGAACTGGCGCAGGCTGCAGGCGCGACGGAGCGGCTTGTCGAGATTCTGGATGAGCAGCCGGGCATTGCCGCGCCCTTGAAACCTGTTGCCATGCCCGTGCCGCCGCGCGGCGAGATCGTGTTCGATTCCGTGCACTTTTCCTATCCGACACGACCGGATGCGCCATCTCTCAATGGCGTCAGCTTCACCGTGAAGCCCGGAGAGACGGTTGCGATTGTCGGCCCTTCGGGGGCCGGGAAAAGCACGGTCTTCTCGCTCGTGATGCGTTATTACGATCCGCAGTCGGGCAAGATCCTGATTGACGGCGTGGCATTGCCCGATGCCGACCCGCAGGCAGTTCGTTCGCGCATTGCGACAGTGCCGCAGGATGTGGCGATTTTCGCAACCAGCGTGCGCGAAAACATCGCGTTCGGCAGGCCGGGAGCGAGCGATGAGGAAATCGTTGCGGCGGCAAAAGCCGCCCTTGCGCATGATTTCATCGTGGCGCTCGACAAGGGCTACGACACGGAAGTGGGCGAACGCGGCGTGACGCTTTCCGGCGGGCAGCGCCAGCGCATCGCCATTGCGCGGGCAATCCTGCGTGCCGCGCCCATCCTGCTTCTGGACGAGGCGACATCGGCGCTGGACGCAGAAAGCGAGATGCTGGTGCAAAGGGCTCTGGATGGGCTGATGGCCGACCGCACAACACTCGTCGTCGCGCACCGGCTTGCGACCGTGCTCAAGGCCGACCGCATTCTCGTGCTCGACCATGGCCATATTGTCGAAGAGGGTACGCATCAAAGTCTCGTCGAGAAGGGCGGTATCTATGCCCGTCTCGCCAAGCTGCAATTCGATGCAGGAGCAGAGGCTTTCGCCGCGAAATAAAACCGGGAGGGTTTCGCCCTCCCGTTTTGTCTTTATCGTTCGGTCAGTTTCAGCTCGATGCGCCGATTCTTTGCACGAGCATCGGTCGTGTCGGAGGCGTCGAGCGGCTGGTATTCGCCGAAGCCTGCCGCAACGAGCCGGTTGGCCGGGACGCCATTGGCGATCAGGAATTTGACGACGGCAGTGGCGCGGGCCGACGAAAGCTCCCAGTTATCGCGAAAACGTCCTGTACCGGCCAGAGGCACATTGTCGGTATGGCCGTCGACGCGCAGCACCCAGTTGATGTCGTCCGGGATTTCCTGATTGAGCTGGTTCACCGCATCGGCGAGTTTCTTCATCTCGTCCTGACCGGCTGGATTGATATCCGCCGAACCTGTCGGGAACAGCACTTCCGACTGGAAGACGAAACGGTCACCGACGATGCGGATATTTTCCTTGTCCGACAGGATTTCCCGCAGGCGTCCGAAGAAATCGGAACGGTAGCGGTTCAGTTCCTGCACCCGCTGGGCCAGCGCAACGTTCAGGCGGCGTCCCAGATCGGCGATCTTGGCGTTCGATTCGCGGTCGCGGCTTTCCGAGGCGTTGAGCGCGTCCTCGAGCGCCGCGATCTGGCGGCGAAGGGCTGAAATCTGCTGGTTCAGCAGTTCCACCTGACTGAGCGCGCGGGCGCTGACCTGCTTTTCGGCATCGAGGCTCTGTGACAGTTCACCGGCGCGCTTTTCAGCCGCTGCACCCGCGCCGCTGCCTTCGTTCAGCAGGCTTTGCAGGCGCGAGCGCTCGCTTTCGGCGGTGGAAAGCGAGGCTTGCAGATTGGCGATGGTGTCCTGCATATCCTGCGAATTGCTGCGCTCCAGCGACAGAAGCTGGGTCAGTTCCTGAATCTGGCTGTTGAGGCGCGCAAGCACGCTGTCCTTGTTGTTGACCTCGCGGCTGAGCAGAAACTGCGCCAGCACGAAAACGGTAAGCAGGAACATGATTGCCAAGAGCAGCGTCGTCAGCGCATCGACGAAGCCCGGCCAGTAATCGACATGCCTTTGGGTGCGGCGGTTGCGGGCAAGGGACATGACGGCTTACTCCGCCTTGTCCGTGCGGTCGGGCTTGCGGTCATGCGAGCGCTCCCCGATAGCCTTGGTGAGGCGGTCGAGCGTCTGGCGAATGGCTTTCTGTTCGTCAGCCTGCTTTTCCACCCAGTCGCGCATGATCTGCTGTTCGTTGCGCATGTTCTTGACGAGACCCTGTATGCCTTCGGCGAGATTAGCGAGTGCCGCCGTCGTGCGCTGCGTGGATGCGTCGCCGCCGTGGAGGTTCTGCAAGCGATCGGCCAGAACGCGGATTTCCTCTGTCCCGCCATGCTGGTCGCCGGCAATGTCCGAACCAAGATCGGTCACCGAGGAAAGCCAGTTTTCCAGTTCCGTGTAGAAGCGGTTTTGTGCGCGGCCCGCCTGCAGGTCGAGGAAGCCGAGGATCAACGAACCGGAAAGGCCGAACAGCGAAGACGAGAAAGCCGTACCCATGCCGGAAAGCGGTGCCTGCAGGCCAGCTTTCAACGCATCGAGAACATCGCCGGTGCTGCCGGAATTGGGGTCGAGGGTCTGGATGGTGCGTCCGATGGAACCGACGGTTTCAAGGAGGCCCCAGAAGGTGCCGAGAAGGCCGAGAAAGACCAGAAGCCCGATCAGGTAGCGCGATATATCGCGGCTTTCATCAAGGCGTGTCGCGATGGAATCGAGAATCGAGCGCATCGAGGCGGTGGAAAGCGCCATCGACTGGCGGCGGCCGATAAGCGCGCGCATAGGCGCGAGCAGCACCGGCGCACGAGCCGCACCGTCGCGGTCGCCCTCGCGGAAGGAATTGACCCAGCGGATTTCCGGCAGGAGCCGCAGTACCTGTCCGAAAGCGAGCAGGATGCCAACCAGCAGGACACCGAGAATAAGCCCGTTGAGCCCCGGATTGGTGACGAAGAACGTATGAATCTGCCGCATGAGGATTGCAGCCAGAAAGGCTACAATAATAAGGAAGATCGCCATGGTGAGAATGACAATGCGCGGGCTCGACAGGCGGTAGGGGTCGTAATCGCGTCCCTCATCCAGACGTTCCCGGGAAAGTCTCAAATCGCTCATGCGTTGCGCTCCATGGTCGCGTGTTTGAACAGGAGCCTACTTCATTAATTCGTGAAGCGGAATCGTCTGGTTACGAAAAAATGAAGGCAGAAATGCTTCAGCGCGCCGCTTTCATGCGACGCGCTGATTTGCAAAGCCAAGAATGATGGCAATATCAGATTGGTTTTTTGATCGTCTTGAGAAGCGCGCCGTGAATGGCTTCGTTGCCGGCAACGATCGAATGATTGGTGAACATATCCTGTCCGCCATTCTTGTCCGAGACGAAACCGCCAGCCTCACGCACCATCAGGATGCCAGCGCCGAGATCCCACGGATGCATGCCGTCTTCCCAGAAGCCATCCAGGCGGCCGCCCGCGACATAGGCAAGATCGAGCGCGACAGCACCCATACGGCGGATGCCGGCGGTTTCGGCCATGACGTTGCGCAGTTCGACCAGGTAATGGCCGTGATGGCCGCGGCCCAGATGCGGAATACCCGTTCCGATAACGGAATCGACCAGCTTGTTGCGCGATGCCACGCGCAGGCGGCGGTCGTTCAGAAATGCGCCGCCACCGCGTTCTGCGGTGTAAAGCTCGTCCATGGCCGGATTGTAGATGACGCCGGCGACGATCTGTCCCTGACGCTCGAGAGCGATGGAGACTGCGAAGACCGGAATGCCGTGCAGGAAATTGGTGGTGCCGTCGAGAGGATCGACCAGCCAGCGGTGCTGTCCGTCCTTGGCTTCGATCTCGCCGGATTCTTCCATGAGGAAGCCGTAATCCGGGCGGGCGCGGCTCAATTCCGTGTAGACGATCTTTTCGGCGCGGCGATCGGCCTGGCTGACATAATCGCCGGGGCCCTTGAGAGAAACCTGAAGATTCTGGACTTCGCCAAAATCGCGGGCGAGGCTGCGGCCGGCCTTCATAGCGGCCTGTACCATAACGTTGAGAAGGGCTGAGCGGGCCATTTCATTGTCCTTGTAAGCACGATCCCGAAGCGTGGAGTTGAAGGGGATCACGCAGTTAATCATAGGCCGAACATCCGAACCGGCACAGGGCCAGCGGACAGTCGGGGAATTGAGCGATCTGAGAAAGAACGGTCGCAAGGATGCGACATGCGACGCCCCCGCTGGGGCGCCGAAATAGTCAAAAACGGATCAGGCGCGGCTGATATAGGTCAGTTCGTTGGTGTCGACAATCACGCGTTCGCCCGATTCGATGAATGGCGGAACGAGGATGCGGATACCGTTTTCAAGCACAGCCGGCTTGTAGGACGAAGCGGCGGTCTGGCCCTTGACGACCGGATCGGCTTCGGTGATGGCGAGCGTGACCTGATCCGGCAGGCGGATGCCGATCGGCTTTTCTTCGTAAAGTTCGACGGTGACCATCATGCCGTCCTGCAGGAAGGCAGCGCGGTCGCCGACGAAATCCTTGGCCAGTTCAAGCTGTTCGTAGGTTTCGGTGTCCATGAAGATCAGCGCGTCGCCCTGTTCGTAGAGGAACGAGAAATCCTTCTGTTCCAGACGAACGCGCTCGACGGTTTCAGCGGCGCGGAAACGTTCGTTGAGCTTGGTGCCGTTGATGAGGTTCTTCAGTTCGACCTGATTGTAGGCGCCGCCCTTGCCGGGCTTGACGGCATTGGTCTTTACCGCAACCCACAGGCCGCCAGCATGTTCGATGACATTGCCGGGGCGGATTTCGTTACCATTGATCTTCATGAGCTTGATCCGGAATGAAAATGTGAAACCATGTGCGGTCCGGTGCATGACGACGAAAAGGCAACCGTCCGGCATTTTTCCGGAGATTGCGCACCTGCCTTATACTCGAACCGCGATAATCGCGTTTCCAAGACCATAAAACTGCGTCTGACGCAAGCCTGACCAAGAAAAGAGAGGCGGTCCGGCTGGAAAAACCGCCACTAATCAGCGAACACGCAGATTGTTCGCGGTTTCAATGGCCTGCTTGATCTGGTCGTCAGCCAGTCCGTCCATCATATCATTGAGGTCCGGCGCGCGAAAACCGGCGCGTTGGGCGACGATATACCAGGCCGCAGCCTTCACCATATCGCCTTCAGTGCCGATGCCGTCGCGATAGAGGCGGGCAAGCCATGCCTGCGCCATCACCATGCCGCGTTGGGCACCGAGGCGCATCCAGCCGAAACCCTGTTCGTAGTCGCGGTCGCCGCCACGCCCTTCGATCAGCCAGCGGCCAAGATCGAATTGCGCCGTATCATATCCTTGCGCTGCGGCAAGCAGCAGATAGACACGCGCTTTCTTGTCGTCGCGCGGGATCTTCGAGGTGCCATTGGCATAGATCTGGCTGACTGCATATTGCGCGTCGGCAAGCTTGGCCTCGGCAGCTTTCTCGAACCAGGGGAAGGCGAGGTCGATGCCCGGCTTGCCCGGCGTCTTCACCATCAGCATCTGGCCGTAGTTGAATTGCGCCATGGCGTTGCCGCCTTCCGCCGCCTTTTTCATCAGTTCTTCTGCCTTGGCGGGGTCCTTTTTGGTATAGGTGCCCTGAAGCAGAAGTGCAGCATAGCGGAATTGCGCTTCGACAACTCCATTATTGGCCGCTTTCTCGTACCATTCCGCCGCCAGTTTCTGATTGGCGGGGATGCCGAGGCCGCGTGCATAAATCTCTGCGATGAGTGTCTGCGATGCCGGGTCGCCCTTTTCGGCTTGAGGCTTGGCCAGATTGAAGGCGGTCAGATAAAGCCCGCGCTGAAATGCCCCGAAAGCCTCGTCAGCAGGCTTGTCGCCAAAACGGCTCGGATCGATGTGCGGAACCGGTTCCGTGGTTGCCGGTTGCGGCAGCATGACGGGCTTGGAAGGCTTGTCGGCCTTCCTGTCCTGATGATTGCCCTGCGTGCCACTCTTCTGGCCGTGCACCGGTTCGCCCGCTGCCAGAACAGGCAGGACCGGCAGCGCGAATGAGATAATGGCAGCGAGAAGAAATTTGCTCTTCATGGGCATAGGCAAGACCTTGATGAAGGAATCAGTTTTCAAAACGCGGTGCTTTTTCATCGAGAAGCCGATTGGCTTCCGCGACAGCCTTTGCAGGGTCTTCGGCGTCGAAAACGGCACGCCCCAGCGCCACGAAATCCGCGCCGGTCTCGGCGGCAGATATGATGCTTTCCAGAGCATTTCCGGCCTGCGCGATGCAGGGAATCTCTACCATCTGCGCCCACCATTCGGCTAGCGACAGGTTGCGCGGATGGGCGTCGGGCTTGTTGTCCGCACCGATCTTGCCGAAGAACACGTAATCGGGCTGCAACTCGCCGATTTCCATCGCGCCATGGCGGTCGCGCAGATTGCCTGTGCCGACAATCATCTTCGGCGTGTGCTTTTCTATCGCTTCGGCCAGATCGGCGGCCTTGCCTTCGATATGGATGCCGTCTGCCCCGACGCGGCCTGCAATGCGCGTATCGTTCAGGACAAGCGCCGCAGCGCCCTTCTCCTGAATCACAGGGACAGCCTTTTCGGCTGCGGCCTGAAAGGTGGCCTCATCGAGATCGCCGGTGTCGAGAATGACGCTCGCAACGTCGCCGCCCGAAAGCGCCGCCGTCAAAAGCTTTGCGAGAGCCCCGCCATCGGCAAGCGGGGGCGCAACCAGCACGATGCGGCAGCGGTCTGTTTCAGTCTGGTGAGCGGGCTTGTTCATGAATGAAGCCTAACGGGAAAAACGTGATGGAATTCGGGCAATAGAGGCGTTCTGTTTACCGGAAACGGAAGCCGCGCTCTATCTATTTGTTTTATCGCATTTATGCGACGCAACCGCGCTTCGGCAAGCATTCGTTGGCGAAATGCCTGCTCGTTCGCGTCCGTCCGCATTGGCATAATGTTATCCACTGGAACGAAAGTTGATCGGAACCAACCCGGTTCTGCTCGTATTTACCGGTATATAACCCACACCGAAGCGGGGCAGTGAACGTCCCGGCAAACGTGTGAAACCGTTGCGGCCGCACATCCGGCCACCCACTCGGAATGACACGAAGAATTGGAAAGTCTCGCAATCCCAGGTGCAGGTACTTTCCTTAAACGATAGGCAGGCTGGTAAATGAATATTGCGACCGCTGGACAAGCGATGCCCGCACAACATGCGAAAATGCGCGATACGCGCATTGACGTGTTCCGTGCGCTCGCGCTGCTAACGATCTTCATCAACCATGTGCCCGGCACGATCTACGAGCATTTCACGCACAAGAATCTCGGCTTCTCCGATTCGGCCGAAGCTTTCGTACTGATTTCCGGCATGGCCGTAGCGCTTGCCTACGGATCGAAATTCGCTTCCGGCAACCGCCTGCTTCTGTCGCTGAAGATGTGGCGCCGCGCCGGTGTTCTTTATACCGCGCATATCATGACGACCATGGCGACCATCGCCATTTTCGCCGCCGCCGCGATCTTCCTCAAGCGTTCGGAATTGCTCACGCAGATCAACATCGCCCCGCTGGTCAAGCATCCGGTCGAGGCGCTGTTCGGCATCGTCACGATGGGCCACCAGCTCGGCTATAACAACATTCTGTCCATGTATGCCGTGATGCTGGTTCTGACGCCGGCCCTGCTTCTGCTGGCGCGCATCAGCCTGCCGCTCATGCTCGGCGTTTCCGGCACGGTCTGGTTCCTGTCCGGCCTCTATCATGTCGCGCCGGTCAATTATCCGACCGAGGGCGTCTGGTTCCTCAATCCGCTGTCGTGGCAGTTCCTGTTTGCCATCGGTATCGCGGGCGTGATGCATGTGCGTCGCGGCGGCGAACTGCCGAAGCATCCGCTGCTGATCGGCCTTGCCGTCGGCTATCTGGTGCTGGCGCTGGCATGGGTGCGCATCCCGCTCTGGGGCATCGATGCATCGATGGGCCTGCCCATGGTCATCACCGGCTTCGACAAGACGTTCCTGTCGGGCCCGCGCCTGCTGCATGTGCTGGCGATTGCCTATCTCATCGCCGTTGTCCCGACGCTGAACAATATCGCCCGCACCGCATCCGACAATCCGCTCGCCATTCTCGGCAAGCATTCGCTGCCGATCTTCATTGCCGGTACGCTGCTGGCGATGGTCGCGCAGGTGATGAAACTCGTGAACCCGGGCGGGCTGCCATATGACACGCTGCTGATCGCAACCGGCATCGTGATGCAATTCGCACTCGCCTATTATCTTGAATGGCTGCCCACCATCGGCTGGAGCAAGAAGGGCGCCGCCGTTTCGGCAAAACCTGCCGTTCCCGCTGCCGAACCCGTCAAGATGCAGGTTGTCACAAGCTCCAAGCCTGCGATGCAACGCTATTAACAATCGTCACCGATCAGCCGCCCCATTCCGGGCGGCTTTTCTTTGGGTAAAAGCACCGGATTGTGCGGGATTATCCACAATGAGCAGCCGAAATTAACCATTCATTAATCTTAAGAATGTTAAATGGTTTACATCCAGTTCGGCTGGATTCTTACCGAGTGGTTTAGCCACTCTGTTTGACGCCTCCCTGTTAAACTCCTGAGAGCCGCCCTTGCGGCTCTTTTTTTATGCGTTTTTTGCTGCACATCGGGAAAATATGGATTTTCCACATGCCGTCGCGCGGAACGGAATGGCCGTCGATCCGTTCTATTTGCGGACTTTCTTTAAAAGCCTTTGAAAATGTTAACCGAACGTTAAACATAAACTTGCGCGACGGTGCATGAACGTGCAGTTTGTCGTGGACTTGTTTAGCGCAGCTGTTCCGTCTCAGCCTCCCCCATGGTCGAACAGCGGTTCAATGGTTTCATTCGTATCCATCCGGCAAAAACCCACCGGACGAATACGGCAACGGAATGGGCCGCCGATACAGGCGGTCATGCAAGGTGGCAGAGCAGTGATTAGCGAACAGGGTCAGATGCCGAGCAATATGATCAGCCTCGCGGAGCGCATGGTCTTCTCGGATTCGTTCAAGCCGATCTATACGCAAGGCATGGATATGGTCGAGGAAGCGGCGAGCTACCTTGATGGGGAGGGCCGCGAGGAGGCGCGTAACCTGTCGCGCGTGGCTGCGACGCTTTATGCCGCCGAATCGATGCGGCTGACCACGCGCCTTATGCAGATTGCCTCCTGGCTGCTGCTTCAGCGCGCGGCGCGCAGCGGAGAAATGTCCCGCCAGCAGGTTGCCGCCGAAAAGGCCAAGGTGCGCCTCGACACGCCGTCGGCGGGCGAAGCCGCACAGGGCTGGTCCGAACTGCCCGCCGCATTCGTGGAACTGGTAGAGCGGTCCATGCGCCTTCAGGCCCGCGTGCGCCGCATGGACCGTGAGGTCTACGGCGAAGTGGTTTCGCTGCAGGGCATCCCGCGCGGCAATCCCGTTTCCGAACAGATCGTGTTGCTCAAGACCGCTTTCGGGGCTTCGTAACAATTGACGATATGCGTCCATCGTGGCGCATGTTTCTCTTTTGTTCACTTTTCTGCTGTCAAGTGAATCCGTCTGAGGATAGGGTTTGCTTATGAAAGAAACGATTCGCATCATTGGTATCGATCCGGGCCTGCGCCGTACCGGCTGGGGCATTGTCGAATCACTGGGCAATTCACTGCATTTCATCGGCTCAGGGACTGTGACCTCCAATGCGGAGATGGATCTCGCATCGCGCCTCTGCCAGCTCCATGAAGGGCTTTCAAAAGTCCTGCATGATTACATGCCGCATGAGGCGGCGGTTGAACACACCTTCGTCAATAAGGACGCAACGGCGACGCTGAAGCTTGGTCAGGCGCGCGGCATTGCGCTGCTGGCTCCGGCCCAGGCTGGCTTACCGGTTGCCGAATATGCGCCGAACGCCGTCAAAAAGGCGGTTATCGGCGTCGGTCATGGTGAAAAGCAGCAAATCCATATGATGGTGAAAGTGCTGATGCCGCGCGCATCATTCGATACGAGCGATGCCGCCGATGCGCTCGCCATCGCCATTTGTCATGCGCATCACCGGCAAAGCATCGCAAGTGCGCGCCGGTTACAACAACTTATCGCGTAGGTGGCCATGATCGGTAAGCTCAAGGGTGTGATCGATGAAATTGCCGAGGATCATGCCGTCATTGACGTGCATGGTGTCGGCTATGTTGCATTCTGTTCGGCGCGCACGCTGGGCAATCTCGGTGGCGCGGGCGAGGTGGCGGTGCTGTTCATCGAAACCTATGTCCGCGAGGACATGATCCGCCTTTACGGGTTTGCCAATCAGCTTGAGCGCGAATGGTTCCGCCTGTTGCAGAATGTGCAAGGCGTGGGGGCGAAAGTGGCGCTTGCGGTGCTAGGAACCCTTTCGCCGTCTGAACTCGCCAATGCGATTGCGCTGCGTGACATCGCCATGGTGTCGCGCGCGCCGGGTGTCGGCAAGAAGGTTGCAGAGCGCATCGTGACCGAACTCAAGAACAAGGCGCCCGCCTTTGCCGGGGAGGCGAGCGGCACGATCGGGCTCAAGCAGGAACTTGGCGCGGGCGCAGCGCCTGCGCCGGTGGCGGATGCGGTGTCGGCGCTTTCCAATCTTGGCTATTCACGCGATCAGGCGGCCAATGCTGTTGCTGCTGCCCTGAAGGAAGCGGGCGAGGGCGCCGATTCGGCCAAGCTCATACGGCTGGGTTTGAAGGAATTGTCGCGGTGATTTACTTGCCTGAGCGAACTGTTCATGCGAGGAGGAAGGCATGAGCGACCGCAATCCTCTCATCAATGCCGACAGCCGCGCAGACGAAGACAATACGCTGCGCCCGCAGACGCTCGACGATTTCGTGGGCCAGGCGGCAGCGCGCGCCAATCTAAAAGTCTTTATCGAGGCCGCCAAGGTGCGCGGCGAGGCGCTTGACCATGTGCTGTTCGTCGGACCTCCCGGCCTCGGCAAGACGACATTGGCGCAGATCATGGCCAAGGAGCTCGGCGTCAATTTCCGCTCGACCTCCGGCCCGGTCATTGCCAAGGCGGGCGATCTGGCGGCGCTGCTCACCAATCTCGAAGAGCGCGATGTGTTGTTCATCGATGAAATTCATCGGCTCAGCCCGGCAGTGGAAGAAATTCTCTATCCGGCCATGGAGGATTTTCAGCTCGATCTCATCATCGGTGAAGGCCCTGCGGCGCGTTCCGTCAAGATCGATCTGGCCAAGTTCACGCTGGTTGCGGCGACGACGCGTCTGGGCCTCCTGACCACGCCGCTGCGGGACCGCTTCGGCATTCCGGTGCGGCTCAACTTCTATACGGTTGAGGAACTGGAATATATCGTGCGGCGCGGTGCGCGCATCATGCAGATGGGCATCTCGCCGGATGGCGCGCTGGAAGTGGCGCGCCGTTCGCGTGGCACCCCGCGTATCGCTGGACGGCTGTTGCGCCGGGTGCGCGATTTTGCGCTGGTCGCCGGTAGCGACGTCATCGACCGCAAGATTGCCGATGAGGCGCTGTCGCGGCTGGAAGTGGACAATCGCGGGCTGGACCAGCTCGACCGGCGCTATCTCAATATTATTGCGCGCAATTTCGGCGGCGGTCCGGTGGGTATCGAAACCATCGCTGCCGGTCTGTCGGAGCCGCGTGACGCCATTGAGGACATCATCGAGCCCTATCTGATCCAGCAGGGATTTTTGCAGCGCACGCCGCGCGGCCGCGTACTTACAGCCGTTGCCTGGCAGCATCTCGGATTGCCTGCGCCTGCTGAAATCATCCAGCAGTCGCAATGCGGCCTCTTCATGGAAGACGAATGACGGAACGACAGGAACAATTGGCGCAGGCTGCCGTATCGGGCGAATTGAAGGACGGCGCGCATCTGCTCTATGCCCGCATCTATTATGCCGATACGGATTTTTCCGGCTTCGTCTATCACGGCCGCTATCTGGAATTTTACGAACGCGGACGAACCGACTTCCTGCGTCTTCAGGATGTTCACCATATCGAGCTGGCGGAAGGCGCGCTTGGCGAGGAAATGGTCTGGGTCGTTCGCCGCATGGAGATCGACTACAAAGCGCCGGCGAAGATGGATGACCTTATCCTGATCGAGACGCGTGTCAGCGAAATTCGCGGCGCTCGGGTCATCATGGCGCAGAAGATCACCTGTGGTGAGCGCCTGCTTTCGGAGGCGAAGGTCGAAGCCGTGATGATTACCAAGGAAGGCCACCCGCGCCGCATTCCCGATGAATGGCGAGAGGCCTTCACCAACAGCCGCAAGGGCTGAATCCTGTAGAGCTATATTTCGGCGGACCACAAAATTTATTTTTCGTCCGTTCCATTAGGGGATGCCTTTCTGCACCCTTCCAACCAGACATCGCCATGCCCTTCCGGCACGCATATTCCTGCTATGAGACGCTCAATCCGACTGACGCGCTCATTGAGCGCGGGGTCATTCTCCCCAAGTTTGTAAGATCCTGGCGCGATAAGAACAGCAACCAGCCGAATGAACTCCCTGTCGCTTAACTCGTCAGGCGACCGGTTATAGATTGCAGAACTTGCTTTATCGAAGCCTGTCATCCAGCCTCGCGGGCCTTCACCCATTTCCAATGTATCGAACCACAGGGCAAGGATTTGTTCTTTGGAAAGCCTGGTTTCCAAACCTATCGCATAACCGGTTTGTCGAATTTTGCCGATACCTGGATGAAACTTTTTAAAAGCAAGGCGCTTGGAAGCCGATTGCGTGATTGTGGTCGCTCCTGCGCCGGGGGTCGAGAAGTCCACTCCCATGTGCTGCGCGAAATTTGGGTCCTCCACCTTCAGCAGCATTGCAAGATGCTTTGCGCCAAGCGAGGCTGCGCCTCGTCCTTGCGATATCAGATCATTCGCTCGCAAACGTAGTCTCGGTGCATCTGACAAAGCATCAAGGTACCCTTTTGCGCCATATAGAAAAACCGCCATGATTAGCAGTCCCAAGAAAAGGCCTGCGAACTTGAAAATTCGTTTCATGCAATCTCTCATTCGAAATCAAGGGGCGGAAACCAAAAGCCAGAAACCACTAAATTGTCGCAGAATTTAGGGTTCCCTTGCGGCCCAGTTCAACAGAAAGACCGGCAACGTTTTTACTGCTAGAAACAGCAACCGAGAAAAGGCGGTCTCTCCATGGAGGCGCGTTGACATTCGCCGTTCGACGTTATGGCAATTTGACGATATGCGTATTTGGATAAACGCTAACGCATCTTTAACCATAATATTCCATTAATCACCCTGACGGAATCGGTTGAGAGAGTGGGTTACAGCGCAGCGCCTTCCTTTCACCAAAATTAACCGTAACAAGCGCCTAATGGATTTAAAGTTGAAATCCGGGAATGGCGGTTGCGGTGCGAAGTGTCGGCCGCCCGTCGGGCAGGTACGGCTTCAGGTAAAAAGCTGCGCGGGTTTGGGGCGTCTGTTTTCAGACGTTGAGTAACGGATTTGCGATACCGCCCGGTCATGTGGCCGGGCGTTTGGATTCGAGGACGGTAGATCGATGGAAAATGTTGCGTTAGCGGCCCCCGCCGCCGATGTTACCCTCTGGGGCCTGTTCATGCAGGCGAACTGGGTCGTCAAGCTGGTTATGCTTGGCCTGCTGTTCGCCTCGATCTGGACCTGGGCTATCATCGTGGACAAGACGATCGCATACGGACGGGCGCGACGCGCGATCGATCGCTTCGAGCAGACGTTCTGGTCCGGCCAGTCGCTGGAGGAACTCTACCGCAATCTCGGGGAGCGCCGGACCACCGGCATGGCGTCCATCTTCATGGCCGCGATGCGCGAGTGGAAAAAATCATTTGAAAAGGGCGCCCGCTCTCCCATCGGCCTGCAGATGCGTATCGACAAGGCCATGGATGTCGCGCTGGCGCGTGAAAGTGAAAAGCTCGACTCGCGCCTGGGCTTTCTGGCGACCATCGGTTCTGCGGCTCCCTTCATCGGCCTGTTCGGTACGGTTGTCGGCATCATGACCTCGTTTCAGGCTATCGCCGCATCCAAGAACACCAGCCTTGCCGTCGTTGCGCCCGGTATCGCCGAAGCGCTTCTGGCAACGGCTATCGGTCTTCTCGCCGCTATTCCCGCTGTTATCGCCTACAACAAGCTGTCTGCAGATGCCGGCAAGATCGGTGGGCGGCTGGAAGGCTTTGCGGATGAGTTTTCCGCCATACTGTCGCGCCAAATTGATGAGAAGCTGACGCCGCGCAATTAAGCGGCCTCCAGCATCGAGTGTAGTTTCAGCCTTCGGGAATCTTGCAATGGGCATGTCGGTCGGAAATCAGGGAATGCAGTCGGGCGGGCGCCGCAGGCGCGGCCGCAAGAAGGCGCTCATGAGCGAAATCAACGTGACGCCGTTCGTCGACGTGATGCTCGTTCTGCTCATCATCTTCATGGTTTCCGCGCCGCTTCTGACGGTCGGCGTGCCGATCGATCTGCCCGACACGCAGGCCAAGGCCATGAATGCCGACACGCAGCCGATCACCGTTTCCGTCAACAGCGAAGGCAAGATCTACCTGCAGGAAACCGAAATCCCTATCGAAGAAGTGGTGCCGAAACTCCAGGCCATCGCCAAGACGGGCTATGAGGAGCGCATTTTCGTGCGCGGTGACAAGGCTGCCGATTATGGCACCGTCATGAAAGTCATGGCCCGCATTTCCGCCGCCGGTTTCAAGAATATCGGCCTTGTAACCCTCCAGGAGCAGGATAGCTGACGCCATCATGAAGGCTGGCCTGACATCTTCTGTTGCCCTGCATGCCGTTGCGGTCGCGCTGGCAGTGGTTTCGTTTTCCTCGCCGAAGGCTTTCGACGTGCAGGATTCGGAGTCATTTCCGGTCGATATCGTACCGATCGAGTCGATAACCCAAATCCAGCAGGGCGACAAGAAAGCGCCCATGAAGGAAAAATCCGCGCCGATCCCGACGACGAAGCCGCAAACCGTTCCCGACGCCCAGAATGTCGGCGATCAGGACGTGGACACCACGACGCCCCCGAAGCCCGACCCAAAGGCGAAACCGATTGAGGCGGCTGAGGAGCCGAAGGCGCAGCCGGAGCCGGTGAAGAAGCCGGAACCGAAACCTGATCCCAAGCCGGAACCCAAGCCCGAGGAAAAGCCGACGCCGGTTCCCGCCACCGAAATGCAGGCGAAGCCGGAGCCCAAGCAGGAAGTGAAACCCGATCCGGTGGCCGAAGCCATCGACAAGCAGGCTGAATCGCCGGATGCGCAGACGCCGAAGCTGCCGGACAAGGTTCCCGCACCGGAAGCAAAGCCGAAGCCGCCGCAGGCGCAGACTGCCAAGACGCCGGATCGTAAGCCAACCGAGGAAAAGAAGCCGACGCAAAGCGCGTCGCAGTCGTCGCAGTCGAAGAACGACGCGATTGCAGACGAGGTTGCGGCCCTTCTCAACAAGCAGAAGGCGGCGGGCGGCGGGGCGAAGCGTTCCACCGATCAGGCGTCGCTCGGCGGCAAGAAGAATACGGGCGGCTCCAAGCTCAGCCAGAGCGAAATGGATGCACTGCGCGGTGCGATTTCCAAGTGCTGGAACGTGCCTGCCGGTGTGGCTGACGCGCCGGGACTGGTCGTCACCGTCAAGATGAAGCTGAACCAGGACGGCTCCATTCAGGGCGTCCCGGAGGTGACATCGGGCGGCGGCGGCGATGGTGTGGCTCGTGCAGCAGCCGAGAGCGCCAAGCGCGCTGTCGCACGCTGCGCGCCGTACAATCTGCCAGTCGACAAATATGATTCATGGTCGGAAGTGATCGTCAATTTCGACCCGAGCGAAATGTTCTGACCGGGCTTCCGGTCGCCAACCACTGCAAGGACAAAGAGGTCCCAGAAGACATGAAAATCGGCATCATCAATACAAAGATCCGGACGGTCTTTTCGGCTTTCGCGTGTATGATTGCCGCAAGCCTTGTCTGCACCATGCCGGCGCGCGCCGTCGTGGAAATCAACATCAACAAGGGTGTGATCGAGCCGCTGCCGATCGCCATCACCGATTTCCTTTCGGCCGACCAGCTCGGACCGAACATTACCTCGGTCATCGCCGCCGATCTTGAGCGGTCGGGCCTGTTCGCGCCCATCGACAAGGGCGCTTTCATCGAAAAGATTTCCAACCCCGATGCGGCTCCGCGCTTCGAGGACTGGAAGGTCATCAATGCGCAGGCGCTCGTCACGGGCCGCATCACCAAGCAGCCGGATGGCCGTCTGAAGGCCGAGTTCCGCCTGTGGGACACGTTCGGCGGTCAGCAGATGATCGGCCAGCAGTTCTTCACCACGCCGGATAACTGGCGCCGCGTTGCCCATATCATTGCCGATGCGATCTATGAGCGCCTGACCGGTGAAAAGGGCTATTTCGATACGCGCGTCGTCTTCGTGGACGAATCCGGCCCGGCACAGAAGCGCGTCAAGCGCCTGGCCATCATGGACCAGGACGGCGCCAATGTGCGTTACATTTCCGACGGCCGCGCCATTTCCCTGACGCCGCGTTTCTCGCCGAACCGTCAGGAAGTCACCTATATGTCCTACGAAGGCGGTTCGCCGAAGGTGTATCTTCTGCAGCTGGAAACCGGCCAGCGCGAGCTTGTCGGCAACTTCCCCGGCATGACCATTGCTCCGCGTTTCTCGCCCGATGGCCAGAAGGTGGTGATGAGTCTGCTTCAGGATGACGGCAGCGCCAATATCTACACGATGGACCTGCGCAACCGTTCGACCACGCGCCTGACCAACAGCCAGGCCATCGACACCGGCGCATCCTATTCGCCGGACGGCTCGCAGATCGTCTTCACGTCTGACCGCGGCGGGCGTCCGCAGCTCTATATCATGGGTGCCGACGGCTCGAACCCGCGCCGCATCTCCATGGGCGACGGCAGCTATTCCACGCCGGTCTGGTCTCCGCGCGGCGATCTCATCGCCTTCACCAAGCAGTCGCAGGGCCAGTTCTCCATCGGCGTGATGAAGACCGACGGTTCAGGCGAACGCCTCCTGACCTCCGGCTTCCACAATGAAGGCCCGACCTGGGCTCCGAACGGTCGCGTCCTCATGTTCTTCCGCAAGGCGGCAGGTTCGGGCGGCCCGAAGCTTTTCACCATCGACCTCACGGGCCGCAACGAGCGCCAGATTCAGACGCCGAACTTCGCGTCCGACCCGGCCTGGTCGCCGCTGCTCGAATAGGTTTTGTGCGAAAGCGTTACCAAAGTTGAAGGCGCGAAGCTTCGGTTCCGCGCCTTTTTTATGGCAAATTGCCACAATCATTCTGCCCGAGCCGTGTTTCTGCCGTATTTTGCCGCCAAGGGCTGGGACAGCAGGAATTCATTAACCATACTTCTTGAGCCTGTCTTAACCTCAATATGATTATTGGGTGGTTACGCAGGAACATCAAATCTTAAGGAGCTCCGGCCCATGCGCCGTATCCAGTCGATTGCACGTAGCCCGATCGCTATTGCCCTTTTCATGTCGCTCGCCGTTGCTGGTTGCGCGTCGAAGAAGAACCTTCCGAACAATGCCGGCGATCTCGGCCTCGGTGGTGCAGGCGCGGCAACGCCCGGCTCCGCGCAGGACTTCACCGTCAATGTCGGCGACCGCATCTTCTTCGATCTCGATTCGTCGTTGATCCGCGCCGATGCGCAGCAGACTCTTTCCAAGCAGGCTCAGTGGCTGCAGCGTTATCCGCAGTACTCGATCACGATCGAAGGCCATGCCGACGAACGCGGTACGCGTGAATACAACCTCGCTCTTGGCCAGCGCCGCGCTGCCGCCACCCGCGACTTCCTCGCTTCGCGTGGCGTGCCGACCAACCGTATGCGCACCATCTCCTACGGCAACGAACGTCCGGTCGCAGTCTGCGACGCCGACTCTTGCTGGTCGCAGAACCGCCGCGCCGTCACCGTTCTCAACGGTGCAGGCAGCTAATCTGCTGACAGCTTACAGTGTTACGGAAAAGCGGCTTTCGGGCCGCTTTTTTCGTTTTGGGCCGATTGTTTGGTCGTTTCGACAAACTTTGGCCGAAGTCACCTTTGTGATAGTGAGCGTCAAAAAGCCTTCGCTTTTCGCATTATTCGGCGCAAAACCGCTTCGCACTTTTGCGGTAAATGCTCTAAAAGCGGAGCTGGAGCATGTCTCCCGGAAGTGGGAACCGGTTTCGGGGAAAAGACATGCGTAAAAACAAATGGATAGAGCGGTTCCAATGCGTCATGTTCCAACCGGAACGGTTCTCATGATGCGGCAAACCATGTTCAGCGTCCGTTCAGGCGCGGCACTTGATCATTCTGTTCGTTCGGAGCGGGATGGGTGAATTAGCAGGGGCAAAGAGAATGAGGAAACCAATGAGGAAAGTGACGCTGGCAATTGCCATGCTGCCGCTTTTGGCGAGTGCTCCGGTTCTGGCGGCATCTGTTTCTTCGCAAGGGGGAATTCAGCTCGCGCAGGCAGGCACTCCCGGCGGGGATCAGTTTTCGCAGCAGGTCTGCAATCTCGCGCATCAGAACGCGCAGTCCTATGCGCGCATCTTGCAGCTTCGCGACAAGATGCTGAAAATCCAGCGCGACAATGAAGCCCGTTTCCAGGCATTGGAAAAGGGCCGCGGCGGCGCACAGAATAGGGTCAGCATCGGTTCCACGGCGATTCTCGATGAAGCCATGCGGGATAACGGCAGCGGCGGCGGGCAGGGCGGTGGCTATCAGAGTCCCGGCTTGCAGCAGGAACTGGTGCGCAACCTGACCGGCAAGGTCGAGGATGTGGACGCCCAGATTTCGTTCACCGACAATCAGCTGCAAAAGACGCAGGAAGACAATGAATTCCGGTTTGAAGAACTGGAAAAGAAGAATGGCCTGACCTCGCCTGCTTCGAGCAGCGCGTCCCAGACGGCACCCGCAGCAGCATCGCCGGGGGCTGATTTGTGCGCTCAGGGCGTGGGCAATCCGGCGGCGATTGCCGATGCGTTGAGTGCGCGGGCGGAAGCCATGAACTTCCAGATTCTCGAAATGCAGGATCAGATGCAGAAGATGCAGGAAGCAAACGAAAGCCGCTTCCAGTTTCTCGAAACCGGCAAGCGCGCCGATGTGGAAATCCAGCAGGCTGGCGGCGACACGTCGCTTGCCGATGCCAGCTCGGATCAGGGCAACAACGGAAACCTCGATGGCGGGGTTTCCGGAAGCGCTCCCCAGAACGGGGGATACGACGCTTCCACACAGTCCGCGGCCAGCCAGTCGTCTGGCGCCGATTCCGTGGCTATTGGTTCGAATGCGCCCGCACAGGGCGGGCCTGCGCGTGGCGAGCCGCCGCAAACGCTGGGCTCCATCCGCTTCGATGCCAGTGGCAATGTAATCGGCGAAACACTCGACGCCACCCCGCGCGCGGTACAGCCGGGCAACGTCCCTTCGGGCGACACGGTCGCGTCTCTTCCGACCGACGATAATCCCAATTCGCTCTATCAGGCTTCCTATCAGTATCTGATGTCGGGCGACTACAAGGCAGCCGAAACCGGTTTCCGCGAGCATGTGAAGCGTTATCCGGCTGATCCCAATACGGCGGAAGCGCGTTTCTGGCTGGGGGAATCGCTTTACGGTCAGGGGCGTTATCCGGAAGCGGCGACGGTATTCATCGATACGCAGCGCGATTATCCGGATTCCAAGCGTGCGCCGGAAAACATGTTCAAGCTCGGCATGACGCTTGAGAAAATGGACAATCGCGATGTTGCCTGTGCGACCTTCGCGCAGATTCCGGAACGTTACCCCAAGGCAGCTCCTGCCATTTTGAAGCGCGTTGCCGATGAGCGCAGCCGCGCAAAGTGTTAGAATCAGAACCTGTTAGAGCGGGACGTATTTAAGCTGAATCGCTAACTCGCTCTAAATTTTTGTTTGAGCATGATTTTATCCGAAAACCGGTTCCCACTTTTCGGAATCATGCTCTGATTGCGGAGTTATTTCGTGGGGCTTAGCCCAAGCAATATTTCCAGATTATTCGAGCCATTCGGATTTGAGCAGGCCAAGGCTGTGATTGCCGCCGTGTCAGGCGGCAGCGATTCTCTTGGCCTGCTTTTTCTCCTTCGGGACTATATGGCCATGTTGAAGGACCCACCCCGGCTGATCGCCGTGACGGTGGACCATCAGTTGCGCGCCGAATCGAAAGCGGAAGCCGAAAATGTCGGTGTGCTTTGCCGACACCACGGGATCGAGCACCGCATTCTCGCCTGGGACGAAGCCAAACCCGCAAGCGGGCTTGCCGCCGCCGCGCGCACCGCGCGCTATCGCCTGTTGGCGCAGGCGGCGCGGGATGCGGGTGGCGCCTTCATTGTCACCGGGCATACTCAGGATGACCAGATCGAAACCTTTCTGATGCGCAAGGAGCGCAGCGCCCATGCCGAAGCGCGGGGGCTTGCAGCCATGTCGTCGCGTTCTTTACTGGGTGGTCTTGGGCGGGAAGGATCGGTCGAACTCGACCGCCCGCTGCTTTCCATTTCCCGTCAGGCCTTGCGTGATGAATTGCGGGAAAGGGGTATCGATTGGGTCGATGATCCCAGCAATGCCAACACGGAATACGAACGTCCACGGGTTCGTCTGGGCGTTGCTGCGCAGGCTGACAGGCAGGCGGTTCTCGACCAGATTGCCGAGGCTGGGGCTGCGCGCGAGCGGGACAATGCGGATTTGATCGCTGCACTGGCCGATCCGTCGAGCCTGCATGTCGATGCGAACGGTTCCCTGCTGGTCGATCCGCAGCTTTATGCAGCGCTTCCCGACAATGCGCGGCGGCTGTTCTCCGGACTGCTGGCCGCCATTGCCGGTGGACGCCGCTTCCTGCCGGGCGACAGCGAGCGCTCCCGCATCGAACGGCTTCTGTCGGGAGAGGATGACAACCATCGCCTGACCGTGTTTGGCGCGCTGATCGAACGTGGCGAGAAGGGTACGCCGCATCGCCTGCGCCGCGAAAAGCGCAATCTGCCGAGACTCCATCTGGAGCCGGGCAAGCCAATTGTCTGGGACGGACGCTTCCGTTTCGCCAATGAAGGCACGATGGATTTCGAGCTCGCGGCGCCGGGGCGTCAGGAGCTTGCCGATTTCCTGAAATCGCGGAACATCGAGATCGAATCCCGCAAACGTGAAGCCTGGCTGGTTTCGCCCGCTCTTTATAGTAATGGCAGGCTATTCGCCTTGCCATTTCTGAAGAATGGGGAGTTTCCGCAAGACGTTCATATCGAACGGCATTTCGCGATCTTCGATCATGTTTTGCCGGGGCATGATTTCGACCTTGCAATGGCTGTGGAAGCCCGCATCGGGCGGGTCTGCGCCGAAATGTCCTAGAGCTGTTCCCGATTCAACGGAATCGCCGGGAACAGCTCCATCCTTGCTTTAACGCATTATCCTGCGCAAAACCGCTTCGCACTTTTGCTGGAAATGCTCTTTTTATAAACCAGAGTGCGAAGAATCGAGGATGCGGGGTCGAACGCGCCTTGGCAAGGCCATCCTTCGATCCTATGTTAGACCGAAACATCGTTCCGTGCCCGCGGAATGGCCGTGGTATCGATTGGACCCGATATGAATCCGAACTATCGCAACTTCGCCCTCTGGGCGATCATTGCTCTTCTTTTGATCGCGCTGTTCAACCTGTTCCAAAGCCCAGGTCAGCGTTCCAATTCCCGTGAAGTTTCCTATTCGCAATTTATAGACGACGTATCCAACGGTCGCGTGAAATCGGTCACGATCACCGGCCAGCGGATCACCGGTACTTTTGCTGATAATGGTTCGACCTTCCAGACCTATTCGCCGGGCGATACGGGTCTCGTTTCGCGCCTGGAAAGCAAGGATGTCGCGATCACCGCCCGCCCTGAAACCGACGGTTCCAGCTCGCTGATCGGCATTCTTCTGTCCTGGCTTCCGATGATCCTGATCCTCGGCGTGTGGATTTTCTTCATGCGCCAGATGCAGGGCGGTTCGCGCGGCGCCATGGGTTTTGGCAAGTCGAAGGCCAAGCTTCTGACGGAAGCGCATGGCCGCGTGACTTTCCAGGACGTCGCCGGCGTGGACGAAGCCAAGCAGGATCTTGAGGAAATCGTCGAATTCCTGCGCGATCCGCAGAAATTCCAGCGTCTGGGCGGCAAGATTCCGCGCGGCGTTCTTCTCGTTGGCCCTCCCGGCACCGGTAAGACGCTGCTTGCGCGCTCGGTCGCGGGCGAAGCCAATGTGCCTTTCTTCACCATTTCCGGTTCGGACTTCGTCGAAATGTTTGTCGGTGTCGGCGCAAGCCGCGTCCGCGACATGTTCGAGCAAGCCAAGAAGAATGCACCCTGCATCATCTTCATCGACGAAATCGATGCGGTGGGCCGTCATCGCGGCGCCGGTCTCGGCGGCGGCAATGACGAACGCGAACAGACGCTCAACCAGCTTCTGGTCGAGATGGACGGTTTTGAAGCCAACGAATCGATCATCCTGATCGCCGCCACCAACCGTCCCGACGTTCTCGATCCGGCACTTCTGCGTCCGGGCCGTTTCGACCGTCAGGTCGTGGTGCCGAACCCGGATATCGTCGGTCGTGAACAGATCCTCAAAGTGCATGTGCGCAATGTACCGCTTGCACCCAATGTCGATCTCAAGGTTGTCGCACGCGGCACGCCGGGCTTCTCCGGTGCCGATCTCGCCAACCTCGTCAACGAAGCTGCCCTCATGGCCGCACGCCGCAACAAGCGCCTCGTGACCATGCAGGAATTCGAGGACGCCAAGGACAAGATCATGATGGGTGCGGAACGCCGCTCCGCCATGACGCAGGAAGAAAAGGCCAATACGGCCTATCACGAAGCCGGTCACGCCATCGTTGCGCTCAACGTGCCGAAGGCCGATCCGGTCCACAAGGCGACCATTATTCCTCGTGGCCGCGCGCTTGGCATGGTGATGCAGCTTCCGGAAGGCGACCGTTATTCGGCTACCTATACATGGATGGTGTCGCGCCTTGCCATCATGATGGGTGGTCGTGTGGCGGAAGAGCTGAAATTCGGCAAGGAAAACATCACTTCCGGTGCTTCCTCCGATATCCAGCAGGCCACCAAGCTCGCCCGTTCGATGGTTACGCAATGGGGCTATTCGGACAAGCTGGGCCGTGTGGCCTATGGCGACAATCAGGAAGAAGTCTTCCTCGGACATTCGGTATCCCGCACGCAGAACATTTCGGAAGAAACCGCGCAGATCATCGACGCCGAAGTGCGGCGCCTGATCGACGAGGCCTATGCCGAAGCGACCCGCATCCTGACCAAGAAGAAGAAGGACTGGATCGCTCTTGCCGAAGGTCTGCTCGAATATGAAACGCTCTCCGGCGACGAGATCAAGGAACTGATTGCGGGCAACAAGCCATCGCGCGATCAGGGCAGCGATACGCCGTCGCGTGGTTCGGGCGTGCCGAAGGCCGGAAGCCCGCGCAAGCGCAAGGGTAGCGAGCCCGGTAGCGAACCGGGTATGGAGCCGCAGCCGCAATAAGCTGTTCGAAATTGAATTGAGAAAGCCGGGGAAACCCGGCTTTCTTGTTATCCAGCTTTGTGGGAGCTTACGGCAAAGGCTCGTTAAGGATTTCGGCGCATCTTACTGCGTCAGATTACGACTTTGGACGTGGGAAGGTTGAGCCTGCAGCCAAAGGCGAAATTGCATTTGTGAGGGTTTTCGCGTTAAGAACAGCGAAATCCGCTGGCCGGACAACCGGCAGCCATTGCTCGCCCGCGAATTCGGGCGACAGATATTTGAAGATTGAGAGCGGTTCATGGCTCAACGCAAGGCGAAACAGATGGCACGCAAATACTTTGGAACCGATGGCATCCGCGGACAGGCAAACAGCTTTCCGATGACCCCGGAAGTCGCCATGAAAGTCGGCATGGCGGTCGGTCATATCTTCCGCCGCAAGGATCACGCTTCGCGCGTGGTGATCGGCAAGGATACGCGCCGTTCCGGCTATATGCTGGAAAATGCGCTGGTGGCCGGTTTCACCGCCGCCGGCATGGATGTGTTCCTGCTCGGCCCCATTCCGACGCCGGCCGTTGCGATGCTCTGCCGATCACTGCGCGCCGATATCGGCGTCATGATCTCCGCATCGCACAATCCGTTCTACGATAACGGCATCAAGCTTTTCGGTCCCGACGGTTACAAGCTTTCCGACGAGATCGAACTGAAGATCGAGGCAATGATCGACGGCGATCTGTCCCCATATCTCGCCAGCCATGGCGACGTCGGTCGCGCCAAGCGCGTCGATGGTGACATCTATCGCTATATCGAATTCGCCAAGCGCACGCTGCCGCGCAACATCGACCTGAACGGCCTGCGCGTCGTGGTCGATTGCGCCAATGGCGCGGGCTACAAGGTTGCCCCTGCCGCTTTGTGGGAGCTGGGCGCGGAAGTCATCACCATCAACAACGAGCCGAACGGTATCAACATCAACGAGGATTGCGGCTCGACGCATCCGATCGGCCTGATGAAGAAAGTCCACGAAGTGCGCGCCGATGTCGGCATCGCGCTCGATGGCGATGCGGACCGGGTGCTGCTGGTCGATGAAAACGGCACTGTCATCGACGGCGACCAGTTGATGGCCGTCATCGCCGAAAGCTGGGCGGCAAGCGACCGGCTAGAAGGCGGCGGCATCGTGGCGACCGTCATGTCCAATCTTGGTCTGGAACGCTTCCTCGCCGACCGTCACCTGACGCTGGCCCGCACCAAGGTGGGAGACCGCTATGTGGTCGAGCATATGCGTGAGCACGGCTTCAATGTCGGCGGCGAGCAGTCCGGCCATATCGTCCTGTCCGATTTTGCGACCACGGGCGACGGACTGATCTCGGCGCTGCAGATCCTTGCCGTCGCGCAGGAACAGGGCAGGCCGATCAGCGAAGTCTGCCGCAAATTCGATCCGGTGCCGCAGCTTCTCAAGAATGTTCGCACCGCTGGCGGCAAACCGCTGGAGAACAAGCGCGTTAAGAGCGCAATCGACGAAGCAACCGAGCGTCTTGGCCACCAGGGTCGCCTAGTTATCCGACCGTCGGGCACAGAACCGCTCATCCGCGTCATGGCGGAAGGCGACGACCGTGGTCTGGTGGAAAAGGTCGTCAACGACATCATCGACGTGATTGCGTCCGAAGGCAGCGCGGCGGCCTGATTACTTCGGAGCAAATTGAACAATGGCGCGGGTTCTGTCCCGCGCTTTTTGTTTGGAGCGCGTCGCGAAAGGGGGGGAATCGGGACTAACAGCCGGGCACTTCTGTATATTAGTTATTCTTAATAATCGTGGTAAAAAAACAAGGTTATATGATTTTTATATAATGCTATTTTATTGATAGGTAGTTTGGTTTGCTGATTAATCGAAGTTTCGGACAAAAAGTTTGTGTGAACAAACTTTTCAAGCGTGACCGTCTGTATCTATCACTGTGCAATCTTCAGCAGTTCTGCTGGCTCGACCTCCAGCACTACTGCCAATCTGCCCAGCACGTCGATGCTAACGCCATATACACATCGTTCTAGGGAACTGACGTAGGTTCGATCTATATCGGCGCGATGTGCAAGCTCTTCCTGCGATAGCCCTTTAGCCAGTCGCAATTTCTTCAAATTCTTTGCGAAGATTTCTCGTATGTCCATCCCGAAGGATGAACTGACTTGTTGAGTATTCCGCCACGGAGTATTCTCTACATGAGATTCGCGCGCGGACCAGCTTTCTAAGGAGTTCAATTTAAGCGCGTGAAACCATAGCGGGTAATGTCAAGCTTCACGCAAGCTATAGACGGCACAAATAGGTTTGGGTTAGGGGGCAATTCAATGGGTTTGTACGGAATGATGCGTACGGGCGTTTCAGGAATGAACGCTCAGGCAAATAAGCTTAGCGCAGTGGCAGACAATATCGCAAATGCCAGCACAAATGGTTACAAGCGCGGTTCGACAGAGTTTTCGTCACTGGTGCTGCCATCAACGTCTGGCAATTACAATTCCGGCAGTGTCCTGACGCAGGTGCGTCATAACATCGGTGCGCAGGGCGGATTGACGTCCACGAGTTCTACCACCGATCTGGCTCTTGACGGCAATGGCTTCTTCGTTGTGCAGGATGCCAATGGCATGCCTTTTCTCACGAGGGCTGGATCGTTCGTACCGGACAAGAATGGCGATCTGGTGAACGTGGCTGGCTTTACCCTCATGGGCTATCCCTATCCGTTCACAGGCGCGGGTAACGGCTTTGATGGCATGGTGCCTATCACGCTCGGACAGAGCAGCTTTCCGGCAGAGCCTACAACCAATGGCACTTTCACTGTAAATCTGCCTGCGAATGGTCCAGACGTGGGACAAGCAATCGTCAATGTTCCACCATCGGAGAATAGCCCGTATAGCGCGTGGAACCGCAAGCTGACGACGGCTAGCCTGAATAGCGCTGGCGAATTTGTGACGACCGAGACCTATTTCACGAAGATTGCTGATAACCGCTGGGAGGTAACCATCGTTGAAACTGATGGTGCGCCATCAACAGGGTTTCCCTATGACCTGACGAGCGGCAATGTTGAATTGCGCTCCGTCCAGCTCGACTTCGATCCGGGGACCGGAGATCTGATCGACAGCAATCCGATTGTTGGCTTCGATCCGAATGATCCCTTCCTCGTTGATCTTTCCGGCTTCACGCAGGCAATAACGGGTGGTTCGACGCCAGCTGTAAAGATCAATACGAACCTGTCCACGCTGGCACCGATCCTCGACACGGCAGCAGGTGAGCTGCCAGCATCCGCTAATAGCGCCGCAAGTGCCCCGACTGAACGGATGAGCCTGCGAGGCTATGCAGGGTTCCCAAACAATGTCGGCCTCGACGTCTATTATACGCGTACAGGGCCGGACACATGGGAAGTGGCTGTCTACAACGCTGCTGACGCGACAAGTACCGGGGCTGGAGCTCCGTTTCCTTACAGTAGTGCCCCGCTCGGCCAAACAACGCTTCAATTCGATCTCGCGACGGGTTCGCTGATCAGTGGCGGCAGTCTCAATGTGACGCTTCCGGGCGGGGAGACCTGGCCCATCGATTTCAGCGACAGTATGTCTTTGGCCGACTCCAGCCTGATGGATAATGAGGGGATATTTGCAGCGCTGAACCTTCCAGCGACCGATCCAGTCATCAAGCCTTCGGTGCTCGGCAATACGCCTGCCGATAATATGGCAAACAGCGCCTATTCGCATAAGACCTCATTGATCGCTTATGATGATCAGGGACGGGCCGTAACGCTGGATGTCTATTTCACCAAGGGTGCGGATTTCAACTGGGAAGTCGCCGTCTTCAATCGGAACGATGCGTCACCATCGGGCGGATTTCCCTACGGTGCTCCGGGTAGCGCGCCCCTTGCGACGTCGCTCATGCGGTTTGATCCTCAAAACGGCAAGCTCCTTGAAGGTGGTACGCTTGAGATAGCAATACCCAACGGCCAGACCATGACACTTGATCTTGCAGCATCAACACAGCTTGCAGGCGATTATCAGATATCGGCTGTTGAACTGAACGGGCAAGCCCCAAGCGCGACCGTCGATACCGTTATAGGTGAAGACGGCATCGTTTATGATCGTTCGGCAAACGGTGACATGCTCGCACGCTATCAACTCGCGATCGCCAATGTTGCAAGCCCGGACAAAATGACCGTCATCAGCGGCAACGTGTTCTCACCTTCCGCTGAATCTGGCGATGTCACGCTAGGAACTGCCGCGTCGAACGGCAACGGCAAAATCAGGACTGGTGCGCTGGAAAACTCGAACGTTGATATTGCACAAGAACTGACCGACATGATCGAGGCGCAGCGTAGCTATACGGCCAACTCGAAGGTATTCCAGACAGGCTCAGAGCTTATGGACGTTCTGGTCAACTTGAAGAGATAGCGGGGCCCGTTTTGTATGCATATTCAGAGGCACCTAATGGCAGGAAGTGAACGCATTGATTTGATTGCGATCACGGAGAAACTCAATCGCTCGCCGATATTCCATATGTCGTTGGGTTCCAAAGAGTTGTTTCACTCGAACTTCATTGCATGGCTTTTAATGGCCTACCCAGACGCTGTGAACTGCTTCGATATTGATGTAACCAAGCCGTTTTCGGTTATTCGAGAACAACACAATATCGATTTAGCGCTAAAGCGTGAATGCGAGCCTCCATTTTGCATCATTGAAAACAAGTTCAAAGATATTCCGCGGCGAGCGCAATTGGAGAGATACGCCGATAAAAGCCCCGCTCATTCGCGTGTTCTTCTCACTCTGGTGCCTGCATCATTTGACGTAACCCAAATAGGTTGGCAGCAGGTTCTTTATGCCGATTTTGCCGATAGGTTAAATGGATGGCTTAATCAAAACCAGAACGTCTCATTCCGTGACCGAGAATTTGTAGCCAGCTACTGCGAGATGACTTCGGCTATCGCTTCTATCGCGGATGCTGTATTAGTGGCGCCCAGCCAAGCGAGGGACAAAATCTACTGGTTCGGATTGACGAACGAATGGCAATGCCGTTTGGACGAAATACGCTTTCTGGATACCATATCCAAACACAGTGCCGACGAAATGCAGTTCGATCTGGAACATGCGTTGCGACTAGGTCTGCCCGATCTTGTGGTCAATCCTGATGAAAAGCAGGAAAAGGACCTCCAACGGTCTGGGGTCATCTTCTGTAAAACGTGGTCGGCGCTCTTTAACAAACAGCCGTGTGTCACGGTCGAGTTGCATCGCTGGATTGCCTCAAATCAGTTTAATCTGACGATCCAGATACAAGGGAACCAATATCGTCGGCTGATTGATTGCGATTATTTCAGAATACCACGCAGCCAAAGTGCGGTTCGCAAAAATTTTGATGCACGGGGTATAATAGAAGCCAGCGATGATTATCGCTGGTTTTTCGATCCCGATATTCATAACGGAATCGTCAACATCACAACATGGAGCCACATCGCATCAAGTAAATTTAGGACATCGATGCGAAAGCCATTCGGCACCTACGCTCCGAAAGCTATCTATCAGTATATTACAATCAGCGATACTCCGACTAGCGATACGTTGCACGCAAGCAAGGTTACTGCCAGCGTTATTGCTGATGTCCGCTTCGGCCTAGAGTTGCTGAATGATGAGCAATACGTACAGCGCTTTGCGAACTTAAAGCAATAGAACGCGCAATATCCTCATTCTTCGCTCGCCCTTTTGGCCGACGGCTATATCCGGGACGAAACAACGACGTTTCGGAAAGGATCACAGCATGTCCCATCTCAAGGCGCTTAAGCTTGCAACCGCAGCTCCCGCCCGCACGAACGACCCTGTTTTGCGGTCACGAGAAAAAATGATCGCGGCACTCTCCGAGCAGAAACTCATGGTTGCTGCGGCGCTTGAGGGTCGCAAGTATCACACCTTCCGCAAGGTTTGGCGCACGAACGCCGAAGGGCAGAAGGTCCAGACGGAGGCACTGCGACGTGTTCGTCAGGGCTGGTTCGAAGATCTTATGGGCAAGACATTTTTTGTCTTACGTTATGCTGGCAAGACCATCGAAATCGCCAAGGACAAGAACGCCATCGAGGTCAGCGAATTGAAGGCGCTGCCTGCAATTCTCGATACGTTGATCGAAGCTGTTCGCGCTGGTGAGCTTGATGCGCAACTGGCTGCGGCATCGGCAGAACGCAAGAAGCAGCTGCACAAAACTGAATAACAGCACAGATATCTGTGCTGTCTTCAAACCCCATGGGATCAATATGATCCCATGGGGTTTGTCTTTTTCAGCAATCATCATAGAGCGTCAACGGCAAGCGTTTATCATCGGATGCTGCTTGGCTGCTTATCTGGCCTTGTCCTCGTTCCTTGACGCTTCTCTGCTTCTTAACGATAGCGATGAAGTTGCCCCGCAAAAGTTTGTTCAACAAACTTTCATCGACGTCCCATACTGCCGGTCGAAGCGCCATCGCGCTGAGCGAGGGCAATGCTATGCAGACGCTCTTTCAGACTGATGACATTTCCGGCAAATTTAAATGACCGGCCAACATCATATGCCTCATGGTTCCAAAGTTCTTCGCTCTCGTCTTCTGTCCAGTTCGTATCTGTATAAGGGTTCTTATACCTTATATCATTGACAGAACTTCCCCAATTAATAACTCCTTCGTCTTCAACACAAATCCCATGAGCTGAGTATTCATCAAGAAAACCATCATCGACTTCGACAGCATCTGTCTGATCGAAACGGTCATCGAATGCTTCGTCGACCAATTCAATACCGTCGAGATCATCATCAGCAATGACCTGCATCTGTGATGTGCCCGGCTTGGCCGACAAATCATTCGACGCCGAATTTGCGACACCAGCACTGGCTCTTTTGCCCTTCACGCCCAAGGAAAAGCGAAGCGACTGAAACCCCGAGTTTTTCTCGCAGAGCCATTCCGCATATGTCTTGACATCTTCAGCTGGCCACCACTTCCTGTTGGCCAGATCATATTTTCCAGAACTGCAGTTGCTATCAGCCGCCTTGAAATCCGCTTCGATACGGAACTTCAGCGCGTACTGGATCACCGATTTGATGTTGAGGCCGACCCTCTGGCTGGCCGTAAACGGTTTGATATCGACCTGATAGGCTGCGCCGTATCCGTTGTTGCGGAAGGCATCGGCGACCTCGGAAACGGAGAGTTGATCCAGCCGAACAATCGCATGAAGGTGTGGTCGCCAGATAGTCGTGTCGTCGGACCAGACCAAGGGAATGCCAAGCTGTTCCAGCGCAATCTGCGAGTTACGGCCCATTCCTTCAAAATCGCTGTACGTCATCCGGTCAGTCTCCCACCAACCGAGGATTTCGAAGTTGTCCCAGCGGCTGTCCTTCCGGCGTTTCAGGCTCACCATATTGCGAATGCGCGTTTTCTCGGTGTCGATGATATCGGAGACATCGGAAAGCATGGTTGCCATCGGTAAAAGGATCGTCGCGAACGCCAATTGCTCATTGGGCACGCCGACGAACCGCTGTCGTGTCGCTTGCTTTATCTGCTTGCTCCGCTCCGTCATGAAACAGCGCGGACACAATGGGATACCGCAACGCCGCATGTAGTTGGTGTCGGGATCCTCAATCCTCCCGCAGCGGGTAGCCTTTCCTCGTAGCGGATGACCGTAGCCGAGGGATTCCATCAGCACGGTCCGTTGCTGTTCGTTCCCTTCGCTGAGCCAGCGAAATCTCTTCTTGTCGTCCCGATCAATATATCCGGGCGCGGCCCAAATCGCATTCCTTAGCTTCCACATGGCGCTCGTCATAAAAATCTCCTTTTTGAAATAACGTGCTATTTATAAAGCACCATTTTAACACCTCCTATGTTCTGAATTAAATATATTTTTCAATAGGATAGGTATAATGAAGCTTGTAGAAATATATGCGGCCATGCACCAGGCACGCCTTACAAAATCGCAAATGGAATTCTCGACAATCTGGCTTGGTCGCAGTCCGCGCTATTATTCGTATCTGCTTGCAACCCAGCGGGAGCCGGGACTTGCAACCCTTTGCGGTATTGCGTGGCGATTGGAACAATTTTTAGAAAACATGTCCGCAGATCATGCGGATGAATTGCTAGAACTCAAGCGTTCAATCAACGTGGACATTGCGCATCGATCTATTGTTGATGTTCGTGGTCGGAAGTTCCGATAGGTGCCCAAGAAGGCAATGGAAGAAAAGGAAAAACCCGGATTGCTGTCAGGAAACAATCCGGGCTCAAATGAAACCGTGGGCTTAACCCTGTTATGCGAGGGAGGGCGTCTTCTCCCTCTAACAGCATCTTGCTCACATTCTATTTATGCCTTCATGCCAAGTGCATGGTAGAGCTTGCCACCATCGAAAAACCTGTCACCGACATTTATTGCGAGATTGCGCGCTTCTATTCGCCACCGGCCTACCTCTGCACGGCTCAGGGCTACACGCAAGAACGCGACCAATTGCGATTTATGCCGCAAATAATTGTCCCAGTTGCTGGTCCATTCAGATGGATACAGACAATCTTCGGGATACATTTCCGAGTAGGAAAGCCGATTGGGCGCAATCGGGATTGCGCCGCAAACAAGCCCTTCCCACAATCCGATTCCAAGTGTTTCCTGCAAGCTTGCCGAAAACACGGCCACGGCTTCACCAAGCAATGTATGATATTCCGGCTTGGTTAGTTTTCGCTCCTGACAGACACGAAACTCGTAGTCTGGAAACTCGGTTGTCAGATCGCGGAAAATATCGACCTGTTTTTCCGGTGCAATGCGGTGCGGAAAGAGGACGAGTTTGCGCTTTTGCCGGTTTTGGTATGTTGCAAGCATTCCCGGCATGTACTCCATCGGCCAGCCAGCTCGTAAAATCCGGCTATCATCCTGTACTTGATGGACGCTCTTGAAAAGATCGACATGGAATTGCGTTGCAAACACATTCACGTCAATCGCCTCAAACAGCGACCGTTCAAAATGCCGCGCCCATGTAACGTCAGGAATGCGTCCGAGGAAATCATGTGGGTCGTGGCTGGCAGCGTGCCATAGAGCAACCGTTCGGACAGGAATTTGCAGAAGATCGCTCATATAACGCAGGGCTGTAATTCCGTAATGCCATGCATCCGTAAACAGAAAGCAATCACCCGCTTTGACTACCTGCCTTTCAAACAGATCTGCGATTTCGGCAATTTGCTGCGACTTGAAGATATTTGTCGCTGCAAAATTTAAGAAGGCCCCCGGCGTCGTTTCTTGCCGGTTGGCCGTACCTTCTATGATACACACTTGCTCATTTGGTAGCGCATGACGGATTTGCTGCGGTAAATAGTGCGCCCACTCAACCGTATACCGCTGCTGGTGCTGCTCAAGCCCGACTATATGAATTGTCATGCTGGCTGTACCTTGGCAGACTGCTTCCACATCAAAAACGCCCAAACGATCGTCGTGCCGATCATTTTCAGGGCTACGCCAACCATCAAGGTTTTGGCATCAAGAATGTTGAGCAAGTAGAAAAGAAGGCCGGTATCAACCGGAACGCTGATCAGCGAAGACAGCAACATTCGCTGGAGGAATGGGCGTTTCGTAATCGAAAAGACGACATAATCGACCAGTTCCGAAACCAGAAACGCGACTACGCTCACGAACGCGATATCAGGGCCGGCCAGCCAGTATGTTGCCAATGCTGCTGCGAGCATGACCGCCAGAACGGAATGGCCTAAATCCATCTGGGCGTAATCGCGAAATACGAACACCAAGCCGAACAGGATGATCGCGGGCGGAATGACTACACCGAATATCTCAATCGGCGCCATCCAGACCAGAAGTAGATTGCTTACGACGATGGTTACGAAATAGAGCGCTGACCACGCAAAGCGCAATTGACGGGTGGTGGGCGCGTTCGGGTCACGATATGAAATTGTCATCGTTCAAGTGCTTTCTTGCAGAAAATACGAATGGGAAATCGGGCTAGCCTGCTGCCAGTGTGTCGAGAAATTGCCCCCAATCCTTGGTCTTCGATTGCGGATCGGCCCAGATGTCTTCGATTGCGAAACGCAGCCCTTTGAGCAAGACGGGAATGTCCGTTTCGAACTCTTTGGGATTGTCGAAAATCCTGTTCACCTGCTTGAACACACGCAGATAGGCTTCGGCGTTGTGGTTCATGAGGATCATGATGCTATCATTGTCGAGATCGGACGAGCCGTTCGACCCGACGCAGATTTCATTGACCGCCACACGTGCGCCGACCGTCGTTGACACGGGGATCGCGTAGAGGGTCTGTCCGTCTTGGATGGCTTTACTGCCTCGCTTGGCTTTCGGGCGACGTTGTGCAATTTCCCATGCAAGCTCGTTCAGAGAGCGGGCATCCGAGGGGCTTCCCTCTTTCGGCATGGATACCGTCGAGAACGTCCATCCGGTCTTATCCAGCCGGTGGGTCACCAGCGCCTGAAATTTCGCAGCGGAAATAAATGGGCCTGCCGTGTCGAACGTGATCTGGAGATCGGGATTTATTTTGGTCACGCAGCGTTGCAGCGCGTTGAACAGGTAGGCAATAGAGGGCGTGGAAATGCCCAATATGTGTATCCACTTCGCTGATTGCAGCAGGCCATCGTTGCGCATGTCATGAAGACGGTTGAGCAGTAACGAAAAGGAGTTCTGGTGCGCGCCAGCAAAGGCCCAGCCTTCGAAGCCATAACCCTTCACGGCCTCGTACCATGCCTTGCTTTCCGGCTCGTTTCGTCCCTGAAGGACGTTGAGCAGTTTCGTTGCCCCCGGCTTTCGGTTTTGCACGAAATAATCGAGATTGAGCAAAGACTGTTTCAGGCAGGCATTGAAATCCAGTGACAGGTCGTTTGCCGCGCACATCGCATCGAGATTATGGCCTTCAGCTATCAGCCGCTCGGCATGCATGGCGACGTTTCCAGACGTGATGCCACCTGTGGGGAAATCCAGCGACATCGAATAGTCGGAATGTGTTTCCAGCCAGCGCAACATGCGTTCGCACGTCGGATCGCCAGTGAACTTGATCCTATTGCCCTGTATCTGGAAGCCGCCGCTGTCACCGATGACCGTGGTCGCCTTCCGGTCACGCAGCTTCACGATGTTGTCTTCGAGTGCCGAGTTCGCCGTCTTTGCGGCCTGACCTGCACTGTAGAGCGCATAGGGATAGTGAAACAGGCCGCTCTTCGGGTCGAGAAAGTTCAGGTCAGTTTCCAGAAACGCAAAGCTGCGCTTAAGGTGCTGCGAATATCCGAGCTTCGCAAATTCCTGACTGATCGCAGGGGTGTATATGGCATATTTTGAAGGCTTGTTAATCATGTCGTCCGTTAAAGAATTTTCGCATTGGGATCGTCTGCAAATTTTTAAGGATTGCATCGTCTGATTGCGCCGGTTTGAATAAAGTGCGTGAGGCATCCAGTGGGAATAGCGGTTAAAAAACAAACAATTCGCGACCAAAATTATTTCGAAGCACAGTTCGCCACGATCAAAAGTGCGGCCAGTGCATTCGAACAGTACGAGAGCAAGACAGAAAACCTGTTGCATGTCGCGTTGGACAAGATTTTCGAGTTCGGTGAAAACATCCGCCAAGACCCGCAGGCATTCGAAAGATTCCTGAGCAGCCACGAAAAAGCCTGCAACAAGGTGACAAAAGCCAATCCCTACAATGCTCTTGTCGATCTGGCCTTTTCCGGTGAGCGGAGCAAATCGTGGCGCAGTCAGATGACCAATGTTCTCGCTCTCGCAGCGGAAACAATCGGCGATCAGCAGTTTGTCGATTGGCTCGTCAGCAACGGCGGCGTGTCGGGCTGTTACCTTCTCGCCGTCAAGCACTTTGCCCGACCGGCGACAGCCAAGGCCGAAAAGCTGCGTTCGGTCCGGTTGAATACGATATCGGAAGAGTTAAAGCGCAAGCCGATTGTAAAAACCGCTTTGCCGGGTGTCAGCCTGCCGGATGGCTTTCATCGGTCGATGCTGTTTTCGCAGGGCGGCCAGACCTTCCTTGTGGATATCCGCGAAGACGATAGCGACGCGACAATCGAAAAGTACCTGCTGGAAGCGATAGGTGACAGGGTCGTTACAACTCATCCGCTTGCTGACAAGCCGCTGTTTTCTCTGTATCGCGCCATCGATCTGATTTCCGGCACCTGCAAACTGTCATCGGCAGATCAGTTGCAATGCATTGCCATCTGGAACGAGGATGCCCAAGACGGCCCTGTTACAAAACTCCGCTTTCTTTCCGAAGCTTACAGCTTCACCAATGCCACGGTCACGCTCGCCCATGCGCTTCCCGAATTGAATGGCAAGGGACAGCGCATTCTTGATCTGGCCAAGGCCGATATCTTCCGGCAGCAGTTTCAGCAGGACACTGCTTGGACGATCCATGAGGATAATAGCGAACTGATCTTGGCCGACAACGCTAAATCCCCCACGCGTCTGACATTGTTACCGGTGTCTGACTACGCAGATAGAAAGCTTCGGCAGTGCCGCAAACTCGGATTGCGCACACGGCACTTCACGATGCTGCTGGACGCGATGCAACGCGATAGCAAGAATCTCGATATCGCGATGACCCTGTTTCAGAAGGCAAACGCGCAAAGGACGACGCTCATCTCGCGACCGAAGCGGTTCCAGTGGGTGTTTAACGGCAAGCATATCGAACTCGGTTTCGAACAGACGTCTGGCATGATGAACACCAACTATCGGTCTGTTGCGTTCAAGGACACGACGACCACGTTGCCCCAAAACGAGCTTTTGCCTGCCGATGCGCAGGCTGTCTGGAATTCCTTCGTCGCCCATGGGGAAGACATTGGCGGATACATCGCGCACGGCGAAGTCGAAGACGCTGCATTTTGCATTGAACATACCTTCGTCAATGGCGATACCGTGGAATACAGATCGCCGTTGATCATCGGAAGGAAGATGGACCCGACGCAGATTTGCGAACCGTTCGTTCAGGCAACCGTACCAACGCCGCCTGCACCACGAACGCCGCCGCAGGGATCAAAAGGTTCAACGCAATCGGGAAACTCCGGCGAATCTTCTGGCAAAACGAAAGCGAGTTCGACTCCTGCTAGCACTGCTACGAGTGCTACAGCCGCTCTCAATCATAGCCCCCGAAACTACGCATTGATCGAGAAGAACCATAGAAAAAAGACGAACTTCCCGGCCACACCATTATCCTGCCGAAATGCTTTCGGAGCATTCATCACGAGCTACCTTCCCAGCGATCCAGAACAGCGCGAAAGCCGGAAATTCGATCTTGAATGGCAACTGGAATGGTGGCGACGGATGACCGACATCCCGGTTCACATCATTGCCTCGAACTGGAGCGATGAAGACGTTGCCGCAAGCAAAGAACTAGGCTTGCTGGCTGGGCATGGGGGCAACATTTCCCGCGTCGGGCCACGCATTCTCATTGAGAACCGCATCGATTGCTTCAATCAGCTTTACATGAGCGCATTCGATTGGGGCATCATGATGGATGACGATGCCGTACTGATGCAGGCCGAGAACCATAACAGCAGCTACCGTCTGTTCTCGGAGATGGCTGAAAACGGCGTAACTGCCTACGATGGCGTTGACGTGTTCGCCCCCATTTATAGCCGGAAAGTGCCGTTCAATAAGGAGCTCAATGGCGACGGCAATCCATATACGGCCAATCACGTGTTCAAGAAGAACACCGATCTCAAAGGCAGCATGATCGTGGTAAGGAACTTTCGGAAGGAAGGCCGCGAACTGCTGCTTCCCGATCGGAGTTTCCGAACGCACGGCGAAGACACTTATCTTGCCTTGCAGGCGGTTGCGCTTGGCTATTCCACCATGACGAGTTGGAACATGGTTCTGGAGGAACTCTCCGGTAAAAGCACGTTCGCCGATGGCGACGATGACAGGACGGAAAAGATGCGGGAGGGCCATGAACAACTCGTCGCAAAATTCGGCCAGCTTGGTTTGCGCATGAAGGCAGCCTCTCATTCCCTCTATAAGAAGGAATTCGAAACCCGCTGCTGGGGCGCAAAGGCAAAACGGATAGAAGTCCCCAAGCCACACGTAGCATCGCTGGAAAAGTTCGTTGAGCGAACTTTTGCCGCATGAGCAGCGGTCAGAGCAAATCGACCGCCGCTTTCATCATTTCATCCCGCACGTCGATATAACGCTGGGTTGTCGTCAAATTGCGATGCCCCGCCAGTGTCATGATGACTTTCGGACTGACGCCAGAATGTGCAAGGCGGGTAATGAACCAGCGCCGACCGCTATGCGATGTTGCGCCATCAAGGCCAGCGTGCCGATATAGTTGGCCCATCAACTGACAAAGCGTGTTGGCGGAAAATGCAGTGTGTTTTTGCGTCAGAAGCAATGGCGCATCCGGCAAACGTTCAACCTGCCATTCGCCGCAATAACGTTCGATCTCCCGGCGCAGCTTTTCGTTGACAAAAACCACTCGGGCATGACCGCCTTTGGTAATTTCAGCACGTAATCGCAATTGCGCCCGCACAAAACCATCTCCATCAAACACATCACGCACAGTCAGCGCTGCAATTTCTCCGACCCGTAATCCCGCCATATGCGACAGCATCAACGCCAGTCGATTGCGGCCTGCGTGTCGGGATTGTGCGACCACTGCAAGCAACCGTTTGAATTCCGCGTCCGTCAGCACACGCGCTTGTTTCATGACAACCTCACAAAATGCAGAGTTTCCATGCCTTTCGTTATGTTACCAAAGGACAGGAAGGGCGAGCGCAGAATGACGTCGAAAATTATTCAATGGGTGCAGTGCTTTAGGGATCGCCGAGATGACAATCTAACAAAATGCGTATTTTTTTAGGTTAATCGGAAGAGAATTTAGCAGTGGCAACGGTACTCACAACGCGTATCACGCCAACAAGGTTTCCGATTTGTTCACGAGGCAATATGCCTTCGAGGCAATCATCATCGGAGATTGTACTTATGGGGTATTGAATGTGGAATGCAGCTGGCATCGGCGGTGGGGCGAACAATTACAAATGACTGCATATCTCACCTCTGAAACCATGTGGATTATCATAGGCTTTCTTGGTCAAGCCATGTTCTCCATGCGCTTTATCGTGCAATGGATCGCCTCTGAAAAAGCCGGGAATAGCATTATTCCGCACACATTCTGGTATTTCAGCATCGGCGGCGGGCTTGCCCTGTGCGCGTATGCGATTTACCGGCAAGACTTGGTTTTCATTCTCGGCCAAAGCACCGGCCTGTTTATCTATGCGCGCAATCTGTACCTCATCCGGCGCAAGGAATAGCAAACCGTTGTCGCTCAATAAGTACAAGGACCTGCCTAGTGAATTTTTCTACCATAGCCAAAAATCTGTGGCTCCCTTTCGTTATCTTCGCCTTGTTCTTGACCGCCATTGCGTTCCGGCCTTTGCTGCCGGTTGATGAAACGCGCTATATGACGGTCGCGTGGGAAATGTTTTTGCGCCAAGGCTGGCTCCAGCCCTTGACAGTGAATTTTGAGCCGTACCACCACAAGCCGCCGCTGCTATTCTGGCTGATAAATCTTTCATGGTCGGTATTCGGGATAAGCCGGTGGGCGGGCCTTATCCCTATTGTGCTGTTCTCGATGGCCTGCGTCTATCTGACGGGCTTTTTAAGCAAGCGTCTTTTCCCTGAAATCCAAGACCGCCAGCGCGTCCAGCTTATCATGGCGGGCGGCATTCCGTTTATGATCTATGGCACGCTGGTCATGTTTGATTTCGTGCTGTGTGCCTTCGTGCTTCTTTCCCTGATTTGCCTTTACTATTTCCGGCAGGAACGCCACTTACGCTATGCACTGCTCATGGGCCTGTGCTTTGGCATGGGCGTGTTGACCAAAGGCCCGGTGGCTTATCTCTATGTCTTGCCGGTCGCGCTTCTGGCCCCGTTCTGGATGAAAGAATTTTCCCGGCCCGCGCAATGGTACGGCGGCATATTGGCCGCGCTTGCCGTTTCCGTACTGCCGGTTTTATTCTGGCTGGTTCCCGTTCTGAAAGCGGCGGATAGCGACTTTGCATTCTGGTTGGTCTGGAATCAGACCGCCGGGCGGATAACGGGGAATTTCAACGCCGCGCATGTGCGCCCGTTCTGGTTTTACTTGCCATTCATCCCGGTCATTTTCATGCCGTGGCTTTTCTTTCCGTCATTCTGGCGCGGCCTGTCCCATGCCAAGGCCGGGCTGAACGGGCACGAGGGTTTGCGCTTTCTTGCTTTCTGGCTCGTGCCGGTCGTGATCGCCTTTTCCCTGATAAGCGGAAAGCAGCCGCATTATCTCGTCCCGCTGGTGCCAGGCGTCGCCATGCTTGCGTCGTATTGCCTTCAAAGGCTTGAAACGCGAACGCTGGTCAAGGCTTTCGCCGCCGTTCTGGTGCTTTTCATCGGTGGGCAGATGATCGCCTCGCACAATTTTCTCAAGCGATACACGCTTGAGTATGTCGCGGACATCGTGAAGACGCAGCCGACGCGCGATCTGGCCTTTGTCAGCAGTTATCACGGCGAATTAGGCTTTATGGCGCGGCGTGAAACGCCGGTCGACAGCCTGCAAATAGAGCAGCTTGCGGCATGGTTTGAAGCGCACCCGGACGGGTGGGCGGTCGTGCGTTTCAAGGACGACCAGCCGGAAATTAAAAATCTCAAGATGATTTTCGCCCACCGTTACCGCGGTAAAAATCTCGGAGTGTTCGAGAAATGAAATGGCTATACGATAAAAAGTGGTGCTCCCCAGCCGTTGTGCAATGGATTCATGATCCCGCCGGATTGAAGGTTACTGAACGTTCGACACTAGAGTATTTACCACGATCTATATGGAGATCTCATAAAAGTGCAAATATATAGTCAGGGCTTGAAGCTAGCGCAAAATTAGCACATGCGATAAAAGTGTAATAATATCAAATTATTATTGGCATATCACCTAATTGAAAATGCGCACGTTGACCTTTCTAGGGGGTAAGGGCTAAGTCCTTCATCGGTACGATTTCGACGTCGATCAACGTGGATTCGTCTGCGTTGCGTCGCACCAGAACAACTGAATGGGCTGCGATTGCCGCTTTCATGAGTGCTGTGAAATCCTCAAGGATTGGCTCGATAGGATTATCTTGCAGTTTTACCCATTCATCGGGGAGCACAATATTATCGTATTGCTCGTAAGTTGCCTTAATGGGCCAATCCCGATGAATGAGCCTTTCCGGTGCGAGCAAATGAACTGTCTTTTTGAATACGGCGTCATAAAGGGCATTAGTGCGGTGGGACTTTTGCTCGTAGTCGTATAGCATTTTGATTGGCTGCCCGCTCGTGTCCAAGCGTACCGCTTCTCCAGCTTTTTGCTTCTCACGCATAACCTTTGACAATTTTTCATGTCGCGATTCATCTCCTTGTGCGAAATGCTCCATTTTCAACGGAGACACGCCAATCGACGAATGTGATGTTGCAAGATCGAACTTGTTCGTCATTCGACCTTGCTTGTCGAATTCGTAAGCCACAATACCAAAGCCGATAATCACACGGAAACAGCGCGTATTCATGTCGAACGATATAAAGTCGATAATCTGCTTGAGTGCTTGCGCTATCTTTGAACGGCTTTCGTAGACTTTCTCGTCCGATCCGGTTTCCCATATCGTGCGCTCGCTGGCGATCCGTTCGGCAAGTGAGTTAGCGTTACGTTCTGCACTGTCCAGCGTCATTAAATCCGCGCGAAATATTTCGAGTTCGGCTTTCGTGCTGTCCTCACGGGATCGACGGTCACTTAACTCGCGCATCAATTCGGCTCGAACTTCGTCTCTATCGGCCAATGCTGCAACTGCTATAAGGTTCTTGCGCTGCCTCTCCAATTCCGCGAGTGTGGTTTCGTGGCTCGCAATCTTCTCCTGCAATTGCTGCTTTCCGGTGGTGTTGTTCTCACGAGCGAAGGCCGAGAACGAATGAAACTCCTTCACGTGGTCGAGAATGGCGCTCTCAACCTTATCATACCGGAATTGTCCGGTTGGTCCGGTGCATGTGCCGCCACGGTAATTGTTGTCGCAACGAATGTACTTCTGAGGATTGTTTGCAGCGCCGCCCGTTTTAATGAGCATTCGGCCCTGACAATGGGCGCATGTTGCGAGCGGCCCGATTAAGTTCGTGAGCCTTTCGCCTTTTCGTCCAGCTGAATTACGAACACGCTTGTTCTTTTGCACTCGCCAGAACAGTTCCTCGTTTATCGTGGCGGGGAGATAACCGCGCAGCGCTTCGCCGTATGGTTGTGACTTTCCGTTAACGCGATGAACCGGCTGATACGTTCCGATCACCGCTTCGTTCCGTAAAATTAACCCTACCGTTGGCTGTTGCCACACACCTTTGCCCGTAAGGGTAGGGGTCTTCGCCTCATTGAGACGGCGAGTAATTACGATCTGGCCTATGCCTGCATCGGCCCATTCGTATATCTGCCGCACAGTGTCGGCATGTTTGTTCAGCCGGTACTCATATTTGTCCGGCGCAATCTCGATTTGATCGAGCCAACGAAACATATGATGCGAAAAGCGTGTCTCACCAGCAAGCGCCCGTTTGCGTCTGCCTTCTGCTGCTCGTTGCAGTCGGTCACTCTTCGTCTGGCTCTCTTCATGTGCGCGAGACATGATTGCCAGCGACATCATTAATTGCGTCCAATTCTCGTCAACGGTCGCATCCGAGTAAACCTGCTTATCTGCAAGCGTTACAATGGTTATTCCGGCGTTGATTAGTTCGATGAACGGGCCGAGCGCATTGCGAACTTGCAGTCGTGAAAGACGATCCAACGACTCCACGAGCAGGTAACTACCGCGTTTGATTTGTCCGCTTTGTACGAGTTGCAAAAACTGTCCAAGCGCACCGGATCGCACGTTTGCGCCAGTGTAAGCGCTGACGCCAATATCGTGCAGTGTGTCGTCCAGACGGAGGTTGTTTTCGGCTGCATATTCGCGACTGCGTTCAAGCTGGCGACGAAGCGAATCACCCTTCAACTGCTGTTGGGTACTCATGCGCACATAAGAATATGCGGTGGGGCGAATGTCGGTTTCTTCCATCGATACAGCCTTCTTTAACCATTAACAGCTATGGTTAAGAAACTCCTTTCATTTAGCAGTTGCTAACTAAGTCGCTTAACGTAATAGCACAATACAAAACTTAACGTTAAGTTGTATTTAACTTTTGCCGAATAGTCTTCCCCGCAAACATCCGTACCCGTCGCTTTCTGCGGCGTGATTCTCCGATGGGGCAGACATATGAAACGTCTTACGAAAACTCTTTTTGCCGGTGTGGCGGCATCGGTTGCCCTCACGGTTATGGCACCTCTCGCGCTGGCGGCCGATATCATTGAACCTGTACCGGAAGTCGTTGTCGCTCCGCCTGCTGTGGGTGGTTGGTATCTGCGCGGCGATATCGGTTACTCAAAGACCAAGTTCAAGGATGCGGATTACGCGACCATCGATAATTGCGACACCTGCGGCGGCGGTTCGCCGACCTTCGGCAGCAACACGCTTTATGGCGATCTGAAAGGTTCGTTCCTTGTTGGTGGCGGCGTCGGCTATCAGGTGACGGATTATTTCCGCACCGACCTGACGGTCGACTACATGACGCGCGCCAAGTTCAACGGTCATACCTACGGTTCGGCCTGTAATGGCGATATCGACTGCGCTTCCGATGAGCGCGGCCGTTTCTCGGCCCTCTCCATTCTGGCCAATGCCTATGTCGATCTCGGCAATTTTGCCGGCTTCACGCCCTATGTCGGCGCCGGTATCGGCGGCACTCGCGTGAAGTGGGGCGACCTTGATGATGTTCGGTATGGCGGCACGCAGGAAGGCGCTGCCAATTGGCGCTTTACCTATGCGCTCATGGCCGGTGCATCCGTCGATCTCACGCAGAACCTCAAGCTCGATGCGGGCTATCGTTATCGCCATATCAATGGCGGCAAGATGTTCGAGGGCAACCAGTGGATCGGTGACGGTTACGACAAGGGCATGAACGTGCACGACGTGCGTGTGGGCTTGCGCTACATGTTCGGCGGTGCAGCTCCAGCCTATGCCCCGCAGCAGGTTTCGACCATCGTGGACGGCCCCGTTTACAAGTAAAAAAGCAAATTGCCGAAACGAAAAGAGGCCCGGTCATCCGGGCCTTATTCATTTAGAAATACGGTAAATATATCCCTATATTTATGCGATCTTAACCATGTTCATTCATACATGACGATACATTCATAAGCGGGGATTTCATCATGTACATGCAATGGCGTGCTTTCTGTTCGCCGGCTGCGCTGCTGGCCGGATTCTGCATCGCATCGCAGTCCTTTGCCGCCGATCTCGATACGATCAGCTATGAGCCGGGCGCTCCGGCGCAGCAGCCGGTCGAGGTAGGCTCCGGCTGGTATCTGCGCGGCGATATCGGCTATAACATTTCCTCCAACGTCAAGGTTCAGACCGAGACGGCTTTCTGGAGCGCATCGCAAAGCTACGACCTGGACAAGAATGTCGTGCCGTCCGTCGGCGTCGGCTATCAGTTCACGGATAATCTGCGCGGCGACGTGACGCTCGGCTATTCCAAGCAGGGCTTCGACGACCTGGATGTCGACGTTCGCAGCTGGGACATGATGGCCAATGCCTATGTCGATCTCGGCAATTATTATGGTTTCACGCCCTATCTTGGTGCGGGCCTTGGCTTCGCCAATGTGCGCTATTCCATCAATACGGCCTATGGCGACTACAAGACGGACGATGATTATCGTCTTGCCTGGGCGCTGATGGCGGGTGTCGGCATCGATGTGGCATCCAATATCAAGCTCGATATCGGCTATCGCTATGGCGTCATCGAGGGTGCTGATGTTGCGAGTGCGGCAGGCATCACGCTCAGCGATAAGGACATTCAGTCCCATCAGTTGCGCGCCGGTGTGCGCTTTACGACCTGGTAATACCAAGCCTCATCGAGACTTGGTTAAGGCCGTGCGGCAATTGAGCATTTCCAGGGCGTGATGCGTTAGCATCTTAGCGCCCCGCTATAATCGCAGCGGGCCTCCTGGCCCGCTTTCCAGTTCATTTGTTTAAGCGCCAGCGAATTTTTCGTTTTCATATGCGCCCCAAATCCTTACAGGTGACAGAACGCGTCGAATGCGTTTCCTGAAAGGGGAGGGGTTATGAAAGCAATCGCTGCACTATCGGATTTTGTTGGCCGCACCTTTGCGGTCTGGGTCATTGTCTTTGCCGTTCTCGGCTTCCTGCTGCCGTCCACGTTCAGCATTTTCGCGCCATGGATCGTGGTGCTGCTCGGCATCATCATGTTCGGCATGGGCCTGACCATTTCGGGTAAGGATTTTGCCGAAGTCGCCAAGCGGCCTTTCGATGTCGCCATCGGCGTGCTGGCGCAGTTCATCATCATGCCGCTTCTCGCCGTATTGCTGACGCGGATCATTCCGATGTCGCCGGAAGTGGCGGCGGGCGTCATTCTGGTGGGTTGCTGCCCCGGCGGGACTGCTTCCAACGTCATGACCTATCTGTCGAAAGGCGACGTGGCGCTGAGCGTTGCCTGCACCAGCGTCACAACCTTGCTGGCGCCGCTCGTGACGCCATTCCTCGTCTGGTTCTTCGCCAGCCAGTATCTGCCGGTGGATGCAATGAGCATGTTCATCAGCATCGTGAAGGTAATCCTCGTGCCGCTGGCGCTTGGCTTCGTGTTGCAGAAGCTGGTGCCGGGACTGGTCAAGGCGGCGGTGCCGATGCTGCCACTGGTGTCTGTGGCGGGCATCGTGCTGATCGTGGCGGCGGTGGTCGCGGTCAACAAGGCGGCCATCGTCCAGTCCGGCCTACTGATCTTCGCGGTCGTGGTCCTGCACAATTGCTGCGGCCTGCTGCTCGGCTATTTCGCCGCGCGTTTCGCGGGCCTGTCGCTTGCCAAGCGCAAGGCGATCAGCATCGAGGTCGGCATGCAGAACAGCGGCCTTGGGGCTGCGCTCGCCAATGCGCATTTCTCGCCGCTGGCGGCGGTGCCGAGCGCGGTTTTCAGCGTCTGGCACAATATTTCGGGTGCGCTGGTCGCGAACTATTATGCGCGCATGGAAGACGATGCTCCCGAAACGCAGACGGCGACACGGTAATGAAATTCTACCGCCCGAAGCAATTCGGGCGGGTTTCGTTAAAATATTCCCCGAAAGCCGTATTGAGGAAAAACGCGCTTTCGGCTATCCCGGTAAGTGGGCCACGTCTCCCCAACGAGACGCGTGCTATCTGAGAGGATAGAAACAACATGACGACGATTGCGAAGCCGGCAGTTCGCCCGGCTAATCCTAATTTTTCATCCGGTCCCTGTGCAAAACGTCCCGGCTGGTCGCTGAATGCGCTGGTCGATGCAGCTCTTGGCCGTTCGCACCGCGCGAAAATCGGCAAGACGAAGCTGAAAGACGCCATCGACCTTACCCGCGAAATTCTTCAGGTGCCTGCCGATTACCGCATCGGCATCGTGCCGGCATCCGATACCGGCGCTGTCGAAATGGCGCTGTGGTCCATGCTCGGCGCGCGCGGCGTCGACATGGTCGCGTGGGAAAGCTTCGGCTCGGGCTGGGTCACGGATGTCACCAAGCAGCTCAAGCTCGAAGATGTGCGCACCTTTGAGGCGCCTTATGGCGAGATTGTCGATTTCAGCCAGGTCGATTTCGACCGCGATGTGGTCTTCACCTGGAACGGCACTACGTCGGGCGCGCGCGTCCCGAACGCCGATTTCATTCCCGCAAGCCGTAAGGGCCTGACCTTCTGCGACGCCACATCGGCGGCTTTCGCGCAGCGTCTCGATTTTGCCAAGCTCGATGTTGTCACCTTCTCCTGGCAGAAGGTGCTGGGCGGCGAAGGCGCGCATGGGATGCTGATCCTCAGCCCGCGTGCTGTCGAGCGTCTGGAAAGCTACAAGCCTGCATGGCCTCTGCCGAAGATTTTCCGCATGACCAAGGGCGGCAAGCTGATCGAAGGCATCTTCACTGGCGAAACCATCAACACGCCGTCCATGCTCTGCGTGGAAGATTATCTCGACGCGCTGAACTGGGCGAAATCGCTCGGCGGTCTCGACGCGCTGGTTGCGCGCGCCGATGCGAATTTCGCCGTCCTGAACGCTTTCGTGGAAAAGACGTCGTGGATCGCCAATCTGGCCGTGAAGCCGGAGACGCGCTCCAACACCTCCGTCTGCCTCACGATTGTCGATCCGGCAGTAACCGCCTTGTCAGCCGACGAACAGGCCGCTTTCGCCAAGGGCATCGTCACTGCTCTCGACAGGGAAGGCGTTGCCTATGACATCGGCGCTTATCGCGACGCGCCTTCGGGTCTGCGCATCTGGGCTGGCGCGACGGTGGAAGCTTCCGATCTGGAAGCGCTGACGCATTGGCTGGATTGGGCTTTTGCAACGCAGAAGGCAGCGCTGAAAGCTGCTGCCTGATACGCATTTCATGCATGACACCGTGGTCCGCGTTGGGGCGGCCACGGTCCGCATTCTCCCATTACAGCGCATTTCCTGAGGCAGAACGGTCTGCGTCATCACAGGAATGCATGGTTTGAAAATGTTTGAAGGAGGCCTCAATGGCACCTCGCGTTCTCGTATCCGATAAGCTTTCGCCCACTGCCGTCCAGATTTTCAAGGATCGCGGCGTGGAAGTCGACTATCTGCCCGATCTCGGCAAGGACAAGGAAAAGCTTCTCGAAGTCATCGGCGATTATGACGGTCTGGCGATCCGTTCGGCCACCAAGGTCACGGAAAAGCTGATTGCCGCCGCCAAAAAGCTCAAGGTCGTCGGTCGCGCCGGTATCGGCGTGGACAATGTCGATATTCCGGCGGCTTCGCGCCGCGGTATCATCGTGATGAACACGCCTTTCGGCAATTCGATCACCACCGCCGAACATGCCATTGCGCTGATGTTCGCCGTGGCGCGGCAATTGCCGGAAGCCGACACATCCACCCGCGCCGGCAAGTGGGAAAAGAACCGCTTCATGGGCGTGGAAATCACCGGCAAGACGCTCGGCGTCGTCGGCTGCGGCAATATCGGTTCGATTGTCGCGACCCGCGCCATCGGCCTGAAAATGCATGTGGTGGCGTTCGATCCATTCCTGTCCGAAGCCCGTGCGCAGGAGCTGGGCGTTGAAAAGGTCGAGCTGGACGAGCTGCTCGCCCGCGCCGATTTCATCACGCTGCACACGCCGCTGACCGACAAGACCCGCAATATCATCAACGCGGAAAACCTCGCCAAGACCAAGCCCGGCGTGCGTATCGTCAATTGCGCGCGGGGCGGGCTGATCGTGGAAAAGGATCTGGTCGCGGCGTTGAAGTCCGGCCATGTGGCAGGTGCGGGTATCGACGTCTATGAAACGGAACCGGCGACCGAAAACGAACTTTTTTCGCTGCCCAATGTCGTTTGCACGCCGCATCTGGGCGCGTCGACGGCGGAAGCGCAGGAAAATGTCGCGCTTCAGGTGGCCGAACAGATGTCGGACTATCTCGTGAAGGGCGCCGTTTCCAACGCCATCAATATGCCGTCGATCACGGCGGAAGAAGCGCCACGCCTGAAACCGTTCGTGAAGCTCGCCGATGTGCTTGGCGCTTTCGTCGGTCAGGTGACAGACGAGCCGATCCAGGAAGTGGAAGTGCTGTTCGACGGTGCCACCGCCACCATGAACACACGCGCTTTGCTGAGCGCGGCTTTGGCCGGTCTCATCCGTCCGCAGGTCGCCGATGTGAACATGGTTTCCGCGCCGATCATGGTGAAGGAACGCGGCATCATCGTTTCGGAGGTCAAGCGCGACAAGTCGGGCATCTTCGATGGCTATATCAAGCTGACGGTGAAGACCACCCTGCGTGAGCGTTCCATCGCCGGAACCTGCTTCTCGGACGGCAAGCCGCGTTTCATCCAGATCAAGGGAATCAATCTCGATGCCGAGGTTGGTCCGCACATGCTTTACGTCACCAACAAGGACGTTCCGGGCATGATCGGCCTGCTTGGTACGATCTGCGGCAAGCACAACATCAACATCGCAAACTTCTCGCTCGGACGCGACCATCCGGGTGGCGATGCGATTGCCATGCTCTATGTGGATGAACAGATTCCACAGGCAGCACTTGACGAACTGACGGCTCAAGAGGCAATCAAGGCGGCAACACCGCTTGAGTTCAACGTCGGAGAAGTTTGAGAAAATGGTTGAAGAGATGGTACAGCCGGAATGGCGGCGCATGCACGAGCATGATATTGCGAGCGTGACCGCCGTCGCCAATGTTGTCCATCTCGACTTTTTCGAGGATGAGGCGGTCTTCCGGGACCGCTTCACGCTTTATCCGGCTGGCTGTTTCGTGCTTGCCCGCGAGAGCGAGATTCTGGGTTACGGCGTCAGTCATCCGTGGAAGCTCGATACGGTTCCGGCCCTCAACGCTGTTCTGGGCGAATTGCCGGAAGATACCAACACTTATTACATTCACGATATTGCGCTTCTGCCCGAAGCACGCTCCGGCGGTGCCGCCACGCGCGTCGTTGAGCTGATGGCCTTGCAGGCCGAACGCGACGGCTTCGTCACCATGTCGCTCGTCGCCGTTAATGGCTCGCAGGGCTTCTGGGAAAAGAAGGGCTTTGTCGTCCGCGATCTCCCGGCGCTGGAGGAAAAGCTGAGAAGCTATTCGGAGGATGCGCTCTATATGGTCCGCGCCGGTTAGGCCGCCGATCTGGTCGGCGCCCTGCCTTTTTATCCTTGGAAGATGCCGCGCATCTTGTGAAGATATGTGGCAATTTTCCAGCCTCTTGAACTATGGATGCTCGCCAATTCGCGCTCCAGATTATCGGCTCTGTTAGATTCGTGGAATCTGAACATTTCAGATTGCTGTAACATCAGGTTTTTTTCTTTTAATTCTTCCCGCAAAATATCTATATGAACACTATGATGGGATTGCGGGGGCAAATCCGTTGAATAAGAGTATTTTTCTCCATCAATTGTACTTCTTATAATTCTGGAGAGTCTTTCAGACTCTAAGAACATATCTTTCTTTAAGCTGCTCATGTTTGAGTATCCAGTGAATATATCATATAGTATTGTACGATTTGGCGGAGGTAAATCGTACGTCAATTCTTCAAATCTTAACCAAAGTACGCGCCCATCACATTCTTGTTCTATAAGGGAACGGAGTTCAACGGTCAGCTGGCTTCCGTATTCGGAGACTTTCTCGCTTCCAGAGAAATATTCTTCAGTGACATTCTCCAAAGAGCGACCTGAAAAATTGGTTCTCATCGCCTGATAGAAGTTTGAGGGTTTAATGAAACCCTTCACGCCATCGTAGCCTACGAGGATTACTGGTTTCTTCGAAGCCAGTCCCTCAAGGGCAACGCGGCCCATACCCGCAACGCCAGCGAATCTGGCCATGTAGGAATGCACGTCAGTTTTAGTGCCGAGAAACTCAACGAAGTCCGCGAGTCCGTTAGTTGCGAGTTTTTCCATCAGTGCTGTACGAGCTGATCCATCGCCGATGATTACGATACCCGGCAGGTTGAGGGACTTAGCGATCGTTATAAATTCATAAATTCCGACGATCTTGAATTCGTCGAGCCGGGAGACAATCAGCCATCGCGGGTCAGCCACATCGTGGGCGACCACTTGGGAAAAAACAGATAAATCTATAGAGTTTGGGAGTATTTTCACAGTATCGGGGTTGGTATAAGGTTCGACCAATTGGGCGACTTCTTCCGAGACCGCTAAAATCAGCGGCGTGTTTGGTAGTATCACCTGCTTCAGGAGGAGGTCGTGTAGTGGGCTATAGCTTGCAATGGAAGTGGGGCCATGCAGAGTTAATACGAAACCAGTTCTCTCAAATTCTGCAGCAATGAAGGCAGCAAAAATCGAAATAAATGGATGCGCATGCACTAAGTCGATCTTATTGGTGCGGATCAGTTCTCTCAAAGAGTGAACGGTTTCCCAAAGACTCTCGATTGATTGGGAAGGTTCGAAATCCAAATCTCTTGTTATCGACGCTATTCCATCTGGAATAAGTGCATCTTCAAACTGTTTTCCTACTGCGAGATGCACTTTCCAACCGTCTTCAGTCAGTTGCCGAATCTCTCCAGACAGGTAAGTTTCCAAGCCGCCAACAGTAAAATTCTCAGTGACTATAAGTATATTTTTCATTCGCCTATCATCAGAAACTTGTATTTTTGATTTCGTTAGAGTCGGCGGTCTAATGATCTGCGCTATCTTCACATATAGCTCGAATGGCTTTTGCCCCAATCCCCAAACCCATTCCGTCCCCTCTTCAATTATCGCATGAAATTCAGGACCCGATCAATAGCTTTGGATATGAGAGGAGAATGGTAGTGGATATGAGAACCGAGTTAGCAGCAGGAATTCCGGTTCTCAAAATCACCTTTTTTGCCTCCCTAGAGACGGAATCTCTACCGATCTAGTCCCGCGCGCTAAAAATCGCGATTTTCTTGCACGAAAGAGTCGCGCAATCCCGTTTCAATCTGTATAGAGACGAGGGATCAGCACCCTGTAGCCTCAGCTGGCGATGACCGGGCCGCTTCGATCCTTGGATTTTCAAATAGAAGCCAAGGAGTTTCTTCAATGGCAAATGTGGTTGTCGTCGGGTCGCAATGGGGCGACGAGGGCAAGGGTAAGATCGTTGACTGGCTGTCCGAACGCGCCGATGTCATCGTGCGCTACCAGGGCGGTCATAATGCAGGTCATACGCTGGTCATCGACGGCGTCAGCTACAAGCTTTCGCTGCTGCCATCTGGCCTTGTGCGCGGCAAGCTGAGCGTCATCGGCAACGGCGTCGTTGTCGATCCGCATCATTTCGTTTCCGAAGTCGGGAAACTGCGCGCGCAGGGCATCGACATCAATCCGGACGTGCTGCGCATTGCCGAAAATGCCCCGCTCATCCTGTCTCTTCATCGCGATCTCGATGCCATGCGCGAAGGTTCCAATTCGGGCCTCAAGATCGGCACGACCAAGCGCGGCATCGGTCCGGCCTATGAAGACAAGGTTGGCCGCCGCGCTATCCGCGTCATCGATCTGGCCGAGCCGGAAACGCTGGAGCCGAAGGTCGAGCGCCTGCTCGCGCACCACAATCTGCTGCGTCGCGGCATGGGCCTTGAGGAAATCGCGGTTGAAACCATTCTGACCGAACTGACCTCGGTTGCCGACCAGATCCTGCCCTATATCGATCAGGTCTGGCGCGTTCTCGATGAACGCCGCAAGGCAGGCGACCGCATCCTGTTCGAAGGCGCACAGGGCGCTTTGCTCGACAACGACCATGGCACCTATCCGTTCGTGACGTCTTCCAACACGGTTGCCGGTCAGGCTGCCGCCGGTTCGGGTCTTGGCCCGACGGCCATCGGCTATGTGCTGGGCATCACCAAGGCCTATACGACCCGCGTGGGCGAGGGGCCTTTCCCGACCGAACTCAACGACGAGATTGGCGAGTTCCTTGGCACCAAGGGCCATGAGTTCGGCGTGGTGACAGGTCGCAAGCGCCGTTGCGGCTGGTTTGACGCCGTGATCGTGCGCCAGACGGTTCGTACTTCCGGCATCACCGGCATCGCGCTCACCAAGCTCGACGTTCTCGACGGTCTGGATGAGATCAAGATTTGCGTTGCGTATGAACTCGATGGCAAGCGCATCGACTATCTGCCGTCCTCTATGGGCGCGCAGGCGCGCGTGAAGCCGATCTATGAAACCTTGCCGGGCTGGTCGGAAACGACCGCAGGTGCGCGTTCGTGGAACGATCTTCCGGCGCAGGCTGTCAAATATGTCCGTCACATCGAAGAACTGATCGGCGCGCCGGTGGCGATGCTCTCCACCAGCCCGGAACGCGAGGACACCATTCTCGTTACCGATCCATTCCACGACTGATAGCGTTTGGATCAAAGCTTGTTCGGAGTGGCCTTCCCCGAAGGCCACTCCAAATTCATTTGTATAGGCCGGTGAACCAGTATCAATGCGTCGCAACAGGGCGAATTTTGCCACTATTTTACCGCATCGTTTTGAAAGTCTTCGCTAAATCGTAGCCGGAGACTTTGCTTTCCCTTGATTATTGTGATTATTGAGACATTTATTGCATCCTGTGCTTATTGTTCATCTGGACGGGCGGAAACCGGGTAAGACGGAATGGCGGATTTTGTAGCGGTACTGAAAAAGACGATCGATGCGCAGACGGACAAGTCTCCTGAATTGCGCCAGCGCGTTTACGCGAAAGCGCGTGCCACGATCGAGCAGAAGCTTGTCACGGCAAATGCCTCGCAGGCTGTGGCTGTCCGCCAGCGCAATATTCTCGAAGATGCCATTGCCGAGGTTGAAGCCTTTTATGCGCCACCCGCCACAGCACCCGAGCCGCCGGTCGAGGATGCGCTGGACAATTTTCTGCAGGAGGCGAATCAGGATGCGGCAGCGCGCGCGCCGTCCCATGAGGACGATGACGCGCCCGCGTTCCCCAGCGCGCCGCACGACGAGCGTCGCGGCAGTCTCTCCGGCGAAGAGGACGACGCACCAGCTATTGCAGCCGAGCGCAGCGACGACTGGAAACTGGACCGCGCCAAGGAAAAGGCGCAGGCCCGTCGCAGCGAATATATCGAGCGCACCGCCAGGAAAGAGCAGCGTTCCTACAAGGGCCTGATTGCGGCTCTGGTTGCCGTCCTGGTCCTTGGCGGCGCCGGTTACGCGGTCTGGGCCAACAAGGACAAGATTCAGGAACTGGCCTCGAGCCTCGGGCGCAGCGATGCGCCTTCAACGGGTTCTGATACCCAAACACATCCTGAAGGCACGACGCCGCCAGCCGACACCAATACCGCGACGACCGGCGGCGAACAGACGCCGGAACAACCGCAACAGCCTGCGGGCGAGCCGAAGATGACCCAGCGGCTTATGCCGGACGGCAGCGAAACCGATAGCGGGCCAGCCGGTGGCGCGAATGGCATCGGCGAGGGCACGTCCACAGCCGCTTCCACCCCTGCGCCTGTCGAAACGAACACGCAGAGCGGCGCGCAACCGGGGCAGAACCAGACGGTCGCCGTCGGCCAGCAGGCGCTTCTCTATGAAGAACGCGGCGGCGCCGGGTCGGATTCGGTCGAGCGCGGCAATGTGGTCTGGTCGACCATCGAGGAAAGCCCGGAAGACGGCCAGCCAGCCCAGCCCGCCGTGCGCGCAACCGTTACGATGCCGACCAGCAAGGTCGAGTTGAAAATGACCATTCGCAAGAATACGGATCAATCCATTCCGGCGAGCCATCTGATCGAAATGGTCTTCACCGTGCCTGAAGGCTTCTCCGGTGGTGCGGTGGATAATGTGCAGCGCGTCACCTTCAAGGATACGGAGCAGGCAGCGGGCAATCCGCTGATCGCCGTGCCGTCGAAGATCGGCGACAATTTCTTCATCGTATGGCTGAACGATGCCCGCACCGCGCAGGATACCAATCTGTCCCTGATGCGCCGCCTGCAGTGGATCGATATTCCGATCTCCTACCGCAACGGTCGCCGCGGCCTCATCAGTCTTGAAAAGGGCGTGCCGGGCGAGAAGGCGTTCAACGACGTGCTGGGCGCGAATTGATCTTCTTGCGAAACGAAAAAGGCCGCTTCGAGCGGCCTTTTTGTTTGGTCGCGATCAGGGATCGCGGTTACTTCTTCTCGGCGAAAGCCTTGATGGCCTTGGCGATTTCGTTCTGCGCGGCTTCCGCACTGTCGAAACCCGCCAGTTCAACGACCTTGCGGCCTTCCGGCAACTGCTTGTAGACGCGGAAGAAGGCTTCAAGGCGCTGCTGTTCGATCTTCGGAAGATCGGTGATTTCCTTGATGTTGTCATAGGTCGGATCGATGTCCGTGGTCGGGACCGCGACGATCTTGTCGTCCTGATCGCCGCCATCGATCATCTTCAGGACGCCGATGGGACGAACCTTGATGATTGCGCCGGGAACAATCGGCTCGCGGGTATAGATCAGCGCGTCGAGCGGGTCGCCGTCGCCGGCAAGCGTGCTGGTGATCGAGCCGTAATTGGCCGGATAGATCACAGGCATGGACTGGTAGCGGTCGACGACGATATGGCCGGTCTTGTCGTCGATTTCATATTTGGTGAAGCTGCCTTGCGGGATTTCGATGGCCGTGAAGAACTCCTTCCCGTCCTGCTCCTTCTGCGGGTAATCGAGGAAGGAGACATATTCGGAAGCAGATGCGGCAGTGGCAGCGGTAAGCGCAAGAGCTGCGGCGAGCAGGAGCTTTTTCATGGGATGACCTTCAGGCTTGGTTGGAACACGCCTTCGTCCCTAAAGCCAATCCATTACAGTTGTTTGACGGTTTTATATCGGTTGGATGACAGCCGCTGCGAAAAGCCGCCGGCGATACTCAGCCGGGCGGATGCCGATCTTCTGGCGGAAGGACGACGGAGCGTATGGGCGCTTCCAAAGCCGACCGCAGCGGCAATATCGTCAATGTCTGCTTCTCCTTGAGAAAGCAGTTCCTTAGTCGCCGCTATCCGCTCCATCGGGCGCAGCGCCGGTTGCCTCGGCAAAGCGCCGCGGGAATGTCCGCGGACTGGATCACGAGGGATTTGAACTCGCGAAAGGCGAGGCGGATCAGTAACGTTCAAATAAATACTGCCGCAAATGGTCTCCCATTTTGCGGCAGTAAAATTGCATGCTGATTATATCAGTTTCAGGCGTGCGCTTCCTCGACATGGTTCAGTGCCTTCTGCTGCTTGAAAGCTGCGGCCTTGACGGCCGCCTGCACCTTTTCAAACGCACGCACCTCGATCTGGCGCACACGCTCGCGGCTGATGCCGAATTCGCCGGAAAGATCTTCCAGCGTCATCGGATCTTCCGACAGGCGACGCGCCTCGAAAATCCGGCGTTCGCGGTCGTTCAGCGTATCCATCGCCTGTTCGAGCATGGAGCGGCGGTTGTCCAGCTCGTCCTGTTCGATGAGGACCTGCTCCTGGCTGCTGCTGTCATCGATAAGCCAGTCCTGCCATTCGCCCGATTCGCCTTCCGAAGCGCGCAGCGGCGCATTCAGCGAAGCGTCACCGGACAGACGGCGGTTCATGGAAACCACTTCGTCTTCGCTGACATTGAGCTTGGTCGCGATCTGCTTGACCTGATCGGGGTTGAGATCGCCGTCATCAAGCGCCTGGATCTTGCTCTTCATCTTGCGCAGATTGAAGAACAGGCGCTTCTGATTGGCGGTCGTGCCCATCTTCACAAGGCTCCACGAGCGCAGGATATATTCCTGGATCGAGGCCTTGATCCACCACATGGCATAGGTGGCAAGGCGGAAACCGCGTTCAGGCTCGAAACGCTTCACGGCCTGCATGAGACCGACATTGCCTTCCGAGATGACTTCACCGATCGGCAGGCCATAGCCGCGATAACCCATGGCGATCTTGGCCACGAGACGCAGATGGCTCGTCACCAGCTTGTGGGCGGCCTTGGGGTCGGTATGTTCGTGATAACGCTTGGCCAGCATGTATTCTTCCTGCGGCTCAAGCATGGGAAAACGTCGGATTTCTTCCAGATAACGGGTAAGACCGCCGTCACCTGACGTGATGCTTGGGAGATTCATCTGGGCCATAGAGCACCCTCCTTTATGATTTCAGGTTCCCGTTTGGCGAACCTGTCGCGGGGGCTGCCTCCTGCACTTCCCTCTCGCGAGCCTCCATATATAGGCATGATTTTGGCGAAAACACGATCCTTTAACTCATGAAACAATCTGTCACTACAATGTGAACGCCGCTTAAAGCCAAAGGTTGCGCTAGCAATTTGAAATGAAATGTTTTTGTGGTGAGAGAGCGGCTTGCACCGCAACCGCGCCCCCGATCTTGATGACGGAAGAGCCGATTTTTATCAGCGATCCATCCTTCGGCCAACCATGATAGTTGCCAGTATTATATAGAGTGCTTCCGGAAATTTTCCAGAAGGTGCTCCATATCTTCCGGCACTGGCGCTTCAAAACGCATCAGTTCCCCGGTGGCCGGATGGGTGAAGGCGAGCAGCCATGCGTGCAATGCCTGACGGTGAAAGCCGCGCACGGCCTCTTTCAGCGGTTCCGGCAGCTTGTTGGCCTTGGTCTTGTAGGCGCTGCCATAATCCATGTCGCCGACAAGCGGATGGCCGATATGCGCCATATGCACGCGAATCTGGTGGGTGCGTCCTGTCTCCAGGCGGCATTCGACCAGCGAGGCCAGTGCGGTGGCATCTTCGCGGGGACCGAATTTTTCAACCGTCACATAATGGGTGATGGCGTGGCGGGCATCCTCGCGCTCTTCATTGACCACGGCCTGCTTGGTGCGGTCGCGATGCGAGCGCCCGAGATGCGCGTCTATGTAGCCCTGCGGGCGCTCCGTCATGCCCCAGACAAGTGCGAGATAGGCGCGCTCCAGATCGCCGGTGCGGCCATGGTCGGCAAACTGTTCGCTCAGATGCCGGTGCGAAAGATCGTTCTTGGCAACGACCATGACGCCGCTCGTATCCTTGTCGAGCCGGTGGACGATGCCGGGACGGCGGATTCCGCCGATGCCCGACAAGCTATCGCCACAATGATATATGAGGGCATTGACCAGTGTTCCCGTCCAGTTGCCGTTGCCGGGGTGAACGACAAGCCCGGCGGGCTTGTTGATCACGATGAGATCATCGTCCTCGTAAAGAATATCGAGCGGTATGTTCTCGGCGATCGGCTCTGCTGGCTCCGGCTCGGGCAGCACGATGGCGATTGTCATGCCTTCGCGCAGCTTCTGCTTGGTTTCACGGGCGGGCGCGCCGTCGATGGTCACATGGCCGTCGGCAATAAGGGACTGAACGCGGCTGCGCGAGAGTTCCGGCCCCAATGCTGCGGCCAGCCACTGGTCGAGACGCTTGCCGGTGGCATCGGAGTCGGTCGTAAGCTCTTTCACTCGTGTCTTCCTCTGTGAGAGCGGCTCTGTCTTAACGAAATCGTCAGAACTGCTCTGTCTCTTGATTTTACCGCATTTATGCGGCGTCAAATGTTTCCATTTGGCTGCAAAATGCTCTATCACGCGCCACACGCCGTAACATGGCGCAGTTCGAACCGGAGTCGTTGAATGCAGGATCCACACTATCCGAGATACCAGAATCATCAGGATTCAGGCTATCAGGACTATCAGCAGGGCTATTACCCGGATGAACAGGCCGAGCCCCCGCTTGATCCAGCCATGGAACGTGTGCGCCGCAAAATGATCCGGCTTCTGGCCGTCTCCATCGGTGTCATGCTGATCGGTCTTATGGCGGTGCTTGTCGCCGTTGTCTACAAGATCAATCGCGCGCCGGAAACCCCGCCGGCTGAAGAAGCCCGTTCCGATATTCCCGGACAGGCCGCTCCCGTGCCCGCAAAGCCCGAGCCGCCGAAGCTGATCGAATCGCAGATCAACCTGACGCCGGGCACCCGTCTTCTTTCGCAAAGCCTTTCGGGCAACGAGCTTTCCCTGGAAACGCTGCTGCCGGACGGCGGCACGGAACTCATCATCTATGACTATCGTGAGTCTCGCATCATCGGCCGCATCAAGCTCGGCAACGTCGAATAGGGCGAACAAGGTCTGAACAGGGCGGCGTGATTGCCGCCTTGCTTCTTTCTGTCCGTGAGGATTGCGCTTTTTCTTTTTGGCGCTTATATCAGCGATATGACTCAGGCGCCCATCGTCTAGCGGTCAGGACGGCGCCCTCTCACGGCGCAAACAGGGGTTCGATTCCCCTTGGGCGTACCAGCAAGTTCAATCACTGAAATCGTTGGCGAAGGGCGTTGTTTCATAATCGTCAATAAACCGTTCTGTATCGGCGATTTGTGCATCCATCTCATCTAAACTGCCGCCTCTAATTCTAAAACATCAATAATAGCTTCAACGATGGGGCGAGACGGTCTCGGTTTCAATTGAAGCGCACTAATATCGCGGTGATGGAGTGATTTCTTTTCCCGTTCAATTCGTGGGGAATGGCAAAAATATACTCTGGTCAATGTCTGCTTCCGCTATCTGAGAAAACCGCTCGGGAACAGAGCATTTGTCACCGTTTCCATAGCTGAAGGCAATGAGGTTTGGTGTCGAGATGACCCATAGTCCGTTATCGAGTGCAAACTTAGCCCTTTCATTGTCATCTCAAGAGTGGAAAAAGCAGGATGAACGGATATTGCACAGATTTCCGCTCGGGTTAATTTCGATATTATCGAAGGCTGTCTGCAATGGATTGTCCAACTCAATGTATGCGCCATCGGTAAAATCGATGGTAATTTTCAACTCTTTTATACTAAGAAGCGACACTGCTGGTTCCCTGACGGACGAGAATTTTGGTTGCATTCGAAGAATTTGAAGCCAACCTAACATATTCCCAGCCACTTCATATTGTCCTTGCCCGCGCTAATGGACACGACGCACTTGCAGACCGAGCGAGTAGATGAAAAAGACATTTATTACAGTACTGTTCTCCATGTCCGTAGTTCATACTGCATCGGCGGACACCTCCATGGCGCCAACCTTTCCGCCACGCATCTCTCGGCAAGACTTTATTACTTACATGGCCGGAGCCATGGCTGCTGGCTTATATTGTGAAGGTTTAGACCTTAATATTGAATATGTTAAAGGTTTTCAGGATGCTACCGGCCTTATGTTTCCTTTCGCAGATCCTAGCTACCGGGAGGAATTTGCGCGGCGAGAGAAGGAAGCGAAGGAAGACCCGGAGAATTACTGTAAAGTTGCGATTGTCATGTTCCACAAAGATGCAAAGCCAAGAGCGGCGCTGGCACCCTTGTTGATGAACAAAATCCGATAAAGAATTTTCAGGCAACGACACCACCTGGCAATAGCTAGACGCATCTGTCCACTCTCTCTGTTGTTCGGATTCTTCCAAAAGGGCGCGTGTGGAACCGATCGGAGCGGAGTATGATCGTGTTTCAATATTCAGGTCCGGCTTGCTTGTCCGCGCAAAGTTTTTGGATTAGTTAAAATTGCAATTATCCCGTGTTTACGGGGTATGAACGCTGCGTATGGTAGTGTTAAACTGGATGCATGTGGAAAATTGGATCGACTATTTATCCTCAAATCCATAATGCCGTCAGGGTGAAAGGCATTCTTGCCGAACCTTTCACGCCGCGGGACGTGCGTCGCGTCGCTCCGGGCTGGCCATATTCGCGATACTTCTCCTTCCTCGCCGAAAACTGCACCGCCAATCAACCGGAAGGCGATGCGCTTTTCGTACGGGTGGGCAGGGGACAATACCATCTGAACGACAAGGTGTCCGGCCCGCGGACGGAACCCGGTCACCAAGCGCAATCCCAATAAGGGGCGCAATCCCAATAAGGGCTGGGGAGATCGGCCCGCTGCCAGTTGCAAAAATTTGCAACTGGCGCCTGGACAGTGCATAATTGCCGCATGAGTGAATCGTACAAGAAACCTGATTATGAGCAGGAACTGCGCCAGGCAGGTGTTCGCATCACGCGGCCGCGCCGGATCATCCTGAACATATTGACCGAGACGGAAGATCACCCCGACGCGCTGGAGATTTTTCGCCGGGCGGTCGAAATCGACAGCAGCATTTCGCTGTCCACCGTTTACCGCACGATGAAGCTTCTGGAAGAGCGCGGCGCCATTCACCGGCACGCCTTTGCCGGCGGGCCTTCGCGTTTTGAACAGGCGAGCGGCGCGCATCACGACCATATCATCGACATGGACTCCGGCGATGTGGTGGAATTCCGCTCCGACAAGATCGAAAAGCTGCAGGAAGAAATCGCCCGGTCGCTCGGTTACGAGATCGTGCATCACCGGCTCGAACTTTATTGCAAAAAAATCCGGAACTGACGGAACCAAGTTCCCTCTGGTGCGTTTAGCGCCCATGAAGGCCGTGACCCCGCCCCCACAACGCGGCTTTCAGAGTTCGCCTCAACCTCCCCGCACGAGGCGAGCGGCGAGAATGCCGCGCTAACCGTCAAACGTTGAGCAGCTGGCGTTCCGCAAATTCAGAGCAAGCCGCCGTGGTTCCGCCTAAGCCGAACCATGGCGGCTTTTTTTGGATGGCCGCTACCCGTCAGGCGTCGAACTGCTCGGTCGGGATGACGAGCGAATAAACAGCCCCGGTGCCGTCGATGCGATAATCGGCATGGCCGTTGACGGAGGCGGGGACGATGCGCTGCAGCACGGCGCTGCCGAAACGCGGATCATGCTCGAAAACCTCGGGCATCGCCGGATTGGTTTCTTCCCAGAGGAATTCCAGGCGGTCAACGCCGCTGGCCAGATGAAGGACCTTCGCCGAAATCTTCACCCGGCCATAGGGGATGGAGAGACCGCCGAAGGACGTCGCATTGACCACCAGCTCGTGCAGCGCAAGGCCGACATGCAGCGCGGCACCGGGAAAAAGATAAGGGTTGTCTCCCTCGACGCTCACGCGTTCATCGCTGACGTCGATATATTTTTCGACCTGCGAATGCACGAGATCGCGAAACAACGCGCCGCGCCAGTTCGAATCGGTCACCAGATCCTGCGAATAGGACAGAGACTGAATGCGCCCGCGAAACTTCAGCAGAAAATCGTCGATGGAATCGGTGAAGCGCGCCGTCTGGCTGGCGATGCTCTGGACGATAGCCAGAAGATTTTTCGAGCGGTGGCTGACCTCGCGCAACAGGGTCTTCAGCACCTGCTCGCGCCGCTTCAGTTCGCTGATTTCAATGGCGGTGGTAACGAGACCCAGAATATTGCCCTCATCGTCGCGGTCGCAATCGATGTGAAATTCTATCCAGCGCAGCTTGTCGCCGTCATTGATGGCAATCTCGACATTCTGCGCTTCGCCAGTGTCGAGCGCCGCATGCTTGGCGCCGTCCAGCTTGTGCAGGGTGGAAGAGAAAATGAAATCGCAGTCGTTGCCGCCGACTTTCCACCGTTCCTGCCAGTAAATCGGGATGTTTTCTCCCCAGGCATAAGCCAGATCGGGCTTCTGATAGAGCACGCAGACATTGCTGTTGCGCACCGCCCGCAACAGGGCCCGCAGGCGGGCTGCGTCGGGTTCGGTGTCCTGCACGGTGAATTTTGCGCCAGCCGTCATATGTGCCCCGATTATCCCGCAACCGAACCCAATTCGCCCGTCTGCAACACGACCAATTCTTCAGAAACGCTGATCGGAAACTTGCGTGCCATGGCGTCCATTTTCTTCGACCAGTCGGCGGGTCTCGGTCGAGCATCGACCTTCCGATCCTTGAACTGTCCCGAATCCTGAAACCTGTAAACCGCCGCATGACTTATGCGGCGGTTAGCTTCACTAAGGCGTAATATAGGCTGGCGTTTCAGGAGGTCAAAAACAGCCTTCGACTTTATGCGGGTTATGCCTTGCGGATCGCCGACGCGATGAGCGAAATGACGAGCAAGGCAAGGAACACGAAGAACAGAATCTGCGCTATACCAGCCGACGCACCAGCGATGCCGCCGAAACCGAGCGCACCTGCCACGAGTGCCACCACGAGAAATACAAGCGCATAATAAAGCATTTTCGGTCTCCTCTTTATTGGATGAAGAAGAAACTCTGCTGAAGCGGTATTGGTTCCGTGCTTCCGGGAAAATTAGGGCGCTCACAACTCTAAATACTCATGACGGGACGTAAGGCGGTGTGATCGGGCAATGGGCGAAGCACCGACGACCGAAATCCCGAAAGGTACGCGCCTTCCGGGATTTTGCGGTTCTTATGCAGTACTTCACTTCCCCTGCCGCTAGGCTGCGACCTGCGAGGCTTCCTCGAAGAAGAGTGCCTGGCTGATCAGTGCTTTCACCATATCCGGGTTGAAGGGCTTGGTGACGAGGAAGGTAGGTTCGGGACGTTCGCCCGTCAGCAGCCGTTCCGGGAAAGCGGTGATGAAAATGACGGGGATCGCATCGTTCTGCAGGATTTCATTCACCGCATCGATGCCGGAGCTGCCATCGGCAAGCTGGATGTCGGCCAGCACCATGCGCGGCTTTTCCTGTTTGTAGAGGGCAACCGCCTCGTCCTTCGTGCGCGCAATGCCCACGACCTCATGGCCGAGGCTTTCCACCATCTGCTCGATATCCATCGCGATCAGCGGCTCATCCTCGATAATCATGATGCGCGTCGCCACCTGGCGCGAGATTTCGGTCGAGGCGACCGAGAGCACGCGGCTCAGTTCGGCGTCGTCCAGTTCGAGAATTTCGGCGGCTTCCTTGTCGGAAAAGCCTTCCACCGCGACAAGCAGGAATGCCTGACGCGGGAGAGGTGCGATATGGGCAAGATTTCTTGCCGCCCGCTGCTCCCATGCAAATTCCGACGCCGGTTCCGGCACGCGGACGGAGGCTGTCTTGTACAGGTTGCAAAAAAGGCGATAGAGGCCGATCCGGTCGGACGAACCCTCCGGGAATATGCTCACATCGGCGATCAATGCTTCAAGAGCTGCCGCGACATAGGCATCGCCCGAAGCCTGGGAGCCTGTAAGAGCGCGGGAAAAACGACGGAGATAGGGAAGATGCGGCGCGATACGCGTCGATAACGTCATGGTAATGGAACTCCTCAACTGCCGCTTTCGTTCATTGAATGCACATTGGCGGACAAGTTTTGACCCTCTCCCGCCTATGCTTTGAGCGCAGCATTATGTTACCTTAAACGGGGCGTTTTGAAAAAAGTTCCGTGAGCGGGAGATATATTCGGAACTTTTCAGAAGCCTGCGCATTTCCCGGACAAGCAGGGGCTTAGATTAATAGGGTAGGGCAATCAGCCCGGAATGATCAAGATATGGCAGAAAAAGAAAACCTTCACATGAACGGAGCCGGGGTTCGGTCGTCCCGCCGCGTTCAGAAGGATATATTAGGACCAAATTGTGAAGTCGGATTGAAACTAAAGGCGCTGTACACCTCGATACAGGATGAGATGATCCCGGACCGCTTCCTCGATCTTCTCGAAAAACTCGATCAGGCTGAACAGGAGAGTATGCGTGAACACAGCACCCGGTCCGTCGGTTGAGAGTAATGCACAATTCAAGCGAGAGCTCTTGTCATCGCTGCCGAGCCTGCGCGCCTTTGCGGTGTCGCTGATCGGCCAGCACGACAAGGCGGACGATCTCGTTCAAGATACGATCATGAAAGCCTGGGCCAAACAGGAGTCCTTCGAGATGGGGACCAATATGAAAGCCTGGCTCTTCACGATCCTGCGCAATGAATTCTACACGCAAATGCGCAAGCGCGGTCGCGAGGTGCAGGACACGGACGGCGTGTTCAGCGAACAGCTTGCCGTGCATCCTTCGCAATATGGCACGCTCGACCTGCAGGATTTTCGCGCGGCGCTTGAGCAGCTGCCCGACGATCAGCGCGAAGCGATCATTTTGATCGGCGCTTCGGGCTTTGCCTATGAGGAAGCTGCCGAGATCTGCGGTTGTGCCGTCGGAACGATCAAGAGCCGTGTAAGCCGCGCGCGCACCCGCTTGCAGGAAATCCTGAAGATCGAAGGCGAAAGCGACTACGGCCCCGATGCGGATTCGTCGCGGGCGACCTTGAGAAGCTTCGCATGATGCATCACGGATCTCCCCTTTCCGCCGGGCGGGGGAGAACCTGTGTCGCCAAAACCCCAAACCTTTGCCAGTTTTTGCTCCCAGCGATTGCTTTTTATATCCAGTCACTTGTAGGTTAGTGATTGCTGATATTTCGTGTCGGCAAAGTGATCGTTGTTTGTAGGTTGCGTCCTTGCCTTCAGCCTTGTTGCAAAAACTGCTTCAATCGTCATCGAAGCCGGTTGCGGTTATCGTGTCGCTTGGCCTCGTGCTGCTGTCGGCAATCATGACATTGTTCTTGTCGTCCGGGGTCAACCATCAGGTGATCGATATTTCGCGCAACTATGCCCTGCGCCAGCAGGTCGACAAGGTTGCGCGCCTTGCCAGCAATATAGAGATGAGCCGCCGCGGCTATCTTCTGACGCTCGACGAGACCTACCTCGATCTTTATCGCAATACGATCCTGAGCGTTGACAAGACGCTTGCCGATCTTGAAGCCCTGACGGATCAGAACCCGCAGCAGGATGCGCGGGTCCGGCAGATTCGTGCGCTGGTCGAACGTGAGCAGGAAGATGTGCGCGAGACGGTCGGCCTCGCCCAGTCGGGCGATGTGACGGCAGCGGTCGAAAAAGTGCGCGGCGATGAGGGCAAGGTGCTGATGGACCAGCTTGCCAGCACGGTAACGCAGTTCATAGACGCGGAAGAACAGCAGCTTCTCGAACGCAACAAGCGGATCAACCGCATGCGCTACTGGATGACGGCAACCTCCATCGTGGCGCTGGCATCCGCCGCCACGCTGGCGCTTTTGCTGTTCAGCCGCGTGCAGCGTTATGCGCGCTCCATGTTCGAGGGGCAGACCGCGCTGCGTTCCGAAAAGCAATTGCTGGAACAGCGGGTCAAGGAACGGACCGCCGAGCTGGAAGAGGAACGCCGCATTGCCGAGCGCGAGCGCCAGCGGGTCGAGCTTCTGCTGCAGGATACCAACCATCGCATCGGCAATTCGCTGGCAACGGTTTCATCCCTGCTTGGCCTCCAGATGCGGCAGACGCGCAGCGAGGATGCCCGCGCAGCCCTTGCCGCCGCCCGCGATCGCGTCCAGACCGTATCGACGGCGCATCGGCGCCTGCGTCTGGGCGAGGACATGGAATCGGCCCGTGTCGATGATTTTCTGGGAAGCGTCATCGACGATATACGCAGCGCCATCGGGCAGGACCGAAAGATCGAGTTCACCACCGATCTGGCGCCGCTCGACCTGAAAGCCCGCGATGTGACGACGATCGGCATCATTCTGGGCGAGCTTGTCACCAATGCCATCAAGCATGCCTTCAAGGGACGCACGGAAGGCCATATCCGCATCAGCCTGAAGCCGGGCGAGGACGCTGTTCCAGTGCTGGTTGTGGAAGATGACGGCGTTGGCCTGGACGCGGATCATCATAAGTCCGGCGAAAAGAATGGCCTCGGGACGCTCGTCATCGAACAGCTTTGCATGCAGTTCGGTGAAAAGCCGGTTTACTGCAAGACCGATAATGGTGTGGGGACAAGGGTGATCGTTCGTCTGTCGTCGCTCCTCGAATGCTCCGACAAGGCTGCCGGCAAATAGGCGCATTGGGTTCCAAAAGCGGGCCGCTCTGAGCGCCGGGCGTAGACCGATGTCGAATGGCACGGTATTTTGCCCTGTCTGAGCGGCAAAGCGATTTTCAACTTTGATCTGAGATTCAGCACTTTCGCGACAAAGGCCATGTCTGCTTTCGCGCCCCAGCCTGTCGTCCGTTTCAGGATGCAACCACGCAAAAATGGGCTTTGCAGGATAGTGGTGAGCCCGAATCTTCCAGATGAGAGATTCTGGGAGTTCTTGCGGCAGAAGAATTGATTGACGAGGTAGCTCTGGCCCATTATGTGCTGTGACCAAGGTTCCGGCACCTGCCGCCTGCGACGCAAGTCACGGTGAAGCCCGGATCGATGTGACAACTCACCCTCGAAGCATTTCGCGCGGTGGGCAATGCAGGCCCCCATTCCACCTTGAAATGCCTCACAAGAGGAGTGAGCGATGTCTACGCGGCACGCTGCCCAAGAGGTTAACCCATTTCTGACCGCCCCTATCGGGCGGCTGTTTGTGTCCAATGCCTTTCCCATGGCTGTGGTCATGTCGATGGGCGGAGTTCTTAACATTGTCGACGGGATATTCGTCGGCCACTTCATCGGATCCGACGCGCTCGCGGCGGTGAGCCTGGCCTTCCCGATGGCCATGGTGCTGTCCGCGCTAACAACCCTGGTGGGCGGCGGCATGTCTAGCCCTATGGCCCGATATCTAGGGGCCGGAGATCGCACGTCTGCCGGACGCATGTTTGCCGGGGCGCACGGGCTGGCGCTGGCGATTTCGATTGGCCTTGCTGCGCTATGGGCGGTGCGCGGCACGGCGCTCGTCGATTTTATGGCCGCAGGCAATCCTAAAGTCGGCGGATTGGCTCAGGATTATCTACGGATCATAATTCTTGGCGCGCCAGCGCAACTGATGCTCGGCGTTCATGCCGATGCCCTGCGCAATGAGGGGCGGGCAGGTTTGATTGCCGTCTTGGCTGTGTTGGTCAACCTGCTCAATATGGGTGCGAACTGGTGTGGGATCGTGATGCTTGACCTTGGAATTTCAGGGTCGGCGCTTGGTACGGTTGCAGCCCAAGCCTTTGGATTGATGCTGTTGGTAGAGGTGAGAAGGCGCGGCAAGGGGCTGCTTCCGCTGTCTGTTCTCGGTTCGCAGAACTGGCTAGGGGCGTGGTCACAGATGGTTCGGCTGGGCCTGCCGCTGTGCCTAAGTTTCATCGGTATTGCCGTGGTCGCTAGCATCGTGATCCTGTCCTTGCGGTTTTCTGCCGATCCCGGGAAATATGATGCCCTGGTGGCCGCTTATGGCGTGGTGACGCGACTTCTAAGTTTCGCCTTTCTACCGCAGATGGCGATTGCGCTCGCGACGCAGAGCATCGCCGGTAACAACGCCGGTGGGGGACTGCATGATAGAGCGAGAACGGCATTGTGGCTGGCGATGGGAACAGCTTTCCTCTGGTGTCTGGCGGTTGTGCTGATCGGGATATCTGGGGGAGCCATCCTCGGCAGTTTGTTCAGTGACGACCCTACCGTGATCGAAGCCGTTGCGGAGATATTGCGGCCAATGATGCTGCTTTACGCGGCATCAGGCCCGGTGCTTGTCCTGGCGTTATATTTTCAGGCTCTTGGTCAACCGGGTCAGACGGCGGCGCTAACTTTGGTAAAGCCTTGGCTTTTGATGCCCACGCTCATATTGGCGCTTTCTGTCGGCTACGGTGTGTCTGGCATTTGGCTGGCCTTTCCCACGGCGGACGCGATCATTGTTATGCTCGCCGTGATGATTGGGCGCAGCGCCCTGCACAGCGCAGGCGCGCCGGCCGTCAATGCGGGGGGAATACATGAAGATCAATGATGCAAAAGCGCAAGCCAAAACCTTGCGCGCTGCCCTTCAGGCGAAGGGAACTGCGATCAGCCATGCACAGGCGTTGGAACTGATAGCCAGGCAACACGGGGCAAGGGACTGGAACACGTTCCATGCCCGGCTGGCTCTGTGCAACGCCCCGCCAGAACTTGCACTAAACGATCGGGTGCGTGGCCTCTACCTTGGTCAGCCTTTCACCGGGCAGATAATCGGCCTTTCCGGCCCGGCTAACCATCGGGAGATTTCCATCCGCTTCGATACGCCAGTTGATGTGGTCCGGTTCGAGAGCTTCTCGAACTGGCGCCGCCAGATCAAAGGCACGATCAACGAACATGGCCGCTCGCATCGCCATACCTCAGATGGTGAACCTCAGTTGATTGTTGAACCGGAGAAAGGCCACCCCTCCTGAACTTCCGAACTGTTGCACAAATTCGAGTTTTTGAGTGGACCAGAAGTTTCCGTCCCAGCTACAGGTGCAAAAGTCGTCCTACCCGAGCGACCTTTGCGATGCAGGATAGCCGCTTACCTTCTGCAAGCCCGGAAGTCCCCTGACTGTTTCCCACCCCATATCCGATATATGCAGATCGGTATTGCAATGACCGTCTTTGGCGCCAGACGGCGCTCAGAAGGCCCAATATCGTGGCATTCGATACCGGCATTTTCGTGAAATGGGATGAAGCGGTTCAGCTTCGCGGCGGGCGCTTTTTCTTGTCCGAAAGCAGCGAGACCAGAGCGATGCCAGCAAGCGGCAGCGCGGCGGCCAGTATCGGGCGTTTCAGGATGGCGGGGACGGTTGCGATTGCTGCAGTGGCCATCATGGCCGTCTTGTCAGCCTCCATTTTCTGCTTGCGCTTTTTCTCCTCGGACGCAGCCTGAATCTTCATGACCGCGAGGATAAGAAGCGCCACGATCAGCGACAGTGCCGCAAGAATGAGAGCTGCCAGCGGACCGCCATAGCTCTGCGCGAGCGCCAGAAAAGCGGCGACGCAGAGAAAGGTGACCGCAATGATGATGAAGATCGCGATGGCCGCGCCGAATATCGCGGCGCGTTTCGTCCGGCCCGCCACGAACTTCAGTTCCTCGCCTGCCATTGCAGACAACAGGGGCATGAGAGCTTTCAGCATGGTCCGCCTCAGCGGCGCGAGAGCAGGGCCAGCAGATAGCCGACACCAAGTGCAGTGGCGAGCGAGGCAATCGGGCGTTCGCGCACCGTTGCCGTCAGCTGGGCTTCGAGGTCCTGCGCCTTGTTGCGCAAATCATCGATGGCGTCTTCGCCCTGAATATAGGCGCTCTGGTAGGTCTCCTTCGCGCTGCGTTTGGCGTCGCGGACCGTCTGCGAACCGAGATTGGCCAGTGTCGCTGCGATGGCGGCAATATCTTCCTTAAGCTGCTCGACCTGTGCCTGAAGGTCTTCCGCGCTGGCATCGGTCAGCGCTTCCTCGATCTTTTCTTCGATCTTGCTCGTTTTCGCGGATGCTCGCGCCATATCGGCTCTCCTGTTCATTCTCTGCTTATCGCTCGGATAACGTGCGGGTGTCCCAATGGTTGCATGCAAAGCCGCCAGCGGCAACAAAACCGGCCGGTTGTTGCGCGTCATGGTAAATGGCGGCGCAAATGGTCGGCATCCGCGGAAGCATCGCTTTGGCTGCTTCCGCGGATGGGCGGACCTTATTCGGCTTCGCCGTGCAGGATCGTGCCCTCGGGGTCCTTCTTGTAGGCTTCAGCCGAATAGGCGGGCTGCGCCTCAAGCTGCTCCTTGGTGAACTGCGTGAAGACGTTGAGCTTGTCGTCCTTGCCGCTCGCCACATCAAGATTGGCGATGGAAACGGCCACAGGCTTGGAGTTGATGCCGAGGAACCCGCCGACATCGACCACGAACGCCTCCGTCTGGCCGTCAGCCGACATCAGCACATCGCCGACTGTCCCGATCTTCGTCTCGTCGGCGCCGAAGACCGTCGCTCCGATCAGCTTGTCGGCGCTCAGTCCTTCCGACGGAACCGGTTTCATGCCGTCGGGCATGGTCCTGTCCGCCTTCTGGGTGGTGATCGTCGTTTCGGCGGCTGGCGGTTCGGCACGCGGCGCGCCATCTGCCGCGAAAGCCGCATTGCGGTCGAATGCCGGTGCCTTTTCGAGCTGTTCCTTCGTGGCATCCACGATCAGCCAGCGCTTGCCGTCATCGCGAACCACCCATGACAGGTGGTCAAAGCCGATGGCGACATTCTTTTCTCCCACGCCGAGAAAGCCGCCGACCCCGATCACCACCGCCTGCGGGCTGCCATCGGCGCCGAGAATGACGTCATTGACCGTGCCGATATTGGCGGCATCGTTGGAAGGCCCATTATAGACCGCTTGTCCGATGAAGCCAGACACCAGAAGCTGGCCGGGCGACGCAACGAAATATCCATTCTCGCTGGCGATCGGCTTTTCCTGTCTCTCATCGGAGAAAATCGGCGAACGGTCCTGAGCAAAAGCGGGCAGGGCGATCAGCGCGGCAAGAGCCGTGGAGGCGAGAAATCTTTTCATGAAAACTCCTGTCGGTAATTAAGGCAAACCGAAGGCGAGAGCCAATCTCGCCGTCAACAGGAGAAAAAACGAGGGGAAACGCTTTCAGTTCCGCTCAAATTCTGTGTTATTCGAACGTCGAAATTGCGAAAGCTGCGGCTTTTTGGTGGCAAAATTGCGGCAATTGGCTTTTCAGGTTGTAATTTTCGCTTACGCCAGCAGCAGGTAAGCTGCCCCAGCCAGCATGATGACGGCCAATCCGACATGGGCCGGCTTCAATGAGCGCTGTTGGACGGGCAGCGGATCGTCATTCCCTGCCATGGCAGTGCGTGCCGCATGTTCAAGCGTCTGGATATCCTTGAGCATCATTGGCATGTCCCTCCAGAGTTCCGGCTCAATTCAGGTCCGAGCGGAATCGCATATCCTCCCCCACGCCCGGAATTTTCTTTTAAATCCAACCCTCAAGCGCTTCGGTCGTCCTATCAGGTCTGATTTGGCGCGAATGTGCAACTGGCAAAAAGGCGGGAGCCCGAAAATCTTGCGGCATCCGGAATTGCACGACGAAAATGCCTTCAATATTAAAACATGACTTGCGCCATCATATTATTGGGAGTTAAGAAGAAACCCAACAGGCGGCGCGACGGCCTGCATGAAGGTTTGGTCATGTGCGCGCGGATTTGAACAATCAAAAGGCGATCGAAATGACTGGTTTCTGGCGAAAAGGCTTCATGGCTGCGGCGATGGGCATGGGCTTGCTGGGCGCGGCTTCTGCTTTGGCTCAGGAGGCATCCCCCTCAACGAATGCCCCGGCGGCTCCTGCTGTGGAAGCGCCTTCCAGTGCCGCACCAGCCAATACCTCACCCGCTTCTGGGTCTGCTCAGGAACCGGCAACGACCGCCCCGACTGCTGCGCCATCGCCTGAACTGATCCAGCCCCAGACGGCTGCTCCTGCCGCCGCGCCGGTCGAAAGCGAGAATGGCCTGATCCTCCCGCACGACCTGTCGCCATGGGGCATGTTCATGGCTGCCGACTGGGTGGTGAAGGCGGTGATGATCGGCCTGGCGCTGGCCTCGCTCGCCACATGGACGGTCTGGGTCGCCAAGTCGCTTGAACTGGCCGGTGCGCGCCGCCGTGCCACCAAGGCATTGAAAGTTATCGGTCATTCGGCAACGCTTGCCGAAGCCGTCCGTGCGCTCGACGGCGCAAAGGGTCCGGGTGCAATTCTGGTCCGCGCTGCGGAAGATGAGGTTCGCCTTTCCGGCCCGGCACTTGCCCGCGCCGGTGGCGAAGGGCTCAAGGAACGTGTTTCCTCGCGCTTGTCGCGCATCGAAGCCAAGGCCGGACGCCGCCTGTCCAAAGGCACGGGCATTCTTGCCACTATCGGTTCGGTTGCGCCGTTTGTCGGCCTGTTCGGCACGGTCTGGGGCATCATGAACTCCTTCATCAATATCAGCCAGGCGCAGACGACCAACCTTGCGGTCGTGGCGCCGGGTATTGCCGAAGCCCTGCTTGCAACGGCCATCGGTCTCGTCGCTGCTATTCCTGCCGTGGTCATCTACAACGTGTTCGCCCGTTCGATCACCGGCTACCGGTCGCTGCTCGCCGATGCTTCGGCGGGCGTCGAGCGCCTTGTCAGCCGCGACCTTGATTTCAGGACGGCCGGTGTGCGTGAAGGCACGCTGCACGCGGCGGAGTAGGCACCATGGCTGGTAAAGTTCGCGAAGGCGGCGGTGACGATCTCGAGCTGAACCACGAGATCAATGTGACGCCCTTCATCGACGTCATGCTGGTTCTGCTCATCATTTTCATGGTGGCGGCACCACTGGCCACGGTTGACGTGAAAGTGGACCTGCCTGCCTCGACGGCAGCGCCCGCACCGCGCCCGGACAAGCCGCTTTATGTGACCCTGAAGGAAGACCTCAGCGTCAGCGTTGGCAATGACGTGGTGGACCGGGAACGCCTCGGCGTGGCGCTGGACGTGCTGTCGGAAAAAAACAAGGAAGCGCGCATCTTCCTGCGCGCCGACAAGAATGTCGGCTATGGCGAATTGATGCGGGTGATGAACCTGCTGCGTGAAGCGGGCTATCTGAAGATCGCGCTGGTGGGTCTTGAAACCGTTGGCGCAAACGCCACAGAGACAGCACCTGCGTCTTCCACTTCCGCACCGGCACCGCAGGGAGTCGCGCAATGAATGCACTCCCGCCCGAGCATCCCCCGATAAAGGTGGCTTCGGCCGACGTTTACCATCATTCCTTCTGGCATGATGCGGGGCGCTGGCTCGGCGCGGGCATTCTTGTTCTGACGGTTCATGCCGCCGGCGCCTATGCCATCCACATGGCGCAGGAAGAAGACCAGCCCGATGGCACGCAGGTTGCCGCCATGGTGGTGGAGCTTGCGCCGGAGCCGGAAGCGCCGATGGAAGAACAGGTTGCGGAGGAAGCCCAGCCGGAAACGGCTGAAGCGCCGCAGGAACAGGCAGAGCCGGAGCCGCAACCGGAACCCGTGCAGGAAGAGCCGACACCGCCCGAACCGGAAGAGGTGACGCCGCCAGAACCCGCGCCCGAACCGCAGGCCGTTCAGGAACCGGAAGAAGTTATCCCGGATGTGGTCGAGGCCGAAAAGCCGGAAGTTGCGGTGCCCATGCCGGTTGAAAAGCCGGAAGTGAAGCCGGAGCCCAAACGCGAGCCGGAGCCGGAACCGAAAAAGGTCGAGAAGCCAAAGCCGGAAAAGCCCAAGCAGCCCAAGGCCGAAAAGCCGAAGCCAAAGAAGGCTGAAAAGGCACCGGAAACCCGTCAGGCCGCAGCACCGCGAATGGATGCTGACAGTGGGACAAAAACGACTGCCAACCGGCGCGGGCAGAATTCTGCCGAGGCGGGGGTGAGTTCGGACAAGTGGAAGTCCAAACTTTATTCGCACATGATAAGGCGTACTCGTTACCTGAAACGCCAATTGGGAAGGGATGCCAGAGGCGTCTTGCAGCTTCAAATCGTCGTGGATCCTTCGGGAAATATCCTTTCCGCGAAGCTGGCGGGATCATCGGGTAATCCAAAATTGGATCAGCTTGCGCTTGAGGCGGCAAAACGAGCTTCCCCTTTGCCCGCGCCTCCTGCTGCTTTGGCTCAGCCCCGGAATGCAGTTTTGGTGCCTATGAAGTTTGAATAGTGTTGAAATAAGAGAAGCCGGTCTGGAAATCAGACCGGCCTTTTCATTACCGCGATCACTCCACAAACCCGAACATCGGGCCATAGCCTCCATGCCAGGATATATCGTTCCGCTCCAGCGCAGGGGCGTAAATGCCTGCACCCCCGCCGCCATCCAGAAACAGGGCTTTTGCGCATTTGAGATGGTCTCGGAACAGTTTTGCAAAGTCGTGGAAGTTGATCGCATCCTCGCTGACCGCGAAGGGGATCGCGCCGCCATCGCAAACGCCGACGCCGCTGCGCCGTGTCCTGTCGGTTGAGCCGACGATGAAAATCGGATTGATCTTGCCGCGAATAACCAGCATCGGCCCGGACTGGGTGGCCATTTGCGGCTTGATCTTCTGTTTCAGAAAACGGTCCGTGGGCAGGATTTCCGCGCCCTTTTCGCCGAGATAGAAGATGCCGTTCGGCTTCTTGTAGAAGTTCGGCACCGGACCGGAGCGGTGGACGGCTGTGGTCTTGCTTGCCGGGCGAAGCTCGCGGCCATCTTCGACATAGAGACCCATCGGTGAAAAATCAGGCTGGTACATTCCGGCATTGAGCGCGAAAACCAGATTTTTGCCCCGGCTTGCGGCAGCGTCGGCCAGTTTTGAAAAATTGCGGTACGGCTCGCCATCCGCATTCTTCCAGAACAGGCGCAAGCCGTCAGCTTTGGCGTCGCAGATGACGTAGTTCGTGTTTTCATATGCTTCGCGGTTGCAGGCTTCAGACCGGCCCGGCTGCGTCAGGGCAGCAATCGCGGCAAACATCAGGGCGGCAGCGAACAGGGCTCGCCTGAGAAGAATCATCTGTGCACTGCCTTTGGCTCGAAAATGCTTTATTCGGATGACAGTGCCACAGCCGGGAGCAGGCGGGAAGCCTTGCGCGCTGGCAGGAAGCCGAAGATCAGGCCGGTGGCGAAAGCGCAGGCAAAGGCCAGCAGAACAGGCCCGACACTGTAACCGACCGAAAGACCGGCCCAGCCCGCGATGGCAGCAGCGCCGAGCCCGATCACGACGCCAAATGCGCCGCCTATGGCCGAAACGGTTAGCGCTTCGGTGATGAATTGCAGCAATATATCGCGCCGCCTTGCACCTGTCGCCATCCGCACGCCGATCTCGCGAGTGCGCTCCGTCACGCTCACCAGCATGATGTTCATGACGCCGATGCCGCCGACGAGAAGCGAGATTGCCGCAACCGACCCCAGAAACAGCGTCATCGTGTTGCCCATTGCCGTCGCATCCTCGCGGATGGAGGACATGTTGGTTATCATCGTGTCCTGTTTCTTGTGACGCTGGTCGAGCAGGTCCTGAATCTGTTCCTGCGTCGTGTTGATGAGGTCGGAATCCTTCACCTGCACGGTGATTGTGCGCACATATTTCTGGCCGAACAGCCGCAGATTGCCGGTCGAAAGCGGCACGACCACCACATCGTCCTGATCCGAACCGCCAAAGCCCGCGCCCTTCGGCTCCAGGGTTCCGATCACCTGAAACGGAATCTTCTGGATCAGGATATATTGGCCGATCGGGTTGCTGCCATCTGGAAACAGGGTGTTGACGACGGTTTTGCCCAGCACGGCAACGGGCGCATAATTGTCGATATCGTTCTGGCTGATGAAATCGCCGGTCGCGACCTTCCACGACTTGGCCTCGGAAAAGGCGGGGACGGTGCCGTTTGCCTGCGACTGGTAATCGACATTGCCGCGCCGCAGCGTCACCGTGCCGGTGACTTCGGGGACGGCGGTTCTGATATTCGGAAGTTCCAGAATGGCGGTGGCGTCTTCGGGAACCAGTGTCGCTATCGAGCCTGTTCCGCGAAAGCCCGCCATGGATGGGCGCACCAGAATGAGATCGGTGCCCATGGCATTGATGCGGTCGAGAATCGAGTTCTGCGCGCCGGTGCCGATGGCGAGCATCGTCACCACGGAACTGACGCCGATTATGATGCCGAGCAGGGTGAGGACCGTGCGGAAGATGTTGGCCTTCAGCGCACGCATCGCCATCTTCACCGCTTCCGAAACATCGGCGATGCGGGCGGAACTGCCGTCAAGCGTCTGGCGGAGGCGGAGAGGGGCCTGCGTATCCGGAATGGCGCGCTTCACCGTATCGGACAGGATCTGCCCGTCGCGGATTTCGATCAGACGGTCGGCGCGTTCGGCCACTTCGCGGGCATGGGTGATGACGATAACGGTATGGCCTTGCTCGTGCATGGAGCGCAGCAGTTCCATCACGTCCTCACCGCTCTGGCTGTCGAGTGCGCCGGTCGGTTCGTCGGCAAGGATGATGCGCCCGCCATTCATCAGCGCGCGGGCGATGGAAACACGCTGCTGCTGGCCGCCGGAAAGCTGGTTCGGGCGATGATCGAGGCGGTCGCCAAGCTTCAACTGGTTGAGCAGTTCGGCGGCGCGGGCATGGCGTTCGGATGCGGGCAGGCCTGCATAGATCGCGGGAACCTCGACGTTTTCCTGCGCTGTCGAGGTCGAGATAAGATTATAGCTCTGGAAAACGAAGCCGAATGTGCGGCGGCGCAGCGCTGCCAGCGCATCGGCATCCAGCGTCGAGACGTCCTCGCCGTCGAGCAGATATTGCCCGCCGCTGGGGCTGTCGAGACAGCCCAGAATGTTCATCAGCGTCGACTTGCCGGAGCCGGAAGCGCCCATGATCGCGACGAATTCGCCCGCCTGAATGTCAAGCGTGATGCCGTGCAGCACCTCAACGGCAAGGTCGCCATTGTAATAGGTCTTGCGAATGTCATCCAGTCTGATGAGGGGCGTATCGGTCATTTGACGGCTCATCAGAACAGGCGCATGCCGGGCCTGCGGCCGCGCTGTCCCGCGGCGGCTTCGGCACCGCTGGAAGCGCTGGTGACGATGACCTTGTCGCCTTCTTCGAGCCCGCTCCTGATCTCGGTCTGCACGCGATTACGCACGCCGATTTCGACCTGACGTTCGGTGACTGCGCCATTGTCGCTTACGACCTTCACCGAAATCTGCGGCTTGCCTCTCTGGTTCTGGCCTTTCTGATTCTGGTCGGCACGCTTGTAGTTCAGCGCCGAAGACGGGACGATCAACACGTCCTTTGCCTCATCAAGAATGAAATAGACCTGCGTGCTCATATTGATCATCAGCTCGCCGGTCGGGTTTGGAACGTCGAACAGGGCGTAATAGAGAACGACATTGTTCTCGGTCGCGGGCGTCGGCTTGATCTGGCGGAGCGTGCCGGTGAAACGCTTTTCGGGCTGGCCGAGCAGGGTGAAATAGACCGGCATTCCGGGCTTCAGCCTGCCGATGTCGGCCTCTGACACTTGCGCTTCCACGGTCATGACCTTGAGATCGGCCACGGTGACGATGGTCGGCGCGCTCTGCACGGCATTCAGCGTTTCGCCTTCCTTGGCGGCCTGATCGACGACCGTGCCTTCCATGGGGCTGTAAATCTTGGTGTAGCCGAGATCGACCTTGTCGCTGGCAAGCTGTGCTTCCTGCTGACGGATCTGCGCGCCGAGCGCCTTCACGTCGGCATCGGCCATGGCAAGATCGGCGTCCGCCTGATCGACGGTCGACTGTGATACGCCACGCGTGGCCAGAAGCGAGCGCTGGCGGGCCGCATTGGCCTTTTTCAACGTCAGCTGTGCCTGTTTGCTCAGAAGCTGCGCCTTGAGATTATCGAGCTGGGCGCTTGCGATTTCCACCTTCTTCTCGAAGGGCGACGGGTCGATTTCAGCGATGAGCTGGCCTTGCTTCACCTGATCGCCCACTTCGACCTTCACGCTTTTGAGCTGGCCGGAGACCTGCGCGCCGACATTGATGCTGCGCAGCGCGCTCAGCGTGCCGACGGCGGTAATGGCGTTCTCGATGTCGCCGCGTGTGACTGTTTCGGCGAGATAATTCGTCTTCTGTCCGCCGGCTTCGCCCGAGCCGTAGAAATACCAGCCGACGCCCAACGCGATTGCAGCCAGCAAAAGCCAGAGCCACCAGCGGCGCGCCTTGCGTGGGGCACTCTTCGGCGACGGTGCCTTGCGCTGCCCGGTTTTGGAAGAATCGGAAGTTGTAAGCACCGTCAAACCCTCAAAGCTTTCAGAACCGCCGTCATCGGGGATTCTTTATCATGTCCCGCATAATTTCTGCCGCATGCAACCAAAGCGGGACGTCGCGCGCTCTGATCGCACATTGCTTTCGGGATATCTATGCTTCTCCGGTCAGGATTTCATCTTAATTATTTGTCATGCAATAATTGCCGGTGACACAAAGGCTGGAGGCTTCCCTGTGGCTGGCGGCAATCGCGTGGACAGCAAGCGGTGAAGCATCGAAAGTTGGCGTCAAGATACAACTGGAAGTTATTCTTTCCAGTTTTGACGGCAAAAGAAAAGCTGGTATAAAAATTAAGTGTTCTTAAATTATATCATGCTGAAATAAGGCCGGGAAATTACAATCAGAAAGTAGACTGAAGAATTAAGAACGTGGCTGTCCAGAAAGGCGGATGGTCGGCGCATGCATGATGCGTGTTGCTTCAAACTGGCATGGGAATAAGGTTTCACTGCTCTTGGACGGGAGGGCAAATGGCTTACCTTATTATGGGGCGGAAAAGGTTCTTATTTGTGAGGAACAGGTTTCATACCTTGTTCCGAAGAATACCTTCATTACGGTCTTTCGATCGGAATAAAAGCGGCACGGCGGCGGTCGAGTTCGCAATATTGGCGCCGGTTTTTCTTTTGATATTGATGGGCATGATTGCGTTCGGCCTTTATCTGGGCGTGGCGAATGCCGTGCAGCAGCTTGCGGCTGACGCGACCCGGACGGCATTGGCGGGCATCGATCCGCCGGAGCGGCTCACCCTGGCGACCAGCTATATCCAGAAGAACGCGGCGAAATATTCGCTGATCGATCCGGCAAAGATGCAGGTGAATGTCGACAATGCCCAGTCCGATCCGAACCAGTTCACGGTGACGATCCGCTACGATGCGGAAAACCTGCCGATCTGGAACCTGATGACGGGCCTGCCGCTTCCGGACACGACCATCACGAGAGCATCGACAATAAGGCTTGGCGGAATCTGAGGCAGGGTGGGGGCATTCGATATGCGAGGTTTGGTATCGCGTTTCCTGCGCGCGCGGGGCGGTAATCTGGCGACGATGGCGGCGCTGGTCGCGCCGGTTTTTCTGGCCGTGGCAGCTTTCTGCGTGGATACAGGCTCACTGTTTCTGGAGCGGCGCCAGTTGCAGAGCATGGCCGATCTTGCCGCCGTTGCCGGTGCGGCCTCTCTTTCGCAGGCCGATGACGCGGTGCTGAGGCAATTGCAGGCAAACGGTGTCGATCCGTTGTTGATGAGCGGCAGCTACGATCCATCCATCGTCAACGGGAAGACCGACAACAAAACGCGGGTCTGGGTGGAGAAGGGCAATTATTTTCCCGACAAGAGCCGCGCGGTCGAAAACCGTTTCGTGGCCGGAGGGGCAAATCCGGATGCGGTTCGCGTCCGGCTGGCGCGGCCGGGCAATCTCTATTTCGGCCAGTCGTTCATCAGTCGACCTGCGCTTGGCGCGACGGGCATGGCGGCGACGAAGGCAGAGGCGGCTTTCTCCATCGGTTCGCGATTGTTGAGCCTGAATACCGATCAGAGTGTGCTCAATGGCCTTCTGGGCGGGCTTCTGGGAACATCCCTCAATCTGAAGCTTGTCGACTACAATGCCCTGGCTGCGACCGATATCAATTTACTCGGTTTTCTGGACAAGCTTGCTCCGAAAGTCGGGTTGACGGCTGGGACCTATGACCAGTTGTTGAATACGGATGTTTCAGTCGGGACGCTGGCAACTGTGCTGGCCGAGGTGGTGACGAACAATCCGACGGCCAAAGCAGCACTCGGTATTCTGGGCAAGGATGCAGCAGCCCTTGCTGCGAAACTGCCGGTCGGAAAGCTGCTAGGGCTCGGATCGATCGCCGATGCATCGCTTGGATCGGCCAGTAATTACAATATCACGGCCAATGTCCTGCAATTGATTTCAGCGGCAGCGATGCTGGGAGGCGATCATCAACTTCAACTTGGCACCGGGCTGAAACTGCCGGGAGTGCTGGCATTCAAACTGGATGTCGCAGTTGGAGAGCCCGCGCAAAAGACCCCGTTCTTTACCGTGGGCGGAGCAGGTACCTTGGTGCGCACCGCGCAGATACGCCTGCTTTTGACGCTTGAGGTCGGCAATGACGGGCTTGTTTCCTATCTGGCCAATGTTCACGTGCCGATCTTCATCGACGTGGCGAGCGGCGAGGCCGAACTGAAAAGCATAAGCTGTCCGCAGGGCCCTGGAAGTGCCACGGTGAAACTCGCCGTCAAACCGGGCCTGGCCGGTGTTTATCTTGGCGATACCGATATAGATCTGATGAGGAATTTCAGCAAAACGCCGGTTGTCAGGAAGACAGCGATCGCTACAGTGAAATTGCTGGTCGCAGACATTGCCGAGCTTCGCGGTCGTGTCGAATTGCCGCTCGGCAACCCCAAGCAGGAAATTGTGACCTTCACGCCTGCCGATATTGCCGCCAAACGGATCAAAACCGTGGGGACCAACCAACTTGCCGGATCGCTTTTTGTCGGGCTGGTAAAGGGGCTCGATCTCGAGGTTGTCCTGATCGGATTCTTGCCCTTGCCTCTGCCCCTGAGTGGGTTGACCCAGCTTTTGGGTACATTGCTCACCCCTTTGGGCCCGGCGGTGGATGGCCTGCTTTTCGGGGTGCTGGATCTGCTCGGCGTCAAGATTGGACAAGCCGACGTTCAGGTCACTGGCGTTCTTTGCCAGCGCGCCGTTCTTACACAGTGAGAAAATCTGCAATAAAATAGCCCGGCTTAGCCGGGCTTTGTTTGCGTTTTGTATATTTACGCAGTGCCGGTCGAACCGAAACCGCCTGCGCCGCGTGCCGTGTCGGTCACTTCGGCGCGTTCCTCGATCTTCGGCTGGACGACCGGCGCGAAAACGGCCTGCGCGATGCGCATCCCGCGCTCGATGCGAAAATCGTCATCGCCGAGATTTATGAGCAGGACCTTCACCTCGCCGCGATAATCGGAATCGATGGTGCCGGGTGTGTTGAGGCAGGTGATGCCATTCTTGAAGGCAAGGCCGGAACGCGGGCGAATCTGTATCTCGAAGCCTTCCGGAATCTCGAAGATCAGGCCCGTTGGAACCAGCGTGCGGCGTCCCGGCAGGAGAACGATCTGGCGATCTTCGGCAACGGCTGCGCGCAGGTCCATGCCAGCAGAACCAGGTGTCTCATAGGCCGGGAGTTCGAGGCCCTCCGCATGTTCGAGGCGGATGATGCCGAGCGTTGGCGCGGAAGAGGATGCTGCGGTCATGAGGGAGCCTTTCCTGCGGGGATTCAAATTGGCGATGCTCATACGTGAAAACAGATCAAAGGTGTACCGCCTATTTGGCGTTTTGCAATGATAGTACGGCACAGGGTCATGCAATTTGCACCGGGAATAGTCCGTGCGGGATGAAAAGCAGCCGACCGCGCCCTTATGGAACAAATCCGTCCTTCGCCTGTTGGACCTCGTGTCCAAAGGATAAGGAATTGAAAAATGCCCAACCCGGAAGTGACCAGATGTATCGATGCCTGCCTTGATTGCTATCGCATTTGCCTCGACACCGCCTCCAGCCATTGTCTGGAAGAGGGCGGGGCGCATGTCGAGCCGAAACATTACCGCATCATGCTGGCTTGCGTGGAAAGCTGCCGGACGGCAGCCCACATAATGTTGCTGGACACGCCCCTTCACCGTGCAACCTGCGGCGCCTGCGCGAAGATTTGCGAAGCCTGCGCTGAATCCTGCCGGGAGATTGGCGGCATGGAGAAGTGCGTCGAAGCATGTGACCATTGTGCGGCGCTCTGCCGGGAAATGGCCACGCATTAGAGGTGCAACGGCTCGGGAATGGTGCAAACAAACAGGGAAAGCGCCGCGCGCATGCGCCATTATTCCTTCAGCGGCACGGCGGTGGTTTCCTTGATCTCTTCCATCACGAAAGAAGCCGAAACATCCGAAAGCGGCACGCTGGCGATCAGTCGCTGGTAAAGGCGGTCATAGGCCTTGACGTCCGAAACGCGGGCCTTCAGCACGTAATCCAGATCGCCGGTCATGCGGTAGACGCCGACGATTTCGGGAAAGCGCCCCATGGCGGCGCGGAATTTGTCCAGCCACTCGGGATCGTGGCTCGATGTGCGCACGAGAATGAAGACCGAAAGGCCGCAGCCCACCATTTCAGCATCAACCAGGGCGACACGCGCCTTGATGATCCCTTCATCCTCCATGCGCTTCACCCGCCGCCAGCAGGCGTTGCGGGAAAGATGAACGCGCTCGGAGAGAGAATCAACGGACAGGGTGCCGTCAACTTGCAGCTCGCTTAAGATTTTTCGATCAATTTCATCGAGGGACAGGCTCATGGTGGGATGATTGTCCCAATATGAAGCTCAGCGCAAGGATAATTTGAGATTTCATCTCCAAACCTTCTGTTAAAATGATTTTTCACAAAGGTGCTTCTGCGCCTGATAAGTGGGAACGAATTGCTCAATCCTGGGAGTTTTCAATGACGACACGTATTACCCGCCTCTTCACCGACCATCCTTCCTCGGTCGATGAAACCTATTTTGAGCATATGCTTTTTGCATCACGTTTTTCGGCAAAATTGCTTGGAGCGGCGCTTGCCGCGCTGGTTCATGCAATTTTGCCATTTTTATTCGAGAAGACGGCGAGCACGATCGTTCGCCAGCTTTATGAGCGGACGCATAACCGGGGCCGGTAATCGCCGGATCGAAAATGTGTCGTTGGGCCGCCTATCTCGGACCTGAAACCTATCTGGAAGACATTATATCGTCTCCCTGCCATTCGCTCGTGGCGCAGAGCCACGACGCGCATGAAGCCAAAACGCGTACCAATGGCGACGGTTTCGGTGTCGCCTGGTACGGCCATCGCGACGAACCGGGCCTCTATCGGGACATACTTCCCGCATGGTCGGACCAGAATCTGCGCAGCCTTGCGCGGCAGATACGCTCGCGTCTTTTTCTGGCGCATGTGCGCGCATCGACCGGAGGCCTGACCAGCCGTTCCAACTGTCATCCCTTCGTGTCCGGCCGTTGGAGCTTCATGCATAACGGGCAGATCGGCAGTTTCGACCGGCTGCGCCGCCGTCTGGAAAGCCATTTGAGCGATGACGTCTACGGGCAGAAGCATGGCGCGACCGATTCGGAACTGATTTTTCTGCTGATGCTGGAATTCGGCCTCGACAGCGATCCTGTTCTGGCGATGAAGCGCATGGTCGCGACCGTCATCGAAGAGGCGATCCGCGCCGGCGTGCCGCCGTTCCTGCGGCTGACGGCGGCTTTTTCCGACGGAAACCAGCTCTATGCGATCCGCTATGCCACCGATGCCTTCGCGCCGACGCTCTACACGGCGACGCTCGGGGGATCGGCCGGGATTTGCGTGGTGTCCGAGCCTCTGGACGGCGAAGCGGCCAACTGGATGGCGGTTCCCGCCAACAGTTTCGTCACCGTCTCGCGGCGGGGCCGCATCTCCATCGAAACCTTCGAGGAACCGGTATCGCGCCCGCAGGAAGCTGTCATGCGGGCGTGAAACTGCGACCGCAGGATCAGGCGCTGCCGATCAGGATGCCTGCCGCCAGAACCAGCCCGCCGCCCAGAACGATTTGCAGGACGGAGCGGAAGAACGGCGTTTCCATATAGCGGTTCTGGATGAAGGCAATCGCCCAAAGCTCGAAGAACACCAGCACGGCGGCGAAAATCGTCGCGGTCCAGAAATCCTTGATCAGATAGGGCAATGTGTGGCCAAGGCCGCCCAGCGTCGTCATGATGCCGCAGGCAAGGCCGCGCTTGATCGGCGATCCGCGCCCTGACAGCTTGCCGTCGTCGTGGATCGCTTCGGTAAAGCCCATCGAAATGCCTGCGCCCACCGAGGCCGAGAGGCCGACGAGAAAGGTTTGCCAAGTATCCTGCGTGGCGAAGGCTGCGGCGAAGATCGGCGCGAGCGTCGAGACCGAACCGTCCATCAGGCCCGCAAGGCCGGGCTGGACATAGGTGAGGATGAACTGCTTGCGTTCAGCAGCGCGTTCCTCGTCCTGCACATCGTCCGGCGTGAGCTCGTTTTCGAGCCGCTCCGCGGTCGCCTCGTGCTTCTTTTCCTGCAAGGCCAGATCGCCGAGAAGCTTGCGGGTCTCCGCATCGGTCACGCGCTTTCCGGCCTCGATATAGAAGCGATAGGCCTGCTCTTCCATTTCGGAGGCGGCTTCGCGCACCTTGTCGATGCCGAGCGGCCGCACGAGCCAGTCGGGCTTGCGGTCGTAATAGCCGCTCACATGCTCGCGGCGGATCAACGGAATATGGTCACCGAAGCGGGCCCTGTAGCGTTCGATCAACGCGTCGCGGTGGCCGTGCTCCTCAGCCGCCATTTCCTCGAAAATCTTTGCCGATTGCGGGAACTCGTCGCGCAGGCCATCGGCATAGGCGAGATAGATGCGGGCATCGTCCTCTTCGGAGGATATGGCGAGCGCCAGGATTTCCTGTTCGGAAAGCGAATCGAAAGGGCGGCGGCCATTACGGAAAAAACGGTTCAGCATGAGGAAATACCAAAGTCCTTTATCCACCCGATCGGGTAGCTGATATAATTTAGAATAGTTCTAAAAATAGAATCTACGGTGCGGAAGTCAAGACTTTCGTTCGCTCATGTTTGGGATTGCTGCATGCCGGAGGCGCCAATAGATTCAATGACGGCGGGTAGCAATGTCACGATTGTGGACGGGACGGAAAAGGACGCGGAATGACCGCACCGCATAATTCTACACACAGTATCGACGCCCGACCGCTTGACCGCCGGGATTTCCGCACCCTTGGACTGTCGGCGATCGGCGGCGCGCTTGAACTCTATGATTTCATTATCTTTGCGTTTTTCGCCAGCACGCTGGGACATCTGTTCTTTCCGCCGGACATGTCTGAATGGCTGGCGCTCGTCCAGACTTTCGGCATTTTCGCCGTTGGCTATCTCGCGCGGCCGCTCGGCGGCATCGTGCTGGCGCATTTCGGCGACCGGTTCGGGCGCAAACGTGTTTTCACCTTTTCCGTCCTGCTGATGGGGGGCGCGACGCTGGCCACGGCCTGCCTGCCCACCTATGCGACGCTGGGTATCGCCGCGCCGGTTTTGCTGACCTTGTTGCGCATCATGCAGGGAATAGCTGTCGGCGGGGAAGTGCCGGGGGCATGGACATTCGTTGCCGAACACGCGCCTGCCAATCGCGTCGGACTGGCCTGCGGTCTTTTGAGTTCGGGCTTCACATTCGGCATTCTGCTCGGCTCGCTGATCGCTGCCCTGATCAACTGGATCTATACGCCGGAACAGGTTGCGGCCTATGCCTGGCGCATCCCGTTCCTGATCGGCGGCATTCTGGGTGCTCTCGGCCTTTATCTGCGCCGCGGGCTGACGGAGACGCCGGTCTTCATTGCCATGGCGAAAAGCACCGAGCAGCGGAAGCGGCTGCCGCTCGGCACTGTCTTGCGCCACCATCGGCGCGGCGTCGTCATTACGATGCTGCTGGCCTGGTGCATGACGTCGGCCATCACGATCACCATGCTGATGACGCCTACCTTCCTGCAGAAGCTCTACGGCTACAGCCCGCTTCAATCGCTGACCGCGACCAGTTTCGGCCTCGTGTTCCAAATAGCCGGGGCAGCTTTGGGCGGCATTGCCCTGGACCGTTTCGGCAGCGGGCGCTTCCTTGTGGCGACGGGCGTGGTCTTCGCCGTCGTCACCTTCACTTTCTACAGCTTCGCCGGCGTTTCGCTCTGGTGCCTGTTTGCTCTATACGGGGTGGTGGGCTGCGTTGACGGAATGGCGGGGGCGACTTCGTTCACCATGGTCCGCGTCTTCCCGGCTCATGTCCGCTTTTCAGGCGTTTCGTTCGCCTACAATATCGCCTGCGCTATTTCCAACGGGCTCACGCCGATGGTGCTGACCGCCGTCATGGCGGTCAATCCTGCTGCTCCTGCCTGGTATCTGCTGCTCATCGCGGCGCTGATCAGCGGAATGGGTTTCTATCTTCTGGCGCGCAGTGACCGGGTGGAAGGCGCAATTGATCTCGACGAGCTGTCGGTAGGGCATGCCATTCCAATGAAGGGCTAAGAAAAAGGGCCGCGTATGCGGCCCTTTTCTTTCGCGTCTAGTGTGCCGCCAGCTTGGCGGCCCCCAGTTCCTTGTCGTGGACAGCGAAGCGGTCGATCATATCGGCGCTGGCCTCGTTGAAGCCGACCACCGAGACGGAGGTGCCGCCGGCCCGATATTTGAGGACGACCTTGTCCAATGCGCCGACCGAGGTGATGTCCCACAGATGCGCATGGCTGACATCGATGGTGATCTTTTTTGCAGGCTTGGAGAAATCGAACGCGGCGATGAAATTCTGCGCCGAAGCGAAGAAAATCTGGCCCTGCACGGTGTAGATGCGTTCGCTGCCGTCGCTGTTTTCGGTTTCGGTGACGCGGAACATTTTGGCGACCTTGCCCGCAAAGAAGACACCGGAGAGCAGAACGCCGACCAGAACGCCTTTCGCCAGATCATGGGTTGAAACGACGGTCACGACCGTTGCCAGCATGACGAAGGATGAAGACGGCGGATTGCGGCGCAGATCGAGGATCGACCGCCACGAGAAGGTGCCGATGGACACCATGATCATGACGGCCACCAAGGCAGCCATCGGGATGATGCGGACGAGATCGTCGAGCACCAGAATCAGGAACAACAGGAAGGCGCCGGCCACGAAGGTCGAAAGCCTGCCGCGTCCGCCGGACGAAACATTGATGACCGACTGGCCGATCATGGCGCAACCGCCCATGCCGCCGATCAGCGCCGAGGCGATATTGCTCGTACCCTGACCGATGCATTCCTGGCTCTTGTTGCTGGTCGTGTCGGTCATATCGTCGACGATCTGGGCGGTCATCAGCGATTCGAGCAGCCCGACAGCGGCAAGGGTGATCGAATAAGGCAGGATGATCTGCAAGGTTTCGAGCGTCAGAGGCACTTGCGGCAATGCAAAAACCGGCAATGCGGATGGCAATTCGCCGAGATCGCCCACGGTGCGAAGGTCCATTCCGGTCCACCAGGCCAGCGCGGTGAGAACCGCAATGGCGACGAGCGGCGAGGGGATCGCTTTGGTCAGACGCGGGAAGAGATAAATGATGGCAAGGCCGCCCGCGATCATCCAATAGGTCTGGATGGGGACATGGATCAGCTCAGGCAGCTGCGCCATGAAAATGAGGATCGCCAGCGCGTTGACGAAGCCGGTAATGACCGAGCGCGATACGAAGCGCATCAGGCGTCCGAGTTTGAGGAAGCCCGCAAGGATTTGCAGGATGCCCATCAGGATCGTGGCGGCAAAGAGATATTGCAGCCCGTATTCCTTGACGAGCGAGACCATCACCACGGCGGTTGCAGCCGTGGCGGCGGAAATCATGCCGGGGCGACCGCCGGTAAAGGCGGAGACGCAGGCGATGGCGAAGGAGGCGAAGAGGCCGACCTTGGGATCGACTCCGGCGATGACCGAAAAGCCGATGGCTTCCGGAATAAGGGCAAGTGCTACGACGATGCCGGAGAGAATATCGCCGCGAATATTGGAGAACCACTCGCGGCGGTAGGCAGCAAGACGTGTCATTGAATTTTCCGCAAATAGAAGACGGGCGTTGAAAGCCGTCCGATTCAACATGGCCGATTGTAAAAATGGGAGATGTTGTTGCGTTGTCTGGCGGATAGGCGGCCAGAAGAGCCACCCGGGCTTTCACCGGGTCCTTGCGAATGCGCTTGTATAAACAAAAACAACGCAGCAGGGCAATAACCCGCTGCGTTTTCTATTGAGCTATATTGAACAGATCAGAGAATCTTCTGCATGAAGGTCAGGTCGAGCCAGCGGCCGAATTTCTGGCCAACCTGTTTCAGCGTTCCGCAATCCTCAAAACCTTGCGATTTATGCAGGGCGATGGATGCGGCATTGCCCGCTTCGATGCCCGCCACCAGCACATGGACATTTCGTTCGCGCGCTTCTTCCACCAGTTCGGCCAGTAATGCGCGACCGATACCCCCGCCGCGCGCGTCGCTCGCCACGTAGACCGACAATTCGGATGAGTGGCGGAAACCCTCGAACGGGCGGAAGGGGCCGTAGCTCGCATAGCCGACGACCCGCTTCTCGCGTTCGGCAACCAGAACCGGGAAACCGTCGCGGTTGCGATTTTCCAGCCACTGGCGGCGGTTTTCCAGGTCGACGAGCGTTTCGTTCCAGATGGCGAGCGTATTCTCAACCGCGTCATTATAGATCGCAAGCAGGGCAGGGAGATCGGCTTCCGTCGCATGGCGGATCACGAGGGTCATTTCAGATGCCTTTATAAAAGAGCGTGGTAGCGCAGGGGCTGCCATCGGGAAAGAGCGCGTAATTGGGAATCACGCCGGCAGGCTGCCAGTCAAGATGCATATAAATCGCTTCGGCGGGGCTGCCGGTGGCGGTATCGAGACAGATCAGCGTTTTGCCATGCATGCGGGCTTGGGTTTCCGCCGCATCCATCAGCTTGCGGGCGAGGCCGAGGCCGCGTGCCTTGCGATGGACGAGCAGTTTTTTCAGGTCGGCGCGATGCGGCTGATTGGGCATTTGCGCAAGACCAAGCTGGACCGTGCCGACAATCTCGCCCTCATGTTCGGCAACGATGAGCAACGTTTCGCCGTTCTCGGTTTGATGGGCAATGCGGGTCCAGTAAGGGATGAAATCCTGTGGTTCGCACGGCGCCATAAAGCCCACCGATGCGCCACCCATGACACAATCGGCTAGGATTTCGGCAAGCGCGGGAATGGCGCGTCTTGCTTCTTCGGCATCAAGAATGTGGATCATCGGTCTGCCTTTCAGGGAACGCTCCGGCGTTCGAGCACAATGGCATAACGCGCAACGGTCGAGCCCGGATTGTGAAAAGTGATGCCCGCCATGATGGGCATATAGAGGCAGTCGCCGGGCTTCAGACTGTAATGCGTGTCGCCGACGGTCATTTCCATCTCACCGGCAAACAGCCACATATGCTGCGTGATACCGGCATTGGCGGTTTGCGGTGCAAAGGAAACCTTGCCGCCAGCGGGAAACTCGACCTCAATCATGTCCACATTCGAGCCGGTGCCGGGAGGAGAGACCGACCGGCGCACATAGCCGGTATCGGGATCGCGCCAGACAGGCTGGCGGTCATGCGGCAGATAGGGCGAGGGCGGGGCTTCCGCATCGCCGAAAAAGGCTGAGAGCGACGTGCCGAGCGCGGCGCAAATGCGCGCCAGAAGCTGCGCGGTGGGGCTTGTCTCGCCGCGCTCGATCCGCGAGATCATGGCGCGGCTCACCCCGGACGCATCGCCCAAGGCCTCCAGTGTCATGCCTTGTGCCAGACGCAGGTGGCGCAGGTTCTGACCAATGGCGTTGTCGAGTTGTTCGATCGTGTTTTCCATTATATTAGAATTAATATCTATTATAATGGAGTCAAGCGATTTCGGAAACGAAAACGGCGGGATTTCTCCCGCCGCATTCAATCTGCTTCTACGATCAAAGCCCGAGGCTTTGGCAATGACCTCTCATCCTGAGCCGGTGCGAAGCACCTTGTCGAAGGGCGAGGGGGGGGGGGGCGCGTGGTTCGCTTTCCCTCGTCCTTCGATCCTTCAAAAATCTCAGGATGATGCGCCGTTTTCAACGGCTCCTCAGGATGAGGGAAGGGACGTCTGCGCTCCAAACCGATCAGCCTTGCGCCTTCAGCTCCAGGCGGCGGCGATGCAAGACCGGCTCGGTGTAGCCGTTCGGCTGTTCGCGGCCCTTGAAGACCAGATCGCAAGCTGCCTGGAAGGCAATAGACGTGTCGAAATCGGCGGCCATCGGGCGGTAGAGCGGATCACCTTCATTCTGCTTGTCCACGACAGCGGCCATGCGCTTCATGGTTTCCATGACCTGCGCTTGCGAAACAACGCCGTGATAGAGCCAGTTGGCGATGTGCTGTGCGGAAATGCGCAGCGTTGCGCGGTCTTCCATCAGGCCGACATTGTTGATGTCCGGCACCTTGGAGCAGCCGACGCCCTGATCGACCCAGCGCACCACGTAACCGAGAATGCCTTGAGCATTGTTGTCGATCTCCTTCTGGATGTCTTCCGGCGTCCAGTTCGGACGGCTGGCGACCGGCACCGACAGGATATCGTCAAGCTTGGCGCGCGGGCGGCTCTTCAGGGTCGCCTGAACGGCGGCAACATCGATCTGGTGGTAGTGGGTGGCGTGTAGCGTAGCGGCGGTCGGCGACGGCACCCAGGCGGTGTTGGCGCCAGCCTTCGGATGCGCGATCTTCTGTTCCAGCATCGCGGCCATCATGTCGGGCATCGCCCACATGCCCTTGCCGATCTGCGCATGACCGGAAAGCCCGCATTCCAGACCGATATCGACATTCCACTGTTCGTAAGCGCCGATCCATGAAGCCTGCTTCATGTCGCCCTTGCGGATCATCGGACCCGCTTCCATGGAGGTATGGATCTCATCGCCGGTACGGTCGAGGAAGCCGGTATTGATGAACACGACGCGATCCTTGGCAGCGCGGATCGCCTCCTTGAGATTGACGGTCGTGCGGCGCTCTTCATCCATCACGCCCATCTTCAGCGTGTTCGGCTTCATGCCGAGCATTTCTTCCGTGCGGGTGAAAAGCTCGTTGGCGAAAGCCACTTCTTCCGGCCCGTGCATCTTAGGCTTGACGATATAGACCGAGCCTTCGCGCGAGTTCATGTGGCGGCCATTGGGGCCGATGTCGTGCAGCGCGATCAGGCTGGTGAAGGCCGCATCCATGATGCCTTCCGGCACCTCATTGCCTTCGGCATCGAGAATGGCCGGGTTGGTCATCAGGTGGCCGACATTGCGGACCAGCATGAGCGAGCGGCCCTTGAGCGTGAGCGTGGAACCGTTCGGCGCCTTGTAGGTGCGGTCGCCGTTGAGGCGGCGGGTCATCTGCTTGCCGTTCTTTTCGAACGTGTCTTCAAGCTTGCCATTCATCAGGCCAAGCCAGTTGCGATAGACGGCAACCTTGTCTTCGGCATCGACGGCGGCAATCGAATCCTCGCAATCCTGGATCGTGCTGACGGCCGACTCCAGAACCACATCGGCGATATGGGCCGGATCGGTCTTGCCGATCGGGTGGTCAGCGTTGACGACGATGTCGACATGCATGTTGTTCTTGGCGAGAAGCACGTTCGTCGGGCCGGCGGCGTCGCCATTATAGCCCTTGAACTGGCTTTCATCCTTCAGCGCCGTTGTCGAGCCATTGGTCAGCTTGATTTCAAGCTTGCCGTCCTTGATTGCGAGACCGGCGACATCGGCCCATTTGCCGGCGGCGAGCGGCGCGCTTTCATCGAGAAAGTTCTTCGCCCAGGCAATGACCTTTTCACCGCGCTTCGGATTGTAGCCCTTGCCCTTTTCCGCGCCATCGGCGTCGGAAATGGCATCGGTGCCATACAGCGCATCATAGAGCGAGCCCCAGCGCGCATTGGCGGCGTTGAGCGCATAGCGTGCATTCATGACCGGGACGACGAGCTGCGGGCCGGCGATATGGGTGATTTCAGGATCGACATTGGCGGTCGAAACCTTGAACTCGCCGCCTTCCGGCAGGAGATAGCCGATATCCTTCAGGAACTGCTGGTATTCGGCCTGCGTGTAGCCCTTGTCACGGTTCTGCTTGTACCAGGCATCGATTTTCGCCTGCATTTCGTCGCGCTTGGCGAGGAGGGCGCGGTTTTTCGGAGCAAGATCGCGAATGATTGCGGCAAAGCCCTTCCAGAATTTTTCCGGCTCCACGCCGGTGCCGGGCGCGGCTTCCTTGGCCAGAAATTCCACCAGTTCGGGGGCAACACGCAAACCTTCGATTTCGACGTAATTGCTCATTGCTTGGCCTCCTTCAGAATAAACGAATGCACTGCCGCATTTTTCAATGCGGCTCCTTCCCGCCTATGAACCGTTTCGGGGCGCTTTCGTCAATCGGTGCGCGGGCACATCATCTGTGACGCTGCGGCGAAAATCATTTCAGAGCTTGAGCTTGGCGCGAATGTCGTCAGGCGTAAAGCCCTGCTCCCGCAGCGATGCAAGCGCCGTATCCATCCGGCTTTTTGACAGTTTCAATCCATCATCGCCCAGTACCAGATCGTGGTGATGATAGTGCGGCTCCGGCAGGCCGAGAAGTTTCTGAAGGAGCCGGTGCACGGATGTTGCGTGAAAAAGATCTCGCCCGCGCACGACATGGGTAATGCCTTGCAGGGCATCGTCCACCACAACAGAGAGGTGATAGCTGGTCGGCGTGTCCTTGCGCGCTATCACCACGTCGCCCCAGCGGGACGGATTGGCAGCGATCTTTCCCGTTTCGCCATCCGGACCCGCTCCGCTTTCATTCCATGCCAGCGGTTCGCCCGCGGCGGCAAGCGCCTTGTCCATATTGAGCCGCCAGGCATAGGACATGCCTGAAGCAATGCGTTCCATCTGTTCCTTTTCGGACAGATCGCGCTCGCCCTGCGGATAGAGCGGCGTTCCGTCCGGGTCGGACGGCCAGTCCTCGCCCTTGGCGAAAGCTTCGCCAATCCGCTCGCGCACCTCGCCACGGCTGAGGAAGGCCGGATAGACGAGGCCCTTGTCGGCAAGTTTGGTGAGGGCGTTGCGATATTCGCCGAAATGCTCCGACTGACGGCGTACAGGTGTTTCCCAGGTCAGGCCAAGCCAGCCCAGATCGTCGTAAATGCCTTTTTCCAGCGCAGGCGTACAGCGCGCGGTGTCGATATCTTCCATGCGCAGGAGAAAACGCCCGTCATGTTCCTCCGCCATACGCGCATTGAGAAGCGCGGAATAGGCATGGCCGAGATGCAATTGTCCATTGGGGCTTGGCGCGAAGCGAAAGACGGGTCGGGTCATGGTCATTAGCCGGAGTCGGTTGCCAGAGTCAGTTGATTGTCATCTGGGTGCATTGCTACGATGTGCCAGCGAATAAAGGAAGACAGTGCGATGCGGCGAATAGACAGTCTGGACGACATTGCGGCGGGGCTTGACGCGCTGGTGCTGACCGATGAGCGGCTGGCGGATATACGCAGCCGCTCCCATGCGGTGCCGCTGCGCCGTTCACCACCCGGTTTTGAGAGTCTTGCCTCCATTATCGTCGCGCAGCAGGTTTCGACCGCCAGTGCGGCCGCAATATGGGCGCGGCTGAAACAGGCGATCGATCCGCTGACGCCTGAAGCTTATATTGCGGGCGGGAAGGAGGCATGGCGTTTGGCAGGACTGTCGCGTCCCAAGCAAAGAACGCTTCTGGCTGTGAGCCAGTCACTTGCCGAAGGTGCTCTGGACTTGCACGGTCTCTGTGACCTGCCCGCTGAGGAAGCGATCGCCGCGCTGACGGCGATCAGGGGCATCGGTCCGTGGACGGCGGAAGTCTACCTTCTGTTTTCTGCCGGTCATCCGGACGTGTTTCCGGCCGGCGATGTGGCGTTGCAGGCGGCTGTCGGCCACGCCTTCGCCCACGAAACCCGGCCCGATGCAGTCGCGCTTCGCAAGCTGGCGGAAGACTGGGCGCCGTGGCGCGGCGTGGCGGCGCGATTGTTCTGGGCCTATTATGCCGCAATCAAGGGACGCGAGGCCGCGCCGCTCTTGTAAATATTGCGTGTTTCCCGAAGCATAAATGCGTTTCCGCTTCACAATCCTGTCACGTCGGGCTTACATTATCCACATCGGCTGATGACGGTATTTCGATTCGCAGAAGCTTGATTTGTCTGCGCATCGCCGCACCGTCTTCACGAGATTGGAGCGTCGTTGTTGCGCCCAAAATGGACGCGCGGCGCTTCGATGAAAGCGCAATTCCGCATGGAGAGCCATTTCGCCCTTTTTCGGAGTTGCTCTGAAGGAGGTGCGCCCTTGAATGTTGCCGTCTCGCCCAGAACCGTCTCGACCAGTGGCTTGCCCGCGCTGGTTCTGAACGCGGATTACCGTCCGCTCAGCTATTATCCCCTGTCACTGTGGTCCTGGCAGGATGCGATCAAGGCGGTGTTTCTCGAACGCGTGAATATCGTGGCGGAATACGATCATATCGTTTCCTCGCCATCGTTCTCCATGCGCGTTCCGAGCGTGATCTGCCTGAAGGATTATGTAAAGCCGCCGCGTTATCCGGCTTTCACGCGCTTCAACGTTTTCCTGCGTGATCGTTTCGAGTGCCAGTATTGCGGTTCGCCGCATGACCTGACCTTTGATCACGTTACCCCGCGTTGCCATGGCGGCGAGACGACGTGGGAAAATGTGGTCGCCGCCTGTTCACCCTGCAATCTGCGCAAGGGCGGCATGATGCCCGCCGTGGCGCATATGTGGCCGCGCCAGAAGCCGGTCATGCCGACCGTGCAGGACCTGCACAATAATGGTCGCCTTTTCCCGCCCAACCATCTTCACGATAGCTGGCTCGATTTTCTGTATTGGGATGTCGAACTGGAACCTTAGTGTCTGTTCCAAAAGTCGCCATGCCGGTCTGCAAATGGCAATTTGTCTGCGTTCCGGTGCTCATGTAGCTTTTATTCGTATATTCTTATCCGAAAAGTCTGCAACTTTTCGGGAATATGCGTAAGTACACTCCGCTCCGGTACTCGAAAATCACCATTTTCGCCACAGCCTGCCGCTTTTCGATTCAAACACTTGAGCACGTTGCGCAAAAGGGCGCAGCGGTCTTGCGATAACGACATGTGATAAAAGAAGAAAACGCCCCTACAGCTTCCCGTTCTTACTTCCCAGTTTTTGCAAATGCGCCGTAGTAGCCGATGGCTGCAAAGAGCAGGCTTGCGACGACGTTCCATCCGGCAAAGGACAGGCCGAGGAAGTGGCCCGGTGCGCTGTCGCATGCTGGCGGATGCGTATTCAGATCGCTCAGCAGATTACCCGCATCCAGCGTGACTTTCATTGTTGCAGCGCTGCAATCCAATGGTCCCGGCCAGTATTTCAGTTCAACGCCGGTATGATAGACGGCAAGGGCCAGGCCGAAGGTCATCAGCAGCGCCCCGATCAGGATCAGGCCGCGTGTCAGGACCGGCGGCCATTTCAAGCCATAAGAGACCCATGCAGCCGCCAGAACCGGGCCCCCGATATAATAAGGCGTGCGTTGTTCAAGGCAGAGCTTGCAGGGCATGAAGCCGGCCAGATGCTCGAAACCCAGTGCCGTGCCGACAGTTGCGGCAAGGCCGATGGTCATGATGCCCGCGGTCCATGCCTGAACTTTGCCAACCGGATTATTGAGTGCAAACGCCATATGGGATTCCCTGAAAAGGCTCTTTAGAGCGGTTGTCGCATGTCTTTATCCCGAAACCGGTTCCCACTTTTGGGAGACATGCTCGAGATAAACATAACACCACAGTTGCAAATTCGTGATGTCGGGCTGCAAAGAGCGCTGTGTCTGTTTTCCGGTGCTCACGTACCTTTAAGTACGCTCCGCTCCGGTACTCGAAAATCACTCCTTTCGCCACGGCCCGACGAATTTGCAACTGTAGTGCTAAGCGAAAAAATCTGCATGTCTCCAAGCAATTTATTTTGACCGGGATTGGGCGAACCGCTCAGGCATGAAGATATTTCACAGCAAAGAAGAGCGCGATCAAGACCACAGCGACCAGACTTGCGATCAGGCCGAGGCGCTTTTCGATGAATCCGCGGATCGGTTCACCGTAACGGCGCAGCAGCCAGGCCAGAAAATAGAAACGCGCACCGCGCGCAACGATGGCCGATGCAATGAACAGCCAGATATTGATGCCGGCTGCACCCGACAGGATCGTCACCACCTTGATCGGCGGCAGGTGCGCCAGGCCGGAGGTGATGAGCATCAGCAGGATGGCGTCGGCGCTGGTCGTGCCGCGCAATTGCTCGAACGTGTCCAGCTTGCCGTACATTTCGAGCACCGGCTTGGCGATCTGTTCATAGGCGTGATAGCCGAGATACCAGCCCGCAATGCCGCCGAGGACGGAGGAAACCGTCGCGATGAAAGCGTAGCGCCAGGCGCGTTCGGGCCTCGCAAGCGCCATGGGCAGAAACAGGACATCGGCGGGGACAAGAAAAACCGAGCTTTCCACAAAGGCAATGATGGCAAGCCACCATTCGGCGGATTTTCTTGCAGCGAGCGAAATCGTCCAGTCGTAAAGGCGGCGCAGCATATATTTTCCGGAGTTCCTTGGCCAAGGCCATATTAGCGGTTGGACCGTCTATAAATAAAAAAGGCGGCGCGAACAATGCGCGCCGCCTTCTTTGACACTGCTTTCAGAGGAACGGAATGGAAAGCAGTGTCTTCTAGCGCTTGTAAGCGCTGCAAATGTATTTGGTTTCGAGATATTCCTCGATGCCGTATTTGGAGCCCTCACGGCCGAGGCCGGACTGCTTTACGCCGCCAAAAGGCGCGACTTCGTTGGAAATGAGTCCGGTATTGTGGCCGACCATACCGTATTCCAGTCCTTCGCTGACACGGATCGCGCGGCTGAAATTCTCCGTATAGAAATAAGCGGCCAGCCCGAAGATCGTGTCATTCGCCATGGCGATGACTTCTTCTTCCGTGTCGAAGGCAAAGAGCGGGGCCAGCGGACCAAAAGTTTCTTCCTTGGCGACGATCATGTCCGGGGTCACGCCCGTCAGGACGCCGGGTTCAAAGAACAGCCCACCCAGTTCCTTGCCGCCGGTGATAAGCTTCGCACCCTTGGAGACGGCATCGTCGATATGTGCCTTGACCTTGGTGATGGCCTTCGGCTCGATCATCGGCCCGATGACGACGCCCGGTTCGGTGCCGTTGCCGACCTTGAGTTCCTTGACCTTGGCCGCAAGCTTTTCGGCGAACTTGTCGTAAATCCCGCGCTGCACGTAGATGCGGTTGGCGCAGACACAGGTCTGGCCCGCATTGCGATACTTGGAAATCATGGCGCCGTCGACGGCGGCATCGAGATCGGCATCGTCGAACACGATGAACGGCGCATTGCCGCCAAGCTCCAGCGAGATGCGCTTGATGGTCGGGGCGCACTGCGCCATCAGCAGGCGGCCAACTTCCGTCGAACCGGTGAAGGAGAGCTTGCGCACGGTTTCATTGCTCGTCAGTTCGGCGCCGATTTCGCGGGCCTTGCCGGTTACGATCTGCAGAACGCCTGCCGGGATGCCGGCCTTTTCGGCCAGGACCCCGAGCGCCAGTGCCGTCAGCGGCGTGAGGTCGGCGGGGCGAACGATCATGGTGCAACCGGCAGCAAGGGCAGGCGCTGCCTTGCGTGTGATCATCGCGGCGGGGAAGTTCCACGGCGTGATGGCGGCGGTGACGCCGACCGGCTGGCGGATGACCGTCAGGCGCTGCCCGGCCTGCGGGGCAGGGATGGTGTCGCCATAGACGCGCTTTGCTTCCTCTGCGAACCATTCGATGAATGATGCGGCATAAAGAACTTCGCCGCGGGCTTCAGCAAGCGGCTTGCCCTGTTCGGATGTCATGATAAGAGCAATATCGTCGGCATTGGCAACGATGAGATCGAACCATTTGCGCAAGATGGCCGCGCGTTCCTTGGCGGTCTTGGCGGCCCATGCTGGAAAAGCCTTTGCCGAAGCGTCGATAGCTTCCTTGATGGTCGCGACGGAAAGGGAAGGAACCGTGCCGATGACCGAACCGTCTGCCGGATTGGTCACGTCGATCTTGGCTCCGTCCGTGGCGTCTATCCAGCGCCCGTCAACAAGGCATTGCGATTTGAGCAGCAAAGGGTCTTTCAAAGCGAGCATAGTGGTTTTCCATCCCAGTCTTGCAGAGAAAGCGTGTTCAGTATATTGAACAGCTTACGATATTTTGAATTAAACAGGCCGCCGCTACCAAAGTCAAACGGTTAATCATGCGGTCGATGAGGCGAATGGCAAGGCTATGACGAAAACGGCGAGTGACGAAGAGAGTTCCCAGAAACTGGTGCCGGCAGTTATGCGTGCGGCACAAATCATGGATCAGATCGCGAAGTTCGCGCAGGAGGGCGGCAAGGGATCGGCGGATGGGCTCAAGCTTTCCGATCTCGCCCGCCGGACCGGTTTGCCGAAAAGCAGCGTGCATGGGCTTTGCCAGACGCTGGTGCATCTCAAGCTGTTGAAACTCAACAGCGACGGAAGCTTTGCGATGGGGCCGCAATCGGTGCGCTGGGCCAATGTGTTCATGGCAGGCAGCGACATCGTTGATGCATTTCATGAGGCGGTTGCGGAGGCGGATGGCCTCGGCGCACATACGTTGACGCTCTCGCACCTCGAAGGCCCGGATGTCATTTATCTCTCCTGCCGCAACTCGGCAGCGCCGCTGGGGATCACGTTCCGTATCGGCATGCGGGTTCCTGCTGTTTTCACTGCGACCGGCAAGGCCATGCTGGGAGCAATGTCGCCACAGGAACTGGCACGCCATCTGCCGTCCGAATGGCCGGAACTGATTACACCGGCGAGCGCGCCTTCGCTCAAGGTTCTGGAAGCCGAGATGGCGGAAGCAAGAGCAAGAGGCTATTCGCTGGATAATGGCCAGTTGCGCGAAGGCATGTTTTGCATTGGCGCAGCGATCTGCGACAGGCCATTCCATCCAGCAGCCGGCATTGCCCTATCGATGATGGCTGCCGAGGCGCGCCCCGATATTATAGAAGACATGGGCAGGCGAGTGCGCGCATTGGCGAATGATGTGGCGGACCGGATGGGATGGCTCTCCGCCTAAGCCGGGATGGACGCGTATATAAGGGGCCGCTTGAGTGGCTTTGTCTTGTTCCTTGGCTGTGGAAAGAATTTTTGGAAAAAGTTATGATTGGTCGTTGACAGTTTTGTTAGGTGGGGTCTATATGGCGCCACAACGAGGGCGGCGACGCTGCTAGCGGCAGACTGATGCGTCCCT
>NZ_JAGPOU010000005.1:0-409009 GCF_018066705.1 Ochrobactrum sp. AP1BH01-1 | reverse complement strand
AGGGCAGTAGGGCAGTAGGGCAGTAGGGCAGTAGGGCAGTAGGGCAGTAGGGCAGTAGGGCAGTAGGGCAGTAGGGCAGTAGGGCAGTAGGGCAGTAGGGCAGTAGGGCAGTAGGGCAGTAGGGCAGTAGGGCAGAGAAGGATATGTGCGTTGCGGTCGTCCGCAACCAAAACATATTCCCCTACTCCCTTACTCCCCTATTCCCTTAACATACTGCCTTACTGCCCTACTGCCTTAACCCCTTAATCGAACACAATCGCCGGCGCTGCGCGGGCGCTCTTGCCGCCCTTCATGTTTTCCCAAACCTTCCGGGCAATCTCGCGATAGATTTTCGCGTGTTCGCTGTCCGGGTCCTTGACCGTGATCGGCGTGCCGGCGTCCGAATAGGCGCGGACATCCATGTGCAGCGGCACTTCGCCGAGGAACGGCACGTTCAGCCGTTCGGCTTCCCTGCGCGCGCCTCCGTTGCCGAAAATATCGTAGCGCGCGCCGGTGTCGGGCGCGATAAAATAGCTCATGTTCTCGACGATGCCGAGAAGCGGCACATCCACCTTGCGGAACATGTTCAGCCCCTTGCGCGCATCGATCAGCGCCAGGTCCTGCGGTGTCGAAACGATAACGGCGCCCGCCAGCGGCACCTGCTGCGCCATGGTAAGCTGTGCGTCGCCGGTGCCGGGCGGCATGTCGACCACCAGCACGTCAAGCTCGCCCCAGGCGACTTCGCGCAGCATCTGTGTCAGCGCCGACATGACCATCGGCCCGCGCCAGATCATCGGCGTTTCCTCATCAACCATGAAGCCCATGGACATGACCTTGACGCCGTAATTTTCCATCGGCTTCAGCGTGCGGCCCTCAATCGCTTCCGGACGGCCGGAAAGACCGAGCAGGCGCGGCATGGACGGCCCGTAAATATCGGCGTCCAGAATGCCGACCTTCAGCCCATTGGCGGCAAGGCCGAGCGCCAGATTGACCGCCGTGGTCGACTTGCCGACGCCACCCTTGCCCGATGCAACGGCGATGATCGCGCCGACGCCCGGAATGCCCGGCTTCGCCGCCGCGCGCTGCGGCTGCGGCGCATGCGCATGGCCATGTGCGTGTGCGCCCTGTCCCGAAACGGCGACGGGCCGCGGTGCCGGTTGCGGTCTGGGTGGCGGCGGCGCGTCGTCGCTGGTGCGCCCGCCCTTCTTTTCCGCCGTGAGCGTGACCAGTGCGCCGGTGACGCCCGGAATTTCCTTCACGGCCTTTTCGGCAGCAAGCCGCATCGGCTCCAGCGCGTCGGCGCGTTCTGCCGGAACCGTGATGGAGAAGAAGACCTTGCCGTCGGCAATGAAAATATCCGACACCAGTCCGAGCGACACGACATCGCTTTCGAAATCCGGTCCCGTTACGGCCTGCAGCCGCTCCTGAACCTGTTCGCGTGTTACGCTTGCCATTTCGATTCCTTTAGTGAAGGCAGTAAGGGAATAGGGGAGTAAAGGAGTATGTATGAGAACATATTGCCCTACTGCCTTACTGCCCTATTCCCCTACTCCCCTATTCCCTTTTGATCAAAAGGCCAATGCCCCTGGCCGGGCCTGTTCAGGCCGCTTCCTCGCAGACGGCAGCTTCGGGGCGATGGCCCATGAGATAGAGCGCGCAGGTCGTGCGCAGCATGGAGGCGAAGTTGGGGATCGCGCCATTGGCCTCCAGCGCCTCATCGTAAAGCGTCGAGATGAAGCGCGGCGTGGTCAGGTTCTGGCTGGCCGCGATCTCGTCCAGCAGGCGCCAGAAGGTGGCCTCCAGCTGAATGCTGGTGGAATGGCCGCCTATGCGCACGGAGCGATTGATCTGCCGGTAGCCTTCCGGGTCCTGCTCGGCGAAAACCTTGCACATGGGTTCCTCCATTCATTAAGAGCACGAACTTGGCTGTGGTAGCCGATTGCCACCACGCCGTGGTTTTTTCTTCCATAATCGACAACCAGCAAGACAATCGCAAGCCGCATTTGACGAAGCGGCGAAAGAAACAGGAGTAGCTTGTGGCCAAAGCCATTCATTCGATGATCCGTGTTCTCGACGAGGAAAAATCCGTTTCCTTCTACAACCGGGCCTTTGGCCTCGATATTGCCGAGCGCATCGATTTCGAAACCTTCACGCTGATCTATCTGCGCAATGCCGAAGCCGATTTCGAAGTGGAGCTGACGGTCAACAAGGGTCGCACCGAGCCATACAATCTGGGCGATGGTTATGGCCATCTCGCCGTCGTGGTCGATGACGTCGATGCCGAACATGCCCGCTTCACGGAACTTGGCTTCAAGGTCGGCAAGCTTGTCGATTTCAAGAACAATGGCGTGCAGCTTGCCCGCTTCTTCTTCGCGGAAGACCCGGACGGCTACAAGATCGAAGTTCTGCAACGCGGCGGCCGTTACCAGTAGGCCGCGCCCATCGTCTTCCATGGCCGGGAGGAGCGGCCCGCAAGACGATGAACGCCAGCGTTTCCGGGGCCCGCCCCGGCAGCGCAAACAGCCAGCCCGCCCATTCCGGACGGGCAAGCAATGGAGGAGAACCGAATGACAACCGTTTTCGACGGTCTTTCCACCCGGGAGAAAAAGACGCTGTCGCGCCGCGACATTCTCAAGCGCGGCGCGGGGCTCAGCCTCGGCGCCATGCTGGTCATCAGCGGCAATGCCGTCATCTGCCCGCAATTCGCATGGGCGCTTGAGAGCACCACGCTCAAGCCCGAAACCATGGCGACCCTGATCCAGCTTGCGCGCGACATCTACCCGCATGACAAGCTGCCCGACCGTTTCTACGCCATCGCCGTCAAGCCCTATGACGCGGATTCCGCCAAGGACGAGACGCTCAAGAAGCTGATCGAGGACGGTGTTGCCGATCTGGACAAGCGGGCGGGAGCCGGAGGCTATCTTGGGCTTGGCTGGGAGGAGGAGCGCGTCGCGATCCTGCGCGATATCGAGAAGAGCCCCTTCTTCCAGAAGGTGCGTAGCGGGCTTGTCACCGGCCTCTACAACCAGAAGGAAATCTGGCCGCTCTTCGGCTACGAGGGCGAGGCCTATTCCAAGGGCGGCTACATCCAGCGCGGCTTCGACGATATCGAATGGCTGTAAGCGCCCCGGCGCAACATACCAATTTCAAAGCGGCACACCGTCCGGCAGACGCATCACGTCTTGCGGAAACGGGAAAGCATTGGGAGGAAACAATGGCTGCTCCATATGATCTCAAGGACGACAAGGTCGTCGTCATCATCGGCTCGGGTGCAGGCGGCGGCACGCTCGGCAACGAACTGGCCCAGAAAGGCATCGACGTCGTTATTCTGGAAGCGGGCAAACGCCACGAGTTCGAAGATTTCATCAATGACGAATGGGACAGTTTCGACCAGCTCGCCTGGCTCGACAAGCGCACCACATCGGGCAGCTGGCGCGTGTCGCACGATTTCCCGAACCTGCCCGCATGGATCGTAAAGGCGGTCGGCGGCACCACCACGCACTGGGCGGGCGCATCGCTGCGCTTTCAGGATTACGAGTTCCAGGCGCTTACCCATTACGGCAAGGTCGAGGGGGCGAACCTGCTCGACTGGCCGATAACGCTCGCCGAACTGGAGCCTTATTACGCCAAGGCGGAAGACAAGATGGGCGTCACCCGCACCAACGGGATCGAGGGCCTGCCCGGCAACAACAATTTCAAGGTGCTGAAGGCGGGCGCCGACAAGCTCGGCTACAAGGAATGCCATACGGGCCGCATGGCGATCAACTCCGCCCCGCGCGATGACCGCATGGGCTGCCAGCAGACCGGCTTCTGCTTCCAGGGCTGCAAATGGGGCGCGAAATGGTCGACGCTCTATACGGAAATCCCGAAGGGTGAGGAAACCGGCAAGCTGGAAGTTCGCCCGGAATGCACGGCGCTCAAGATCGAGCACAATGCGGCGGGCAAGGTGACGGGCGTGCTCTATGCCGACAAGGACGGCAAGCAGCATTTCCAGAAAGCGCGCGTCGTCTGCGTGGCGGGCAATTCGATCGAAAGCCCGCGCCTGCTGCTGAACTCGGCCTCGTCGAAATTCCCGGATGGCCTTGCCAATTCATCGGGACAGGTCGGGCGCAACTATATGCGCCACACCACCGGCTCGGTCTATGCCTCGTTTGAAAAGCCGGTGCACATGTATCGCGGCACCACCATGGCAGGCATCATCCGCGACGAGGCCGCGCATAATCCGAAACGCGGTTTCGTCGGCGGCTACGAGATGGAAACCATCTCGCTCGGCCTGCCCTTCATGGCGGCTTTCCTCAATCCCGGCGGCTGGGGGCGCGGCTTCGCCTCGGCGCTCGACGATTATGTCAACATGGCGGGCCTGTGGATCGTCGGCGAAGACATGCCGCAGGAGAAAAACCGCATCACGCTCAGCAAGGATGTGAAGGACGAACACGGCCTGCCGGTTCCCGATGTCTATTATGACGATCACCCGAACGATATTGCCATGCGCAACCATGCCTATGCGCAGGGCAAGGCGCTTTACGAAGCCGTCGGCGCGATCCGCACCTTCCCGACGCCGCCCTATCCCTCGACGCACAATCTCGGCACCAACCGGATGAGCGAAAAGCCGCAGGATGGCGTGGTGAACAAGCACGGGCAGACACACGACATCAAGAACCTGTTCGTTTCCGACGGCAGCCAGTTCACCACCGGCGGGGCGGAAAACCCGACCCTGACCATCGTGGCGCTCGCCATCCGTCAGGCGGACTATATCGCCGAACAGATGAAGAAGCGGGCGATCTAGAGCATGTCTCCCAAACGCGGGAACCAGTTTTGGGAGAAAGACATGCGTAAAACAAACCGGTGATCCTCTGACCCGCATGGATCAAACGGGGCGGAAGCGCGAACCGAGCGCATCCGTCCTGACGTCCAGCGCATCCTCCCCCGACCGCTGGAAAGCAGAAACGGCGCGACCAATTCGCGCCGTTTCTGTTTGATGCTTGGCAAAGACGGCTCTCATAGGCTAGGTAAACTCGGCTTGAATGGAGAAGCTTTGAGTTGAAGACGAGCATCGGCCCATACCGGATGTCTCTGGCGATACGCATCCTCAGCGTATTCGCCCTGATGTTCGTCGCCTTTGCACACAAGCCCGTCAATCTCAATGCACCCGACGGTTATCAGATCGCACAATACCAGTTGCCGGACGGCAGCTATCCGGTGCTCTGCATCGGCGATCATGGCTCCGATCCCAACCAACAGGGTCACGACAGGCATCTGGACAACAATAGTTGCGAAGCCTGCCGGATTTCTGCAGCCTTCCTGTGTCCGGCGCCTGCCGGTTCCACCGGTGCCGCCCCGCATGTCGCGATGGCAACCGGCATCGTGCCGCCGCAACCGATCCTGCGGCACAGCCCCTATCCGCCATCGGCACCGCCGCAAGCGCCGCCTCTCGCCTGAATATGATCTTTTGAACGAATGCCCCCGCATTCGGAATGAACGCGCCCGAACCCTGTATCGGCGTGCCTATCAATGATTATTCAGGTTTGAAACAATGAAGAACCATCGTCTTTTCGCATCGGCGATTTCGCTCGCTGCCGCCTGCGTTTCCGCCGGCATCGCCAACGCCCACTCCTCCCTCGACCAAAGCGAAGCCAAGGCGGGCAGCTTCTACAAGGCGACCTTCCGCGTGCCACATGGCTGCGACGGCATGGCCACGACCGAAGTGAAGATCGAGCTTCCCGAAGGCTTCCTCTCGGCGCAGCCGCAGGTCAAGGCCGGATGGAAGATCGAGATCGTCAAGGGCGACTATGCCCGGAGCTACAAGGTGCACGGCAAGGATGTGACCTCCGGCGTAAAGGAAGTCCGCTTCACCGATGGCAACCTGCCGGGCGATTTCTATGACGAGTTCACCGTCGTCGGCCAGCTCGCCAAGTTCGACAAGGACACGACGCTTTCCTTCCCCGTGACGCAGCTTTGCGGAAGCACCGCATCGGTTGCCTGGACGGAAGTGCCGAAGGACGGCCAGAACCCGCACGATCTCGAACATCCCGCGCCGCAGCTTCTGGTGAAGGCCGCCGGTGCCGATGACCAACACGGCGAACACGGCGGCGGTCACGGCGATCATGGCCAGATGGGCAAGATGGACCATGCCTCCATGCAGGCGGCGGCACCGACCAAGCTCGGTGAACTGGAAATCACGGCTCCCTCGGTGCGCGCCATGGTTCCCGGCGCCAAGGTTGCTGGCGGGTTTCTCACCATCGCCAATGACGGCAAGGAAGCCGACAAGCTGGTTTCCGTGACCACCAAAGACGTCAAGCGCGTTGAAATCCACGAAATGTCGATGCAGAACGACGTGATGAAGATGCGCCCGATTGAAGGCGGTCTGGAGATTCCGGCGGGTGCAACGGTCGAGCTGAAATCCGGCGGCTATCACCTCATGTTCATCCAGCCGGAGAAGCCTTACAAGGAAGGCGAGACCGTTCCGGTCACGCTGGAATTTGAAAAGGCGGGCAAGGTCACCATCGACTTTCCGGTGACGGCGCAGAACGGGAAAAAGGACGAACATTCCGGCCACTGACCGGCATATCGCGCATTTCGAGGCCGAAGGGCCTCGATCCCCAGCAGCGGGCGTGTGATATGCGACCCTCTCCCTCCGCGCATGCGCCCGTATGCCGCAACCGCTGAACCCCCGCAGCGGTTGCGTTCCTTTCCGGACACTGTAAACATGATAAAAATAGTATAGAATAATTCTAAATTATTGATATATAAAATAATTTTAAACTATACCTGTTGACTCCAGTTAAATTGGAGGCTTTTATGCATGGTGCAAATCTTTGTACGACCTTTGATGTCTGGGCCTTGAACCCTTTCGATTGGAGGACCCTATGGTTGGTCTCGGCGAATGCCGGTCCGCAAATATTGACGGGCTGCCCTTTAGAACTACGCATCGGCAGCCGGGTCTCTTGCCGGCCGGATATCACAATATGCGGGGGGAAACGGAACAGCCCTCGCGCAGCAGGCAGGTTTCCGCTTCTGCGACGGCCTTTGCCTGTGGGCATATTTCCCCGTCCGGTCTCTTTTCGGGGAGGCCCGCATGAATATGCGCATATCCCAATTGAACGGCGCCAACAGCGCGGGCTATTTCGACCGCCTGCCGGAAAAGCTGGTGCTGGAAGGCTATCGCCGCTGGATCGCGGGTTTCGAAACGGGTTCCATCATTCCGTGGGAAATGACCTGGGGTCTCTATTCGGAACTGCTCGGACCTTCCGAGGCGAAACAGGCGGTGGGCGAGCTGTCGCATTCCATCCGCGTCCTGCGTCATTGCGCGGTCTGTCCGCTGCGCGCCTTTCCCTTCGATTCACACCATGTCTGCCGCGAGGAATGCCTGACGCTGGGGCTGATTTCCGGCCTCCAGAATCAGGACGCGCTGCTGCTCGATACGTGCCTGGCGGCCATCGCCTGCCCGCGGCGCTGCGACGATGTGGCAGAGGCCGCGCGCAATTTTGCCGGGACGCTGGCCGATTTCGGCCAGACTTTGCTGCCAATACCGGTCCATGCCATCGACAGCGCTTTGAATTTTACGCAGCGCGCGACTTTTCACTGACCCGACACGGGCCGGAAAAGTCCCAGCGTCTTGCGAATGAACGTGATTCGAGATTTTAGTCGCCGCCCATCGGCGCAAGGAGATAGAAATGCAGGCCAGAACCGAACGACGTCTCGGCATTGCCGCCGCCCTCGTCCTGACCGCAGGAGCGTTCGTCATGCCGGGCGTATCCACCCAGATCGCGCAGAACGACAGCGCGCCGCAGCGCCAGGTTCATATGGCTTCGGCTGAAATCCTGCGCGCCGAGCTGCGCCATTTCGTCGAGCTTGGCGAGGCTATGCCGAAGTCGGTGCGCTTCGAATAATCGTGCTGACACTGAAATAGAAAAGGCCGCGCCTGATCAGGCGCGGCCTTTTTCGTTCCGGCAAACCAAGTACTTACGCTACGATGATCGGCGCCTTACCCTGCACACGGTTGTAAAGGTCGATAATGTCCTGGTTCATCAGGCGGATACAGCCGGACGACATGGACTGGCCGATCGACCACCATTCCGGCGAGCCGTGGATGCGGTAGCCCGTATCGCGGCCATTCTGGAAAATATAGAGCGCGCGCGCGCCGAGCGGGTTCTGCGGTCCGGGTTCCTGGCCGTTGCGATATTTTGCCAGTTCCGGCTTGCGCTGGATCATTTCCGGCGGCGGCGTCCAGACCGGCCATTGCTTCTTGTACTGGACATTGGCGCGTCCCGACCACTCGAAACCCGCCTTGCCGATCCCGATGCCATAACGCAGCGCTTCGCCGCCCGGCAGCACGTAATAGAGAAGATGGTCCTTGAGGCTGACCACAATGGTTCCCGGCGCCTGTCCCGTCGGGTCCGGCACGATCTGGCGGCGGAACTCCTTCGGCACTTTCTGATAGGGGATCGCCGGCAGCGAGTACGGTCCCTCCTGCACGGCGGCGTACATGACGTCCGGCGTGGTGATGTCGCGGTCAACGCTGATCTGCGGACGCATCGGCGTGATGCCGCCCGTCGACATCGGGTCGATATTCATCTGGAAGGCAGACATGTCCATCGTCTGCGAACAACCGGCAGCGCCGGTGAGGAGAACGGCTCCGGTACCCAAAAGGAAATGGCGGCGGCTTAGATCATCACGCGACTTCGACATGCAACTGGCCCTGAAACAAGGGATGAAACGAGGGTTGAAAAACAGCCGCAGCGCGACCGCCATATTGAACATCAATTTGCGTTCTTATGGTTGAGGAAGGGTTAAACAACTCGCGCAAACGTGTCGGAAAATTGCGGTTTAAAGCTAGAATTGCAGTGACCAGCCACATTCAATCGATTTAAAAATCAAGGCAAATGTGTCGAGCGTGCGTCAGAAGCGGCTTTTTGATGGCAAAATTATGTCTTTTGCCTCAGTGCGCTATTCAGGGTTGTTCCCGGACAGCAAAAAGCCGGGTCGTGAAACCCGGCCTGTCGCATTCATTGTTTACGGCGATCAATAATCTTTTTCGTAGAAGATGCCGCCGCTGGAATCGCCTTCCGCTCCCAGCGCGCCCTTGGCCTTCAGATTGCGGGTAATGTCGAGATTGACGGTGCCCTTGGTCGAGCCGCCGGAACCCGCTTCCACCCCCAGATAGATGTTGTCGCGGATATAGCGCCCGGCGCGAACCGCCGTCTGGCCCTTCTCATCCGTCACCACATCAAGATCATCGAGACCTGTCCCGGCGCGCAGCTTGTTCATCAGCGAGTTATTGGAACCGCCGGCAAGTTCGGCTGCGGCTGCGGCAAGCTGCGCGATCTGGAACGCCGACAATTCGCCGATGGAGCGCTTGAAGATCAGCTGCGCCAGCACTTCGTCCTGCGGCAGTTCCGGCGTCGACGAGAACTTGATGTCGAGATTGTCGACCGTACCCGTCACCGTCACGATTGCGGTGATTTCATTGCCTTCCGAACGGGCGACGAAGTTGAGCTGCGGATTGAGATCGCCCACCAGCGTGACATGGCCTTCATCGAAGGTGATGCGCTGGCCGAGAATGCCGATGCGCCCACGGATCATGTCGAAGGAACCGACCGGCTTGATATCGCTCACAGGCCCGGTCAGGCGAAGGCGTCCGCCCAGCTCCGTATCGAGACCGCGACCGCGCACGAAAATCTGGTTCGGCGCGTTGATGAGAACATCAAGGCGGGGCACGGTCGGGCGCGCTGTCGGGGTCGGCACCCGGCTGCGGCGCGTTTCGACCTTGGCGCGATCGAGCGTCACCTGAACATTCTTCGGCGTGTTCTTGTGGCGAACCGGCACATAGGCCGCGCCGCCGCCGAGATTTTCCGGCACCGAGATTTCCGCCCGGTCAACATCAATACGCCCTGAAATCAGCGGATCGCGCATCAGCGGGCCGTTGATCGTGATCCCGCCATTGACCGTCGCGACCACGAGCTTGCCATCGGCATAGCGGGCGCGATCAAGCTTGATATCGATATTGGCCGGGAAATTCGCCGCCGCATTGGTCGAGATCGTGCCGCTGGCGGAAACCGATCCGCCGCTGCCAAGCGCGGCATTGACCTGGCGCAGCGTGATGGTTTCGCCATCCATGCTGCCCATGACATTGATATTGTTCAAGCGGACATTTGTGTCGGGATCGACGAAGGTTGCCCCATTGGTGGAGAACATGCCGCGCAGTTGCGGACGGTCGAAGCCGCCGGAAACGCTTGCCGTCAGCGTCAGCGTGCCGTTTGCCTGCGCGCCGCGATCCGCCAGGAAACGGTTGGCAAGCGCCAGCGGAATGCTGCCATTGACATTGACGCCGAGCCCCTGCCCCGAAAACGGCACCTTGCCGTTAGCGGTGACGTTGAGGCCGCGCGGACCGTCGACGGTCACAGACGAAAAGTCGAGGGCCATGGCTGCATAGCTGCCCGCAGCCTGCAAGGTGAGCGGCGCAAGCCCGTTCTCGCGCAGCGGCTTGGCGGCAAGGCCGGTGCCGCGCAGGTTGAACGTTGCCCCCGGATTGGTGAGCGGTCCGGTGACACGTGCCGTTCCGGTGACATTGCCCGCGAGATCCTGTCCCTTGACCGCACCGTTCAGCGCCGCCAGCGGAAGATTGGCGAGATTGACGTCGACGGCAAGGTCGCCCTTACCGAGCGGCACGCCGCCATTGGCGCGAACATCAATGCCGCCGCCCCCGGTGACATGCGCATCGACATTGAGCCGGTTATTCGCGGAAGTGCCCTTGGCATCGGCATTGAGTGCGGCAATGCCCTGCTTCTTGAGCTCGGCTGCCGTCACGCCGCGCGCCGCCATGTCGAAGGCGACATTGGGCGCTTCCTTGGTGCCGGTGATGCGGGCCGTGCCGTTCACCGTGCCGCCAAGGCCCAGTTCCGGCTTGAACGTATTGGCGAGCGCCAGCGGCAGATTGGAAAGCGCGACCGAAAGATCGAGACGGCCATCGACCACGCCGTTGACCTTGACCTGTCCGGCGCTGGCATCCGCGCCCGTATTGATGATGATATCGCCGAAGGAGATTTCCTCACCCTTCATGGAAATGGTGGCGGGTGCGGCCAGATTGGCGCTGAGCGTCCCCTGCTTCACATTGGCCGAGGCGAGCCCCAGTTCAAAACCGCCATCCTTCGGCTCCAGCGAACCGGCAGCGCTCGCAACCGTGCCAATCTTCAATCTGGTATTGGCCGTGAAATCGGTCTTCGATCCCGTCGCATTGGCCTTGGCGTCAAAACTGTCGATGCCGAAAGTGCCGACCAGAATGTCGCGCGCCGCAGCATTGCCATCGACCACCGGCACGCCGAACAGATCCTTTGCCGTCAGGGCAATGTCAGCCGAGGCGATGCGATTGCCGTTTACCTTTATCCCCTTGGCATTGGCGGTGACGGATGCATTCTGGCGTCCGTCAGTGGCGTCAAGCGTAATGTCGGCATTGGCGGCACCGGTCGCTTCGGCAAGCGCAAGGGCAGCGGCGGTGGAAATATCCGGGGCGTCAAGCTTCAGCGCGCCGGTGAGAAGACCTTTCGCGCTCTGGGTGACATTGCCGGAAAGATGCGCGCCGCCCGCGTTGAAGACGAGATCGGTGAGGCGCTTCTCGTCATTGACGATGTCGATCAGCGTTCCAAGATCAATGCGCTGGCCGTTGAGGAAGGCGCTCCCCGCAAGCTTGCCGGAAAGGGCCGCACCTGTCTTTGCATTGCCGTCGAGCATGGCGTTGAAATCAAGGCCACCTTCGGAAAGCTTGCGCCCGGCCAAAGTGCCTTGCGGCGCATCGGCGCGCAATGCGAGCGCGATCAGCTTGTCGTCGCCGCGCGCGCTGCCCTTGACCGTCATCCGGCCCGATGCCTGATCGGAAAGAAGCTTGAGATCGGACAGCATGACGCCGAAATCGAAATTGGCCTTGTCGGACGCAAAGGAACCGTTGGCGGTGATTTCGCTCAACTCGTTGCCGATGCGGAAATCGCGCGCTGAAAATCCTTCGCTGCTGCGGCCAAGCGCGCCGCCCAGCGTGACCGCGCCGTCGAGAATACGATCCACGGCCTCAGTGCCGGTGCGCATGTTCTGCGCCGTGCCGTTGAGGTCGAGCTGGAAAGCGCCGCTGATCGGGCGGACGATGCCCTTGGCGTTGACATCGATGCTGCCCGCGAGGTCACGGCCAGCCAGAGCGCCGAAAGGCGCGAGGCTTGCCACCTTGGCGGCGATATCGCCATTGAAGGCAAAATCGTCAATATTGCCCTTGAGATCGAGGCTCAGACCATTGCCGGCAATATTGGCCTTTGCAAGCTCGACCGGCGAACCGGCGCGCCACGCGCCGTCGACGGCGAGCGCAATCCTGTTTCCGAGCGCCTCGGCGATTTCAGCACGTTCCGCCGAAATGCCGTCCACCCCGCCATTGACCTTGAAGGTGATATGGCGATTGGCGGCGTCATCCAGGTTTTCGGCAACGCCGCCCATGTCGAGCGCGATGCTCTTGGCAGAAATCGTTGCGTTCTTGAGACCGGCAACCGAAAGCGTTCCCGTCCAGTCATTGGTCGGGCGATCACCGTAAGCGACCTGGAATTTTGCATTGTCGATGTAGGTTTCGGCACCCTTGACCGGCAGAAGCACGCGGCCCTTGCTGTCATCGGCAATAGTGGCATCAATACGCAGCTTGTTGAGGAAACGGTCGTTCCCTGTCTCGGCGGAAGCCTTGAGCTTCAGGGCCGCGCTGTTCAACGCCAGATCGTCGAGGCGAAAACCGCCCGCATCCTTGAGGAAGCCATCGGCGGAGAGAACCGTTTCGGCACCGAAGAAATCGCGGAAGACCGGCGGCACCAGCACGGCAATCGGGCCATTGAAACGGGCGGAGAACACACGGCCGCCATCGGGCGCCTGACCTTGCCGGTTGAGCGTAAATTCGCCGGTCAGCGTGCGGCTGCCATTGGTGTCGAGCGCCAGATCGACCTTCAACCCGTCGAGCGGACCGGCGCCGGTCAGGGTGAGATCGACCGGGGGACGGCCATCGATGTTCAACAGGTTGGCGACAATGCCGTTGGCCGGTTCGGAGACTTTCAGGTCGAGATCGACCTTCTGATCGGCATTGGCATAGGCTGCGCGCAGCGCGAAAGTACCGCCCGGACCGTCGAGCCGCTTGATGTCGAAACTGGAATCCAGCGAGCCATCGGCAAGCGAGAGGCGGCCATTGGCCGCCACTTCCGATTCAAGACCGAAAATCTCCGGCCCGAAATGCATGCGGGCAATGGCGAGCTGGTCGAGATTGATCGAAATCGGCAGTTCCGGCAGGCTGAAGCTGGAGGATTCCGGCGACGGCAGGCTGTTGTCCGGCAATGGCTTGCGAATGAAGTCGATCCGCTCGGCGGCCAGCGACTGGATGCTGAGACGACCGACGAGAAGTGCGGTGCGGCTCCAGTTGAGCTTGGCATTCTCGATGCGCAGCCACACGCCTTCGCGGTCGGCGATGGTGATCGAACCGACCGTTGCTTCCGAAGACAGAACGCCGCTGATGCCCGAGATGGAGATGCGGCGGTTCGGCGCGGAAAGCTGGCTTTCCACGAAGGACAGGAAATAGGATTTCTCTTCTTCGGGCTCGGCCTGCGCGCTTTCCGGCGTTTGCGCCTGCCCATTGGTCTGCGCATTCGTCTGGGCATTCGTCTGGGCATGGGCCAGCACCGGCGCCTCCCGCTCCGGCCAGCCGAAGATAACTGCCGTGACGGCGAACGCGATGAAGGCGATGATGGCGAGAAATCTGGTCAAAACGCCTGTCCTATACCTACGTACAAGCCATAGCTCGGATCGCCCGAGCGGCGGTTGAGCGGAACGGCGACATCAAGGCGGATCGGCCCAAGGCCGGTCAGGTAGCGCAGACCGCCACCGGCGCCGACGCGCATCTGTTCCGAGAAATCGGGAAACGACTTTTCGCCGACATAACCGGCATCGACGAATGCCACCGCGCCGATGGAATCGGTGATGCGGGCGCGCACTTCGCCATTGGCCTCGACGAGCGAGCGTCCGCCGACGATTTCGCCATTGCCCGCGCTGACGCCGATATTGCGATAGCCGTAGCCGCGGACCGAGCCGCCGCCGCCCGCAAGGAACAGCTGGCTCGGCGGCAGGTCCGCGATGGACGCGCCGACAATGGAACCGACCTTCAAGCGACCCGCGAGAATCACCCGGTCCTTTTCGCCGAAACCGTAATAGGTGCGGCCCTCGGCGGTGAAACGGGTGGCAAAATTGCCGTACTGGAACTCGTAGAAGGGCTGGATATTGCCTTCCAGATAGAAGCCCGAACTCGGGTCCGGCTTGTTGTTGCGGCTGTCGTAGAGGAGATTGCCCTCAAGCCCCGCCGTCGTGAAGGTGCGGGTGCCGAACACGTCGTCGTTGAAGCGGCCATGGCTCGCCTTGGCGTAAAGCGCGCCCGACAGTTCGTCGCTGAATATCTGCGTGAAGCCGGTTTTCGCATTGACCGAGGTTTCGGTATAGGCGTCCAGCACCTCGCGCTTGGCGTCAAGCGAGGCAACAAAGTCTGTATCCGGCGTATAGACACCCGGCTTGGTGAACGTAGTGCCCAGAAGATAGGTGAAGTTCTTCGGATCGAAGGAATTGTCCTGCGTGCCGCCAATGCCGCTGACCTTGGCGTCGAAGCGCAGGCGCTCGCCGCGCCCGAACAGGTTGCGGTGCATCCAGTATCCGGTGAGGCCGAAGCCGTCGATGGTCGAATATTCGGCGCCGAAGCCGAATCGGCGGGGTTTTCGCTCCTGCACGTTGAGCGTCATCGGCAGGCTGCCGTCCGGCTCGATCTTTTCGGCTTCCTCGAAACTCATCGCACGGAAGACTTCCATACGGCCGAGACGCTTCTTGGCTTTCTCGATATCGTCGGGATCGAATTCCTGGCCTTCTTTCAGCCCGGTCATCCACGCCACGAATTGCGGGTCCATGCGCGCCGTACCGAGCACGCTGACCGGGCCGTAATGCGCCTTCTGTCCCGGATCAAGCGACACATCGGCGGAAACCCGGTTGTCGGCATGATCCGCCACGATGTCCTCGCCGGTCACACGCGCCTTGGCGTAACCCTGCTGCCGCCACGCCTCGACGGCGAGGCGTTCGGCCTTGATGACGGTGCCGGATCGAGCCACCTGCCCCGGCGCGAAACCTGCCTCTTCCGGCGACTGCACGTGATCGCGCTTGTCGACCGGCGGCGGCGCAATATTGGAGATCGCGGTGCGCGAGAACAAAAACTGCGGGCCGGGATCGACAGCGATCGCGACCTTCGCATTGTTGGGAATTTCGGCATCGGGGGGAATGTCGTTCGCCTCGCGGCCATCGACGAGAATGGAAATGGTGCCGCCATAGCGACCCTCGCCATAAAGCGCTGCCAGAATGCGGCGATAATCGCCGCGCGCCTTGGCCAGCAGACCGGCGGAACCCGAAGCGGGCCGCTCCGCATCCGCGACGAGGCCCGATGCGCCTTCGATGGTGGATTTCAGATCGGCTTCAGTGCCGTCCGCATTCTTGCGGTCGCCCGTGGTCGTGACCTCGACCGTATAGGTCTTCGGGTCGATGATATCCGGGTCTTCCTTCTTGTCCTCGCCCCACAGGCGGATTCCGAACAGCTCGAATGCCAGCGCAGGCGACACCGTGAGCGAGGAAAAATGCGCCGCCAGCAAAAGCATGGCGATGCTCTTTCCCTGTATCGTCCTGTTACTCCAAGTCATACGCGTTACTGTCCGGTTCCTGTCTATGCGGTCGCCTGGCAGCGTCCCGTTCACCACCCCCAGCCCAGGACGTTTCAGGGATTACCATGGGGAGAACAGAACTCCAAGCGACAACGCTAGATATGGACCATTTCAGTCAACGGAGTATTAACGTTACCATACGCCTCCGCCCACCCGCTTCGGTTGAACGGACACAAACTGTGACAGCCGGCGATAATCGCAATTTTCAAAAAAAGTGCGGCCCGCCGGCGGGGTGTCGGCGGGCCGCCCATCAGGTCACGGGAGGAGGGAGGAGGATGACCTGACAGAAAGCAGTTCGGGTGTGCGAGTGGGATCAGCGACCGGAATGGATCGGGCGCATATTGCCGAAATGGCCGCCGCCGAACCCACCGAAGCCGCCGAAGCCGCGATTGAATGCAGGCCTGTTGAATGCGGGCCGGTTGAAGCCGCCGCCGTTGAAGCCCCCAGCGGTGAAGCGCGGTCTTACCGGACCCGGCCCCCAATAATGGTTTGCCGGCCGCGTCCGCCAGGCGGGACCGACGCCCCAGCGCGGATTCCAGTGATTATGCCCGCCGCGCCAGGACTGGCAATTGCGCCCGATGCAGCCATTGTAATAGTTGGGACCGCCGCGCCAGCCATACCCCCGATAGCCGCCGCCCCAATAGCCGCCGGTCGCCCAGCCCGTCGCCAGCCCCAGACCAAAGCCCGGTGCCCAGCCGTCATCATAGCCATTGTCGACCACGACAGCCGTCGTGGACGGCGCGGCATAGGCCGTACCGCCGTAGGAACCGAAACGGACATAGCGCGCCGACACCCAGCCGACACTGTTGCCATTATAAATCTGGCACCAGCCGTTGCGGCAGGAACCGGCATTGACAGCTGCACCGGCGGGAAGTGCGGCAAGCCGGGCATAGTTGGAGCCCGGTCCCGAACGTATATTGACCGCAGCCGAAACATAGGCCGTCGCAGCGGAAGCAACAGCGGGCGTGACCAGAACAACAGCGGCAATCGCGGCGCCGATAAAACGATTGTTATTAAGAACTTTCTTAAATAATGACATCGCATCTACTCCAGATTTGCGAGTACGCAGAGACGCAATAAAGTATCAAACAAAATTGATACTACGCCAATATTCAGCGAGATGCAAACAACTCCCTCAATAATGGTAAATTTACGACGTATATTATACTTTTATGCAATGAGATAATACGACCATCAACTGTCCGTTACAATGAATATAATCAATTTTACATAAATTTTACTCGAATTTAACAATGCGATTTCGACAATTCGGCGCACAAAAGAAAGGCGCCCCGGAATGAACCGGGGCGCCACGCGGCTTTTGGGGGAGAGAGGGAGGATAAAGCCGCGATAGGATGCCTGCTTACTGGGCTAATTAATAGGCCGCTTGCCGGGCCGTCAGGCCAGTTGTTTCGCGAGGCTCACAGAAGCATTCCCTGCAAGCGTTGCGATGCAGGGAATGCCTTTGATGAAGCTTACGGCAGATTGCGGATATCTTCCGGCGACATGTACATCGGCATCATATTGGTATCGAGGTGATGCATGACCCAGATGGAGCCTGCAAGCACGATGGCCAGAATGATGACCGTGAAGATGAGCGCCAGAATGTTCCAGCCGCCTTCCGACTTCGGATCGAGGTGCAGGAAATAAACCAGATGCACCAGGATCTGGACGACGGCGATACCGAGCACGATGGCGGCGGTGGTTCCCGGCGTGAAGTAGCCGTTCATGGCGAGCATGAAAGGAACGACGGTAAGGACGACCGCCAGCACGAAGCCGATCAGATAGGACTTCAGGCTGCCGTGAGTGGCGTGATCATGTGTTTCGTGTGCAGAGCTCATCACAGTACACCCAGCAGATAGACAAGGGTAAAGACGCCAATCCAGATGATGTCCAGGAAGTGCCAGAAGAGGCTGAGGCACATCACGCGCGTCTGGTTCTTTTCGGTCAGGCCGTCACGCAGAAGCTGGGCGGAAAGCACCAGAATCCAGATCAGGCCCGACGTGATGTGAAGGCCGTGAGTTCCCACCAGCGCGAAGAAGGCGGACAGGAACGCGCTGCGGCCCGGACCTGCACCTTCATGGATCAGGTGATTGAACTCATAGACTTCCATCGCGAGGAAGGCCGCGCCCAGCAGGAAGGTGATGCCCAGCCAGAACAGCACGCCTGCGCGGTTCTTCTTGAACATCGAAAGCGTGGCCAGACCATAGGTCAGCGACGACACCAGCAGGAGCATGGTTTCGATCAGAACGAAATTCAGGTCGAACAGTTCACGGCCGGTCGGGCCGCCCGCGAACTGATGCGCCAGAACGGCATAGGTTGCAAAAAGCCCCGAGAACAGGACGCAGTCGCTCATCAGGTAGATCCAGAAGCCGACCAGCGTGGTCGACCCTGCGTCGTGATGGTCCTCGTGCGCGGGGTGCTCGTTTCCGCCCGTGAACGGAGCGGCGGTCGAAATGCTTGCGCTCATCGGAATCAGGCCTCCTGAGCAGTCAGTTGCCGGGTGCGGAGGTCTTCGACTTCCTGCACCTCTTCGGCCGAGACGTAAAAGTCCCTGTCATTATTGAAGGAATGAGCGATGGCAACGGCCAGCACAGCGAGGGCGGAGGCGATTGCCAGCCACCAGATGTGCCAGACCAAGGCAAAGCCGAGCGGAATGTTCAGCATGCCGATGATGAAGCCGGTGCCGGTGTTCTTGGGCATGTGGATGCGCGCGAACTTTTCGGTGCGGCGCACATAGCCGTTCTGCTTCATGTCCCACCAGCCGTCATGATCGCGGACATGCGGAACTTCGGCGAAGTTGTAGAAGGCAGGCGGCGAAGCCAGCGACCATTCCAGCGTGCGGCCCGTGCCCCAGCTGTCGCCATTGGTGTCGCGCAGCTTTTCGCGGTCGCGGATCGAGATGGCGATCTGCAGAACCTGGAACACGATGCCGCAAAGAATGATCGCAACGCCGATGGCGGCAACGATGAGGTAGATGTGCCATGCCGGGTTTTCGGTGTGGTTCAGACGACGGGTCATGCCCATCAGGCCGAGCACGTAGAGCGGCATGAAGGCGAGGATGAAGCCGACGAGCCAGCACCAGAAGGCGTTCTTGCCCAGACGTTCGTTCAGCTTGAAGCCGAAAGCCTTCGGCCACCAGTAGACGAGACCGGCAAAGCAGCCGAACAGAACGCCCGAAATGATCACATTGTGGAAGTGGGCGATCAGGAATACCGAGTTGTGCAGCACGAAGTCCGCCGGTGGAACCGCGAGCAGAACGCCCGTCATGCCGCCGACGACGAAGGTGCACATGAAGCCGATGGTCCACATGACCGGCGTTTCCATGCGGACGCGGCCCTTATACATGGTGAAGAGCCAGTTGAAGACCTTCGCCCCTGTCGGGATGGAGATGATCATGGTCGCCACGCCGAAGAAGGCGTTGACGTTGGCGCCGCCGCCCATGGTGAAGAAGTGGTGGACCCAGACCAGGAACGACAGGATGGTGATGGCAACGGTGGCGTAAACCATCGACTTGTAGCCGAACAGTCGCTTGCCGGAGAAGGTCGCCACGATTTCCGAGAAAATGCCGAAGCACGGCAGAACCAGAATGTAGACTTCCGGGTGGCCCCAGATCCAGATGAGGTTCACATACATCATCGGATTGCCACCGGCATCATTGGTGAAGAAGTGGAAATCCAGATAGCGGTCGAGCGACAGGAGCGCCAGCGTGACGGTGAGGATCGGGAAGGCCGCAACGATCAGCACGTTGGAGCAGAGCGCGGTCCAGGTGAAGACCGGAACCTGCATCATGCCCATGCCGGGCGCGCGCATCTTGATGATGGTGGTGATGAGGTTGACGCCTGAAAGCAGCGTGCCCATGCCGGAAATCTGCAAGGCCCAGATATAATAATCCACCCCGACATCGGGGCTGAACTCCTTGCCGGAAAGCGGCGGATAGGCAAGCCAGCCGGTCTTGGCGAATTCGCCGACGCCGAGCGAGATGTTGACGAGGATCGCACCGGCAACCGTCAGCCAGAAGCTGAGCGAGTTGAGGTAGGGGAAAGCCACGTCGCGCGCGCCGATCTGAAGCGGCACGGCGAAGTTCATCAGGCCGACGATGAAGGGCATCGCCACGAAGAAGATCATGATCACGCCATGGGCGGTGAAGACCTGATCGTAGTGGTGCGGCGGCAGGAAGCCTTCATTGGCGCCGGAAGCGAGCGCCTGCTGCGCGCGCATCATCACGGCGTCCGAGAAGCCGCGGAACAGCATCACGAGCGCCAGGATGATGTACATCACGCCAATGCGCTTGTGGTCGACCGATGTCAGCCAGTCGTTCCAGAGCGGAGCCCATTTGCGGTAGTAGGTAATGGCTGCCAGAAGAGCGAGCCCCCCGCCAGCCACCGCGGCCAAAGTGACCATGATGATTGGCTCGTGATAGGGTATCGCTTCGAGCGTAAGTTTTCCGAACATTTTTATCACGCTTCGATTGGAGCAATTCCGGGATGGCACAAGAGGGCCGTCGTTCCGGAACCGCGTGAAACAAGGGATTGAATGCGAATGACCGTGACCTCATGCGAGGTCACGGGCCGATCGGCACATCAGTTTTCGAGCTGCGAGAGGCGCTGCGGCTGGACTGCGCAGATGATGTCGCTCGCCCACTGGCTGAAATCGACAGGCGAAGACTTGCGCAGATTGGCGCGCGCCTCGCGGATCATCTGTTGACGATGCATTTCATCGTCGAGGCAGACGGACTTGCCGTCCCAGCAGCGGTTCACGATGTTGTGGAACAGCGCCTGATCACTATAGGTGAAGAACTGCGGCGGAACCTTCTCGCTCGGCTGGACCAGCGAGGCGTAACGGTCGCGGCTCAGCTCTTCGCCATTCGCCCTGGCCTTCACATCGGCAACCCACTTGTCGAAGTCGGCCTGATTGTAGGCATGCGCCTTGAAGCGCATCTGGGCAAAACCCTGACCGCTATAATTGGCGGAGATGCCGTCGAACTCGCCCTCGTGATTGGCAACCAGATGCAGCTTCGTCTGCATGCTTGGCATGGTGTAAACCTGGCTGCCGAGCTGCGGAATGAAGAAGGAGTTCATGATGTTGCTGGAGGTCAGCTTGAAGTTGACCGGCACATCGACCGGCATTGCCATCTCATTGACGGTGGCGATGCCCTGATCCGGATAGATGAAAAGCCATTTCCAGTCGAGCGCGACGACTTCGACATTGATCGGCTTCGCGTTCGATTCCAGCGGGCGATACGGGTCGAGCTTGTGGGTGCTGATCCACGTCACCGTGCCGAGCACGACGATGATCGCCATCGGGATGAGCCAGACGGCAAGCTCGATCTTGGTCGAGTGGTGCCAGTCGGGCTGGTAATCCGCCTTTTCATTCGAGGCGCGGTACTTCCATGCGAAGTAAAGCGTCATGAAGATGACAGGCAGAACGACAAGCAGCATGATGCCGGTCGCAAAGAAGATGAGATCGCGCTCTGCCATGCCAACCTCCCCTTTCGGGGACAGAAGGACCTGGTTCTCGCAGCCGGCGAGAAACGCGGTGAGGGCCATGACGGCGAACGAAACGATCGTCCGGGGGGTGCCGTGTTTCATTTGTCTTTCCATCCTGCGCGCAGAGTGTCATCTCCGGCGCATGCGTCATTTCCTAGTTTTCGGTAAATTCTGAAATTTCCAAAAGTACCGTTATAACGAATAATCCTGTTTGTCACGTGCCTGACGAAAATTGTGCTGGATCGTAATGTCGCGCCCGAACGCGGGCATTTTGCCTGAACAATCCGGCCTGATCGCTGATGCGGGCCGCGCCATTGGAGCAATCCCCGATGCGATAGAAAGGGGTGCCAATTGCCAGGTGCGGCGTGGCGAATAGGCCCAAAGAACGGGGTTTGCAAGATGAAAACCGCCGTTTACCCAATGAATAAACGGGATCGTGATGGAATTTTACCGAATTCGCCACACCCGCCTGGCAAAGCCGCCGGCGCATAAACTTGATCGCCCCGGTTTCACTCTGGCCGGATTATGCTCTATTGGATTTTCACGAGGGAATTGGGGGTAGACATGATATTTGCCGAAATGCCGCTCGATGAAGCCGAAGGTGCAATTCTCGGCTATGCGATGACGGCGGGGGCGCTGACCTTACGCAAAGGCACGGTTCTCGATGCCGTCAGCCTCACTGTGCTGCGGGAAGCGGGCATAGGCTCGGTTCTGGCCGCACGCTTGGAACAGGGCGACATCGGCGAGGATGAAGCGGCGCTTGCCGTCGCGCGCATAGTTGCTTCCGCCGATGTGGAAATCGGCAATGCCACGACCGGTCGCGTCAACCTGCATGCCCGGAAGAATGGCGTGTTTTCGGCAGATGCAGACCGCATCGATGCCATCAACGCACATGATGCGCGCATTTCCATCGCGACGCTGCGCAATCACGTGCGGGTGGAAGCCGGTCAGATGATCGCCACCGTCAAGATCATTCCTTTTGCCGTGCCGGAGACCCTGCTGCGGGCAATCGGTCTCGATGCGGAGCCGGCGCTTCACGTCCATCCCTTCAATGGCGCGCGGATCGGGCTGATCCAGTCGCGCCTCCCTTCGATCCGCGAGACGGTTCTTGAGAAGACCCGCGAGCTGATGGAAAAGCGGGCTGTCAGAAATGGCGGCGCGCTTGTGTGCGAAAAACGCGTTGTGCATGATCAGGCCGCACTGGCGGCGGCAATCGGAGAGGTTGGCCCGGCCTGCGACATCATCGTGATTTTCAGCGCTTCGGCGGTTGCCGACGAGGCGGATATCGTGCCGCAATCGATCCATATTTCGGGCGGTGAAATCCTGCGCATCGGCATGCCGGTCGATCCCGGCAACCTGCTCATTCTGGGCCGGCACAACGGCAAATATATTGTCGCCGCGCCCGGATCGGCCCGCAGCGCCCGCGAAAACAGCCTCGATTGGGTGCTGGATCGCCTGATGGCGGGAATTGCGCTGTCCGCCGACGATCTTTCCCGCATGGGCGTGGGCGGGCTGGTATTGTAGGCTGCATCGCTGCAGCGATCCCGGAGCCTCAATCAAAAAGCGGCATGCCGCGGTGAAAATGGCGATTTTCGAGTACCGGAGCGGAGCGTACTTAAACATACGTGAGCACCGGAACGCAGAAAAGCACCATTTGCAGACCGGCATGGCGACTTTTGGAACCGGTGCTCAGATCGCGTAGTCGAAAACCAGTACCCCTTCGATGCCGCCCTCGGCTGCTTCAACGAGGCTTTTGCCGACCTTCGCGTGCTCGGGATGCGGAAGGTACGCGTCCCGTGCCGCGCTATCCGCAAAATCCACGACGAAGCCGTGCCGGAATCCCTTTTCAAGATTTTCAGGACTGTTGTTTTCGCCAGCCGTGATGGACAGGATGCCGTCTATCTTGCCCTTGAGCGCGACGACCGATTGCAACCTTTCTTCGATCTGCGCGGCTGCGAGGTCGGGCCGGAATTTGATGAGAACGATGTGACGTATCATGAAGCGCTTCCGTGATTGAAAACAAGGGCCTGCCCCAAAATCGCTAGGGACGGAAATGGCGGCAGGCAACACCCTTCATAGACGGTTTTTGGGGTGGGGAAAATGCTTCCCGCCGCCGGACAGCAGCGCCAGTACCCTGGAAACGAAAAAGGCCGGGCTGAACCCGACCTTCCGCTTTCACCTGAGTTGCGCCAGTACATCCGTGGTCACGATCCCAAGTGAATTCCCGATACGCATATGGGTATAACCCGCCTGCGTTTCAGGAATATGACATTGCGGGCAGCGGCCAGATTGCTCCAAAACCGGCTCAACCCCGGCCCTGCCCCGGCAGTTACGGCCCCAAACCGTTGCCTGCAACTGCCGTATTCTCACGCGGGCGCCCGATCGCGCCTTCTGTCCGCTTCGGTCCTGCTTCCGCGGTCCGATGCCTGAGGTTCTGCACCCTCTCTGAACTTGCCTTCAGGCCGCCATCGGCGCTTCGGCCAGTTCCGGATGATTGTAGTTCCACACCTCGATCAGGCATTGCCGCATCAAATCGAGATCGACCGGACCGATCCGGCTCAGCACGAGATCGAGTTCGTCGGGCTCCAGGCCCCGGTTGAGTAGCTCAACAATCGCCTCGATCAGAATTCTTTTATCGTCAAATCTGTAGCGCTGCATAAACCTGCTCCGCTAACTGCCCCAGCACAGGGTCGCAGATTAAACAGTCATGGTTAACCGAAGCTTAAGCCGCGAAAAACCAGCTGTTCCACCGACCTCACAAACCAGACAGACGCTTGTTCACAAAATTACCCACACGGGTCTCTAATTAAAAAACAACTTAAACAGAAAGAGGAAATTCTTACTTATCTGGACAAGATTAAGTCTAAATCTTAGTATATTTGGCGCCAAAGCCAAGCAAAAATTTTGCACCCACTTTATTTCATGATGTGATTTCCTTCAGATGAGGTGTGCATGTCGTTCTTTCGGAAATATGTCGATTGGTTCTTCCGTTGCGCCCGGCTTGCCGGGCTCGGACTGCTCATTGGCGGGAGCGTCATGGGGGGATATCTCTTCACGCTGCATTATAAGGGCAATGTCCACGCCATTATCGACGGACAGGCCTACCGCTCCAACCAGCCCGACCCGGCGCGCATCGCTTCGTTGCAGAAGCTTTACGGCATCAGGACGATCATCAATCTGCGCGGCGCGGAACCGGGATCGAAATGGTACGACGACGAGATTGCGGCTGCGAAGACGCTGGGCATCAGCCACACCGATTTTGCGATGTCATCCAGCAAGGAACTCAACCCCGCGCAGACCAGACAGCTGATCTCCCTGATGCAGAATGCGGAAAAGCCGGTGCTCATCCATTGCAGATCCGGCGCCGACCGCACAGGTCTCGCCGCGGCGCTCTATGTGGCGGCAATCGCCAAGGGCAGCGAAAGCGAGGCCGAAGGGCAGCTGTCCATCGCCTACGGGCATTTCGGCTTTCCGCTGAGCCCCACCTACGCCATGGAAAGGACATTCGAGGCTATCGAGGCGGAACTCGGCTATACCGGCTCCTGACGATTTCTTTCTCCACGAACGCAAAACGCCGGGGCCAAACCCCGGCGTTTTCTGTTTATTTGAACCGCGCATCTTATCCGAAAACCGTTTCACACTTTTCGGGATGCGCTCTCTTTGAGGCGACGATCTTATTCGAGGCCGACGATCTTGCCGCCGTCCCACTTGAAGATGTCAAAGCTCGGCGAGCTGAGGTCGCCGCTTGCGCCGTAGGTCAGCGTGCCGATAGCCGTTTCGATCGGCTGGCCGTCATGCAGTGCCTTGGCGACGGCTGCCGAGTCATCGGTCGAGCCGGCGCGTTCGATGCCAGCCTTGATGACTTCAACGGCGGCATAGGCGTTCATGGTGAAGGCTTCAGCCGGGATGTTCTTGGCCTTCAGAGCCTCGATGGCATCCTTGGAAGCCGGGTTCTTGGTGGCATCCTTGGCGTTGGTGAAGAGCGTGCCCTGTGCGTTGGTGCCGCCGATTGCCCAATATTCGGTGTTGGACAGGCCTTCACCGCCGAGAACCAGAGCCTGGAGACCGGCATCGTGCAGCTGGCGCGACAGGAGACCGCCTTCGGCATGGTAGCCGCCGAAATAGACCACTTCTGCACCGGCAGACTTCAGCTTGGTGACGAGCGCGGAGAAATCCTTGTCGCCCGGCGTGACGGAATCGTAATGCACTTCCGTGACACCGCCCTTGTTGAGCGCGGCCTTGAAAGCGTCAGCCAGACCCTTGCCATAGGCGCCCTTGTCGTGGATCACGGCGACCTTCTTGTCCTTCATGTTCTTCAGGACGTAATCGGCCATGACTTCGGCCTGCTGGTCGTCGCGGCCGCAGGTGCGGAACACGTTTTCCAGATTGCGCGCGGTCAGGTCCGGGCCGGTGGCGGTCGGCGTGACCATCAGGACGCCGTTTTCCGAGAAGACGTCGGAAACCGGAATGGCGACGCCGGTCGTAACCGGGCCGACGACGAACTTGATGCCGTCGCCGACGATCTGGTTGGCAGCGGAAACGCCCTGCTTGGGCTCACCGGCATCGTCGGCGAATTTCAGAACGACTTTCTCGCCCTTGATGCCGCCAGCCTTGTTGATGACTTCAACGGCGGTTTCCGCACCCTTCTTCACCTGGTCACCGAAAGCGGCGACAGGACCCGTCAGCGGTGCAACGACGCCGATGGTGATGTCTGCATAAGCGGCGCTGGCAAAGCCGAGTGTAGCTGCGAAAGCCACGCTGGACAGAAGTTTCAGGTTCATTCTTTTTCTCCTTTGGTGGGGCAGCGTCCTCCGACGGCCCCGAGACAACCCATGCCGGTCAAATCTCAGCGCATCTGCGCTGCCGAATTGCCGGGCCCTCCCTTTTGTTCATCACATGATCTCAAAGGGTCGATTTAGAGCGCCAGACGCTCCAAATCATATGCATCAATGCGCATCTTACCCGAAAACCGTTTCACACTTTTCGGGATGCGCTTCAAAAGCACACCGCACCGCCGCCTCGAAGAGGCCAGAGCCATAATGTTATCCGAAACTGCATCCGCCCTTTCGGAATCATGCTCCAGACCGGGAGCGCGCTTTCATGATGTAATAAGAATGCATTTCCGGCTTTCGATTGCAAGCGCCAAGTACCCGCAACTACAACGAAAAACCGCCTCCTCCTAATTCGTTTCTCCCTCCTTTTTCCATGTCGGCAATCGCTTCGCAAAAAAGGCCGCGATCCCTTCCGCGGCCTCCGGTGTTTCCCATGTATCGGCAAGGCGGGTGAGCGTCATGTCGATCACCGCCTCGTTTATCGGCGCGCCGAGCGCGTGAACCAGCCGCTTGGAAGCGGCGACGGCGGCGGGCGCGGTGGAAAAATAGGGTTTGATCTCCGCCTCCACCGCCGCATCGAGACGCTCCGCCTCGACCACATCATGCAGCAGCCCGATGCGCCGTCCCTCCTCGGCATCGAACAGGCGGGCGGATGTGAATGTGCGCAATGCCTGCGCTTGCCCGATGCGCGCCACCACATAAGGGCTGATGGTGGCGGGTATCAGTCCGAGTTTTGTCTCCGTCAGACCGAAACGCGCGCCGGAAACGCCAATCGCCGCATCGCACACGCTGATGAGGCCGACGCCGCCGCCATAGGCCTGCCCGTTGATGCGCCCAATCAGAGGTTTCGGTAGGTCGCGCAGTGCTTTCAGCATGAGGGCAAGCTTGCGCGCTTCCTCAATGCGTTGCGTGCGCGTGGCATTGACCTGCTCGCGCATCCAGCCAAGATCGCCGCCCGCGCAAAAGCTCGCGCCCGCGCCGGTCAGGACCACGATGCGTATGCCGGGATCATCCGCCAGATGCAGCGCCGCCGTCGTCAGCTCGTCGATCATCCGGCCGGACAACGCATTATGCTGTTCGGGCCGGTTCAGCGTCAGTGTCGCCACGCCGCGTTGGTCCAATGCGATTTGCAGGGTTTCGAAGGCGCTCATAATTGCTCCTAGGCGGCTTTATCCCGACGTAGCGCTTGCGCGAAAAGCGCCGCCGATTTCAGTTTCTGGATATCCAGCCCGGTTTCAAAACCAAGATCATGCAGCATTTCAGCGACAAGAACCGTATCGACATTGCCTTTCGCCCCCGGCGCGAAGGGACAGCCGCCAAGACCGCCGACCGAAGCATCGAACACGCGCAGGCCCTTCTCCAGACTGACACGTATATTGTCGAGTGCGCGGCCGCCCGTGTCGTGATAATGACCGGCAAGGCTGTGCGCCGGTGCGATGGCCAGCACCGCATCGAGCATGGCGGCAACCTTGTCCGGCGTGCCGCGCCCGATGGTGTCGCCAAGGCTGACCTCGTGACAACCAAGCGAGAAAAGCTGTTCGGTCACATCGGCAACCGCCTGCGGGGCCACCGGCCCGTCATAGGGGCACTCGACCACGCAACTCACATAGCCGCGAATGGCCAGACCATCGTTGATCGCGGCACCGATGACCGGAGACAGGCGCTCGATGCTCTCGGCAATCGTGCAGTTGATATTGGCCTTGGAAAAGCCTTCCGAGGCGGAAATGAACACCGCAATCTCATCGACATTGGCGGCAGCAGCGGCTTCATAGCCCTTCATATTGGGCACGAGCGCCGAATAACGCACGCTGTCGGCGCGGCGGATACCGGCCATGACTTCCCGGCCATCGGCCAGTTGCGGCACCCATTTGGGGCTGACGAAGCTGGTCGCCTCGATGCGGGCATAGCCGCAATCGGACAGGCGGTCGATCAGCGCGATCTTGTCGGCGGTCGGCACAAAACGCTTTTCATTCTGCAGGCCATCACGCGCTGCCATTTCGACGATTTCCACGTGTTCAGCCATGTTCTTCCTCCAGTTCCACCAGCAGCGCCCCTTCGCTGACCTGATCGCCTGCCGCGACCGTCACGGACGAAACCTTGCCGTCTCGCGGCGCGGTCAGCGAAAGCTCCATCTTCATCGCTTCCATCGTCACCAGCGGATCGCCCCTGGAGACGCTCGCACCTTCAACCACGGAAACCAGCCGTATCAGTCCCGGCATTGGCGACAGGATGCGGCTTTCGCTCGAGCCATCCTCTTCCGCGCCTATCGACTGTACATGATGAAATATGGTGTCCCGGCCTTCGAGTTGCACCGTCACATCATGCCCGATGCGCGAGACCGATGCCTCCGACACGCGGCCATCGAGGGCGAAGCGAACCAGCCCGTTTTCATGGGCACGGATTTCAATGACGCCGAAAGCAAAGCCGAAATGCCCGCCACCTCTGGCCGCGAAGCTGACCGTGCGGCGCTCGCCGTGATGCTCGATCAGGACCGAGCGCGATGCCTCGCCCCAGAGGCGGAAGCCGCGCAGGCTTGTCCATGGATCGTCTTGAGTATCTCCGTTTTGGGGCGCATCCAGAAGATCGAGCGCACCGAGCGTGGCCAGCGCAAAGGCAATATCCGAAGGCTGCTCGTCGGTGAAAAGCGCTGCCGTCTCTCGCCCGATCAGCCCGGTATCGACATCGCCCTCACGAAAGCCTGTGAGATTGCAGAGCGCCGACAGGAACTGGCGGTTGGTGACAAGCCCGGCGATACGGGTCTTGCCAAGCGCCGCATCGAGCCGGTTCAGCGCTTCATCGCGCGTTGCGCCATGGGCGATGATCTTTGCGATCATCGGATCGTAAAACGGCGTGATCGTGTCGCCGGTTCGTACACCGGAATCGACACGCGCATTTTCAGGCGGGTCAAAGAGCGCGAGCTTGCCGGTGGCAGGCAGGAAATCGCGCACCGGGTCTTCCGCATAAAGCCGCGCCTCGAACGCCCAGCCATTTATGGAAAGTTCGTCCTGACGTTTCGGCAGCGCCTCACCGGAAGCAACACGCAACTGCCATTCCACCAGATCAAGCCCGGTGATGGCTTCCGTCACCGGATGCTCCACTTGCAGGCGCGTGTTCATTTCCATGAAGAAGAAGCGGTCGGGCCTGAGCCCCTCCGACACATCGGCGATGAATTCCACCGTGCCAGCGCCGCAATAGCCGATGGCGAGCGCGGCCCTGACCGCCGCCTCGCCCATGGCGGCGCGCATCTCCCGCGTCATGCCGGGCGCGGGCGCCTCCTCGATCACCTTCTGATGGCGGCGCTGCAACGAGCAATCGCGCTCGAACAGATGCACCGCGTTGCCATGATTGTCGCCAAAGACCTGCACCTCGATGTGGCGCGGCTTCGCCATGTATTTTTCGACCAATACGGCGCTGTCGCCAAAAGAGGCTTCCGCCTCGCGGCGCGCGCTGTCGAGTGCCGCCGCAAAATCGCTTGCCTGATCGACTCGGCGCATGCCCTTGCCGCCGCCGCCAGCGCGGGCCTTGATCAGCACGGGATAGCCGATTTTCTCCGCCTCGCTTTTGAGAAAACCTGCATCCTGATTATCCCCGTGATAGCCCGGCACGACCGGCACGCCTGCCTTTTCCATCAGCGCCTTGGCAGCATCCTTCAGCCCCATGGCGCGAATGGCGTTGGCCGATGGACCGATGAAGACTAAGCCCGCCGCCTCGACCGCATCCACGAAACCGGCATTTTCGGACAGGAATCCATAGCCCGGATGGATGGCCTCAGCGCCGGTTTCCTTCGCGGCCCTGATGATCGCTTCGACATTCAGATAGCTTTGCGCGGAAATGGCGGGGCCGACCCGCACCGCCTCGTCCGCCATCTCCACATGCAGCGCATGAGCGTCGGCATCGGAATAAATCGCGACCGTGGCGACGCCCAGTTTCCGCGCCGTGCGAATGACCCGGCAGGCAATTTCTCCGCGATTGGCAATCAGTATCTTTTTGAACATCTGATTGTCTTCCTACATTCTGAAAATGCCGAAACGGGTCGGCTCAACCGGTGCGTTGAGCGTGACGGAAAGCGACAGGCCCAGCACTTCGCGGCTCTTGCGCGGATCGACGATGCCGTCATCCCAAAGCCGCGCCGAGGCATAGAGCGGGTGGCTCTGGCGCTCGAACATTTCGAGCGTCGGGCGCTTGAACTCCGCTTCCTCTTCCGCCGACCATGTGCCGCCTGTGCGCTCGATCCCGTCGCGCTTGACGGTCGCCAGCACGCCTGCCGCCTGCTCGCCGCCCATCACGGCGATGCGGCTGTTCGGCCATGTCCACAGAAAGCGCGGCGAATAGGCCCGCCCGGCCATGCCGTAATTGCCCGCGCCATAGGATGCACCGATCAGCATGGTGATTTTCGGCACATTGGCGGTCGCCACCGCCGTCACCAGCTTGGCGCCGTGCTTGGCGATGCCTTCGGCCTCATATTTGCGCCCGACCATGAAGCCGGTGATGTTCTGCAAGAACACCAGCGGAATATTGCGCTGGCAGCAAAGCTCGATGAAATGCGCTCCCTTGAGCGCTGCTTCGGAAAACAGCACGCCATTATTGGCAATGATGCCAACCGGCATGCCATAGATACTGGCAAAACCGCAGACCAGAGTGGTGCCGAACCGCGCCTTGAACTCATCGAAATCAGAGCCATCGACGAGGCGCGCAATCACCTCGCGCACATCATAGGGAATGCGCGTATCGGCGGAAACGATACCCAGAATTTCCTCCGGGTCGTAGAGCGGGGCAGCGCCATCCCCACGCGAAATGAAGCCGCGCTTCTCGCTGTTGAGATTGGCGGCAATGGCGCGGGCGATTTGCAAGGCATGGGCATCGTCATTGGCCAGATGATCGGCGACGCCGGAAAGCCTTGTGTGCACATCGCCGCCGCCGAGATCTTCAGCGCTCACCACTTCGCCGGTCGCGGCTTTCACCAATGGCGGGCCAGCCAGAAAGATGGTGCCCTGCCCCCGCACGATCACCGTTTCGTCGCTCATGGCGGGCACGTAGGCACCCCCTGCCGTGCATGACCCCATGACGACCGCGACCTGTGGAATGCCTGCCGCCGACATCTGCGCCTGATTATAAAAAATGCGCCCGAAATGATCGCGATCCGGGAAAACCTCGTCCTGATTGGGCAGGTTGGCCCCGCCGGAATCGACCAGATAGATGCAGGGCAGACGGTTTTCGCCAGCGATCTCCTGCGCGCGCAGATGCTTTTTCACCGTCACCGGATAATAGGTGCCGCCCTTCACCGTCGCGTCGTTGCAGACGATCATGCAGTCGCGGCCCGAGACGCGCCCTATGCCGGTGATGATGCCAGCCGAAGGAGCCGCCCCGTCATACATGCCATGCGCCGCCGTCAGCCCGACTTCGAGAAAGGGGGACCCGGGGTCCAGCAATTGCGCGACGCGCTCACGCGGCAGCAGTTTTCCGCGTGAAACATGGCGTTCCCGCGCCTTCTCGCCACCGCCATCAATCGCAGTGCGCGCGGCTTCCGCCACCACGTCGATTGCCGCCAGCATCGCCTTGCGGTTGGCCTCGAAGCTGGCGCTGCGGGTGGAAATTTCCGATTTGAGAACCGCCATCAACGGGTCTCCTGAAAGAGTTCCCGCCCGATCAGCATCCGCCTTATTTCCGAAGTGCCCGCGCCGATTTCATAAAGCTTGGCATCGCGGAGCAGGCGTCCGGTCGGGTAATCGTTGATATAGCCATTGCCGCCCAGCGCCTGTATCGCCTGAAGCGCCATCTGCGTGGCGTTTTCCGCCGCATAGAGAATGCAGCCCGCCGCATCCTTGCGCGTCGTCTCGCCCCGGTCGCAGCTTGCTGCCACGGCATAGACATAAGCGCGGGAAGCGTTGAACAGCACATACATGTCGGCAAGCTTGCCCTGCATGAGCTGGAACTCGCCGATCGGCTGGTCGAACTGCTTGCGCTCATGCACATAGGGCACGACGACATCGAGACACGCCGCCATGATGCCGAGCGGCCCGCCCGCCAGCACCACGCGCTCATAATCGAGGCCCGACATCAGCACATTGACGCCCTTGCCCTCGGTTCCCATCAGGTTTTCGGCGGGAACTTCGCAATCCTCGAACACCAGTTCGCAGGTGTTGGAACCGCGCATGCCAAGCTTGTCGAGCTTTTGCGCGGTCGAAAAGCCCTTGAAGCCTTTTTCGATGAGGAAGGCGCTGATCCCGCGCGGGCCTGCCGAGGGATCAGTCTTGGCATAGACAACCAGCACATCGGCGTCGGGACCGTTGGTGATCCACATCTTGTTGCCGTTGAGGATATAGCGGTCGCCCTGCTTTTGGGCATGAAGCTTCATCGAAACGACGTCGGAACCCGCCCCCGGCTCGGACATGGCGAGCGCGCCGACATGCTCGCCGGAAATGAGCTTCGGCAGATATTTTTCGCGTTGCGCGGGCGAGCCGTTGCGGGTGATCTGGTTGACGCAGAGATTGGAATGGGCGCCATAGCTGAGGCCGATGGAGGCAGAAGCGCGGCTGATTTCTTCCATCGCGATGCAATGGGCAAGATAGCCCATGCCAGCGCCGCCATAGTCTTCGGGCGCGGTAATGCCGAGCACGCCAAGCTCACCCAGTTCACGCCACAGATGCATGGGAAATGCGTTGTTGCGGTCGGTCTCGGCGGCCAGCGGCGCAATGCGGCTTTCCGCAAAACGGCGCACCGTATCGCGAAGGGCTTCGATCTCCTCGCCAAGACCGAAGTTTATACCCGATGCAAACATACTCGTCCTCCACAAGTTCTGCCCGGCGACCATCCTTTGCAAGATGGCTTATGTTGAAGGCAGAGTGTCCCGTGGCGGTCAAATAGGCAATGGGGTTGCGTGGCGTTCTGTGGCTATTTATTGCCGGATAACGAAATTTTGTTGCGCCCGTTATCCGGCGCTCAATCAGTCCTGCTGCAGCTCGGCAATGTCGCGATAAAGCTCCAGCGCTTCCGGATTGGCCAGCGCCTCGCGGTTCTTCACCTCGCGTCCATGCACGATGTCGCGCACGGCCAATTCCACGATCTTTCCCGACTTGGTGCGCGGAATATCCGCAACCGCAACAATCTTCGCCGGAACGTGACGCGGTGTGGCGCCGGTACGGATTTTCGCCTTGATGCGCGCCTTGAGATCGTCGTCCAGCGCGGCACCTCCGGCAAGCCGCACGAACAGCACAACCCGCACGTCCTTGTCCCAATCCTGCCCGATGCACAGCGCCTCTGCGACCTCCGGCATCTGCTCGACCTGATTGTAGATCTCCGCCGTACCGATGCGCACGCCGCCGGGGTTCAGCGTTGCATCCGAACGGCCATGAATGACGATGCCGTCATGTTCGGTCCATTCGGCGAAATCGCCATGGCACCAGATATTGTCGAAACGCTCGAAATAGGCGGCCTGATATTTCGCATCGTCCGGGTCGTTCCAGAATTGCAGCGGCATGCACGGAAATGCCTTCGTGCAGACCAGTTCCCCCTTTTCGCCCCGTACCGGCCTGCCATCGTCGTTCCAGACATCGACGGCCATGCCAAGCCCCGCGCCCTGAATTTCGCCCTGCCATACCGGCTCGGTCGGCACGCCCAGCACGAAGCAGGAGACAATATCCGTACCGCCGGAAATGGAGGCCAAATGCACGTCCTGCTTGATTGCTTCATAGACGAAGGCAAAGCCTTCCGGCGATAGCGGCGATCCGGTCGAAGAAACGGTGCGCAGCGCCGACAGATCATGCGTCTCACCGGGTTTCAGCCCGGCCTTCAGCACGGCATCGATGAATTTTGCCGAGGTGCCGAAATAGGTCATGCCTTCGGCCTGCGCATAGTCGAACAGTACATTGCCATCGGGATAGAAGGGCGAACCGTCATAGAGCAGCAGCGTTGCACCCGATGCAATGCCCGACGCCAGCCAATTCCACATCATCCAGCCGCAGGTGGTGAAATAGAAGAAGCGGTCATCCTCGCGCAAATCCGCATGGAGGCGGTGTTCTTTCAGATGCTGCAACAGCACGCCGCCCGCCCGATGCACGATACATTTCGGGATGCCAGTCGTGCCGGAGGAAAACAGGATATAGAGCGGATGATCGAAGGGAAGCCGCGTAAACGCCACCGGCTTTGCAGCAAATGGAGCAAGCGCCGCATCGAGTGCAACACCCTTTTCAGCCTTGTTGGCGACCGCTTCCGCCTCGCCCAGATAGGTGACGATGACCGCGCGTTTCAGCCCCGGCAGTTTTGCGGTTACTTCGGCAACCTTGTCGGCCACGTCGATGCGCTTGCCGTTATACCAGTAGCCATCGCAGGCGAAGAACAGCTTCGGCTCGATCTGACCGAAGCGGTCGAGCACGCCCTGGACGCCGAAATCCGGCGAGCATGAGGACCAGACCGCGCCGATCGATGAAGCGGCCAGCATCAGCGCAACCGCTTCCGGCATATTGGGCATCATGCCCGCCACGCGGTCGCCGGGCTCCACGCCCTCCGCCAGCATGAATTGCTGCAGCTTCGACACCAGCGCATGAAGATCGTCCCATGTCAGACGGCGCTCGACCTTGTCTTCGCCGCGAAAGACGATTGCGTCCTCACGGCCTTTGCGCCGCAGCAGGTTTTCCGCGAAATTGAGCCTTGCTTCGGGGAAGAATTTTGCCGCACGCATGTGGCCTTGATCAACCAGTGCCTTGCCGCCGCGTTCGCCGATGACCTCGCAGAAATCCCAGATGAGCGTCCAGAACCCCGCACGATCCTCGACAGACCAGCGATGCAGCGCCACATAGTCCGGCAGGCTGAGGCCCGACCGCTGTTCGGCGCGAATGCGGAATTGCTCCAGATTGCTGCCGGCAATACGCCGGGCATCCGGCTGCCACAGCGGATGATCGTGCGAAAACTGCGTGGGGACTGCGTTGGTGCTCATCATTCCTCCCAGAACCATGCGGAGCCGGCCTCTTCGGGCAACCCCGTTACGGATTTCTAGAAGAGAGTTGCGGATACGTCCATGCTTTTCCATGGCATGGCGATCAGGCGAGCGTCAAACGCTCGCCGCCCGCACCCGACTGCGAATGCCGCATGGTATCGATTCAGCTTCCCCGGGCATATGCATCTTGCCTTGCGAAAAAACGCGGCCTATTTATCGCGAGCGCCGGACGCGACTTCATGCCATTCGGTGCAAAAGAAATATCCAGTTCTCAGGGCGGGGTGAAATTCCCCACCGGCGGTAACGGGTGAAACACCCGAAGCCCGCGAGCGCCTGACACGGCAGACGTGTCAGGGTCAGCAGATTCGGTGCAATTCCGAAGCCGACGGTCATAGTCCGGATGAGAGAGAACGAGGTTGGAATCATGCCCGGCTGGACGGCTTGCCGTCTTCGTCGTGCAGCTTTTCTTCCCGTACCCTGAGGTAACAGGCTTAAAAAAGGGAAGAAACCGTTGAGCCAACTTGCCTCTGCCCCAACTTTGAAACCGACCGTGCGCGGCGCAGCGCTGATGGTCGCGGCCTGTTCGGCCTATGCCGCAGTCAATGTCGCCACCCAATGGGCTGGAACGCGGACCGGCATTCCATCCGTCATCATCGCCTTCTGGCAATATGTGATCGCCCTGGTGCTGACATTGCCCCTGCTCATCCGCGATGGCGCGCGGGCCTTGCGCACCAGCCGCCTCGGCTTTCACGTCATGCGCGTCGCGCTGGCCGCTGCTGGCGTGCAGGTCTGGATTTACGCGCTCGCCCATGTGCCGATCTGGCAGGTGGTTGCCCTGTCCATGACATCGCCGTTCTTCGTCATTCTGTGCGCGCGGCTGTTTCTGCGGGAAAAGGTCACGCTGGCGCGTTTGGTCACTACATTCACCGGGTTTGTCGGAGCATTGATCATCATCGCGCCGTGGTCGGATTCCTATACGGTCTATTCACTGCTGCCGGTCCTCGCCGCAGCGCTCTGGGCAGGCTATTCGGTGATGACCAAATATCTGACCCGTTTTGAAAAGCCCGCCAGTATCTCGGCCTATATGCTGGTGCTGCTCACGCCCATCAATGCGGCGCTCTGGCTGGCGTCGGGCCTCAGCATGTCGACAATCACCGCACCGGGTATCGAAATCTGGTCGATATTGATCGTGATCGGCGCTTTCACCGCGCTGGCGCAATATTTCCAGATCGCAGCCTATTCGATCGCGGACGCTGTTTATCTGCAGCCCTTCGACGACCTGAGACTGCCGATCAATGTGATTTTCGGCTGGATCGTTTTTGCCGCCACGCCCGGCATCAACTTCTGGCCGGGAGCCGCCCTGATCGTCGGCGCATCGCTATACCTGATGCGGCAGGATAGCGGCACGACGCGCACCGCCTGACCAGGCGGGAGCGTTGCCTGCCTATCGGGAGACAGGCAGGCCGCCTTGTGTCGATTCAGCAGGCCCGCTCATGCCTTGCGACCTGCCAACCCAGCCATCTATCCTCTTCACCAGCCAGCGGTGCAGAGGATTCTCGAACAGGTGATAGGCGGCAGCTGCGGTCAGAACACTGGCAACAGCAGCGCCGCCGATGACCAGAACCGCGCCCGCAGTCGTCTCGCTCCATCGTTCCGGCACTATTCGGAAAAACAGCATCCCGACCAGCGGATGCAGAATGAAGATACCGAAGCTGTAACGGGAGAGCTTCGTCAGCACGCGCCATTGCAGCGGCGTATGGATGCCCTGGCTGGATGCGAGATAGAGCACATAAACGCTCGCATAGACGAATGCCAGCCGCAACGGACCTTCCAGCGTGTTAGGTTCGCCCGGCCCGTTTTCCGGGTGGCAGAACAGGAACAGGGCGAGGCAGACGGCAAGCAATGCCTTGACGACCGCGCGGGGCATGACCGGATGTTCCCGCCGGGCGAGCCACATCCCGAAGAGGAAGGATGGTAAGGTCCGGAACACCCCCACATTGGAGATTTGTATGCGGGTGAGCGACAATACGCCAAGCTTCTGCGCCAGATATTCACCGCCGATGGCGGCAATGATTACCCCGACAAGCACCCAGCTTCCGAACCGCCTGCACAACATGTCGAACAGCGGAAAGGCCAGATACATGGCGAAAAGGGCACTCAGCGACCAGCTGACATAATTGTAGGAGGACGTGCGGCCCAGTCCCCAATTGTGGACCAGAAGAAGCTGGGTCAGCCCGTCGCTCCAGCTTGTGCTGGGATTGCCCAGAGGACGCAGGATTCCCGCTGCGGTGAGGGCGGACAGCAGCGCGAAACACGAAAAGGCAAGCACATGCAGCGGATAGATCCGCGCCAGCCGCTTTCCGATGAAGGCTGCATAATCGGGCCAGTTCCAGATATAATTTCGCCGTCTTGCCAGAAAGAGCCCGGAAACAATGAAGAAGATATCGGTAAAATAAGAGAAGGCTAATATAACTTCATTCAATATTTCACTCTTCACCGGAATGCGGAAAGAAAAATGAAAGACGGCGATTCCGATACACAATAGAAACCGCAGTCCATCGAAATCAGGAAGCCTGCTCATTCAAAATAGCCATGCTGAATTACTTCGACAAAACTCTACTTACCAACTTTTTGGGAGTTGTCGAGCATGGCCATCGGGGAAAGCCGGTCGAATGTCGCCGGGATCGTTTCCGTCACGGAAACAAACAGAGCTCATTCAAGCATTGTCCGATGACAGGCCGGTCGATCAAACCGGTGTGTTTGGCTTATTGTGAAGGAAAATTTGGTGGAGCCAAGCGGGATCGAACCGCTGACCTCCTGCATGCCATGCAGGCGCTCTCCCAGCTGAGCTATGGCCCCATCAGACCTCTTTCGAGGCGCATCAGGCAGCACTTGCTGCCCGGTGTGGCGGCTTATTAAATGGCGTTCGCGAGAAGATCAAGAGCTAAATCGCAACTCTTTCCACATCTGCCAAAAATAATTCACAGATCGCGGCGGCCTCCCGTGCGAGACGCGCCCAAACGAAACGAGGCGACCCGAAGGCCGCCTCGCAAAAACACAATATCCTGACCGGCTGAATGGATCAGCCTTCTTCGTCGTCGCCGCCGACGCCACCGCCGAGAATGCCCGACATATCGTCGTCCTCGTCTTCCTCTTCTTCCAGGAAGGTGTCGTCATCGTCATCGCCCAGATCGACATCGTCGTCGTCGATATCCGGCAGATCGTCACCGCTGCCCTTGGTTTCGTCGTCGGCATCTTCAAGCGAGACGAACTCCGGCTTTTCCAGCGCCGTATCCAGTTCTTCCTCCTCGGTTTCCTCTTCGACGACGCGGCTTTCAAGCGTGGAGTCGAAATAGGAACGCGGGTAGGAAATGCCGGTGTAAGGCGAAACGATCGGATCACGATTGAGATCGTAAAATTTCTTGCCCGTTTCCGGGTCGATACGCTTGGTACCAAGTTCAGCTTTTGCCACGTTTAGCCTCGTTAATTCACACGGGGACACAAATTCATAAAACCGCGCCGGGATGCCCTCGAAGCATATAGCCCATCACCATGCTGTTCGCTGAGCCATATGGCAAGGGCAAGACTTGAGCGCGTTTATAGTGTTGTCCGGTGCATAAACGCAATTTGGCGCGTTTGTCAAAGCCAAACGCACGCGCATATGCAGACTCTTCCGGCTCCGTGTCGTTCGCGCCGCGTATTCGCGGATGACCCCGGCTTTTTCCTATGCTAGGGAAGCCCCGCTTATCTCTCAATCCCGGCGCGCGATCGCGCCAAAAATGTGACTGTGAAAATCCATGTCCCATTCTGCTTCCCCGAAACCAGCAACCGCCCGCCGCTCGGAGGCGCTGGTCGGCGAAATCCGCATTCCGGGCGACAAGTCCATCTCGCATCGTTCCTTCATGTTCGGCGGTCTTGCGTCGGGTGAAACCCGCATCACCGGCCTTCTGGAAGGAGAGGACGTCATCAATACGGGCCGCGCCATGCAGTCCATGGGCGCGAAAATCCGTAAAGAGGGCGATGTCTGGATCATCAACGGCGTCGGCAATGGCTGCCTGCTGCAGCCCGAAGCGCCGCTCGATTTCGGCAATGCCGGAACTGGCGCGCGCCTGACCATGGGCCTTGTCGGCACCTATGACATGAAAACCTCCTTTATCGGCGACGCTTCGCTGTCGAAGCGTCCGATGGGCCGCGTGCTGAACCCGCTGCGCGAAATGGGCGTTCAGGTGGAAGCAGCCGAAGGCGACCGCATGCCGCTGACGCTGATCGGCCCGAAGACGGCCAATCCGATCACCTATCGCGTGCCGATGGCATCCGCGCAGGTGAAATCCGCCGTGCTGCTCGCCGGCCTCAACACGCCGGGCGTCACCACCGTCATCGAGCCGGTCATGACCCGCGACCATACCGAAAAGATGCTGCAGGGTTTTGGCGCCGATCTTTCGGTTGAAACCGACAAGGATGGCGTGCGCCATATCCGGATCGTCGGACAGGGCAAGCTTGTCGGCCAGACCATCGACGTGCCGGGCGACCCGTCATCGACCGCCTTTCCGCTTGTCGCGGCCCTTCTGGTCGAAGGTTCGGACGTCACCATCCGCAACGTGCTGATGAACCCGACCCGCACCGGCCTGATCCTGACGCTGCAGGAAATGGGAGCAGACATTGAAGTCCTCAACGCTCGCCTTGCCGGCGGCGAGGACGTTGCCGACCTGCGCGTAAAAGCCTCGAAACTCAAGGGCGTCGTCGTGCCGCCGGAACGCGCACCGTCGATGATCGATGAATATCCTGTTCTCGCGATTGCCGCCTCCTTCGCGGAAGGCGAAACCGTGATGGACGGGCTCGATGAACTGCGCGTCAAGGAATCCGATCGCCTGGCGGCGGTCGCGCGCGGCCTTGAAGCCAATGGCGTCGATTGCACCGAAGGCGAAATGTCGCTGACGGTCCGCGGCCGCCCTGACGGCAAGGGACTGGGCGGCGGCACGGTCGCAACCCATCTCGATCACCGCATCGCGATGAGCTTCCTCGTGATGGGCCTTGCATCGGAAAAGCCGGTGACGGTGGACGACAGCAACATGATCGCCACGTCCTTCCCCGAATTCATGGACATGATGCCGGGACTGGGCGCGAAGATCGAGCTGAACGGCGCGTGATGATGCCGTTTATCGTCGCTATCGACGGACCGGCTGCCTCGGGCAAGGGAACCCTTGCCCGGCGCATCGCCATTCACTACGGCATGCCGCATCTGGATACGGGACTGACCTATCGCGCCGTCGCCAAAGCGCTTCTCGACAAGGGCCTGCCGCTCGACGACGAGGCGGTGGCGGCTGAGGCAGCACGCGATCTCGACCTGCGCGAGATGGACAAGGCCGTCCTTTCCGCCCACACCATCGGCGAGGCGGCCTCCAAGGTCGCCGTCATGCCGAAGGTCAGGAGGGCGCTCGTCGAAGCGCAGCGCAATTTCGCCAATGCCCTGCCCTCAAGCGTGCTGGACGGGCGCGATATCGGCACCGTCGTCTGTCCCGATGCAGCCATAAAGCTCTTTGTCACGGCCTCGCCGGAAGTGCGCGCCGAGCGCCGCTATGAAGAGATCGTGGCGCGCGGCGAGAAGGCCGACCTTGGAGAAATCCTTGCCGATCTCAAGAAGCGCGACGAGCGCGACACGAACCGCATCGATTCTCCTTTGAAGCCTGCGGAAGACGCGCACTTGCTTGATACGAGCGAAATGAGTATAGAAGCGGCATTTCTGGCCGCAAAAAAGCTGATCGATCACGCTTTGGCGCAGCATCGGGGATGATATCCGGCAAGTTTTCGTGCTTCCGGGCGTCATTGTGCCCTGAAAAGCTGGATTATCCCGAGTTCGGACCTATATAGGCTGCACTCATACTGAAAAGCCTGACTTCGCGTTCCACGCGCCGGTTGTCTGCAAAGACGGGGCCGAGGTCGGGCATAACGCAACACTAACCCCCGGCGCTGCATCCGATGAATTTTCCGGATGCACCAGGAGTATTCATGTCAGAATTCAATCCAACCCTCGCAGACTTCGAGTCGCTGCTGGCGGAATCCTTTGCCACGAACGACCTTGCTGAAGGTTATGTCGTCAAGGGCCGCATTGTGGCCATTGAAAAGGACATGGCGATCATCGACGCCGGTCTGAAGGTCGAAGGCCGCGTGCCGCTGAAGGAATTCGGCGCGAAGGGCAAAGACGGCACGCTGAAGCCGGGCGACGAAGTTGAAGTCTACGTCGAGCGCATCGAAAACGCGCTGGGCGAAGCTGTTCTGTCGCGCGAAAAAGCACGCCGTGAAGAAAGCTGGGTCAAGCTCGAGCAGAAGTTCGCCAATGGCGAGCGCGTCGACGGCGTGATCTTCAATCAGGTCAAGGGTGGTTTCACCGTCGACCTCGACGGCGCTGTTGCCTTCCTGCCGCGTTCGCAGGTCGACATCCGTCCTATCCGCGACGTCACCCCGCTCATGCACGTCCCGCAACCGTTCGAAATCCTCAAGATGGACAAGCGTCGCGGCAACATCGTTGTCTCGCGCCGTACCGTTCTTGAAGAAAGCCGTGCGGAACAGCGTTCGGAAATCGTCCAGAACCTAGAAGAAGGTCAGGTCGTTGAAGGCGTCGTCAAGAACATCACCGACTACGGTGCGTTCGTCGACCTCGGCGGCATCGACGGTCTGCTGCACGTCACCGACATGGCATGGCGCCGCGTCAACCATCCGTCGGAAATCCTCACCATCGGCCAGACGGTCAAGGTGCAGATCATCCGCATCAACCAGGAAACCCATCGTATCTCGCTCGGCATGAAGCAGCTCGAGAACGATCCTTGGGATGGCATCGGCGCGAAGTACCCGATCGGCAAAAAGATCACCGGCACCGTCACGAACATCACCGACTACGGTGCGTTCGTCGAAATCGAGCCGGGCATCGAAGGCCTCATCCACGTTTCCGAAATGTCGTGGACCAAGAAGAATGTCCATCCGGGCAAGATTCTCTCCACCACGCAGGAAGTCGAAGTCGTTGTGCTCGAAGTTGATCCGGTCAAGCGCCGTATCTCGCTCGGCCTCAAGCAGACCCTCGACAATCCGTGGACGACCTTTGCCCAGAAGTACCCTGTCGGCACCGTTGTTGAAGGCGAAGTCAAGAACAAGACCGAATTCGGCCTGTTCATCGGCCTCGACGGCGACGTTGACGGCATGGTTCACCTCTCCGACCTCGACTGGAACCGTCCGGGCGAACAGGTCATCGAAGAGTACAACAAGGGTGAAGTCGTCAAGGCTGTCGTTCTCGATGTTGACGTCGAGAAGGAACGCATCTCGCTCGGCATCAAGCAGCTTTCCGGCGACAAGGTCGGTGAAGCAGCAGCTTCGGGCGAACTGCGCAAGAACGCCGTTGTGACCTGCGAAGTGACCGCCGTTACCGACGGTGGCCTCGAAGTCCGTCTCGTCGACCACGATCTGGAAAGCTTCATCAAGCGTTCGGATCTGTCGCGTGACCGCGACGAACAGCGTCCGGAACGCTTCACGGTCGGTCAGAAGGTTGACGCCCGCGTCATCGCCTTCGACAAGAAGACCCGCAAGCTGCAGGTCTCGATCAAGGCGCTCGAAATCGCCGAAGAAAAGGAAGCTGTCGCTCAGTACGGTTCGTCCGACTCCGGCGCTTCGCTCGGCGACATTCTCGGCGCAGCCCTGAAGAAGCAGGAAAAGAACTAATCTTTTCCGGTTTCGACCGAATAATGGAAAAGCCCGGCTCTCGCCGGGCTTTTTCTTTTTCAAGAATGCGCGCGGCGAACCTGCCTTGAAGGCATTTCCATGATCGCCACAGGCGCAATCAACCGTCGCCTTCGGGTGGCGGTTTTAGTTAGATAAAAATTGCACACGCGGGATTGGACATGCGCCTATTTCGGAATAGGCCCATAATACAGCCGTCTTTCAATGGAGATGGCTTATGAAGAGCTTCGTAATAGATGCGATGACGAGCTTTGCCACTTGGTATATTTCCAATTGTATGCCGCCACATTATTACGAAAATGGCTCCTATACGGACGAAGAGCTTCTAGCCATAACCCATGCAGCCTATTTTTGTTATTGATTCTGGAGCGCATCTCCAACGGATTTGCGCTCTATCTCTTTGTTTTGACGCGCATCTTTTCCGAAAACCGCTTCACACTTTTCGGGACGCGCTCTAAACGATGTGATGAATCAGAATGTTAAAGCCCGGCTCTCGCCGGGCCTTTTCTTTTGCCGCTGCTCACAATATCCCGAGCAGGGCTCATCACGGGGATCATTCAGGCATCCGGCGGCGCCTGCGTTTCCACTTTCTCCAGGATTTCCTCGCGCTGTTCCGCCGTCAGATGATCGAGAAAGAGCACGCCGTTCATGTGGTCTATCTCGTGCTGGAAGCAGGTGGCCAGGATGCCGTCGGCATCCAGCCTGTGCCTTTCACCCTCAAGATCGCTATAGGCGATCGTCACCCGTGCGGGACGCGAGACGGAACCCCTGTAGGGTCCGACAGACAGGCAACCCTCATCGTAGCTGCTTTTCTCTTCGGAGGCGGCGATGATCTCGGGATTGATGGCGACGATGGGTTTGCGCTCGCCGTTGCGATATTCGACATCGATCGCGGTCATGCGCAGGAGCCTTCCAACCTGCACGGCGGCAATGCCCACGCCGGACGTTTCATACATCGTTTCGAGCATATCACCCGCAAGCTGACGGATTTTATCATCAACGGTTTCGACAGGCCGGGACACTTGCCGCAAAAGCGGGTCGGGGATCATGGTAAGGGGTAGCAGGGCCATGGGAATCTCTCACTGGTTGGCTACCGCATCGCACCATGTTCCAAAAACCGCCACAACCGCAATTTTTGCGGAGTTCATTGGTGCCTGCGCCCATGGCCTTCAGGCGATGTTCAGCATATGAATCAGCCCAAGGCTGATGAGGCCCAGCACAAGCAGCGAGAGAATGGCCGTCAGCGTCACGCGGCCCCCGGCGGCCGCGACAGAACGTACATCCACGCCCAGCCCGAGGGCCGCCATTGAAATGATCGTCAGCAAGGTGGAAGCATATTGAATGCCGGGCAAAAGCGCTTCCGGTATCAGGTGCATGGAATGCAGCGCCATCATGCCCAGAAAGCCGATGATGAACCATGGCACCAGCTGGAAAAAGCCCGGCTTGGCATTCGCATCCTTGTTTCCGGCAAGAAGCGCCAGAGCGAGAATGACCGGCCCCAGCATGAGCACGCGCACGAGCTTTACCAAGGTGCCGAGCTGCACGCTGATCGTGGCGACCGGCGCGGTAGCCGCCAGAACCTGCGGCACCGCATAAACGGTCAGCCCCGCCAGAACGCCATATTGCGTGTGCGACAGGCCCAGGAGCGGCACCAGCAGCGGCAGGGTCAGCACCACGATCACACCGAGGATCGCCGTAAATGCGATGGAGGCGGCCACGTCCTCGCTTTCCGCCCCGATGACCGGCGCAGTGGCGGCAATTGCCGAATTGCCGCAGATGGAATTGCCGCAGGCGACCAGCGCCGCCATTCGATGCGGCAGCTTCAACAGGCGGCCGATCCCGTAGCTGAGCGTGATGGCCACCGCAACCACGCCCGCAATGCCGAAAATGAGTCCCGAGCCCGCAGCAACGACCGCGCTTGCGCTGATCGAAGCGCCGAGAAGCACAACGGCGATTTCCAGAAGAAGCTTGGCGGAAAAGCCTATTCCCTTGTTGAACTGTGGGCCGGGCCGCAGGAACGTCCGCACGACCGTGCCGAGCAGGATGGCGATAACCAGCGCTTCCAGCCAGGCCCGCCCTGCATAATGTTCCTCGACTCTTTCCAGCCCGAGCGCTGCTGCCGCAACCGCTATGCTCAGACCAAGCCCTGGGAGGACGTTGTGGATTTTGGAGTAGGTCATTTTCGGCATTTCGTATGAAAAGGGAAATATTTTCCCATCAGATGCCCGATTTTCCCTGTTCATTCCATTTCATTATATGTCATATTTCATTCGATAAAATCGAATGATTATTGCTATGACACTGGAACAACTGCGAATTTTCATCGAAGTGGCCGAGCGCGAGCACCTCACCCGTGCTTCCGAAGCCTTGCACCTGACCCCTTCGGCGGTCAGTTCCGCGATCCGCACATTGGAGGAACGCTACGGCGCGACGCTTTTCAACCGTATCGGGCGGCGGATAGAACTGACGGGTGACGGGCGCATGTTTCTGGACGAGGCGCGCGCGACACTTGCCCGCGCGCGTTCCGCCGAGCGCATGCTGTCGGAACTCGGTGGCGGCAAGCGCGGCATTCTCGCCATCCACGCCAGCCAGACTATTGCCAGCTATTGGCTTCCGTCCTTTCTGGCACGGTTTCATGCCGCCTATCCCTCGATCGATGTGCGGCTGACGCTAGGAAACACCGAAAGCGTTACCGAAGCCACAGAGGAAGGCGCTGCCGATATCGGCCTTGTCGAAGGTGCGGTGCAGGCTCCGTCGCTATCGATCACCAGGGTTGCAAGCGATCAGCTTATTCTGGTGGCGCGGCCCGATCATGAATGGGCCGGGGGCGGAAAACTGACCTGGGACCGGCTTTTCAAGGAGAAGTGGATCTTGCGCGAGCAGGGATCAGGAACGCGCAGCGTTTTCGAGGATGCCATGCGCGCATCCGGCTACAATCCGGCGCGGCTGCATGTGGCGCTGGAACTGCCCTCGAACGAAGCCATCTGTTCGGCGGTGCGGTCCGGCGACTATGTGACAGCCATATCGGAGCTTGTCGCTGCCCCGCATCTTGCTGCCGGAACGCTGGTGAAGGCGGACTTCGCTCTGCCCCAGCGCCAGTTTCTCATGCTGCAGCACAACGACCGCTACAGGACGAAAGCTCTTCAGTCTTTCGCCAATTTGCTAAGCGACGGAGATCAGCGAATCTGACGCAACAATTCCGGTTGCGGGAAGCAAGTCGACGCAATGCCGTTCTTTGCCTGCCACAGGCCGATGGAGCGGCGGGTCTTGAAACCGGGAAGGCCGTCGGGCTTGCCGACATCATAGCCCAGCGCCTGCATGCGCTTCTGCATCGCGCCGATGTCGGAGCGATACATCGTGCCGACATTGCCCCATGCGCGGCTGAAATCACCCGCACCATAGGCGATGCGATCACCGACATGGCCGATGAAAAGCGCATAGAGATCGCTCATATTATAGTCCTTGAGCACGTAGAAATTCGGGCTCACGATGAATGCCGGGCCAAAGCGGCCGGCAGGCATGAGCAGAAAACCCTCGCCTTTCATTTCATTGGCCGGGAAAGCCTTGCCGTTGGCGCGCGTGATGCCGAGCTTCGCCCATTCGGCAATCGTCTTGCCCTGATCGGGGCCTTCCAGCGAGCAGGACACGTCTTGCGGAACATTGACCTCAAAGCCCCAGTCGCGTCCCTTCTGCCAGCCATGCAGTTTCAGATAATTGGCGATGGAGGCGAGCGTGTCGGGCACGGAATTCCAGATGTCGCGCTTGCCGTCGCCGTCGAAATCGACGGCGTGCTTGAGATAGGAAGTCGGCATGAATTGCGGCTGGCCGAGCGCGCCCGCCCATGAGCTTTTCATGGCGTTTTCGTCGATATAGCCCTTGGAAGCGATTTCGAGCGCGGCGATCAGTTCCTTGCGGAACATCTCCTTGCGCGTCGCCATAAAGGCCTTGGTGCCGAGAACCTCATAGGCGTTATAGGGAATCTTGACCGTGCCGAAGCCGGATTCACGGCCCCACACGGCGAGCAGGATCGGGCCGGGGACGCCATATTTCTGTTCGATGCGCTTCAACAGCCCGGCATATTGGCCATAGCGCGCCTGTCCGCCGCTTGTGACGGTGCTCATCGTCTTGGCATTGAAATATTTGCCCGGAGCTCCGAATTCAGCCTGCTTCTGCTCTTTCGGCGTCGAGGGCTTTTCGCCGGGGATGACGAGATCTGGCAGCTTCCAGTTGATCGAGACACCGGCGAAAGCCTGATCGAACACGGCGCGGGACACACCTGCCGCCTTGGCCTCGGGCCATAAATCCTTTTCAAGCCAGTTGCGATACTGGCTTTCGACCTGTGCTTTCGAGGGCGCGGCGATGGCGGGAGAAATGGCAAGACTGGCTACCAGTCCGAGAGCAATCTTCAGGCTACGCTTCCAATGTCCCGCTGCCATGCATTTCTCCCGAAATTAAAGCGTTGTACGTGCCCGCAAGGCGGCAGCAAGCGTGCCTTCATCCAGATAATCGAGTTCGCCGCCGACCGGAACGCCATGCGCAAGCCGTGTGACGCGCACATCGAAGCCCGACAGCTGGTCGGTGATGTAATGCGCGGTGGTCTGGCCTTCGACGGTGGCGTTGACCGCGAGAATCACTTCCTTGATGTTGCCGCTGGCAACGCGCTCCACCAGTCCCTTGATATTGAGATCGTCCGGGCCGATGCCGTCGAGCGGCGACAGGCGGCCGCCGAGAACGTGATAGCGCACATTCATCGTACCGGCGCGCTCCAGCGCCCAGAGATCGGAAACGTCCTCCACCACGATGAGGGTGGCCGGATCGCGGCGCTCATCGGTGCAGATCGTGCACGGATCGCTTGTGTCGACATTGCCGCAGCACGAACAGATGCGCACTTTTTCAGCGGCCTCCTGCATGGCGCCGCCAAGCGGCACCAGAAGGGCTTCCTTCTTCTTGATAAGATGCAGTGCCGCACGACGGGCCGAACGCGGCCCAAGCCCCGGCACGCGGGCCAGAAGCTGGATGAGACGTTCGATTTCGGGACCGGCTATTCGTTTGGACATCTTTTAAGGCAATAAGGCAGTAGGGCAGTAAGGCAATAGGGAAAGCAGAGGCAGCAGCGTTTAGGGCAAAAAAACATACTGCCCTAATGCCTTACTGCCCTAATCCCCTAGAACGGCAGCTTAAACCCCGGAGGGATCGGCAGGCCGGCGGTGAGCGACTGGGTCTTTTCGGCCATGGCGGCTTCAAGCTTCGCCTTGGCGTCGTTATGCGCCGCGATGATCAGGTCTTCGAGGATTTCCACCTCGTCTTCCTTCATCAGCGAGGGGTCGATCTTCAGCGCCGACAGGGTGCCCTTGCCGGAAAGCGTAATCGTCACCAAGCCGCCGCCGGAAGACGCCGAGGCTTCCAGATTGGCGATTTCGTCCTGCATGGCCTTCATCTTGGCCTGCAATTCCTTCGCCTGCTTCATCATGCCCATCATGTCACGCATGGGTTCACTCCATCATTCCGTATATCAATCGTCTTCAGACGGTGCGCCGGGTATATCCACCGCGGCATCGAGGTCTATATCCTCGTCGTCATTCTGTTCCGGCACGGCAATGCGCACATCGGTGATCTTCGCACCCGGAAAGGCCGCGAGAATGGCGGCAACATCGGGATCGGCGCGGGCGTCCGTCACCAGATTATCGCGGCGTTCGGTTTCCGCCTCTGAAATGGTCTGCCCCGCCACGTCGCGCGCGACGGTGACGATCCAGCGAATGCCGGTCCAGTTGAGGAGGCGTTGCGAAATGTCGCTCGGCAGCGACTTCGGCGCATCGTCGGTCAGGCCGATTTCGAGACGTCCCGGCGCAATTGCCGCCAAACGCACGCAACTCTTGACCAGAATCTTGAACTGCATGTCGCGATGCTTGTCGGCGAGCGCGACAACATCGTGCAGGCTGTTGACCGGAACGGAAGGCTGCGGCGCAGGCTCGATGAATTGCTGCGGCGCGACTGATGGCTGAACCGGCTGAGGCGGTGTTTCCACAATACGCATGGCCGTCGCCGGACCGCCGGAAGCGGGAGCCATCGAAGAGGAGCCAACCGCGTCAGTAGCAAAGCGCGCTTCAGGCTGACCGCCACCATTCGGACGGGGACTGCCCGGCTGCGGGCGCGGCGCTGCAACCGAGCCATTGTCGAGACTGCGGATCGCTTCGTCCAAGGTCGGCAGATCGGCTGCATGGGCAAGCCGGATCAAGAGCATTTCTGCGGCCTGAACCGGCCTCGTCGCCGTATCGACCTCCGCAATGCCCTTGAGCAGCATCTGCCAGGTGCGCGACAGCACGCGGACGGAAAGTTTTTGTGCGAACTCACGGCCGCGCACGCGCTCATCTTCCGACAATGACACGTCTTCCGCCACATCCGGGGTGAAACGCAAACGCGTCACCAGATGGTTGAAATCGGCAAGATCGGTCATCACGACCGAGGGATCGGCGCCGACATCATATTGCGCGCGAAACTCTGTCAGTGCGCCAGCCACATCGCCGCGCATCAGCATTTCGAACAGGTCGATGATGCGGGCGCGGTCGGCAAGCCCCAGCATGGAGCGCACGGCTTCCGCCGTGACGGTGCCCGCGCCATGCGCAATGGCCTGATCGAAGATCGACAGCGAATCGCGTGCCGAGCCTTCGCCTGCGCGGGCGATCATGGCGAGCGACGCGTCGTCCACCGCGATCTGTTCGGCTTCCGCGATGCGGCGCAGATGTGCGGCAAGCGTGCCCGATTCGATGCGGCGCAGGTCGAAGCGCTGGCAGCGCGACAGAACCGTGATCGGAACTTTTCGGATTTCCGTGGTGGCGAAGATGAATTTGACGTGCGGCGGCGGCTCTTCCAGCGTCTTCAACAGACCGTTGAAGGCGGCAGTGGAAAGCATGTGCACTTCGTCGATGATATAGACCTTGTAGCGCGCCGAAACCGGGCGATAGCGAACCTGCTCGATGATCTCGCGAATATCGTCGATGCCCGTGTGCGAGGCGGCGTCCATCTCGATCACGTCGACATGTCGGCCTTCCATGATCGCCTGACAGTTTTCGCCCTGCACGGAGAGGTCGATGGTCGGCTGGTCGATCGTATCGGTCTTGTAATTGAGCGCGCGCGCCAGAATGCGGGCCGTCGTGGTCTTGCCGACCCCGCGCACGCCGGTCAGCATCCACGCCTGCGCGATGCGGCCCGTCTCGAAAGCATTCTTGAGCGTGCGAACCATCGGCTCCTGGCCGACAAGATCGTTGAAATTCTGGGGGCGATATTTGCGGGCGAGAACGCGATAGGCGCCATCAGCGGATTTTGTGTCCATGAGCTGCCCTTCCGTTCTCCATTCGCTTCTTTCTCAGCCGCCAGTTTGGACCGGACGCATGAGCGGCGTCAACCAAAGAGGCTGTCCATCAACAGTCGTCGGCGCGGTGAGAAGGGGTGGGAGGCTGGCACGATGACCCGTGCCGTGGCTCGTTAGGGCTGCTTCCTTCCGGACCTGACCCGGTTGGCGAGTGGCTCGTCCACCACCAACCTCCCGGTCTGCATATCGTCAATTGTGAAGCAAAAAGCAAGAAGGGCGTCGCGCAAAAAGCAAGCGCCGGGCGAAAAAAACTGATAAGTGTCTGAAGCAAAAGGCGACAGGCTGCGGCGAAAAGGGTGATTTCGAGAACCGGAGCGCAGCGTACATTAAGGTATGTGAGCACCGGGAGCCTCGCATAATCCTGAAAAGTTGCAGATTTTTCGGGATTATGCGGATGCAAACGCAAATTGCCATTTGCAGCCCAGCGTGGCGCTTTTGGATCAGACACGTAGAATCGGCGCATGAAACATGTTCGAACTCGATAAACGGCTCAATGCCGACACTTTTTCTGTCGCCAAGCTCGGCCTGTGCGAGCTTCGGCTGATGAATGACCGGCGCTGGCCATGGCTGATCCTGGTGCCGCGCCGCCCCGATCTCACCGAAATTCACGACATGACGCCGCTGGACCAGACCATGCTGACCTTCGAGACCGGCATCGTCGCGCAGGCGCTCAAGTCGGCGACGGGCTGCGAAAAAATCAATACCGGCGCGCTCGGCAATATCGTGCGGCAGCTGCACCTGCATGTGATCGCCCGCAATGAAGGCGATGCAGGCTGGCCCGGTCCCGTCTGGGGTTTTGGCACCCGCGAGACCTATGACGACAAAGCCGCCGAAAAACTCATCGCCGACATTCGCGCAGCGCTTTAGTTTGTTTTCGCGCGCATCTTTTCCGAAAACCGTTTCACACTTTTCGGGGTGCGCTTTGATCCTCCCACAATTCCGAGACCATTATGGCTTTCCGTCTTTATGACCTGCCGGAAATCGAACCAAGCCGATCTGTCGGATTTTCCGGCAACCGGATCGACCGCCAATCCGAAAAGCGGCAAGATGATTCGGCCTTCACGGCGCTGGAACTTCCCGAAACGCGAATCATGCTGCTGGGCGGCAACAGGCTGCTTCTCGACTATGCCGATGAGAAAGCGCCGCGCGCCCTGTTCCGTCTCGGCGAAGCGAAGGAATTTGCGGCTGAGCTTCATGAGCCCATCCTGCTCGGCCTTCAGGACGGCATGCCCATCGTGGCGCTGACAACCCCGCTCGACCCGGAGACGATGGAAGCGCCGTTCCGGCTGCAGGACTATCGCAGCATCTATACGGAGGGGCTGGTGTCCGCCGACCTGCTCGGCGCGCTGGCGCAAGCCGCCGCACTCACCGCATGGCACGCCAATCACCGTTTCTGCGGACGCTGCGGCACGAAGACAGAAATGCGCGCGGGTGGCGCCAAACGGCAATGCCCCAACTGCGGCGCGGAACATTTTCCACGCACCGATCCGGTGGCAATCATGCTGCCGGTGCGCGGCGAAAAATGCATTCTGGCGCGCGGGCCGCATTTCGCGCCGGGCTCCTATTCCTGTCTTGCGGGCTTTATCGAGCATGGAGAAACGATCGAGGCAGCCGTGCGCCGCGAAAGCGTCGAGGAAATGGGGCTCGCCATCGGCCGCGTCGCCTATCATGCGAGCCAGCCCTGGCCATTTCCCTATTCGCTGATGATCGGCTGCCATGCCGAGGTTTTGAGCGATGATTTCACCATCGACCGCTCGGAGCTGGAAGACGGACGCTGGTTCTCGAAGGCCGAAGTGCGCACCATGCTGGAAGGCACGCATGAAAATGGGTTGCGGGTGCCGCCATCCGGCGCCATCGCAACCCATCTCATAAAGGCATGGGCCTATGATGCAGGGTGATTACGGTGCTTATTCTGCGGCGAGCAGCTGCGTGCCGCGAATATCGCTGCCCTGATAGACGCCGAGGATGCGCACTTCCTTGGTGAAGAAGCGCAATTCTTCCAGCGCGAGCTGCAGATTGTGATCTTCGGGGTGTCCTTCCACATCGGCATAGAACTGCGTGGCAATGAAACGCCCGCCGATCTGATAGCTTTCGAGCTTGGTCATGTTGATGCCATTGGTGGCAAAACCGCCCAGCGCCTTGTAGAGCGCAGCCGGGACGTTGCGCACGCGGAAGACAAAAGTCGTCACGATGCGCTCGCCGTTTTCGGGACGCGGCGCCCATTGCTTGTTCTTGGATAGAACCACGAAGCGGGTCACATTGTCTTCCGAATCCTCGACATTTTCTTCCAGAATTTCGAGCCCGTAGAGATCGGCGGCAAGGCGTGGCGCCAATGCCGCCATTGAACGGTCCTTCATATCGGCGACGAGACGCGCGGCCCCTGCCGTATCGCCCGCGATGACGCCTTTCCAGCCATTCTGGCGAATGACGTTGCGGCACTGGCCAAGCGCATGGACGTGGCTGTGAACGGTCTTGATTTCCTCGCGCTTGACGCCCGGGAGCACCATGAGCTGGAAATGGATCGGCAGGAAATATTCGCCGACGATATGCATGTCGGCGAGCGGCAGCAGATAGTGAATATCGGCGACGCGTCCGGCCAGCGTGTTCTCGATGGGGATCATCGCAAGGTCGGCAGCACCGGTTTCAACCGCGTTGAAGGCATCCTCGAAAGTCGGGCACGGCAAAGGCTCCATGTCGGGAAACATGTTGCGGCACGCCGTATCGGAGTTTGCGCCCGCTTCACCCTGGAAGGAAATCCTGTTGGTCTTCATCGTGTCCATGCTTTCTCAATTGCCGCTTAACGGCGGTCGTCAGATACCCTTTGCGACAAGAAGGCGCGCTCGGTCAAGGTCGGCCTGCGTGTCGACGCCAAGCGGCACCGTCTTCACCAGTTCAACATCGATGCGCATTCCGGCTTCGAGAGCCCGCAATTGTTCCAGTTTCTCCCGCTTTTCCAAAGGCGACGGCCCGAGCTTCACAAAGCGTTCGAGTGCCGGGCGCCGATAGGCGTAAAGGCCGATATGATGATAGAGCGGACCTTCGCCATAGGGCGCGGTTGCGCGGGTGAAATAGAGCGCGCGCAGGCGGCTGCTGCCGGCAAGCGGCGAGCCCACGATCTTCACCACGCTCGGATTGGTCTTTTCCGATTCTTCCTCGATTTCGACGCCGAGCGTCGCAATGTCGGCTGGTCCGTCTTCCAGCGGCAGAAGCGCGCGGCGAATGATATCCGGATCGATGGTCGGCAGGTCGCCCTGAACATTGACCACCGCATCGACCTCGCCCGCGGGATCGACTTTCAAAAGCGCCTCATAGATGCGGTCGGAACCGGATTCGTGATCCTCGCGCGTCATGATGGCTTCGTGGCCATGCGCGGTCACGACCGAAAAAATCTCTTCGCTGTCGGTTGCAACCACCGTCCGGCCCAGCTTCGCAGCCGCCGCGCGATCGGCCACATGGACAATCATCGGCTTGCCGCAAATATCGGCGAGCGGCTTGTTCGGCAGGCGCGTGGAGGCCATCCGTGCGGGAATCAGCGTGAGGGTCTTTAAGGTCTGCAGCATGATCGCCTCTTGAGAACTATAAGGGGGCGAACGCCTTGTAACGCGCTTCGCCGGTACTGGAAATGCATCAAAAGTGTCAAAAAGTCACGGGTCCGGTCACCCTTATAGGTGTTGCATCGCCCTGGCAAAAGACCTAGTTTCCGCCCGATGCCGGGGAGAGAATTGCGACCTTTTTTAAAGGCTTGCATGCCGGCTAGGAGAGCGTTCTCGGGGAGAGCGTTTTGGTAGAGGGAGCGCTGACCGGCGATGAATTCAACCCGGACTAACAAGTTTATCATGGCTTTTCTGGCAACGGTGTTCGTTGTCATGACAACGGGCATCCTGTCCGATTCGCTGTTTCACTCGCCTGCGCCTGAAAAGCCGGGCTTTGCCATCGAAGCGGCGGAAGCCTCCACCGGTGAAGGGGGAGCTGCACCGGCCAAGGAAGAAGTTTCGATTGCGACCTTGCTGCAGTCTGCCGATCCGGCACGCGGTGAAACCGTCTTCAAGCGTTGCGCTGCATGCCATACCGGTGAAAAGGGTGGCGCCAACAAGGTGGGTCCGCATCTTTGGGATGTCGTGAACCGTCCGGCTGCCTCCGTTGAAGGTTTCGGCTATTCGGCTGCGATGAAGGAATTCGGCGCTGCGGGCAACAAGTGGGACTTTGAACATCTCAACAAGTTCCTGACCTCGCCGAAGGGCTTCATCAAAGGCACGGCCATGGGCTTTGCCGGCGACAAGAAGGACAATGAACGCGCCGATCTGATCGCTTATCTGCGCACGCTGTCCGACAATCCGGCTCCGCTGCCGGCCGCTGATGCCGCACCTGCCGCTGGCGGCGACGCCAAGCCGGCCGAAGGCGAAAAGCCCGCTGAAGGCAGCGCACCGGCAGGCACCCCGGCAGGCGGCGAGCAGAAACCTGCGGAACCGGCGCCCGCCAATTAAGCCGGCAACACAGAGATACGATCAAAGCCCGGTTCGCCGGGCTTTTTTCTTGCCCGCATCAAATTTATTGCCCGCATGCCTTTCTTCCTCCGCAAAATCCCATAAGACTTCTCCTAATAAATTCGAAGCAGAAACGGAGAGGCTGGATGAGAGCTTTTTGGGCGGGTGCGTTCGCGGTGGCCATGCTTGCGAGCACGGTTTCTATGGTTCGCGCAAATGACGCGGAACCCCAATGGCGCTATTCCTCCAGCCTCATCGGCGAGCCCAAATATCCAGCCGATTTCAAGCATTACGACTATGTGAACCCCGATGCGCCCAAGGGCGGCACGCTGAACATGGTGGCCGTCGGCACTTTCGACAGCCTCAATCCGTTCGTGGTGCAAGGGGTTCCCGCCGCGGGCCTCTCCGACTTCGGCGGCGGCATGCTTTACGATACGCTGATGACGGATTCGCAGGATCAGGGATCAACGCAATATCCGCTGATTGCCGAAGCGCTTCAATATCCCGACGATTTTTCCTGGGTGAAGTTCAGGCTCAATCCGAACGCCAAATGGCATGACGGCCAGCCGATCACGGTCGATGACGTGATCTGGTCGTTCGATGTGTTGAAGAAGCAGTCGCCGCTCTACAACAAATATTATGGCGACGTGGAAAAGGCGGAAAAGACCGGCGAACATGAGGTGAAATTCACCTTCAGCCAAAAGGGCAACCGCGAACTGCCGCAGATCATGGGACAGCTTGCCGTTCTGCCCAAGCACTGGTGGGAGGGCAAGGACGCGCAGGGCAAGCAGCGCGACATCACCCGCCCGACACTGGAAGTTCCGCTCGGCTCCGCCGCCTACAAGATCGAGAGCATGACGCCCGGACGCTCCATCACCTGGGGGCGCGTCGACGACTATTGGGGTAAGGATTTGGCCGTCAACGTAGGGCGCAATAATTTCGACCGTCTGCGTTACGAATATTATTTCAATGAGGATGCGACCTGGGAAGCCTTCAAGAAGGGCGGCCAATATGATTACCGCAACGAGAACCGCGCGCAGCGCTGGGCCGAGCAGTATAATTTCCCGGCCGTGCAACGCGGCGACGTCGTGAAGGCTTCGTTTCCCTACCATGCCGTCGGACGCATGCAGGGCTATTTCCTGAACAACCGCCGCGACAAGTTCAAGGACCCGAAGGTGCGTCAGGCGCTGACCTATGCCTTCGACTTCGAATCGATGAACCGGCTGCTGTTCTTCAACCAGTACAAGCGCATCAACAGCTATTTCGCGGGCAATGAACTGGAGCTGAGCGGTCCGCCGACGCCAGCAGAACAGGCCATTCTCGAAACCGTGAAGGATTCGCTTCCCGCCGATGCGCTGACCAAGGAATTCAAGCTGCCGGTCTATGATACGCCGCAGGCAACGCGCGAAAACCTGCGCACCGCGCTGAAACTCTTCTCGGAAGCAGGCTGGACATTGCAGGGGAACAAGCTCGTCGACGCCAAGGGCAATCCATTCACCATCGAGTTTCTCGGCAAGGACCCGACCGACGAGCGCATCTACAACCCCTTCGCCGCAAGCCTGCGCAAGATCGGCATCAACGCCACCGTGCGTATCGTCGATACGGCGCAATATCAGGCCCGCGTCAACGACTTCGACTATGACGTGATTACCTCCGTCATCCCGCAGACGGCCTCGCCCGGCAATGAACAACGCGACATGTGGGGCTCTAAGGCCGCCGACTACAAGGGCAGCCGCAACTATGCCGGTATCCAGAACCCGGCCATCGACAAGCTGATAGACCGTATCATCTATGCCAAGGATCGCGATGAACTCGTCGCCTCGACCCATGCGCTCGACCGGGCTCTTCTGTGGAACTATTACATCATTCCGCAGTGGTATTCGGACAAGATCAACGTGGCCTACTGGAACAAGTTCGGAATGCCTGAAAAGCAGCCCGATTATGTTGGGTTTGACCCGTTCTCCTGGTGGATAGACCCTGCGAAGGAAGCCAAGCTCAAGACCGGCAGTGAATGAGGGCCGAGCCAGAATGACAATCCTTCGCATGAACCGCCGCCATTTTCTGGGGCTTTCGGGAGGTGCAGCCGTTACAGCCTTCCTGCCGCCAAGGGCCTTCGCCGACATACCGACGGGCAAGGCGCTGCATGGACTCTCGGCTTTCGGGGACCTGAAATACGGTCCCGATTTTTCGCATTTCGACTATGCCAGCCCCGAAGCGCCGAAGGGCGGCACGTTCAATCTCGCGCCGTCGATCTGGGTCTGGAACCAGAATACCGACACGTTCAACACGCTCAACACCTTCACGTTCAAGGGCGATGCGCCGCCGCGCATGGAGCTGACCTTCGATATGCTGATGGCTCCGGCGCTGGACGAGCCCGATTCCCTCTATGGCCTCATCGCGGAAAGCGCGACGCTTTCCAAAGACCGGCGCAGCTGCACGTTCAAGCTGCGCAAGGAAGCGCGTTTTCACGACGGCTCGCCGATCACGGCGAAGGACGTGGCGTTCACCTATACGACCATCAAACAGAAGGGACATCCGACCCTGCGCCAGTATCTGGCAGGCGTGGAAAAGGTGGAGGCAACCGGTAATCGCGAAGTGCGCATACGTTTCGGCGAGGGGCGCGGAGCCAATGCCCTTCTCGATGCCGTGCAGGTGCCCATCCTGTCGGAAAGCTGGTTCAAGGATCGCGATTTTGAAGCCACGACCATGGAGCCGGTTCTGGGCTCCGGCGCTTACAAGGTCGGCAATTTCGCCGCCGGGCAGTTCATCGAATATGAGCGCGTCGCAGACTATTGGGCGAAAGACCTGCCGGTGCAAAAAGGCTTGAACCATTTCGACCGTATCCGCATCGAATTTTTCCGCGACCGCCAGCCTCAATTCGAAGCCTTCAAGAAAGGCAGCATCGATTATCGCGAAGAGACGGTCTCCAAGAACTGGGCGACCGCTTATGATTTCCCGGCAATCCAGCAGGGAAAGGTCATCAAGCGCACCTTTCCGCCAGAAAAGCGCCCGCTGATGCAGTCCTGGGCGCTGAACCAGCGCCGCGAACGCTTTCGCGATCCGCGTGTGCGCGAGGCAATCGCGCTCTGCTTCGACTTCGAATGGACCAACGAGCATCTTTTCTACAACGTCTATGCCCGTTCGCAATCCTGCTTCAACGGATCGGATTTTCAGGCAAGCGGCCTGCCGACGCCCGACGAGCTGAAAGTGCTTGAACGCTATCGCGGCAAGCTGCCCGACGCCATTTTCGGCGAAGCCGTGCTGATGCCGGTATCGGACGGATCGGGACGCGACCGGAAACAGTTCGCAGAGGCCATCAAGCTGTTGGAGGCGGCAGGCTTCGAGCGCAAGAACGGCCAGTTCCACGACAAGGATGGATCGAAGTTCGTGCTCGAAATCCTGAGCAATTCGGAGGGTTTCTCCCGCGTATACAATCCTTATGTGCAGAAGCTGCGCGCCATCGGCATAGATGCAAGCCACCGGCTTGTCGATACCAGCCAGTACCAGGCACTGGTGCGGGATTTCCAGTTCGACATGGTGGGTCTGGGGCTACAGTTCAGCCCGACACCGACCCGGGAATCGCTTGCCGGCATATTTGGTTCCGAATCGGCCAGAATGCCGGGCAGCTACAACCTTCCCGGCACGGAAGATCCGTTGATCGATGCGCTGATTGCGGATATCGGCAAGGTTTCGACACGTGAAGAGCTCGTCGCCACGATGCGGGTGCTCGATCGGTACTTGCGTATCCGGCGCGACTGGATTCCAAATTGGACGTCAGCGAATCATCTCGCGGCCTATTGGGACCGGTTCGGTTTCAAGGAGCCGAAGCCCGATTACGGCTTCCCTGTCGAGACGCTGTGGTGGATTGATGAAGAAAAGGCGAGAGCTGTTGGCAAGCCATAAGACTGACCTGAACCTGCGGAGAAAGCCGGGCTGATGGGCGCATATATTCTCCGCCGCCTGCTTCTGATGATCCCGACGATTTTCGGCATCATGGCCATTTCCTTCGCTGTGGTTCAGTTCGCCCCCGGCGGTCCGGTCGAACGGGTGATCGCGCAGCTTTCCGGACAGGGCGGCGACGCTCTCGACCGACTTTCGGGCGGTGGCGGCGATTTCGGCCAGAGTGCTGTCGATAGCGGCTCGGTCAATTCCAAATATCGCGGCGCGCAGGGGCTGGACCCGCAATTCATCGCCGATCTTGAAAAGCAGTTCGGTTTCGACAAGCCGCCGCTGGAGCGCTTCGGCCAGATGCTGTGGAACTATCTGCGCTTCGATTTCGGGCGCAGCTATTTCCGCGATATCAGCGTGATTGATCTCATCAAGGAAAAGATGCCTGTTTCGATCTCGCTCGGCCTGTGGCTGACCTTTCTGTCCTACATGATCTCGATCCCGCTCGGCATTCGCAAGGCGATCAAGGACGGCTCGCGCTTCGATACCTGGACCAGCGCCGTCATCATCGTCGGTTATGCGATCCCGAGCTTTCTTTTCGCCATCCTGCTGATCGTGCTTTTTGCGGGCGGTTCCTTCTTCGACTGGTTTCCGCTGCGCGGCCTCACCTCGCCGGATTTCGCGCAGATGTCGTTCTGGGGCAAGATCGGCGACTATCTGTGGCACATGGTGCTGCCGGTGACCGCACTCGTGCTTTCCGCCTTCGCGACCACGACGCTTCTGACCAAGAACTCCTTTCTGGAAGAAATCCGCAAGCAGTACGTGACCACAGCACGCGCCAAGGGGCTGACCGAGAATCAGGTTCTCTATCGCCACGTTTTCCGCAACGCGATGCTGATCGTGATTGCCGGCTTTCCGGGCGCGTTCATCTCGGCGTTCTTCACCGGTTCGCTTCTGATCGAAACCATCTTCTCGCTCGACGGGCTTGGCCTGCTTGGCTACCAGTCGGTCATCAACCGCGACTATCCGGTGGTGTTCGCCAATCTCTTCATCTTCTCGCTGATCGGCCTTCTGGTCGGCCTCCTGTCCGACCTCACCTATACGTGGATCGATCCGCGCATCGACTTTGACCGGAGGGACGTGTGATGACCGACACCACCCTCGCCACCGCAAAGCCGGTAAAACGCCCGTTTCTGTCGCCGCTCAACAAGCGCCGCTGGCAGAATTTCAAGGCCAACAAGCGCGGTTACTGGTCGCTGTGGATATTCCTGTTCCTGCTTGTCGCAGCACTTTGCTCAGAGTTCATCGCCAATGACCGGCCCATCCTCGTTTCCTATAAGGGCGAGCTGCTGATGCCGGTTTTCGTCGATTATCCGGAAGAAAAATTCGGCGGCTTTTATGCGGTCACCGATTATCGCGACCCGGTGATACAGGACGAGATCAACAATAATGGCTGGGCCATCTGGCCGCCGATCCGCTATTCCTACAACACCGTGAACAACGAGATACCAGAGGCCGCGCCTTCAAGGCCATTCTGGCTCTATTCGGCGGAAGAGCGCTGCCAGCGCTACCCGCAAGGCGTGGAAGACCCGAATTGCCGCTTCGGCAATTTCAATCTGCTCGGCACCGACGATCAGGCGCGCGATGTCTTTGCGCGCGCACTCTACGGTTTCCGCATTTCGGTGCTGTTCGGCCTTATCCTCACCTTCTTCTCCGCCATCATCGGCGTGACGGCGGGTGCTGTTCAGGGCTATTTCGGCGGCTGGGTCGATCTTCTGTTCCAGCGCTTCATTGAAATCTGGTCTTCGATCCCGGTTCTCTATCTGTTGCTGATTATCGCTGCGATATTGCCGCCCGGCTTCTGGGTGCTTCTCGGCATCATGCTTCTGTTTTCATGGGTGGCCTTCGTCGGCGTCGTGCGCGCGGAATTTTTGCGGGCGCGAAACTTCGAATATGTGAATGCGGCGCGCGCGCTCGGCGTGAAGAACGGCACCATCATGTGGCGGCATCTCCTGCCCAACGCCATGGTTGCGACACTGACCTTCCTGCCTTTCATCCTCAACGGCTCGATCACCACGCTCACCTCGCTCGACTTCCTTGGCTTCGGTCTGCCGCCCGGATCGGCCTCGCTGGGCGAACTTCTTGCCCAGGGCAAAAACAATCTGCAAGCGCCGTGGCTCGGCATTACCGGCTTCGTGGTCATCTCGCTGATGCTGTCGCTTCTGATCTTCATCGGCGAGGCAACCCGCGACGCCTTCGATCCGCGAAAGGCATTTCAATGAGCAGCGGATCGATGAACAATATACTGCTGTCCGTCCGCGATTTGTCCGTCGCATTCCGCCAGAATGGCGAAGAGCGCGTTTCTGTCGACCGCGTGTCCTTCGACATCGCCGAAGGTGAAACGGTAGCACTCGTGGGCGAATCGGGTTCAGGCAAATCCGTTTCGGCCCTGTCCGTCCTGAAGCTGCTGCCCTATCCGTCAGCCAGCCATCCTTCCGGTGAAATCCTTTTCAACGGCAAGGACCTGATGAAAGCCTCGGAGCCCGAACTGCGCCGTGTGCGCGGCAACGACATCACGATGATCTTTCAGGAGCCGATGACCTCGCTCAATCCGCTGCACAGCGTGGAACGGCAGATCGGCGAAATCCTGAAAATGCATCAGGGTATGGGCGATCAAGCGGCGCGGAAGCGCACACTGGAGCTTCTCCATGAAGTCGGCATCCGCGAACCGGAAAAGCGCCTGTCCGCCTTCCCGCACCAGCTTTCCGGCGGGCAGCGCCAGCGCGTCATGATCGCCATGGCGCTTGCCAACAAGCCGAAGCTGCTGATTGCCGACGAGCCGACCACCGCGCTCGACGTCACCGTGCAGGCGCAGATATTGAAGCTGCTTGCCGAATTGAAAGCCGCGCAGGGCATGTCGATGCTCTTCATCACCCATGATCTCGGCATCGTGCGCAAGATCGCCGACAGGGTCTGCGTGATGAGCAAGGGCAAGATCGTCGAGACCGGACCGACCAGAGACATCTTCGACAATCCGCAGCATCCCTATACCAAGCACCTGCTTGCCGCCGAACCGAAGGGCGAGCCGCCCGCTGCCGATCCCGCCGCCAGGACGGTGATGGAAGGCAAGGACATTCGCGTCTGGTTCCCGATCAAGAAGGGTTTCATGCGCAAGACCGTCGACCATGTGAAGGCGGTGGACGGCATCGACGTGAACTTGCGCGCCGGCCAGACGCTCGGCGTCGTTGGCGAATCGGGTTCCGGCAAGACGACGCTTGGCCTGGCGCTTTCGCGCATGATCTCGTCGAAGGGCGAGATCAATTTCGATGGGCGCGACATCGCCAAGTTCAGCTTCAAGGACATGCGCCCGCTGCGCCGCGAAATGCAGATCGTGTTTCAGGACCCGTTCGGCTCGCTGTCACCGCGCATGACCATCGCCGACATCATCGCCGAAGGGCTTCTCGTGCACGAGCCGAAGCTTTCAGCCGACGACCGCGACGAGCGGGTGGTGGCGGCGCTCAAAGAGGTCAATCTCGATCCTGAAACCCGCTTCCGCTATCCGCATGAATTTTCCGGTGGCCAGCGCCAGCGCATCGCCATTGCGCGCGCCATGGTGCTGAACCCGAAATTCGTCATGCTGGACGAGCCGACCTCCGCACTCGACATGAGCGTGCAGGCGCAGGTGGTCGATCTGCTGCGCGCATTGCAGAAGAAGCACGATCTCGCCTATCTTTTCATAAGCCACGATCTGAAAGTGGTGCGGGCACTGGCAAATGATGTGCTGGTGATGCGTAACGGCAAGGCGGTGGAATATGGCGCGGCAAAGGACGTTTTTGCCAATCCGCAGACCGACTACACCAAGGCACTGATGGCAGCCGCTTTCCACATGGAGGCGACCGAAGGGGGAGTGAGACAATGAGCGAAACAAAGGGTAATATTCTTCTCGCGATCACCGACTGGGACCCGGAAATCTGGCTGAAGACGTTTCGGGATCATGCGCCGGATCGTCCGGTGGTGACGGACCGCGCCGAGAACGATCCTTCCATCACATATGCGCTTGTCTGGAAACAAAAGCCCGGTTCGCTTGCGAACCTGCCCAATTTGAAGGTCATCTTCTCACTGGGCGCAGGCGTCGATCACGTCTTCCGCGATGACCAAATTCCCGATGTACCGCTGGTGCGCATCATCTCCGACGACCTCACCATGCGCATGACAGAATATGTCGTCTGGCAGGTGCTGGATCACCACCGCCTCGGACAGCGCTATCGCAAGCAGCAGCAGAATCATGTCTGGCATGAGGATCGCCGCCAGCCAGCCGCCCATGAGGTGACGGTCGGAATCATGGGTCTTGGCGTGCTCGGTCGCGATGCGGCTGAAAAACTCACAACGCTTGGCTTCAATGTCACCGGCTGGAGCCGCCGTCCGCAGGAAATCGATGGCGTACAGACCTATCACGGCAAGGACGGCTTTGGGAAATTCCTCAAGACAGCCGATATCTTCGTCTGCCTGCTGCCGCTGACGCCCGACACAAAGGGCATTCTCTCCATGTCGATGTTCGCGCAACTGAAGAGCGACGGGCCGCTCGGTGCCCCGGTGCTGATTAATGCCGGACGCGGCGGATTGCAGAATGAGGCGGATATTCTGGCAGCACTTGATCGCGGCCTTCTTTCGGCAGCCTCGCTTGACGTGTTCACGCAGGAACCGTTGCCGACCAGCAGCCCGCTTTGGGATCATCCGCGCGTGACGATCACGCCTCATGCGGCGGCAAGCTCATCCGCTACCGCCCTGGTGCCGCAGATCATCCGGCAGATTGAAGCCTTCGAGCGCGACGGGACGCTGGAACACGTCGTGGACCGCAACACGCAATATTAGAGCCGCCTGTGTAGTCCTTTCCCTCATCCTGAGGAGCCTCCTGAGCTTGTCGAAGGAGGCGTCTCGAAGGGCTGAGGGAAAACGCACAGCGCCCGCCCTCGTCCTTCGACAGGCTCAGGATGAGGGGGAAGCGTGGTGACGGCGAACAAGAAGCTGAAAAAGCATCAATAGGCTCGACCCGAACTACGCTGGTTCAGGCAGCGATACCAATCGCCCCATCCTCGCCGACCGTCACCCGATGGCCGGCGAGTTGCCTTTGCGCTTCGCGGTCGAGCTCAACGGCTATCGGCACGTCATGGCCCATTTCACGGGCGACGATGAGGCCGAGAAGCAGAATGGCGTCTGGTTCGTGCAGGATGATGGCCGCGGGCGCGTGGCCGCTATGGACCAGTTCCAGAAGCACGGCGGCGGCTGACGACGAACCGATGGTTCCCGGCAGGCACAACACGCGCCCGGCGATGCTTTGCCCATGTTCCGGATGACGCACATCGGCAATGCGGCCGCTCTTCGGATCGACACCGCCCCAGAAACTGATCGGAGCGGAGAGAACCAGAGCTTGCGCCTCAGCGCCCTTGCCCGCAACGAGCACAGAACTCTTTCCCACACTCATGCTGCCTGCTTTCCGAAAACCGGCCTGCCCGCGACGGCACTTTCCACACACTCCTCCAGCGAGCCATAAAGCACGCCATAGCCGGTATTGCCGGGCGCATAATGGGCGAACTTGCCGGAATTGGTCATCAAAACGGCATCATCCTTAGCTGGCAAAATGGGCGTTACCACCACGCATGTATCGGCGACGATGACGACGCCTGCCTTTTCCAGCGCCTGCCTGCGCCCGTTCTTCTCCAGTTCGACCAGCGCATGACGACCCGTACAGGCATAAAGCGGTACTGCAAGCTTGCGTTCCGCTATGGCGCGCTCCAGGCGGTCGAATTCCGTTATCGAAAGATGCGGACTGCCGATGGCGACCGCATCGATATGGTCCACCCGCTCAACCGTCGAAAGCCGCTTGCGCGTCGCTTCGATCATTTCCGTTGTGACATGGATGACGCCGTCCGGTTGCTGGTGCTGCAAAGCTGTTTCAAGGTCGGGCGCTTCCGGCGTCACGCCCGCCACATGGAACAGACCGACAGCCCCCACCGATGCGGAGGCCGCACCGAATGCCTTGAGATCGTCTTCGTCGGGATGAACGGGACTACCCGCGACGACACCGATATTCGTTCCCACGCTGCGACCGAACAGATTGCCGAGAATGGGCCACGCCACCTCCGAAGACAGGAAGACAGGATCGAGCGCCGAAATATCGATCACCACCGTAGCGCGGCGGTTTTCGACGCGATGGAGGCCATAGTCAGGCGCGCGTCCTGCAATGGCGCAGGCAATATCGAGAAAATCGCCATAGCGATTGGTGCGCGCACCCAGAACCGAATTGCAGAAGACGACCGCGTTGGATTCGCCCCATGCGACATCGGTTCCCTGTGCCGGCCTGTGGCCTGCCTGATAAGGCGCGCAGGTCCATGTCGGCTCGCAGCCAAGCTTGATATAGGCGCGCATCATCCGCTTCGCCATTCCTGCTTCATGAGCCGGCAAAAGATTGCGCGAACAGCCGGTCAGGTCGATGGAACCGACATTGAGCGTCGAACGAATTTTGACCTTCGCACCGCCCTCGACGAGCTTCTCGGCAAAAAGCGTTCCGCTGTCGCCGTGGTAAAGCGCGCCGTCGATATGCGCCGATGCGACCGGGATAAGGCGCGGCGCGCCCATCAATCGCGCAGTGTCGGCCACGATGCGCATGGCCATCGCAGCGCCTTCCCCCTGATCGCCGGCGGCTATCGAGCGCTCTTCATCGGTTAATGTCAGTGCCATATTCAGCCCTTCTTGCGCGCCTTGTAGCGAATGGTCTCGAAGCGGACATTGAGCGCGTTATAGAGCAGCAGCCGACCGACCAGCGGCTCGCCGATGCCGGTGATGAGCTTGATGACTTCCATCGCCTGCAAGCTGCCGATCACACCCGGCAGGACGCCCAGCACTCCGGCTTCGGCACAGGTCGGCACGGTTCCCGGCGGCGGCGCTTCAGGAAAGAGATCGCGATAGGACGGGTTCGGTGTGCCGTCGGCGCTGGTTGTGTAGGGCATGAGCACCGTGACCGTGCCATCGAAACGGCCCATCGCGCCGGTCACCAGCGGGCGACCGACTTTGGCAGCGGCATCGGCCAAAATATAGCGCGTGGCGAAATTGTCGGAACCATCCACGACAATGTCATAATTGCCGATCAAGGCCTCGGCATTATCCGCATCGAGGCGGAGCTGGTGTTCCTCGACCTTCACATGCGGATTGATGCCGGCAATGGAGGCAAGCGCGCTTGCCACCTTCGGCTGGCCGACACTTTGCGTATCGTGAATGACCTGACGTTGCAGGTTCGACAACGAAACCGTGTCATCATCGACGATGCCGAGTGTGCCGACGCCGACAGCCGCCAGATATTGCAGGACAGGCGCGCCAAGGCCGCCTGCGCCGACGACCAGCACACGGGCGGCCTTCAGCTTCTGCTGGCCCGGCCCGCCGACTTCCGGCAGCACGATATGGCGCGCATAACGTTCAAGTTCTTCAGACGAAAAGGGCTTCGATGATGCGTTCATGATGGCCGAACATATGCCTCTCCAGACGCGCTGTCAGCGGCTATTTTGCCTCAGAGCCGCGTGAGCGTGCCAGCCGACACGTTGAAAAACTGCGCCTCCCCTTCTAGCGCTTCAAAAAGCGCCCGATCGGTGCCGGTCATGAAAGCCTGCCCGCCAAGTTCATCCAGAATGCCGAACAGCGCTGCACGACGTCCCGTATCGAGATGCGCGGCGATTTCATCGAGCAGGAGAATTGGAGCCATGCCGGAAAGCTCCGCCGTCAGCCGTGCATGGGCAAGCACCAGACCGATCAGCAATGCCTTCTGCTCGCCCGTGGAACAGAGCGCGGCGGGCATCGCCTTCGGGCGATGCTGGACGATCAGATCCGTGCGATGCGGACCTTCCAGCGTGCGACCCGCTGCCCGGTCGCGCGCGCGGCCATCACGCAGGGTGCGGCGGAAATCCTCCTCAAGATCAAGCGCCGCCTCGACATTGATTCTCTGCTCCAGCGCCCCTTCCAGAAAACAATCAGCTTTCGGAAATGGCCCTTCGGCGGGCAGCCGTTCGATCATCGCCGCAATCAGGCGCATGGCTTCGGCGCGGGCGGCTGCAATGGCCGTGCCCAGTTCAGCCATCTGGCTTTCAATCGCATCCAGCCATTGGCTGTCATTATTGCCATCATTCAGCAGACGGTTGCGGCTGCGCATCGCCTTTTCATAATCGAGCACCCGCTTGCCATGCGCGGTATCAATGGCGAGCACCATGCGGTCCAGAAAACGACGCCGGTCGGAAGCGCCTCCGGTAAATAGCCCATCCATCGACGGTACAACCCAGAGAATGCGCGCATAGTCGAGCATATCGTCGCCGGAAGCGGCAATACCATTGATGCGGACCTTGCGGCCACCCTCGCCGCCGCCTGCCGTGCCGGTGCCGATTTCAGCCTCGCCATAGATCATACAGTCGAGCGCGGCATGGATGGCAAAGCCGTCGAGCGAATTGGTGCGTGCAACATCGTCATAAGCAGCGCGGCGCAGGCCGCGCCCCGGCGACAGAAACGAAACCGCTTCGATCAGATTGGTCTTGCCGGAACCGTTTTCGCCGGTCAGCACCACATGACCGGGGCCAAGCGGCAGCGACAATTCCGCATAATTGCGGAAATTGACAAGCTTAAGCCGCCGGATCGAGACACGATCCGGACGGCTTTGATCAGGCTCAGGCGTATTCACTTGTCCGTTCTTTAAACACGCATCGGCATGAGGACGTAAAGGACGTCATCGTCGCCCGTATCGCGCACCAGTGTCGGAGAACCGGCATCGGCCAGCATGAAGACCGCATCGGAACCCGAAAGCTGGCTGGTAATGTCGAGCAGATATTTCGAGTTGAAACCGATATCGAGCGGATCGGCGTCGTAGTCCGCCGCCAGTTCATCCGTGGCGCTGCCCGAATCGGGATTGTTGACGGTCAGCGTCAGCTGGCCATCGGCTATCGAAAGCTTGACCGCACGGCCACGCTCGCTCGAAATGGTCGAGACGCGATCCACCGAGGCCGCAAATTCCTGACGCCCGATGGTGAGTTTCTTGTCGTTGCCGGACGGAATGACGCGCTGGTAATCGGGGAAGGTGCCGTCAATCAGCTTCGAGGTGAGAACCACCGACCCGACAGTAAAGCGGATCTTGGCGTCGGACAGTTCCACGGTGACAACCACATCCGGCACATCGACCAGTTTCTGCAGTTCGGCGACCGTCTTGCGCGGGATGATGATGCCCGGCATGCCTTCCGTGCCGGACGGTGCTTCCAGCTCGGCGCGCGCCAGTCGGTGACCGTCCGTCGCGACAGCGCGGAGCTTCAAGGCACCGTCGCTTTCGATAGCGTGGAAGAAGATGCCGTTGAGGTAATAACGGGTTTCCTCCGTCGAAATCGCAAACTGCGTACGGTCGATGAGCCGCTTCAGCGCCTGCGCCTCGATGCGGAAGGAGTGGGTGAATGCGCCGGCGGTCAGTTCCGGGAAATCGGATTGCGGCAGGCATTGCAGACGGAAGGACGACTTGCCGGAAATGACCGACATGGAACCGCCGTCAGGGTTGGTCGACAGCATGACTTCCGCGCCATCCGGCAGCTTGCGGACGATGTCATAGAGGAGATGCGCCGGAACCGTGGTGGCGCCAGCCTGTTCCACCATCGCGGCCGTCGCTTCGTTAACCTCAAGATCAAGGTCAGTCGCCTTGAGTGCGAGGCTTGCGCCCTCGGCCTGCAAAAGCACGTTCGACAGAATCGGTATCGTGTTGCGGCGCTCCACGACGCGGTGGACGTGGTTGAGAGACTTGAGAAGGTTCGATCGCTCTAGGGTAACACGCATGTTCAAACGCACTCGCTCGCTGGGACAGGGCAACTGCATCTGACGGGCAGGCAGGCGGCCCCTGTCGATAAGGCGCCCAAGGCGCCAGAAGGTCCGTTAAAGTGGCAGATTTTTAAGGAGAAAAGCAAGCCCGCGCCGTGTCGGAAAGCGACAGGGCCCGGGCTTTTTGTTGATAACCGCCATTGATAGCGGAGAAGTTTACCGATCAGGCGGCCTGATCGTTGATCAGGCGCTTCAGAAGCTCAAGCTCCTGGGCAAGCTTGGTGTCAGCGCCGACCAGATCCTCGATCTTGCGCACGGCATGAAGAACCGTGGTATGATCGCGACCACCAAAGCGGCGACCGATTTCCGGCAGGGAGCGCGGCGTCATCATCTTGGCGAGATACATTGCCACCTGACGCGGCTTGACGATGGTGCGCGTGCGGCGGTTCGACAGCAGGTCCTGCTTCGAGACATTATAATGACGCGCCACGATGCGCTGGATTTCCTCGATACGGATGCGCTTCGGTTCGCCAACGCGGGTCAGATGGCCGAGCAGCTCATCGACGCGGTCGATGGAAATGTTCGGTTCGAAAGACTGGCGGAACAGAAGCTGGTTGAACGCGCCTTCCAGCTCGCGGCCCGATCCGGTGACGGTGCGGGCAACGTGGGAAAGAATCTCTTCGCCAATGGTGAGGCTTGGATCTTCCGCCTGTGCGGCAGCCAGACGGCGGCGCAGCATCTCGACGCGCATGTCATAGTCTGGAGCAGCGACCTCAAGCGCAACGCCCCCCTGAAGACGCGAACGGACACGCACGTCGAGCGATTCCAGTTCGGAAGGCGCGCGGTCGGCGGCAACCACAACCTGCTTTGCGCTGTCGAGCAGCGTGTTCAGGAGATGGCAGAACTCGTGCTGAATGGACTTGCCCTGCAGGAACTGCATGTCGTCGATCACGAGAAGGTCGATATCGCGCAGCTGTTCCTTGAAGGACAGCGCATTGTTGTCGCGGATCGCGGTGGCAAAGCGCCACATGAAATATTCAGCCGTCAGATAGACGACGCGGGCCTTCTCCTGGCGCTGGAGCGCGGCAGCGGCGATTGCCTGCAGAAGGTGGGTCTTGCCGAGACCGACGGAAGCATGAATGAAAAGCGGATTGAAACGAACGGCGCTGGAACCTGCTTCCGCAATGGTGCGGGCGGCGGCAAGCGCCACCCGATTCGATGCGCCGTCGACGAAGCTGTCGAAGGTATAGCGCGGATCGAGCGGCGAACCGAGAATCGAGCCGGAAGCGGCGACCGATTCTGCGACCACCGCGGAACCGCGCTTTTCTCCCACCGGCTGGCCGCCAAAGGACTGACCGAGCGGAAACACCATCTTTTCGCGCGGGGCGACGGCCGGCTTGTTCTCTGCAGCTTCGCAAGCTTCAGCGGGAGCAGCGCTGCGCACCACGCGGCTTACGCCCCGAACCACGACTTCAACCTTCAGAATCTGCGGGTTTTCTTCCTGCCAAAGCTCGGTCAGCAGTTCGGAATAATGATTGTTAATCCAGGAGCGCAGAAACGCCGTCGGAACCGACAGGCGGACAATGCTCTTGGAGATGTCGTCGAGCTTCAGACGACCAAACCAGCTGGAATAAATCTCGGTACCGACGCGGGCTTTCAGCTTTGCCGTCAGGCGCTCGAAAACCTCGTCACCTGCATTGCCGCTCAACTCGACCAGGCTCTTGTCATTTCCGGTAGCAGAAGATCCGTGGATACGGTTCGCATGTGCATCATCACCCATCGTTGCCGTCGATTTGCCGGTCATCATTGCCATCGTCTCGCCTGCCTTCACATTCGTACGCGCCGTTTTCTGACGCTTGTCATTTTTTTCCTGTCCGAACCGCAGATCGATCATCCGTCTGGCCGGCAGGTACTCACTCACAAAGCCCGGCTCCAAAGCTCTGGGCCAAACACAAACTCAAACGGTCCCATCAGGACCAACACCCGGATACTCCTTCCCGGCGACCTTTTTACGACTCACAACACTTTTATCGGAGGCTGATTGCCCGGAAAGAAATCCGTCACAACCATTCAATTGTCGGGGCCACGCCTAAAACGGCATTCCGGTTAATGAATGGTAAGCAAACAACCATGAGGAACAGAACCTTACGACCAGAATATAACACCCGCGGGTTATGACACCCACGCCGACAACACTCGTTATTTGATGCTAACTCCGGGCCGGTGGCCCACCCCTCTTATGCCCTGACTTTAGCGAAGCCCTGCCGCAAAGGGCAAGCCTCAGAAAGCCACATTTTTTTGCTGAAAGCTCTTGCAGGGCCTCCCCGCAACAGGGGGGAATCGGACGCCAGCGAAATAACACCTTTGGATTCAATGCGTTTTCAAAAGACAATTTTTAGGTGGTCCTGATATGTTCCGTCCGAAAAATAAATTTAAAAAAAATTCTTGACTCACCACCCCTTCCGAGTCCCTAAACCAGCCTGTGGATAACAGTGGATAAGATTCTGCAACCATTTGAAAATACTAATAAAATCGTCACTCACAAGATTGGCTTCCCTCGGAAGGTTTCCAGCTAGTCATTGAAATGTCTCTTCAATTCCAGGTGGAGAGGGTGAAAGCCGATTGTCCAAAAAACGCTAAAAAAAGAAAACCCGGCTAACAATGAGCCGGGTTTTGAAACTGTTCCATAAGAATGGACTAATATTAGGCGTTCAGCGCCTTGACGCGCTGGGCAAGGCGCGAGACCTTACGCGAGGCGGTATTCTTGTGCATCACGCCCTTGGAAGCTGCGCGCATCAGTTCAGGCTCAGCGGCCTTGAAGGCGAGTTCTGCAGCCTGCTTGTCGCCGCTTGTCAGGGCGTCTTCCAGCTTGCGCACGAAGGTACGAACGCGCGAACGGCGGGACTTGTTGATTTCGGTGCGGGCAGCGATCTTGCGCACTGCCTTCTTGGCCGAAGGAGTATTGGCCATAAATGCCTCTCTTTTTTCTGTCAGCTAGCCAGGGGCAAAAACCGCCGGGCACAAAACCTCTAGGGCAGCCGAGAAAAATCCTTTGGGCCGCCGATCCGTGGGCGGGCTTATAGATCAGCTTTGGCGCGGCGTCAACGTGGATTCTGCCCCAAAGCTTGATCAAAAAGCCGCAAACCCGGCCTGAGAGCCCCTCAAAAGCGACTTGAGGGCTCCCGTAAACCTCCTCCCGGGTGACCCTGGGAGGCCTGCCGGTCAGTCAGCGATTCTTGAATGACGGCGTACGCTTGTCGATGAAGGCCGCCATGCCTTCCTTCTGGTCTTCCGTCGCAAACAGGGAATGGAACTGGCGCCGCTCGAAGCGGAGCCCTTCGCTCAGCGTCATTTCATAGGTGCGGTTGACCGCTTCCTTTGTCATCAGAACCGACGGTTGCGAGAAGGAGGCGATGCGTTCGGCCGCCTTCAGCGCTTCTTCCAGAAGCTCCTCCGGCGCGACCACCCGCGAGACCAGGCCACTGCGCTCGGCCTCCGCCGCATCCATCATGCGTCCCGTCAGGCACATATCCATCGCCTTGGACTTGCCGACATAGCGGGTGAGACGCTGCGAGCCGCCCATGCCTGGCATGACGCCGAGCGTGATTTCCGGCTGGCCGAATTTTGCATTGCTGCCGGCAATGATGAAATCGCACATCATGGCCAGTTCGCAGCCGCCGCCGAGCGCATAGCCCGAAACCGCCGCGATGATCGGCTTGCGGACACGATCCACTTTCTGCCAGTCGGCGAACATGTCCTGAAGATAGGCGTCCACGAAATCGATGGGCTGCATTTCCTTGATGTCGGCACCGGCGGCGAACGCCTTTTCGGAACCGGTCAGGACGATGGCGCCGATCTTGCCGTCCGTATCGAAAGCCCCGAGAGCTTCTGTCAGTTCGTCGAGCACCTTGCGGTTCAGGGCATTGAGCGCCTGCGGGCGATTGAGGCGGATGAGGCCGACGCTGCCGCGCGTCTCAACGATGATCGTTTCATAGGCCATGAATTTGAACTCCTCCTTCGGACAGATCAAGCATTTCCTGTTTTTTCTGAATCACGGAAAATGCCCTATCTTTTTGGTTTGAACCGCGCATCTTGCCCGAAAATCGTTTCACACTTTTCGGGATCCGCTTTCACTGATTGGCGGGCAAAGTGGACCGGCACAGCTTCTTTTTCAAGGCCTCATTGCTGGCAGGAAGCACAGAAAAAAGTCGAACGTCCCGACTGTACGGCTCGTTCCACAAAGCCCTTGCAGGCGGGATTTCTGCACGGCTCTCCTTCACGGCCATAGACGGAAAAGGAGTGCTGGAAATAGCCGAGCGCGCCATCTGCCTGTATATAATCCTTGAGCGTCGAGCCGCCTGCGGCAATGGCTTCCGCGATCACTGTGCGAATGTCGGAAGCAAGCCGCTCCATGGTTGCGGGGTCCTGTGCAACGGAACCGGCGGCACGCAGAGGCGAAAGGTGACTGCGCCAGAGCGCCTCGCAGACATATATATTGCCGAGACCGGCGATGAGGCGCTGATCGAGCAGCGCCGCCTTGAGCGGCGCTTTACGTCCCTTGAAAAGTTCTGCCAGAACCGCGCCCGAAAGCAGATTGCCTGTCGGCTCGATGCCAAGACCTGCGAGCAACGGATGGCTGTCGAGCGCGCCCTCCTCTGCAAAGAGCATGAAGCCGAAACGTCGCGGATCGTTGTAGATGATGCGGGCCGGAGCGCCATCGGCGCGCCGGAGATGAAACACGACATGATCGTGCGCACTCAGCTTGGAACGCTCGTGATGAAATTCGCCGGGCGTGCCACCACCATCATCGGTCTCAATGCGAAATGAACCCGACATGCCCAGATGACTGATGACGGAAAGCCCGTCGTCGAGATGGATCGTGAGATATTTCGCACGTCGCCCGAGCGCTGCGATACGCCGGCCGGAAAGACGTTCAACAAAACGGTCGGGAAAGGGAAAACGCAGGTCCGGGCGCCGCTGTTCGACTTGGGCGACGGTCGCGCCCTCCATGAAAGGCTGCAGACCACGGCGAACCGTTTCGACCTCTGGTAATTCGGGCATTGAAAACTGTTCCTGAACGAGAGCCTTGAATAGGCTTTACCCTTATATGTTCAGTTTTGTCAGCAATGCCAAGATGTTCAGCAATTGGTGCAGGGGATCGTATTGGTATAGCGGGGCGCCAGATAGTAGGTTTCGCTCATCGGAATGCTCGTGGAAATCCATGAATTGAGCGGCTTGTAGTCAAGTTCGACATCGACCTTGATAAAATAAGATCCTTCGCCCACGAGGCTCGACGGGATAGCGCCGGTGCCGCCCTTCTTGACGGCAAAATCCGCGATATTGGCGTAGGACCAGTCGACCTTCGGCGTAAGATTGTTGGCGCTTGCCGTTCCGTCGATCCTGATTGCCGTAATCCTTATCTTCGGGCTGCTCCGGCCATAGGGCAGGAGTGACGCGCGACCGATATTGAACATGTCATCCAGGTCATCCTTCGTGACCGACAATTGGCGGGCAACCAGATCGGCAAGGACGCTCGCCGAGCGCGAGACTTTCTTGTTGGTGTCGACACCGTCGGCAAGATCGACGGAACCCAGATAAATCAGAAGCAGGAGAGGGGCGATCAAGGCGAATTCGACCGCACCGAGGCCGCGCCGGTCGTGCAGGAATTTTCGAAGAGAATTACGCATGACAATCAATCGCTCCAGAGCGCGTCCCGAGGGACGGGCGTGGGTTGTGTCAGTTCGGAAAGGGTTCGTTCTGCCAGGTAAGCGTTGCGAAAAGCGGCATCGTGCCGCCTGCCGCATGGGGACTTTTGGCCAGATAAAGGATGTTCGTCAGCACGGGCCAGGCATACACAACATTAAGCTGGTTGATCGTCGAGGTTCCGCTCGTACCGGTAACGCCTGTCTGTATGAGCCTGCCTTCGTCATCGAGAATCTTGTCCGTCGGAACATTGGCGAACCCCTCATAGGTTCCAAGATTGAACGAAAGATTGGGACAGCCCGAAGCGACCATGAATTGCATCTGCTGGCAGAGTTCGGTGCGCAAGGCTTCCTCGCTGATCGCCCCCCCTCTGATCCGGCCCGTCTGCAACTTGCGCGCCACGGTCTCCGTCGCGTTGGATATGACCTGGCGTGCCGCAAAGCTCACGCCGACCTCAATCGTCGCAAAGATGATGACGAGAAATGGAACGATGAGCAGCGCGAACTCAACCGCCGCCACGCCGTTTTGCGCGCGGGCGAAACGGCGCAAATTCGCACTCACCCGCGCAAGGCGTCGCGCAAAAATCCCCAATGTCATAACCCCACCCAATTCTGCCTGAATTCGATCATGAATCCGATGGGCGTATCGTTACAACAGGACAACCTGAAAGAGTATTAACGGAAATGGCTGCTTGCGGCTGAATATTGTTATTTGTCGTCGAAACCGTTCTTTGTCGAAGCTTTTTCGCAATAGGGGGTGCAGGAAAGCGTTTGTACTTCGGCCTGGCGGTAAATCCGCGTCGTTCCACGTGCATTGCGGGAAACCACGAGTTCCCGGTCGAGGATCGGTTCACCCTGCTTGTCCATGACCACGATATTGGTCACACCGAAATCCTTGCCAGTCAGGACAATGGTTTGTGCATCCTGAACGACTGCATCGGCAATCGACGGATTGCCGATCACGACGCTGTCGGCGGGACGCGCCAGCCGCAAAATGCGCGCCTGGCTGGTTTCAAGGGCAATATAGTCTTCCGCAGAGGCCGGTGCGACCGCACACACAGCCATGAATGCAGCGCCCATGGCGGGCACCACGCCGAAGCCACCCAAAGAAAACAAACGACGCGCCACGCGACATTCCCCCGCTGATATAATGGGCCAAGCTAATGAAGCCCCATCAATATGATGAGCAAAGAATGAACGGGATTGGTGAAGGAAGAATTAAGTCACCACCCATCGGTGCAGACCGCGCCCGCAATTCGCCAAAGATTAACCAATCGCGCGATTGCCGACGCCTCGCAAGCGCCACAGCATTTCATTAACCATACCTGTTAAGAGGGCCACAATCCCTCTCTCCTATGCTTGAGCATATCCGAAATTAAAGCGCGTTCCCAAAAACCAGCGCAATCGGAACAGCGAGGAGCATGCGATGCCGACATTGATGACGCGTTTCATGAAGAACAGGGCCGGTTCGACAGCGATCGAATATGCGCTGATCGGCACGCTCGTTTCCATTGCGATCATAAGCGGCGTCGCGCTCATGGCTGGCAGTGTCGGCGAAAAATTCAGCGATACGGCCAGACAGTTCGAACAGGCGACAAACCGCTAATCGATAACGCGCAATTGCGTGCATATGGTGGAGTTACGGGCGACGCGGGGGCATCGGCAATGACAGCAGCAGCCATGACAGCAATCTTCGCTCTGGCGATGGTCACGGCCATGGTCACCGACCTGACGTCGATGACGATCCGCAACCGTGTTTCCATCGGTCTGACACTCGGTTTCTTTCTGCTCGCGCCACTTTGCGGCATTTCCCTTTCCGATTTCGGCTGGCATCTGGCGGTTGGCGGCATCGCGCTCGTCATCACCTTTTCGCTCTTCTGCCTTCGCGCCATGGGTGGCGGCGACGCCAAGCTGATCGCGGCGACGGCCTTGTGGTACGGCCCCAATCCCAGCCTCGTGGATTATCTCGTGATGGTTTCGATCCTCGGCGGTGTGCTCACGCTCACGATCATCCTCTACCGGATGGTGCCGCGCCCGCTTCTGGCTGACCGCCTTGCCTTCATGGGGACGCTCGCCCGCAAGGATGTAGGCATTCCCTATGGCATTGCGCTTGGCGCTGCCGGTCTCTGGACATTTCCGCTGTCGCCGGTCGGAGAAGCAATGAAAGCCTATATGGCGGGAGCATTCTGAGCGCTTTGACGCACAACGCCTACGTGTAATTTCAATCTTTCTTTATGTGAATAAGATTATATTAACCATAATTACACGATTGCCAGTGCAATTTTGGAACACGTCATCAAGGCGTGGGGATTTGCGCGGGGCATATCATGAAATCAGCTCGACTGCTCATTTTAGGAGTAGCCGTTCTTGCGGCTGGTGGCGCTGGCTATATTGCCATGAACCTCGCCGCGCCGCCGCCTGCACCCGTCGTCGCCGCGCCTGAAGCACCGCAGATCAAACTGGAGGACGTGCTCGTCGCCACCGAAAATCTGGGTGTCGGCGCAGAACTGACGTCGCAGATGCGCTGGCAACCCTGGCCCGCGGAGGCAATCAGCGAAGGCTATATCACCCGCGCGAGCGAACCCGATGCCATCAATCAACTGAGCGGCGCTACGGTCCGGCTCCAGTTCTTCACGGGCGAACCGATCCGCAAGGCCAAACTCATCGGCCCCGGCCAGAGCTTCATGTCGTCGATCCTGCCGCCGGGCATGCGCGCTGTTGCGACGCAGATCAACGCCGAAAGCTCGGCAGGCGGCTTCATTCTTCCCAATGATTTCGTCGATGTCATCATGACCCGCCGCAAGCCCGACAATGGCGACAAGTCGCTCACACCCTTCACCACCGAAACCGTACTGCAGAATGTGCGTGTTCTGGCCATCGACCAGGCCATTCAGGAAGACGAGCAGGGCCGCAAGGTCATGGTGGGCCAGACCGCGACGCTGGAAGTTACGCCGGAACAGGCTGAAATCATCACCGTCGCCCAGCAGATGGCCGACCGCCTGACGCTGGCGCTTCGCTCGACACAGGATGTCGAGGACAGGGATATCAAGCAGGCCGACTATCTGGTTTCCTCGCCCACCCGCAGCGGGACGGTCAAGGTCATCAAATCCGGCAGCGTTACAGAAATAGGACCGCGCTCATGAGAAAGACAAACCGCGTGCGCCCGTATTCCGCAAAGATCGCACTGTTTGCCAGTGCGCTGGCGGCCTTTTCCCTGCCGCTTGCCGACATGGCTGCAATGGCGGCGGCTGGCATCGTCAAGGTAGGCAGCCAGCAGCGTTCACAGACGATCAAGCTCGGGCTCAACAAGTCGGTGGTTCTCGACCTTCCGCAGGATGCCTATGACGTTCTCGTCTCCAATCCGGCAATAGCCGATGCGGTGACGCGCACGTCGCGGCGCATCTATCTTTTCGGCAAGCAGGTCGGACAGACCAATATCTTCGTTTTCGGTCCGAACGGCGAACAGGTCGCGTCGATCGATGTCGAAATCGAGCGGGACGTGAGCGGGCTTTCGTCCCAATTGAAGCGCCTTATTCCGGGTTCCGATATTCGCGTCGAACTGATCAACGATAATGTGGTGCTGACCGGAACGGTACAGACCCCGCAGGATTCGGCTAAGGCGGCGAAGCTTGCCGGTCTTTTCGTTTCCGGTGGCGAAGCAACAACCGGTCAGTTCACCACGACTGCATCCGCGCCAACGGATGGCGGCGGTGTGGCCATCAATAATCCCGATCGAGGCCGCCGCGAGAGCGCCATCGTCAATATGCTCACCATCGTCGGCGAGGATCAGGTGACGCTGAAAGTCACCGTCGCCGAGGTCAGCCGCTCCGTCATGAAGCAGCTTGGCGTCAACATGACGGGCAGCGGCGTATCGAACGGCATTTCCTATGGCGGAATTTCCGAGAATATCGCAGGCGCCATTGGCAACAACCTGTCCGATACCGGGTTCGGCCTCGCGACGAGCAACTTTTCCGCCTATCTGCGGGCGATGGAATCGGCAGGCGTGATGAAGACCCTCGCCGAGCCGACGCTGACCGCAATTTCCGGTGAAAAGGCGGCTTTCAATGTCGGCGGCGAATATAATGTCATCAACAGCGTGACCTATGATGACGACGGAAAACGCACCAATCAGCTGGCCAAGATCAATTACGGCATCGGTCTGGAATTCATGCCGACCGTGCTGGGGCCGGGACGTATCAGCCTGAAAATCAGAACCTCCGTCTCGGAGCCGACGACGGAAGGCGCGGGCACGACAAACAAGATGGAAGGCGTGGGCGCGAGCGTCCTGTCGCTGCGAAAGCGCGTCGCCGACACGACGGTCGAACTTCCGTCCGGCGGTTCCATGATGATCGGCGGCCTGATCCGCGATGAAGTGCGCCAGTCGGTTTCGGGCTTTCCGGGCCTCACCAAAATTCCGGTCCTTGGCGCATTGTTCCGCAGCAAGGATTTCATCCGCAACGAATCCGAACTGGTTGTGATCGTCACGCCTTATCTGGCGCGCCCGGTCGCCCGCCAGCAGCTTGCGCGGCCTGACGACAATCTCAACCCCGCCAGCGATGGCGCGGGATACATCCTCGGCAAGGTCAATCGCGTTTACGGAACGATGGAAACCAAATTGCCGCCCGGTCGCTACAACGGCGTCGTCGGTTATATCTACAAGTGAGCGGGACAGATCATGACCTATTCAGTCAGAAGCTTTTGCAGGATTTCCACCCGATCAGCACTCGTTGCCCTGTCGCTGGCCCTTGCAGGCTGCGCGAACCGCCAGCACATCACCGTGGGTGCGCTGCCGGACGATTACCGCACCAACCACCCGATCACGATTGCCGAGCGGGAGCAGGTTACCGATATTCCGATCGCACAGGCCGACCGGAAGCTGAGCCCGATGCAGCGCGGCATCGTTCAGGGCGCAATCGCAAACTACCGGCGCAACGGCTCCGGCATGGTTTATGTTCTGGTGCCTTCGGGCGCGTCCAATCAGGCCGCGGCCTATCGGCTGAGCACGGAGGTGTCAGCAACACTGCGGCGCAGCGGCATCAAGGCGAACAATATTGCCATTGAAAACTATCCGGTCGAAAGCCCGGACGCGGCCGCGCCAATCCGCATCAGCTATTATGCGATAACGGCTGGCACGACGCCGTGCGGTCGCTGGCCGGATGACCTCGCCAGCACACCTGAAAACAAGCACTACGCCAATTTCGGCTGCGCCTCGCAGAACAATCTGGCCGCGCAGGTAGCCAATCCCGCCGATCTTCTGGGGCCGCGCACCATGTCGCCAATCGATTCGGATCGCGCGACGGCACGGCTCAACGGCAATCAGGGCTATGTGAAAATGTCGCCTGCACAGACGGACAACTGGCAGGAAATCCGCAGCCAACAGGCCGAGTATTAAGAGGGCGCCATGAGCAACTTCGCGTTCGAACCGGAGGAAGAAGCACTAGGCCCGGAAACAGGTCGTGCGCCGATCATGCTCGAAAATGTGCGCCCTATTCCGCGCATTTCCATCCAGGCATTCTGCGTGAACGAAAGCGTGGCCATTCCCATCGAACGCGCAGGCGGCGACCGGCGCATGGCTAAAACCCATCTGAAGGTCATGATGGGCGGCATTGCGGCTGCAATCGAATTCTATCAGACCGCCTCGACACCCAATCTGATCATCGTCGAATCGGCGTCCGAACCCAATGTGCTGCTTGAAGAACTGCAGCAGCTGTCAGAGGTCTGCGATCCCGGCTCGAAGGTCATGGTCATCGGTCATTCCAACGAGGTCTGGCTCTACCGCGAATTGCTGCGCCGGGGCGTCTCGGAATATATCGTGGCGCCCGTGTCGCTCGCCGACATTCTGGCCATCGTATCTTCGATCTTCCTCGATCCCGGTGCGGAACCGCTTGGCCGTTCCGTCGCCTTCATCGGCGCGAAAGGCGGCGTAGGCGCGTCGACCATCGCCCATAATGTCGCCTGGTCGATCTCCAATATGTTCCGGCACGATGTCGTGCTGGCAGACATGGACCTCCCCTTCGGCACGGCCAATATCAATTTCGATCAGGACCCGACGCTCGGCATTGCCGATGCCGTCTTTTCGCCGGAACGCATTGATGAGGTCTATCTCGACCGGCTGCTCGTCCAATATGGCGACCATCTGTCGATCCTCGCCGCACCTTCGAGCCTGGAGCGGACATTCGATTTCACGGAAGATGCCTTTGCCGAACTGATCGACGTTGCCCAGCGCAATTCTCCGCTGGTCGTGCTGGACGTGGCGCATGGCTGGAGCGGATGGACGCGGACGACCTTGATGCGCGTCGATGAAGTCGTGATCGTCGCGACGCCAGATCTTGCCAATCTTCGCAATACGAAGAACCTCCTCGACACGCTGGCTCAGTTGCGCCCCAACGATGTGAAACCGCATCTCGTCCTGAACCAGATGGGCATTCCGAAACGGCCGGAAATAGCACTCGCCGATTTTACGGAACCGCTCGGCATCGATCCGATCGCCACCATCGATTTCGATCCGCAGCTTTTCGGCAATGCAGCCAATAATGGCCGGATGATCGCGGAGACCAATCCGGAAAGCCCGGTTGCCGAAGCCATCAGCCACATTGCGCATGTCGTGACCGGCAGGGCCGATGTGCAACCGCGCAAGAAGAGCGGCATAGCGAGCCTTCTCGGCAAGTTTGCACGCAAGACCAAGTAACGGCAGGGAATCATGTTCGGCAGAAGAGGCAACGATACGGGAAACAGGCCGGAAAGCGGAACGCGTCCGCCCGCGCCCAAACCAGCCGCGCCCGCTGCCACGCCCGCACCGGCCGTGCAGCCATCTCGCATGCAGGCTGCCCAACCGGTCACGCCCTCCAAAACGTCGGGGCAGACCAGTACGCGTCAATCCAGCACCCAGGGACGCGAAAAAACTGAAAGCTATTACGATACCAAATCGCAGGTCTTCTCAGCGCTGATCGATACGATCGATCTGTCGCAATTGTCCCGCATGGCGCCCGATGCCGCGCGCGAGGAAATCCGCGACATCGTCAATGACATCATCGCCATCAAGAACCTCGTCATGTCGATTGCCGAGCAGGAAGAACTGCTCGACGACATCTGCAACGACGTGCTGGGCTATGGTCCGCTGGAGCCGCTTCTTTCTCGCGACGACATTGCCGACATCATGGTGAACGGTTCGCGCCGCACCTATATCGAAGTGGACGGCCTGCTGCAGGAAACCGGCATCCGATTCCGCGACAATCAGCAGCTTCTCAACATCTGCCAGCGTATCGTGAGCCAGGTGGGACGCCGCGTCGACGAATCGAGCCCGATCTGCGACGCCCGCCTGCCGGACGGTTCCCGCGTCAACGTCATCGCGCCCCCGCTGTCGCTTGACGGCCCTACCCTGACAATCCGCAAATTCCGCAAGGACAAGCTGACGCTCGACCAGCTGGTGCGATTCGGCGCCATATCCAATGCCGGGGCGGAACTGCTGCAGATCATCAGTCGCGTGCGCTGCAATGTTATCATTTCCGGCGGCACGGGTTCGGGCAAGACCACGCTTCTGAACTGCCTGACACGCTATATCGACACGCACGAACGCATCATCACCTGTGAAGACTCGGCAGAACTGCAATTGCAGCAGCCCCATGTCGTGCGTCTGGAAACCCGCCCGCCCAATCTTGAAGGCGAAGGCGAAGTCACCATGCGCGACCTGGTGAAGAACTGCCTGCGCATGCGTCCCGAACGCATCATCGTTGGCGAAGTGCGCGGACCCGAAGTGTTCGATCTCCTGCAGGCCATGAATACGGGTCACGACGGTTCGATGGGCACGATCCATGCCAACAGCCCGCGTGAATGCCTCAACCGCATGGAAGCCATGATCGCCATGGGCGGCTATGTGCTGCCGCAAAAGACGGTGCGCGAGATCATCGTCGGCTCGGTCGACATCATCATTCAGGCGGCACGCCTGCGCGACGGCTCGCGTCGCATCACCCATATTACGGAAGTGGTGGGACTGGAAGGCGACGTGATCACCACCCAGGACCTCGTTCTCTACGATATCAAGGGAGAAGACGCTTCCGGTCGCATTCTCGGCAGCCATAGCTCGACCGGTATCGGACGTCCCGCCTTCTGGGAGCGCGCCCGCTACTATAATGAGGACAGCCGTCTCGCCTCCGTGCTCGACAGCATGGAAAGGGCCAATGCATGACGGGGCCCGCCAGCATTGTGATGTTCGTGGTGCTTGCTGTCGTCGCTTGTGCTGCTTTGTTCTACGCGCTCTTCTATGACAAGCTCGGTAAGAAGAACCATGCAACGCGGCGTCTTGAAACTGTGCGCAACAGCGGTTCGGAACGGGCGATAACACGCAGCGAGCGCGACAGAAACGCCGACATCCAGAAGCGCCGCAAACAGCTGCAGGACAATATCAAGGATCTGGAAGCCCGGCAGAAGCAGCGTGAGAAGAACCAGAAATACCCGCCGCTCCGCATCCTGCTGACGCAGGCGGGGCTCAATCTCACCTTGCAGAAATTCTATCTTTATTCCGGTGCCTCGGCATTTTTCGCCACTTTCATCGCGCTACTTTTCGGCGCGCCGCTGCTTTTCCTTCCCGGTGTAGCGATTGCCGGCTTCTTCGGTCTGCCGCGCTGGTTCGTGCTGCAAAAGCGCAAGCAGCGGCTGAAGAAATTTCTCGAGGAATTTCCCAACGCGCTCGATGTCATCGTGCGCGCTACTCGCGCCGGGCTGCCGCTCAATGACGGCTTGCGGCTCATTGCGAGCGAGGCGGTGGAACCGGTCAAGAGCGAGTTCAAGAAGGTCGTCGAAGCGCAGCAGATCGGGCTTTCCATCCCCGAAGCGGTCGGCAAGATGCCCGATTCCATGCCCTGCCCGGAAACCAACTTCTTCGCTATCGTCATCCAGATACAGGCACAGGCGGGCGGCAATCTTTCCGAGGCGCTCAACAATCTTTCAAAGGTTCTGCGCGACCGCAAGAAGATGAAGGCGAAGGTCAATGCGCTTTCCATGGAAGCCAAGGCTTCAGCTGCGATTATCGGCGCCTTGCCCTTCATCGTCATGGTTCTCGTCTATCTGACAAGCCCGCTCTATATGACGCTGCTTTTCACGTCATCGACCGGCCATATGCTTCTGGGCATCGCAGCCGTGCTGATGCTGACCGGCATCTTCATCATGAAGAACATGATCAACTTCGATATGTGAGGCACCGGATATGTTTTCTCTCCTCACACTGAAATTGTCCGATCCGCAGTTTCTGATCGGCGCGCTGATTACGGTCGCGGTTTTTGCAACCGTGGTGACCATCCTCCTGCCGGTACTGAGCGGAAACGCGCTCAAATCGCGCATGAAATCGGTCGCCACCGAGCGCGAGGCCATTCGCTCGCGCGAGCGGGCCCGCCTTGCAGCCGAAAGCGACCGTCGCAGCAGTCTGCGTCATCAGCAGAAGCAGGGCATCCGGGAATTCGTGGAAAGGCTCGATCTCAAACGCGCGCTGGCCGACGAAAAGACGATCGCTTCGCTCAGGCAGGCGGGCTTCAGAGGGCAAAACCCGCTCAACATTTTCCTGTTCCTGCGTTTCGTGCTGCCTTTCGCGGCAATGACCGTTGCCGCAATCTACATTTTCATGCTTGGCGTGCTCGCCGATCAAACCTTCTTCGTCCGCCTTCTCGTCTGCATTTTTGCTGGCTATGCTGGCTTTTACGCGCCCAACCTCTATGTCTCGAACCGCGCAACCAAGCGCAAGCAGTCCATCCGTCGGGCATGGCCCGATGCGCTCGACCTGATGTTGATCTGCGTTGAATCGGGCATGTCAACGGAAGCTGCCTTTCGCCGGGTGGCCGACGAAATCGGCATCCAGTCCGTCGAGCTGGCCGAAGAACTGATGCTGACCAATGCCGAGCTTTCCTTCCTGCCGGAACGCCGTCAGGCCTATGAAAATCTCGCCAATCGCACCGGTCTGGACCCGGTGAAATCGGTCACGCAGGCACTGATTCAGGCAGAGCGTTACGGCACGCCGGTTGCGCAGGCGCTGCGCACGCTTTCTCAGGAAAGCCGCGACCTGCGTCTGCTGGAAGCCGAAAAGAAGGCTGCGGCCCTGCCGCCGAAACTCACCGTTCCGATGATCGTTTTCTTCCTGCCCGTGCTCTTTATCGTCATCCTTGGTCCGGCCTTCATCCAGATTTCGGCGCAAGGCGGATTGTTCGGCGGCAACTGATAAAAGAGGGTTCAGCCCTTCGGCTTGTCCTTGAGCATGTTCCAGGAGTTCTGCTGCGCGAGCATGGAACGAAGATAATCCGTATTGGCCTTGGCCTGTTGCGGAGAAATCTCTTGCGCGGCAATCGCCTCGGCTTCCTGAAAGCGGCCTTGCAGACCGACCGACAAAGCGAGATTCTGGCGCACGCGGCTGTCGGCGCCGGGCGCGGCTGCTGCCTGTTTAAAATAGGTTTCCGCTGTCCGCGCATCACCCGCCAGAAGATAGGACATCCCCATATTGGAGATGATCGACGGTTCATTCGGCTGAAGCTGCAGCGCCTTCTGGTAGGTCGCGCGGGCTTCTTCCCGCTTGCCCATCTGGTCGAGAATGGCACCTTCAGCGGAAACCAGTTTCCAGTCTGGATAGGCCGGGTTCTGCGCGCGACGAACGGCGTCGAGCGCTCCGTCAAACTGGCCTGCACCGGCAAGCGCCTTGCCATAGGCGGCAAGAACAGCCTGATCCTTCGGGTAGACAATGACGAGCGCCCGCATGACAGCCAGCGCCTGATCGTTACGGCCAAGACGCGTCAGCACATTGGCATAGTTGAGCGCCGTCTGGCGATCCTTGGGATTACGTTCATACTGCGCGCCAAGCCGCCCGGCCATGGCTGCAAGCTGCGCGTCGTTCATGTGATCGAAAGTGGCGACCGTTGCTGCGCGACGGACCGAGCCCGTTGTCGTCCGGTCGACGGATGTGCAGCCGGAAAGAAGCAATGCTGAAAGAACGCAGGCGAAGCCCAGACGTGTTGCGATAGCGTCTTTTCGAGCGATGTTCAGCATCCCACCTCTCCTGCTAAAGCGTGTCGTGCATCCAACATGCTCTAGTCTCTTGTTCTCATGCATGTCTTCATCCCGAAACCTTTCGGGAGACATGATCAAGGCCGGACGATGCGCCCATGCCCCCTCAAGCCCAATTCCTGCTAAATCAATAATCTGTTAACCCTAATGATTGGTTAACAAAGCGATTGCGGTTTTGGTTTCCGCACGGCAATAATCGCGCTATCCGTTTGTTTTAGCGCATCTTGTCCGAAAATCGTTTCACACTTTTCGGCATGCGCTATCTGCTTGTTTTTATGAACTTCCGACAAAATCCCAGCGCTTTTGCCGGACAGCGTTTACTGGCCAGAAAGAGCATCATGTCTGTCGAACTTCTTTCCCGAAAATCCGAACAAAGCCGTCCGATCTGGTTTACGCCGAAAGGCGGGCTGGAAACTTCCGGCCTTCCTCCTGAGGCAATTGCGTGGGCCAAAGCCAATGGCTTTGACGGCGAAGCCGGACGTGTGCTCGCCCTCCCCGGCGCGGGCGGTTCGGTATCGGGTGCACTGTTTGGGACCGGCGACGGGGAAATAGGCGGCCAGTCGCAGCTTCTGGCCGGAAAGCTCGCGCGCAGCCTCCCGGAAGGAGACTGGCATATAGAAGGCGCAGTCGACGATGCAGCGCTCGCGGTTCTGGGCTTCCTGATGGGCGGCTATAATTTTACGCGTTATCGCAAGGCAAACGGCAAGGCGATTCGCCTCGCCCTGCCGGATGGCGTGGATGAAGCCGAAATTCGCCGCATCGCCAGCGCGGTGACGCTGGTGCGCGACCTCATCAACACGCCGACCAACGATATGGGGCCGGATGCCCTCGAAAACGCCGCCCGTGAACTGGCGAAGAAATGCAATGCCGATATTGCCGTCACCGAAGGCGATGCGCTTCTGGAGAAGAATTTTCCGATGATCCATGCGGTCGGTCGCGCTGGCGCCATTGCGCCGCGCCTGATCGATCTTGGCTGGGGCAAGGCAGGCGATCCGAAAATCACGCTGGTCGGCAAGGGCGTCTGCTTCGACACCGGCGGTCTCGATATCAAGCCGGCAAGCGGAATGCTTCTCATGAAGAAGGACATGGGCGGGGCCGCCAATGTGCTGGGTCTCGCCTCCATGATCATGGACGCACAACTGCCGGTGCGGTTGCGGGTCCTCATCCCGGCGGTGGAGAATTCGATTGCCGGTAATGCCTTCCGGCCGGGAGATGTGCTGCAAAGCCGAAAGGGCCTGACCGTCGAAATCGGCAATACAGATGCGGAAGGCCGACTGGTCCTCGCCGACGCGCTGGCACTTGCCGATGAGGAAGAGCCTGAACTCGTGATCGACATGGCGACGCTGACGGGGGCTGCGCGTGTCGCGCTTGGTCCAGACCTGCCGCCATTCTATACGCATGATGACGGGCTTGCCGCTTCCATCGCCCAGTGCGCGGATAGGACAGCGGACCCTCTGTGGCGAATGCCGCTCTGGAAACCCTATGCGCAAAAACTCTCCTCGCGGATTGCCGACATCAACAATGTTACAACCGACGGCTTCGCCGGATCGGTAACGGCAGCCCTCTTCCTCAGCAAATTTGTCGAAAAAGCCAAGGCATGGGCACATTTCGACATTTTCGGCTGGGTGCCGGTCGAAAAGCCTGCCTCTCCGGTCGGTGGCGAGGCGCAGGCCATTCGCGCTCTTTACCAGCTTTTGAAGGAACGCTACCCGGCGCAATGAATCTCCTTGCCTGAAACGCAGAAAGCAGATTGAATAAAACGGTTCCGAAACAATCCCTGTTCGGGTGGAGCCGGATGCCAATTGAGCTGAAGCCGTTGCAGGCCCTGACATTGCTGAGAACCCTGTCGCTGGAACAGGTGCGCGACGAGATGCCCGATCTCACCACGCGGCAGGCAGCCATTCTCCTCACCATCTATCTGGAGCCCCCGCCGCATACGGTGCGGGGACTTGCGGCAAAACTGAACGTTACCAAGCCGGTTATCACCCGCGCGCTCGACACAATGGGCGCGCTTGAGTTCGTCTCCCGGCATCGTGATGAAAAAGACCGACGAAATGTGCTAGTAAAAAGAACGGTCGCCGGTGCACTTTATGTTGAAAGACTGGGTGATCTGGTGATCGCCAAAGCAAGGGAGTTACCACTTTGACCATGCTCGACCGCCGCCTCAACGCCTATCGCCCGGACCTCGCCGATGAAAGGCTGACCGGGCGGGTAGAAGCGGCGCGGTTTGCCGCGGGAACGCCGATGCAGGTTTCCGCCCCGGTTGTCGACCTGCGTGCCGAACCGCGCATGGATAGCGGGCCGCAGACCCAGATGATCTTTGGCGATTCTGTCCGCGTCTTCGAGGAAATGGACGGTTGGTCGTGGGTTCAGGCAGAACGCGACGGTTATACGGGTTATGTCTCCGCTGCCGCGCTGGAACGCCCGGCGGGCGATGCCACGCATATGGTAGTGGTGCCCCGTACCTTCATTTATCCCGGCTCTGATCTTCGCTTCCCGCATACGAAGGCACTGTCGCTCGGTTCACGCGTGCGCATCGTCGGCGCTGCCGAGACGCGAGGCACGAAATATGCGTTGCTGGAAAGCGGTGAGGCGCTGATCGCAAGCCATCTTGCGCCGGTCTACGAACACGCGGCGGACTATGTGGCCGTTGCAGAAACCCTTCTTCACACCCCCTATCTATGGGGCGGCACGTCGGGCTTCGGCATCGACTGCTCCGGCCTCGTGCAACTTTCCATGTGGGTGGCGGGCCGCAAGGTTCTGCGCGATTCCGACATGCAACAGAACACGCTTGGCGAAATCGTCGAGCCCGATGCGAATTATTCGAACCTGAAGCGCGGCGATCTCGTCTTCTGGAAGGGCCATGTCGCCATCTGCGCATCGCCCGACATGCTGATCCATGCGAGCGGCCATACGATGACGGTCACGCTGGAACCGCTACAGGACGCCATCAAGCGAATTGCCTATCTCTATGATCTGCCGACGCTTATCCGAAGACCCTGAAAATGGGGCGGGGAATTCATGAAGGGAAAGACTACACTGACGGTTGCGGTTCTGCTGATCGGCTTCGCTTTCTCTTTTCCCTCCCCCGTTTCGACTGAAAAAATTGCGCGCATGACCATTCCCGCGTCACCTCCCGCTTTCGCCGATTTAAACGGCATCCAGATGTACTACAGGATCGTCGGTAGCGGTTCGCCGATCCTGCTTATTCCCGGTGGCTTGTCCGACCAGCATGTGTGGGATGCGCAGCTTCCAATCCTTGCGCGTCACCACACGGTGATCGTCGCCGACAGCCGCGGACAGGGACGTTCCACTCGCACGGTAGAGCCGATCACCTATGGTTTGATGGCAGACGATTATGTGGCGCTGCTCGATTTTCTCCACATCGATAAGGTCGATCTCGTCGGCTGGAGCGATGGCGGCATTATCGGCCTCGATATCGCCATGCGTTATCCCGAGCGGCTGAAAAGCCTTTTCGCGCAGGCGGCAAACGCCACGCCCGACGGCAATACCGGTTATGTCGAGGCACGAGCCGAAGGAAAGCCGATACCGGAACTGCGCCATTATGAGAGCATTGACAGGGAAATTCATGCGCTCTGGGCCAACGAGCCGAATTATACGGATGCGGACTTGTCCCGCATCCGCGTGCGCACGGCGATTGTCATCGGTGATCGCGATACCGCCATCACGCGCGAGCATACAGAGTTCATTGCCAGCCAGATACCGGGCGCAGAGCTGATTATTCTGCCCGATGCCGGGCATGGCGTTCCCGTTGAAAACCCACGTCTTTACGCCCACACGGTGCTGCGTTTCATCGACGGCAAGAATGCCGAAGAAACGCAGACCGCAAGCCGGAAAAGTTAAACCCGGTTCGGCAATACGCGGTCGGGCGGGCGATGTCCGTCGACAAAAGCCTTGATGTTGATGATGACCTTGTCGCCCATGTCGATGCGGCCTTCCATGGTGGCCGACCCCATATGGGGCAACAGGACGACCTTGCCTTTTTCGGCAAGCGCCAGCAGGCGAGGATTGACCGCCGGTTCGTTCTCGAACACGTCCAGACCGGCGCCAGCCAGCTTGCCCTGCTCGATCAGTTCGATCAGCGCATTTTCGTCGATGATCTGGCCGCGGGCCGTATTGACCATATAGGCGGTCGGCTGCATCAGTGCGATGCGACGTGCAGACAGCAGATGGAATGTGGCGGGCGTCGAAGGGCAGTTGACCGAGATGATATCCATCCGGGCCAGCATCTGGTCGAGACTGTCCCAATAGGTCGCTTCCAGCTCTTCCTCGACCTGCGGGCTGACGCGTTTGCGGTTGTGATAGTGAATGGAAAGTCCGAAAGCCTTGGCGCGGCGGGCAACAGCCGTACCGATGCGCCCCATGCCGACAATGCCGAGGCGTTTGCCCCAGATACGCCGCCCGAGCATCCAGGTAGGCGACCAGCCCGGCCACTGCCCGTGGCGCTCGCCCAGCATGTTGGCGCCTTCCACCAGACGTCTTGGCACGGAGAGCAGCAGCGCCAGTGTCATGTCCGCCGTATCCTCGGTGAGAACATTGGGCGTATTGGTGACGGTAATTCCGCGCTTTGCGGCTGCGGCAACGTCGATATTGTCGACGCCATTGCCGAAATTTGCGATCAGCTTGAGATTGGGGCCAGCCTGTTCGATTGCCGCCGCGTCGATGACATCCGTGATGCAGGGCACCAGAACGTCCGCTTCTTTCATCGCGGCGATGATTTCCGGCTGATTCATGCGGTGGTCGTCTATGTTCAGACGCGCATCAAACAGTTCCCGCATTCGGGTTTCCACTGGGTCCGGCAATTTTCGCGTAAGAACGACCAGCGGTTTCTTCTTGTTCGACATCTCCACCCCATTGTTGAGCAAAGCCCCCGGAACAGCCTGTAGTGTAATCAACCGACAGGGCGCGCTCCAAGAAATTTCCTGCACATTTCCAAGGGAAACCTACTCCCACATTTCCCGAAAATGCGTTAACCGAAGCTTCATGTTGAGACCTCCTTAACCAAGGCGGTGCAATATGGGATATTGCTTCGGCTGAACATCTCTATCAAGGCGAAGCGGCAAAGACAAAGAAAAACCGGAAGCTTCAAGTGCCTCTTGGAAAGCCTGCAACGACTTTCTGGAAAGGTGCATTTGAAATCAAATAATTAGGTCGCATCTCCATCTGTTGTACACAAATGGATGCACCGACCTGAAAACAGGACGGCAACGTCGCCTCGCAGCTCCCTTTACTGCCGAAGCTACTGCCGTTCTGTCGTGACAGGACGGCGAGAGGTCGCAGTTTGTACAGAGTACTTTCGCAACGCTTTTGGATAGCCACGCTCGGCTTTCTGGCATTTTTTCTCATTCTGGCGCCGCTTGGCGCTTCGCACAGACATGCCTCACAGGCTGCAGAACCCGCAGGCACCACTGTCGGCGCGAGCGGACTTCCCGTTCCGCGTTTCGTCAGCCTTAAACCTGCTCGCGTCAATCTGCGCATCGGACCGGGGCGTGATTATGCGGTTTCATGGCTTTTCATGAAGGCAGGACTGCCGGTCGAAATCATTCAGGAATATGACAACTGGCGCCGTATCCGCGATGCCGACGGCACGGAAGGCTGGGTTTACCAGTCGCTGCTTTCTGGCAAACGAACCGCTATCACAGCCCCCTGGCTCAAGAACGATCAGGGTTCAATGATCAATATGCGCCGCGATGCCAGCGATACAGCGGGGCTGGTGGCCGAGATCGAGCCGGGTGTGGTCGGGACTGTGCGCGAGTGCACCGGCCAGTGGTGCCGGGTGGACATGGGCGGGGTCCGCGGCTGGATAAAGCAATCGGATCTCTGGGGCGTTTATCCCGGAGAGGTTTTCGACTGACCCCTTCCTGCGGTGTTTGATAACGGACCGGCCAAGCTTGACTTCGCCCGGCACGAACCGATATTGCGATTAGAGCGCCGGTTTCACTCAATCAGATCGGCTGCGTGCTGAATTGAAATTTTGAAGGAGTTTTATGCGCAGACGTTCATCGCTGCCGTTTTAACGGATTTGAACCCGCCCGTGCGGCGGAACTCTTGTGCATATTCAAAACTCTGGAAATCATGAAAAATCACGAAGCAATAATCCGCGCCTATGATGGGTCGGATAAATCATCCTTGTCATCCATCTGGTATAGAGCCTCCCTGGAAGCCCATTCCTTTCTTGGAGAAGACCGACTTCAAGAGCAGCGCAGGCTCATAGAAGACGTCTATCTTGAAAACGCGGAAACATGGGTTGCGGCAATCGATGGCAGGCCGGTGGGCTTTATCGGTCTGCTCGATAGTTTCATCGGCGGGCTGTTCGTTGACCCCGACGTTCAAGGCCGTGGAATAGGACAGATTCTGATTCATCACGCCTTGGCATTGAAGGGCGAGTTATCGCTCGAAGTCTATGCCGACAACGAACGAGCATGCCGTTTCTATAGCCGCCTGGGTTTCAAAGTCGCCGGCGAGCGAGCGGAAGACGACGACGGCCTTCCCTTCCGCAACATTCAAATGGAACTGAAAGGCTGACAAGCGAGCGGGGCGAAAAATCGCCCCGCTTCCACTTGATGTTTCACCAGGCAGGAATCACCGATCCCTTGAACGTCGTGGCGATGAATTCCTTCACTTCATTGCTGTGATAGGAAGAGATCAGCGCCTTCACCCAGTCGGCATCCTTGTCTGCGGTACGAACGACAAGAATATTGACGTAAGGCGCCTTTTCGCCTTCCCGCACCAGCGGGTCGGTTGCCGGGTTCAGACCCGCTTCCATGGCATAGTTGGTGTTGATGACGGCAGCATCGACGTCTTCCATCGAACGCGGAAGCTGGGCGGCATCAAGCTCAACGAATTTCAGGTTCTTCGGGTTCTCGACGATATCGAGGGCGCTGACTTTCAGCCCCTTGGACGGATCGAGCTTGATGATGCCGTTTTCGGCAAGAACGAGCAAAGCGCGCCCGCCATTGGTGGGATCGTTGGGAATCGCAATCGTCGCGCCGTCGGTGAGCTCGGAGATATTCTTCAATTTCTTCGAATAAAGCCCCATTGGAAAGTTGACGGTTTCGGCAACGCTCACAATTTCGAAACCGCGATCGGCCACCTGATTGTCGAGATAGGGCTTGTGCTGGAACGAGTTCGCTTCCAGCGCACCATCCGCGAGCGCCATGTTCGGAATGACATAATCCGAGAATTCCTGAATATCGATTTCCAGGCCGTTCTTTTCCGCGACTTCCTTCACCTTTTCCATGATCTGGGCGTGCGGCCCCGGAGTTACGCCGATCCGTATGGTTTTTGCAAAGGCGCTGCCGGCGGTGAAGACGGCGAGGATGGTTGCGGCGACAAGCAGTTTGCGCATGATATCTCCATGGAATGGGCCCGGCCGAAATCTGGGAGGCGATTCACCCGGGACAGCAGAATTTTTTCCCTTTTCAGCTCCATGCGCGCCAATAGGCAACAAAAAAAAGCGGCCATGGCCGCTTTCTTTTAATTTCGACTGAAACAGGGCGCCCTGTTACTGGCCCTTGCGGCGCAGGCGAACGATGATATCCACATTGACGATTTCCATGCCGTCCGGCGCATCGGGCATGTTGGCAACCGTAGGCTGGCCTTTTTCGCCATGCGGAATATCGAACACGACATTTTCTCCTTCCAGGAAGAAATGCTGGTGGTCCGAAATATTCGTATCGAAATAGGTCTTCGAGCCTTCAACCGCAATGATGCGCAGCATGCCCGCTTCCGTGAACTGGTGCAGCGTGTTGTAAACCGTTGCAAGCGACACCGGCACGTCGGCCATGACAGCCTCTTCGTGGAGATCTTCCGCAGACAGATGGCGATCACCCTGGGCGAAGATCAGGCTCGCAAGCGCAACGCGTTGCCGCGTCGGACGCAGGCCCGCGCGGCGGAGCTGCTCTTCCATCGAGACCGTCGAGTGGGTATGTGAAGACTGCATATTCACCGTTGGTTCCGTCACAAGCTTGTTGCAAAATCATCAATCGTCAAACGGGCTGTTGCCCATTGCATACTGACATTGATATATGCCGTTGCGAAATAACTATCAATAGCCTTGGGAATTGCGCGGTTTTTCGGATAAACCCCGAATTAATCCAAGGCATGATTTTACTGCCGGAAACTGTCTGTGGTAGGGATGTTCCGGTGAAACCTACAATTGGGCCGGATTGCCGGTCGATACAGAATGAACCTCAAGGGAGGCGTAATGGCAGAACAGAAATCAAGCTACGGGTATGAAGAACTCCTGGCCTGCGCGCGCGGCGAGATGTTCGGCCCCGGCAATGCTCAGCTTCCCCTGCCTCCGATGCTGATGGTCCATCGCATCACAGATATTTCCGAAACCGGCGGCGAGTTCGACAAGGGCTATATCCGCGCCGAGTATGATGTGCGCCCCGACGACTGGTATTTCCCGTGTCATTTCATGGGCAATCCAATCATGCCGGGCTGCCTTGGCCTTGACGGCATGTGGCAGCTGACCGGTTTCTTCCTCGGCTGGCTCGGCGAGCCGGGCCGCGGCATGGCTCTCTCCACCGGCGAAGTCAAGTTCAAGGGCATGGTGCGCCCGCATACCAAGCTTCTTGAATATGGCATCGATTTCAAGCGCGTCATGCGCGGCCGCCTCGTGCTCGGCACGGCTGACGGCTGGCTGAAAGCCGATGGCGAAACCATCTACCGGGCAACCGATCTTCGTGTCGGTCTGTCGAAGGACAGTGAGGGCCAGTAAGGCGCCTCAATCATCATCATCCACGAGCGCGACTGCAAAAAGTGAACAGTTTTCATGCGGCCGCGCTCAAAACATGCGAAGATCTCACCTATGTAACCGTGAACAAGCGGCAGTCCGCAATAAGGGCGCGTCGCTCACGGAACAGGTGTAAAGGAGAACGCGATGCGGCGTGTGGTCGTAACGGGTATGGGGATCGTATCCTCGATTGGTAACAACACCGAAGAAGTCACGGCTTCGCTGCGTGAAGCAAAGTCCGGCATTTCCCGCGCTGAGGAATATGCTGAGCTCGGCTTCCGCTGCCAGGTGCACGGTGCCCCGAAAATCGACGTTGAAGCCCTCGTCGACCGGCGCGCGATGCGTTTCCATGGCCGTGGCACGGCCTGGAACCACATTGCCATGGATCAGGCCATTGCAGATGCGGGGCTTTCCGAAGAGGAAATCTCCAACGACCGCACCGGCATCATCATGGGTTCCGGCGGTCCTTCGACCCGCACCATCGTCGATTCCGCGGACATCACCCGCGAAAAAGGTCCGAAGCGGGTCGGCCCGTTTGCCGTGCCGAAAGCCATGAGCTCGACGGCTTCCGCGACGCTTGCCACGTTCTTCAAGATCAAGGGCATCAATTATTCGATTTCGTCGGCCTGCGCGACCTCGAACCATTGCATCGGCAATGCATTCGAAATGATCCAGTATGGCAAGCAGGACCGCATGTTCGCAGGCGGCTGCGAGGATCTCGACTGGACGCTTTCGGTGCTGTTCGACGCCATGGGCGCAATGTCGACCAAATATAACGACAGGCCCGCCACCGCTTCCCGCGCCTATGACAAGAACCGCGACGGTTTCGTTATCGCAGGCGGTGCCGGTGTTCTGGTGCTGGAAGATCTCGAAACCGCCCTTGCGCGTGGTGCGAAGATCTACGGCGAAATCGTTGGCTACGGTGCCACTTCTGACGGCTACGACATGGTGGCTCCGTCCGGCGAAGGCGCGATCCGCTGCATGAAAATGGCGCTTTCGACCGTCAAAACCAAGATCGACTACATCAACCCGCACGCCACTTCGACGCCTGCCGGCGATGCGCCGGAAATCGAAGCCATCCGCCAGATTTTCGGATCCGGCGACGCCTGCCCGCCGATTGCCGCCACCAAGTCTCTGACCGGCCATTCGCTCGGTGCAACAGGCGTGCAGGAAGCGATTTATTCGCTTTTGATGATGCAGAACAATTTCATCTGCGAAAGCGCACATATCGAAGAACTGGACCCCGCCTTCGCGGACATGCCAATCGTGCGCAAGCGCATCGACAATGCTCAGCTCAACACCGTGCTCTCCAACTCTTTCGGATTTGGCGGCACCAATGCAACGCTGGTGTTCCAGCGTTACCAGGGCTGACGGAGAGGGAAATATGGAAGGTTTGATGAAGGGAAAACGCGGCCTGATCATGGGGGTCGCGAATAATCACTCACTCGCCTGGGGAATTTCGAAACAGCTCGCCGCACAGGGTGCCGAACTCGCCTTCACCTATCAGGGCGATGCGCTGGGCAAGCGCGTGAAGCCGCTTGCCGAACAGGTGGGTTCGGATTTCGTGCTGCCTTGCGATGTGGAAGATATCGAATCGGTCGATGCGGTTTTTGCCGAAATCGAGAAGAAGTGGGGCAAGCTCGATTTCATCGTTCACGCCATTGGCTTTTCCGACAAGAACGAACTGAAGGGTCGCTACGCAGACGTCACCACGCGCGAAAATTTCAGCCGCACCATGGTGATTTCCGCCTACTCCTTCACGGAAATGGCACAGCGCGCCGAAAAGCTCATGAAGGACGGCGGCTCGATCCTGACGCTGACCTATGGCGGATCGACGCGCACCATTCCGAACTACAACGTCATGGGCGTTGCCAAGGCAGCACTTGAAGCCATGGTTCGTTATCTTGCTGCCGATTACGGCCCGCAGGGCATCCGCGTCAACGCCATTTCGGCGGGCCCGGTGCGCACGCTGGCCGGTGCCGGCATTGGCGATGCGCGTGCGATCTTCAGCTATCAGCGTCGCAATTCGCCGCTGCGCCGCACTGTCGATATCGATGATGTGGGCAAATCGGCAGTCTATCTGCTGTCCGACCTGTCAAGCGGTGTCACCGGCGAAATCCATTATGTGGATTCCGGCTACAACATTGTTTCCATGCCCACGCTCGAAGAGCTGAAAAGCTCCGACGCCGAGCGCGGCGAATAAGCGTTCCAGAATTGAAAAAGCCGCCTTTCGAGGCGGCTTTTTGTTTTACTTCTTCGCATCGTATATCTTGAAGCCGCTTGCTTCCTCAAGCAGCGTTACATTCTTGAACAACCCTTTGAGCGTCGCCTCATAAGGCAGCTGGCGGTTCGCGACCATCAGCAGACGCCCACCCGGCTTGAGACGCGACGCGGCGGCCGCAATAAATGCCTGACCAAGCGAGACATCCGTCGCCCGCCCCTCGTGGAAGGGCGGGTTCATGACCACAGTGTCATAGATGCCCGTCAACTTCTCGCTCGTCACATCGAACCAGTTGAAGCGGATCGGCACTGACGCACCGAGCCGTTCCAGATTGCCGCGTGCGGCTTCCAGAGCCTCAAAATCGGCCTCATAAAGATCGATTGCGTTGATGCGATCAGCATATTTCAGGCTCTGCGCTGCGAGATAGCCCCAGCCCGCGCCAAGATCGGCGACATGGCCGAAAACGATCTTTTCCATATGCGGCACGAGCAAGGCCGACCCCTTGTCGATGACGCCATGCGAAAACATGCCGGGTTCGGTCCGGAATACTTCGTCAATATCTGCAGCAAGCGGCTTCAGCGCGGCGATAAAATCGTCGGTGAGATCGGCGGGCCTTCTCAGCCAGAACACCACGGCATGATTCTTCGACATGCGGTCGCTGATCTCGGTAATATTGCCGACCCATTTCCGAAAACTGTCGATGCCGAGCTTCTTGTCCCCGGACACGGCAATCCACCCGCCCGGCTCAACACGCGCCAGAAGCTCCGCAAACCACGCCTCATTGCGTCCGCGATGTTTTCCAAGCATAAGCAGCCCGCCGGAAAAACGGCTCTCCTCGTCCAATTTGGGGCCTAATCTGGGAACTGCTTTGAAGCCTTCCTTTTCCAGTGCCAGCCAATCGGGGCGCCATGGCTGCAGGAACGTCAGTGCCTGTTTCCATTCATCTTCAAGACGCCGGTCGGCGGAAAGACCGCAAGCGAGGAAGGACTGGCCTTCTTCGGGTATATCCAGAATGCCCTGATCGAACGGGAGAAAGAGTGTTTGCTGAGCCGGTGGGGTCATAGGTGTAATCATGGTTCATCCATGGTCTTGAAATAAATCCCATGCAACAAAAAAGCGCGCCTTGCGGCGCGCTTTCCGATTTCAGTGAAGAGGCAACGCTTATTCAGCGTCAGCTTCTTCCTTCTTCTTTTCCTGGACGATTTCCTTGCCGGTTTCCTGATCGACAACCTTCATCGACAGGCGAACCTTGCCGCGCTCGTCGAAGCCCATCAGCTTGACCCAGACCTTCTGTCCTTCCTTGACGACATCGGTGGTCTTGGCAACGCGGTCGGAAGCGAGCTGCGAGATGTGAACCAGACCGTCACGCGGGCCGAAGAAGTTCACGAACGCGCCGAAGTCCGCGGTCTTGACGACCGTACCTTCGTAGATTTCGCCGACTTCCGGTTCGGCAACGATCGAATGAATCCACTTCTTGGCGGCTTCGATTTCCTTGCCGTTGGACGAAGCGATCTTCACCGTGCCGTCGTCTTCGATGTTGATCTTGGCGCCGGTCTTTTCCACGATTTCGCGGATGACCTTGCCGCCCGAACCGATAACGTCACGGATCTTGTCGGTCGGGATGTTCATCACTTCGATGCGCGGAGCGAATTCGCCCAGTTCTTCACGCGACGTGGACAGAGCCTTCGCCATTTCGCCGAGGATGTGGACGCGGCCGCCCTTGGCCTGTTCCAGAGCAACCTTCATGATCTCTTCGGTGATACCGTCGATCTTGATGTCCATCTGCAGCGAAGTGATGCCGTTTTCCGTACCGGCAACCTTGAAGTCCATGTCGCCAAGGTGATCTTCGTCACCCAGAATGTCGGAGAGAACGGCGAAGCGTTCGCCTTCCTTGATCAGGCCCATGGCGATACCGGCAACCGGACGCGCGAGCGGAACGCCTGCATCCATGAGAGCCAGCGAGGTGCCGCAAACGGTCGCCATCGAGGACGAGCCGTTCGATTCCGTGATCTCGGAAACCGCGCGGATCGTGTATGGGAACTGCTCTGCCGCAGGCAGCATCGGATGGATAGCGCGCCATGCGAGCTTGCCATGACCGATTTCGCGGCGGCCCGGCGAACCCATGCGGCCGGTTTCACCAACGGAGTACGGCGGGAAGTTGTAGTGCAGCATGAAAGGCTGCTTGTAGGTGCCGGTCAGGGCGTCGATCATCTGTTCGTCTTCGCCGGTGCCGAGCGTGGCAACAACGATAGCCTGCGTTTCACCACGGGTGAACAACGCCGAACCGTGGGTGCGCGGCAGAAGGCCGACTTCCGACACGATCGGACGAACGGTCTTCAGATCGCGACCGTCGATGCGGCTGCCGGTATCGAGAATGTTCCAGCGAACGATCTTGGCCTGCAGATGCTTGAAAATGGTCGCAAACTGTTCCGGCGACATTTCGGTTTCTTCCACGCCTTCGGGGAAGAAATGCTCCTTCGCCTTTGCCTTGGCGGCATCGACGGCGGCGTAACGGGCCTGCTTCTCGGTGATCTTGTAAGCGTCGCGCAGGTCGTTTTCGACAACGGCGAGCATCTTGGCTTCGAGGGCCGACAGGTCTTCCGGCTGGAAGTCGCGCGGTTCCTTGGCAGCAACCTCAGCGAGCTTGATGATCGCATCGATCACAGGCTGGAAGCCCTTCTGGCCGAAAACAACGGCGCCCAGCATGACTTCTTCGGAAAGTTCCTGTGCTTCCGATTCAACCATCAGCACGGCTTCCGACGTACCGGCGACCACCAGATCGAGCTTCGATTCCGGCATTTCGTCGATATTCGGGTTCAGGACGTATTCGCCATTGATGTAGCCGACGCGTGCGCCGCCGATCGGGCCCATGAAAGGCACGCCCGAAATGGTGAGCGCTGCGGAAGCTGCAACCATGGACAGGACGTCCGGATCGTTTTCCAGATCGTGCTGGACGACGGTGATGACAACCTGTGTGTCGTTCTTGTAGCCATCGACGAAGAGCGGGCGGATCGGGCGGTCGATCAGGCGCGAAACCAACGTTTCGTTTTCGCTCGGACGACCTTCACGCTTGAAGTAGCCACCCGGAATCTTGCCGGCGGCATAGGTCTTTTCCTGATAGTTGACGGTCAGGGGGAAGAAATCCTGGCCCGGCTTTGGTTCCTTGGCAGAAACGACAGTCGCCAGAACGACGGTTTCGCCATAGGTTGCCAGAACAGCGCCGTCGGCCTGACGGGCGATCTTGCCGGTTTCGAGCGTGAGCGGACGACCGCCCCATTCGATTTCTACTTTATGGGTATTGAACATATCTTGTCCTCATGTGGTGATGCCGCGCAAAAGCGCCTGAAGGCATCGCCTCGGTTGGCGGACGGGCCACGGGCAAGACAACGGGAAGTTCGTGATGTGCCGGAACATTCGTTTCCGAATGCGCTCTGACACGAACTGCCTGCAATCCTGCCCCATGACTGGTCCAGGTCATGAGCCTTGTGGGCTCTTCATAGGCATGACGGAATGCACCCGGTGCGTCGTTTCATGCCAGCGGGCGTTCGCCCGATAGAGCGGATGCGCTCACATATGTTCGCGCTTCAACTCAATCTGTTGTTTCCAGGCATGTCTTCGTCCCAAAACCGGTTCCCGCTCTTGGGAGACATGCTCACAGTCGCATTCGATCGGTTCGCGGCTATCCGCACGACCAAATGCCTATAAATCAAACGGGCGACGTTTTGAAGCGTCGCCCGATTTCAACCTTAGCGGCGCAGGCCGAGACGGCCGATCAGCGCCTGATAACGCGCTTCGTCAATGCCCTTGACATAGTCAAGAAGGCGACGACGCTGCGAAACCAGCTTCAGAAGGCCGCGACGCGAATGATTGTCATTCTTGTGGCCCTTGAAGTGTTCGGTGAGGTTGGCGATACGCTCGGAAAGAACGGCAACCTGTACTTCAGGAGAACCGGTGTCGCCTTCCTTGGTGGCGTATTCCTTGATAAGTGCTTGCTTGCGCTCAGCAGTAATCGACATCGTAACACCCTTTCTAGATGAGAGGAAAACCAGACGCCCGGGCCGGGATGTCGTCCAGCGCGGGCCATTTACACGATCTGACATGCTGTTACGCATGATCGATGAGGGGCATATAGTGCAAAAATGGCAAGAATGCCAGTCTCAATTCGATTTGCCGCCTCACCGCGATCTTTCGGCAAGCGTCAGCCCGTTGTGAAAACGCGCTTCGGCTTGAACTGCCCGTGCTCGATATAGCCGATGGCAAGCAGTTTTCCCCGCGTGGTGACACAGGCTTCGTCCGCTTCCAAAGGCGCATCGCGACCACGCAGGATCACCGGATTACCGAGACGCACGCGCTGCGCCTGATCGTCGGAAAGCGGCACCTGCGGCAGGCAGTCGAGGGCTGCACCCGTATCGATGACCAATGCGTCAATCGCCGAAAAATCGCGACGCGGGGCCGGCTCGACGATATTGCCTTCCTCGTCTTTCGGCGGAAGCGGCGGCCATGCCTGTTCCAGTTCCGCCAGCGTCACGGAATCCTCTTCCGTGAACGGGGCAACTTCAATGCGGCGCAGCTCCGAAATATGACCGTAGCAGCCAAGATCGCGGCCCATGTCGCGTGCCAGCGAGCGCACATAGGTGCCCTTGGAGCATTCGACTTCGAACTCGGTGCGGTCGGCATCCGGAATACCGACGATTTCCAGCCGGTCTATCTCGACTTCGCGGGACGGGATTTCGACCGTCTCGCCTTCACGGGCGAGGTCATAGGCGCGCTCGCCATCAATCTTGATGGCGGAGAATTGCGGCGGAACCTGTGAAATGACGCCGGTATAATTCGGCAGCAATGCCTCGATATCGCCGCGCGACGGCCGCTTGTCCGAGGTCTTGGTCGGCTGGCCCTCGAGATCGTCCGTAGAGCGCTCCTCGCCCCAGCTGACCGTAAAACGATAGATCTTGGTCCCATCCATGACATAAGGCACGGTCTTGGTCGCTTCGCCGAGTGCTATGGGAAGCATACCGGAGGCAAGCGGATCAAGTGTACCGGCGTGGCCGGCCTTTTCTGCATTGAACAGCCACTTGATCTTCGAGACCGCCTCGGTCGATCCCATCCCTTTTGGCTTGTCAAAAATGACCCAGCCGGATATCGGGCGACCTTTTTTCTTGCCCCGTCTTGCCATGCTTTATTCGTCTCCATTGCGGGAAGCCTTGTCTGCCTCCCCGTCTTTTTCATCATCGTGCCCAAGATCGCGAGCGACTTCCGGCGAGCGGAGCAGCGCATCGATCTTGGAAAAATTGTCAAAGCTGGTATCGGCCCGAAAGCGGAATTCCGGCATGTATTTCATCTGGCTGAGGCTGGGCGCCATGCGTCCGCGAATGAACTTTGCGTTTGCGGCCAGCGCCTTGATGACCGCCTGCGTGTCGGCATCGCCGAGCGGAGTGATGAAGCAGGTCGCGATCTTGAGGTCGGGCGACATGCGCACTTCCGAGACGGAGATCACAGTGCGCGCGATGAGTTCGTCGCGGATTTCTCCGCGCTGAAGCACCTGCGCCAATGCGTGGCGGACCTGTTCGCCGACGCGAAGCTGACGCTGTGAAAGGCCGCCTGAGCCTTTCGGATCTGGAGAACGTGCCATGGCTATATCCTCGATAAACGGCCGCCAATCGGCATCCAATCCCGAAGGACTGTCCGACAACATGACTACAAATTGGCAGGCGCAATAATACGCAACTTACCACAATCCAGCCGGGAGTCAGACCCTCTGGACCGGATAATGAAAAGCCGGGCCACCTCTCGGCAGCCCGGCTGTACAGTAATTAGAGCGTGCGCGAAACGTGTTCGACGCGGAAGGCTTCGATGACATCGCCTGCGCGAATATCGTCGTAGTTCTCGAACGCCATACCGCATTCCTGACCGGCCGGAACTTCCGACACTTCGTCCTTGAAGCGCTTGAGCGTCTTGAGCTTGCCTTCGTGGATAACCACGTTGTCGCGGATAAGGCGGACGCCTGCGCCACGCTCGACCTTGCCTTCGGTGACACGGCAACCGGCGACCTTGCCGACCTTCGTGATGTTGAAGACTTCGAGAATCTCGGCATTGCCAAGGAAGGTCTCGCGGCGTTCCGGCGACAGAAGTCCCGACATCGCTGCCTTAACGTCATCGATGAGATCATAGATGATGTTGTAGTAGCGGATTTCGATGCCCTGCTGGTCGGCTGCGTCGCGGGCCTGCTTGTTGGCGCGGACGTTGAAGCCGATGATGGCTGCGTTGGAAGCCTCGGCCAGCGACACGTCGCTTTCCGTGATACCGCCTGCGCCCGAATGGACGATGCGAGCGCGAACTTCGTCGGTGCCAAGCTTGTCCAGCGCATTGCTGATCGCTTCGATGGAGCCCTGCACGTCGCCCTTGATGACGAGCGGGAATTCCTTCGTGCCCGAAACCTGAAGCTGGTTCATCATCTGCTCAAGCGAACCGCGTGCACCCGACTGGCGTGCAACAGCCTTGTCACGCGCCAGACGCTGACGGTACTCGGCGATTTCACGGGCCTTGGCTTCGTTGGCGACAACCGCGAACCGGTCGCCCGCCTGTGGCGTTCCCTGAAGGCCGAGGATTTCGACCGGCATTGCCGGGCCGGCTTCCTTGACATGCTCGCCACGGTCGTTGACCAGAGCGCGCACGCGGCCCCATTCGCTACCGGCGACGAGAATGTCGCCCGGATGCAGCGTGCCCTTCTGGACAAGAACGGTAGCAACGGAACCGCGACCGCGATCAAGCTGGGCTTCGATGACCACGCCCTCGGCGGTACGGGTCGGATCTGCCTGCAGATCCAGCATTTCAGCCTGAAGCAGAACAGCATCGAGCAACTTGTCGAGGTTGATCTTATTCTTGGCCGAAACCTCGACGTCGAGCACTTCACCGCCCATCGATTCGACGAAGACTTCGTGCTGCAGCAGGGCAGTGCGAACCTTCTGCGGATCGGCAGCAGGCTTGTCGATCTTGTTGATCGCCACGATGATCGGAACACCCGCCGCCTTGGCGTGGTTGATCGATTCAATCGTCTGCGGCATCACGCTGTCGTCAGCGGCCACCACCAGAATGGCAATATCGGTAGCCTGCGCACCGCGGGCACGCATCGCCGTGAATGCGGCGTGACCCGGCGTATCGATGAAGGTGATCTTCTGGCCGTTCTGCTCGACCTGATAGGCACCGATATGCTGGGTAATGCCGCCGGCTTCGCCCGACACGACATTGGCATGGCGGATGGCGTCGAGAAGCGATGTCTTGCCGTGGTCGACGTGGCCCATAATGGTCACGACCGGCGGACGCGAAACCATGGCAGCCTGATTGTCTTCCACATTGAAGATACCTTCTTCAACGTCCGATTCAGCAACGCGCTTGACGGTATGGCCGAATTCTTCGGCGATCAGCTGCGCGGTATCGGCGTCGATGACGTCGCCCGGCTTCATCATCTGCCCCTGCTTCATCAGGTACTTGATGATATCGACAGAGCGTTCAGCCATACGCTGGGCCAGTTCCTGAAGCGTAATGGTTTCAGGAATGGTCACTTCACGCGAAATCTTTTCGCGTGTTTCCTGCATCTGCGAACGCTTGAACTTTTCCTGACGACGACGCATCGCCGAAAGCGAACGCGAACGTCCTTCTTCCTCAAGATTGCTCGTCAGAGTGAGCTTGCCGCGGCGCCGATCATCCTCACCCTTGGTGGCTTTTGGTGCGCGCACTTCAGGCTTGGCAGGCGCGCCGCGACGGACTACGCCGCGACGATCGTCGTCGTCCTCCGACTGACCAGGCTTGCGAAGCTGGCTCTGCGGAAGCGGCTTGCCGGGAATCGGAGCGGCATCGACGAGGCTCGGTGCCGGGCGGGGTCCGCCTTGCTGCGGACGACCACCTTGCGGCGGGCGGTTACCCTGGGGACGACCGGCCTCACGCGGACGATTGCCTTGTGGCGCCGGACGCGCATCATCGCGACGCTCGGTGCGGGCTTCCGGCTGCGGCATGCGCTTGGCAGCCTCTTCCTCGGCCTTGCGGCGGGCATCCGCTTCAGCCTTGAGACGAGCTTCCTCTTCCGCCTGACGACGGGCAGATTCTTCACGTTCCTTGGCGCGGCGTGCTTCTTCCTCGGCGCGGCGCTTGGCTTCCTCGACAGCGCGTGCGCGTTCTTCAACTTCGCGTACCTGTGCCTCTTCGAGCGCGCGGCGGCGTGCATCCATTTCGGAGCGCGACAGCGTATTCAGCACCATGCCCGAGCGGTCGGACGGACGCGGGCGCTGTGCCTGCTGACCGCCTGGACGCTGCTGCGCCGGGCGCTGCTGCGCGACATGCGGCTTCGTTACCGAAGCTGCAGGTGCTGCCGGCTTCGGTGCCGGAGTTGCAGGTGCTGGCGCACGCACTGCCGGAGCGGGCTGTGCAGCCTGGGCAGGCTGTGCGGCCTGAGCCGGTGCAGGGGTTGCAGGCGCAGGAGCCGCCGGGGCAGGAGCAGTTGGCCGTGGGGCCGCCGCTTCGACTTCCGGCTTCTCGTCAGGCCGCGAGAATTTGCGCTTTTTCGTTTCAACGACGACAGCCTTCGTGCGGCCGTGGCTGAAATTCTGGCGCACGGTGCTCTGCTCGACGCCTGGCCGCTTCATGGTCAGCGTCTTCTTCGTATTAACGCTCAGCGTCTTGTCGTCGTTCGTTTTATCGCTCATTACGTTTCCGTTTCCTTCGCGGCTCCGGCCGCTCTACCCGAGCATTATCCAACGTGACCGGTCATGTTGGATAAAGCTCCAGTCATCCGCTTCAACGCGCAATCCGATCCGGGGTCTGCCAAGCCCCTCCAGAGTACGCTCTAATCCAGATCCGATGCGCTTTCACCGCGATAGCGATGCAATATAAGCGCCCGCTTTACGAACCCGGCTGCCGCCTTTCCTTCAAGTACGGCTGCATGTATCACATTTCCGCCCCCAAATGCCAAATCCATTTCTTCTCCCGTAAAAAGAGAGAAAGAAGGGATTTCCGGGCCATCCAGATGCACCACGGCGCGGCGAGCCTGATCAAGCTTGCGTACACCGTCGGCAGCGGCTTCCCTGGCGTGCAACACCATGGCGGCTGTCCCGGTGCGGATCGCCTGATCCACCTTGGTCGAACCCGACACCACGGCCCCGGCCTTGCGAGCCAGAGCGAGGCTACCGAGTGCAGATTTCGTCAGCAGCTGGTCAACCAGCGCGCCGAGATCCACCTGCGGCGTCACGCCTTCTTTCAGCGCCCTCGCAAAAAGCTTGCGCTTGACCGCTTCATCCACCAGACGACGCTCGGCTTTCACCCAGCATCCCCTGCCCGGCAGATTCCGTTTCAAATCCGGCACTACGGAACCGTCGGGACCGGCCACGAAGCGGATCATATCATCGGCAGAACCGCTTTCGCGCGTGACGATACAGGTTCTGTCATTCATATCCTGCTCCAACCGAACTCCAGTCTTGCCATATTGCGGTCTGCCCACGCATCGGACGTAACGCGGGCGCTGTACCAGAGCACAAGCCCTATCACAACCCGTAAGATGGCCGGAACCGCACTCGAAGCTGAACCGGCCAATCAATTCAAATGAACGACGGCCATTTTTCAGAGCTCAATTGCAAGAGCCGCATAGCTTACGCCCGAATGATCCCAGACGTAAGAAGCCATGCGGCTCTTTTATTCCGGAACGCTTCTTAGGAAGCGGCTTCCTCTTCGCCCGTTTCGGCTTCTGCTTCTTCTTCCTGAGCCGATGCCAGTTCTTCTTCCGTGATCCATCCTGCCTTCAAACGCGCAGTCAGGACCATCTGTTCCGCGTCAACGCGCGAAACGTCAAACGAAGAGAAGATACCGCTATGGGCGACGGTTTCACCGTCCTTGCGTTCACGCCAGCCGACCAGATCATCAACGGCATAACCAGCAAAGTCCTCGATGGTTTTTACGCCATCCTCACCGACAGCGACCAGCATCGCCGTAGTGATGCCCGGCAGCTCACGCAGTTCATCCTCGACGCCCAGTTCCTTGCGACGATCATCCTGTTCGCTTTCGATGCGATCCAGATATTCACGAGCGCGTTCCTGGATTTCGCCAGCCGTATCGTCATCAAACCCGTCAATGGAGGCGATTTCGCCCGGCTCGACATAGGCCAGTTCCTCAACGGATGCGAAACCTTCCGAAGCCAGAACCTGGCCAACCATCTCGTCAACGTTGAGGGCTTCCATGAAGAGCGTCGAACGTTCAGCAAATTCCTTCTGGCGACGTTCGGATTCTTCGTCTTCCGTCAGGATGTCGATGTCCCAGCCGGTGAGCTGGGAAGCGAGGCGCACGTTCTGGCCGCGACGACCGATTGCAAGTGATAGTTGGTCATTCGGGACGACAACTTCAATACGTTCGGCATCTTCATCGAGAACGACCTTGGCAACTTCAGCGGGCTGAAGCGCATTGACGATGAAGGAAGCCGCATCCGGCGACCACGGAATAATGTCGATCTTTTCGCCCTGCAGTTCGCCGACAACGGCCTGAACGCGGGAACCGCGCATGCCAACGCATGCGCCGACCGGATCGATGGAAGCGTCACGCGACACGACCGCAATCTTGGCGCGGGAACCCGGATCGCGGGCAACCGACTTGATTTCGATGATGCCGTCGTAGATTTCCGGCACTTCCATGGTGAAAAGCTTCGCCATGAAGGAAGGATGCGTACGCGACAGGAAAATCTGCGGACCGCGCTGTTCACGGCGCACGTCGTAGACATAGGCGCGAATGCGGTCGCCATAACGGAAAGCTTCACGCGGGATCAGCTCATCCCGGCGCACGATGGCTTCGCCACGGCCAAGATCGACGATCACATTGCCGTATTCGACACGCTTGACGGTGCCGTTGACGATTTCGCCAACGCGATCCTTGTATTCATCATACTGGCGGTCACGCTCGGCTTCGCGTACCTTCTGCACGATGACCTGCTTTGCCGACTGGGCGGCAATACGGCCAAAGTCCATTGGCGGAAGCTGATCGGCGATGAAATCGCCAATCTGTGCATCGGGATTGCGGTCACGGGCGGTGAAGAGCGAAATCTGGGTCGCGTAATCTTCCACATGCTCGACGACTTCGAGCAGGCGCTGCAGCTTGATCTCACCGGACTTTGCGTTGATATCGGCCCGGATATTGCTTTCCTGGCCGTAACGCGACCGCGCCGCCTTCTGGATCGCATCGGCCATGGCCGCAAGAACGATCTCGCGGTCGATCGACTTCTCGCGTGCGACCGCGTCGGCGATCTGCAGAAGCTCCAGCCTGTTAGCACTGACTGCCATTGGACTCTCCTTGGTGTCGCACCCGGCCCCTCAAGATGCCGGACGCCTGAAACTTATTCTTTATCTTCGGCTTCGCCCGATGCGGCTTCGCCGGACGGCTCGCCCGCTTCATCGCTACCCAGATCGTCACCCGGAATGCGGCCTTCGCGCAGGGCCTTGTCCTTGCGCAGCGCATCGCGGATCAGGTCGTCGGTCAGAACAAGGCGTGCATCCGAAATCAGATCAAATGGAATGCGGACAACAGGTTCGCTGCCATAGGAAATCTGGTCACTTTCGATCACGACGGATTCGGCGTCGCCGAGAACGATGCGCCCGCGGAACTTCTTGCGACCTTCGTGGACGATGGACGTTTCCACCTTTGCGATGTGACCGGCCCAGTCGGCAAAATCCGACTTGCGGACCAGCGGACGGTCAATACCGGGAGACGAAATCTCCAGATGGTATTTTCCGTTGATCGGATCTTCCACGTCGAGAACCGGCGCAACCGTGCGGCTGACCAGTTCGCAATCATCGACGGTCATCGTGCCGTCGGGGCGCTCGGCCATGATCTGCAGGGTCTGGCCGTTCAACCCCGAGAGACGCACGCGTACCAGCCGGAAGCCCAGCGTATTGATGATGGGCTCAATGATGGAAGCCACTTTCGCATCGATACCCGTCTCGCGAATGATGCGCTCGTCCGCGCCTGCCGAGAGCGTTTCTGCTTCGTTTGCCTGAACCTGTTCCGTCAACCTAAAAACCTTTCAAAAGGCTGGAAAGCCTCTTCAAGTTGGCCGCAAGTAACAAAAAAGAGCGGGTCCGGGAGGGCCCACTCTTGTTCAAACGACCAAGAATTTGAGACTTATATACCAGCGGAAGCGGATTTTTTCAAGACCGCTTCTGATGTTCGGATACACGCCTCTTTCATTGGCGGCTTTAACGGCGAATGAAGGTCAGATAGGCGGCACGGCGTCCCTCGCGAAAAGCCTTTGCTTCGTAGCGTGTGCCAGGCCAGCCTTCATAGGCGTCGTTCCAGTCGGATGGACCTTCTGCCTGCCAGTCGAACGCCTCATGACGACGGCAATGCTGCAAGGTCCAGTTCACATAATGTTCAATATCCGAGGCAAAGCGGAATTTTGCGCCGGGCTTCAGAACGCGGGCGAAGCGGTCCAGATTGGCGTCGCTCACGAAACGCCGCTTCCAGTGGCGGCGCTTGTGCCACGGATCGGGATAGAAAAGATCAATACCGGAAAGCGCAGCATCCGGCAGCCAGTCCAACACCGCCGTCGCATCCTCGTCATAGAGGCGCAGGTTTTGCCGTGACCCCCCATCCAGTGCCGCAAGCATCTTGGCCATGCCATTGATAAACGGCTCGACGCCAATAAAGCCGGTCTGCGGATAGCGGCCGGTTTCATGGTACAGATGCTCGCCGCCGCCGAAACCGATTTCCAGACGCACGGCATCAACCTTTGCTTCAAAGAGCGTGCGCAAATCCTGCGGTGCGGGATTTTCGACATCGATCTTCAGGCGCGGCAGAAGATCCTCGAACAGGTTCTTCTGATGGCTTCGCAAAGGCTTGCCATGGCGACGGCCGAAAAAGTTTCCAGCACCGCGCAGAGGATGAGATTCTTCGGTCATGTTTTGTCCGTCGGCACCATATCGGTGCTCTATCTATTTATTTTGACGCGCATCTTGTCCGAAAACCGTTCCCACTTTTCGGGATGCGCTAATAGCAGAAGAGCGCGATCCAAGACCGCGCTCCTCGAAATTTGTCGGGACACATAACGCCAAGCGGCTTTCGATGCAACTTCCTGCCGGGAAGTTACGCAACCGCTGCCTTAAGCGCCTTGGTCAAGTCGGTCTTCTCCCAGGAGAAGGAACCGTCGCGGCCCGGCTTGCGACCGAAATGGCCGTAAGACGAGGTCTTGGCATAGATCGGCTTGTTGAGATCGAGATGCTTGCGAATGCCCGTCGGCGACAGGTCCATGACTTCACGCAGCGCTTCCTCAACCGCAGATTCGGAAACTTTGCCCGTGCCATGCAGATCGACATAGACCGAAAGCGGCTGTGCGACGCCGATGGCATAGGAAAGCTGGATCGTGCAGCGGTCGGCGAGACCGGCAGCAACAACGTTCTTGGCGAGATAACGTGCTGCATAAGCGGCGGAACGGTCGACCTTGGTCGTGTCCTTGCCGGAGAATGCGCCGCCACCATGCGGAGCGGCACCGCCGTAAGTGTCCACGATGATCTTGCGGCCGGTCAGTCCCGCATCGCCGTCCGGTCCGCCAATGACGAATTTGCCGGTCGGATTGATGTACCAGTTGCAGTTGGCTGCTATCGGAAGGTCGCCGAGCGCTTCCCGGATATAGGGCTCTACAACCGAACGGACCTTCTTTGAATCCCAGCTAGCATCCAGATGCTGCGTGGAAAGAACGATCTGCGTGACCTCGGCGGCCTTGCCGTCCTCGTAGCGCACCGTGACCTGGCTCTTGGCGTCGGGACCGAGTTTGCCCGCGTCGCCCTCGCCCTTGTGCCGTGCTTCGGAAAGCTTTTCGAGAATCTTGTGCGAATAGTAGATCGGCGCCGGCATCAGATCCGGGGTTTCACGGCAGGCATAGCCGAACATGATGCCCTGATCGCCCGCACCTTCCTCGCCCTGACGGTCGGCGGCGTTGTCCACGCCCTGCGCGATGTCGGCGGATTGCGGATGCAGAAGAACGTCGATCTTCACGGTCTTCCAGTTGAAACCGTCCTGCTCGTAACCGATTTCACGGATCGCCTTGCGTGCCGCCGAACGGAAACGCGAAGGATTGATCAGAGGGTGCCCGGCAGCATCATGGGCGATAGTGCCGTCCTTATTCTTCTTCAGGAAAGTATCCGGCACGCGTACTTCGCCGGCAATAACCACCCGATTGGTGGTGGCAAGCGTTTCGCAGGCAACACGGACAGACCACGGATCGACGCCGGTGCGGCGCGCTTCCTTGTAGATCATGTCCACGATTTCATCGGAGATGCGGTCGCAAACCTTGTCCGGATGGCCTTCGGACACAGATTCGCTGGTGAAGAGATAAGAACTGCGCGACACGGGTAACCCCTCTTGAAAATCCAACGGAGAATATCTCCGCCATGGAAACACAGTAGCGCCCGGAACAGTTTCCAGCGGTCCGGGCACGGTTAATGTGTTAGCGAAGTTGGGATTGAACCGTCAATGCATATTCTTGTTGCGACAGCGCCACGGCAGGAAAATTCGTTCCGGATAACGTTTTCTGCCTGTTCCAGCGCCGTAAGGCGCAGAGCCGGCGGGACACGCCTATGTCCCGCGCTTATTGCTTTTTCCGGATATGCAATCAGTCAGCGTCTGCAGCGAGCGACTTCACGAGATCGATGATCTTGCGGCGCACTTTGGGATCTGAAATTTTCGTGAATGCGCGCGTCAACTGAACGCCTTCATTGGAATTCAGGAAATCGACCACGTAGGTCGCTTCATTATCTTCTGCAAAACCCGCCTGGTTCGAGGAACCCGGTGCGTCTTCAAAAAAGAAGGAAACCGGGACATTCAGAATTGCCGAGATCGCCTGAAGTCGGCTTGCACCGACGCGGTTGGTGCCTTTCTCGTATTTCTGGATCTGCTGAAAGGTAATCCCGAGATTTTCGCCGAGTTTTTCCTGACTGAGGCCCAGCATGTTACGACGAAGACGGATGCGGCTGCCGACATGCACGTCAATGGGGTTGGGCTTCTTTTTATTCTCAATCATACAACTGTCACTCCTCGCAGCTGCGAGCTTTCATTCATGCTCTGTTCATGTGAACAGCGATAACAATAAGTTTTGGGAGGTAGTCTGACGATTTTCCGCAAAAACCGTCGCCGCCGAGCCATAACATCGCAACAATATTAGTCTGTCAATGAAAACGCCTGCCGATTGGCAGCTGGAAAGCCACGCTCACCACGAGTAAGGTTAATAGCGCTACCAGAGATTGTCGCAAGCCGGGCGGCGTGCTCCAAAATGGTGCACGAGCTGACGGTAGGTAAGCATCTATGACCCCGACGGCATCATGCGCAAGGCCGCTGGTGATTCGACCATAAGCGTCCACGACAGCTGAAAGACCATTATTCGCTGCGCGGATGAGGGGCAGTCCCTGCTCCACTGCACGGACCTGAGCCTGCCGGAAATGCTGATAGGGGCCGGGCGTATCGCCATACCACGCGTCGTTCGTCACATTGATAATGGCGCTTGCCCTCTGGCCCGAATATCCGAGCTCGTCGGGGAAAATCGCCTCATAGCAGATCAGCGGCAAAAAGGTTTCACCGCCTTTCACGTTCAGCGCGCGGCGCGCCGTGCCGGCGGTAAACCCGCCAGGCATTTCCACCACTTCCTGAAGCCCAAGCCTGCGAAGTAAATTTTCATAAGGCAGATATTCGCCGAAAGGGACCAAGTGCACCTTGTCGGCAGCATCAACGATGACGCCCCGATCATCGATCGTATAAATCGAATTATAATAGCGCGGCTCGCCGCCACCCGAGGCCCTTTCTTCGCGAACCGCACCGGTCAGCAGAACCTGACCGTCTTGGAGAACTTCCCCTATACGCGAAAGAGCCTCAGGCGTTGAGGTGAGGATATAGGGGACTGCCGTTTCCGGCCATATGATCACATCGGGTTTCGGCTTGCCGTCGGCGGGTGCTTCCGCCGTCAGCGACACCAGCTTATCGAAGATGGAGCGACGTTCCGCATTATCCCATTTCATGGTTTGGGCGATGGACGGCTGCACGATGCGAACCGCAAGCGAGGTTTTTTCCTCACCCACAGCCGGCGCTTGTGAAAGCGTCCACGCGCCGAAGCCGACATGGGCAGCGATGAGTATCAGAGCAAATGCAATGCCTGTTCTTGCAAATCGTCCGCCGATCAGCAGGGCCGGAGCGGCAAAGACAAACACGGCCAATGCGCTCATCCCGGTCAGGCCCAGCACGGCAACCGATTGCATCAGGAGGGGGGTCGGCATGACCGCATAGCCGATGGCGTTCCACGGAAAACCCGTGAACAGGAAAAGGCGCAGCCATTCCGCCAGCGCAAAGCCGGACGCAAGCGCGACGATGCGCCCCAAACCGTCCGACCAGAAGATGCGGGCGACCGCGGCTGCAAGCGCATAGAAAAGCGCCAGGAATGCCGGAAGACCTAAAACCGCCAGCGGAAGAGCCCAGGCGAATTGGTCAGCGTCAACCAGCAGCGCCGTGCCGATCCACCATAATCCGGAAACGAAATAACCGAAGCCGAACCACCAGCCAACCATGGCTGCGGGAAGAAGGCGCCTAACCGGACCGGCGTTCGCATTGGCGATCGCGCCATCTATCAGCCAGACAAGAACCGGAAATGCAATGAAACCCGCCACAAAGACATCAAATGGCGGTTGGGTCAGCGTGGCGAGGGCGCCACTCAGAAAAGCGGCCAGCGCACGACGCCAGCCGCTCGACAGAATGATTTTCCCCGCCAGCCTTTCGATCATCAGGCCTCTTTGGGGGCGTCGGTTGCGGTTTCGACATCAGCTAGCTGTTCTCCCTTAACGGAGAGAACAGCACGTTGCTGGCGGCGGCGATCGGCAGCGGAAAGCGGTACGATACGCACCTTCTTCACGCGGCGCGGATCAACCTCCAGCACATGGAATTCGTAGCCCGGAATAGCCTGGACGACTTCTCCGCGAACCGGAATGCGCCCAAGAACGGAGAAGATGAGGCCGCCAACCGTGTCGACATCCTCGCCATGCTCGCCCACTTCAAAAGACGGGCCGATTTTTGCGGCCAGCTCTTCCAGATCGGCGCGTGCATCGACAACGAACACACCGTCGGCTTCTTCGGCGATCATGATTTCTTCATCGTCATGTTCGTCCTCGATGTCGCCAACGACCATTTCGACAATGTCTTCCAGCGAAACGAGACCATCGGTGCCGCCATATTCGTCAATCACCAGCGCCATCTGGATATGGGTCGCCTGCATGCGCGCCATCAATCCGCTTGCCATCATGGACGGCGGCACGAACAGGACCTTTCGCATGAGGTTGAGTTCGCCGATCGTCTTGGTGAGATCGATGCGGCCCATGTCGAATTTGGCGGCCTCGTCTTCGGCTGTCGCCTTGCTGCGCGTGCCGCTGCGGCGCGTAGTCTTTTGACGGGCCTGCTTGGTGATGTAGTTGAGAACATCGCGGATATGAATCATGCCGCGTGGATCGTCCAGCGTCTCGGCATAGACCGGCATTCGTGAATGGCCGGATTTTTCGAAAAGCTCCAGCACTTCCCAGAGCGGCGTGGAAATCTCCACCGCCTCGACATCGGCGCGCGGGATCATCACGTCTTCGACGCGGATTTCACGCAGACGAAGGATGTTGTGCAGCATCGCCTTTTCTTCAGGCGAGAATGCGGAATCCTGCTCGCTTGCCGTACTGGAAAGGGCATCGGCCAGATCTTCACGCAGCGAAGACGATTGGCGCGAGCGCATGAACGGGAAAATATTGGACAACAGGGAACGCTTTTCGGCCACTACGGACCGCTGCGTACTTTGCCCTTCGGCGTCTTGTGTCTCGCTGCGATTTTCGCCAGCGGACGGAGGGTGCGATGTTTGATCAGCCATGGTCAATCGTTGTTCGTGTTCTAATCGGATACAGCATAAGGGTCGGGAATGGCAAGAGCATGAAGGATTTCGCGCTCGCGCGCCTCCATCACTTCCGCTTCCTCATCGGTTTCGTGATCGTACCCCAAAAGGTGCAGAAACCCATGCACAACGAGGTGCGCAAGGTGATTTTCGAACGGCTTGCCTTCCTCTTTCGCCTCACGCTCCACCGTCTCGCGCGCGATGATGATATCGCCCAGCATCGGTCCCGGCTGCGCCCCGGCCTTGACCGGAAACGCCGGGAACGAGAGCACATTGGTCGGCTTGTCCTTGCCGCGCCATTCCGCATTCAGGGTCTGGATCGAGGCATCGTTGGTAAAGACAACACTGAGTTCGCTTGCAGCGCTTTTCAGTCCAAGTTCGGCCCAGGCGGCCTCGACGGACTTTCTGACGAGCCCTTCCAGGGCGGTCTCATCCGGCCAGTTGCCGGCTTCGATCATGATATCGATATGGATCGCGTTATTTGACACGTTCTGCGGCGGCTCTCCGGGCTGGCTAGCCGCATCATCCTTTCAGTTACAAGAAAGCTGCCTGCCAAAAGGCAGACAGCGTCTTTTAAATCGTGATTCCAACAGGCAATTGCAAGATCATTCCGAACGCGCGTGCTGCTTGCCGTCGCGGTCATAAGCGCCGACAATTGCCGCCACCAGCGGATGACGAACAACGTCTTTTTCGGTAAAGCGCACTTTGATGACGCCTTCGACGTCATCCAGCACACGAAGCGCTTCGACGAGGCCCGATTTCTGGCCTGGCGGAAGATCGATCTGGCTCGGGTCGCCGGTCACGATCATGCGAGATCCCTCGCCCAAGCGGGTCAGAAACATCTTCATCTGCATGGATGTCGTGTTCTGCGCCTCATCGAGAATAACCGCAGAATGTGCCAGCGTACGCCCGCGCATGAAGGCAAGAGGCGCGATTTCGATCACACCCGCGGTGATGGCCCGTTCGACTTTTTCGGCGGGCATCATGTCGTAAAGCGCATCGTAAAGCGGGCGCAGATAGGGATCGACCTTTTCCTTCATGTCGCCCGGCAGGAAGCCCAGACGTTCCCCCGCCTCGACAGCGGGGCGGGACAGGATGATGCGTTCCACCAGACCGCGTTCGAGAAGCATGGCGGCATGAGCAACGGCAAGATAGGTCTTGCCGGTACCGGCCGGTCCGACGCCGAACACCAGCTCCGACCGGTCGAGTGCCCGCATATAGGCATCCTGCGTCGGCGTGCGGGCAAAGATCGTCTTCTTGCGCGTGGAAATCTGGGCTGCGGAAAGCTTGCCCTTGTTTTCCATGGTCGGCAGCGTCAACTGGTCATCGGCAGCGATTGCCATGCGGAGTGCGCCATCCACATCGGATGGTCCAAGCTCATGACCCTTCTGCAGCGTTGCATAAAGATGGTCGAGCGCGCGCCGCGCCTGTTCGGTCGCGGTCGGCTCGCCCCGGATCGACAGCTGGTTCCCCTTGGAGCGGACATCCACGCCAAGCTTCTGTTCAATACGGGCAAGATTTTCATCGAACTGACCATAAAGCGCGCTGGCAAGACGGTTGTTGTCGAATGTGAGCACGATATGGGCCATATCCGAGGCCCCGGTCGTCGGGCTTTTTTGCGTTTGATTGGTTGGCTTGGCAGACTTCAGCTTTTCCGTAGCGCTCAACCGTATCTCCTTAAAGCACAATCCTGAAAAGTAGCGGACTTTTCAGACCAGACTATGCGTGAACGCAATCCGTTCACGCACTGCAATCACAGTCTCGACAGGATTACGGCAAGCGACTCAGAGCGCCGAAATTTTCTGCCTCCACATCATCATGCCTTCAGGCCAGTTTTTGCGCAATAAGGCTGTTGGTGCCTGTGGACGTGATTTTCACATGAATGATGTCGCCGATCCGGTCGTTGTTGTCATCGATGATGACTGGCAGGAGCCATGGCGAGCGGCCAACCATCTGGCCTGCAATGCGACCCGGCTTTTCAAGCAACACATCCATCTCGCGACCGATCATTGAATCCTGAAACGCATATTGCTGCTCGGACAAAAGTGCCTGAAGGCGCTGGAGGCGCTCATCCTTGACCGCTTCTTCGACATGATCGTCGAGATCTGCACCCGGCGTGCCGGGGCGTGGCGAATATTTGAACGAATAGGCCTGCGCGTAATTGACCTCACGCACCAGCTGCATCGTATCTTCGAAATCCTGATCGGTTTCGCCGGGGAAGCCGACGATGAAATCACCCGACAGCGCCATGTCCGGCCTGACTTCGCGGATACGCTCGATCAGCCGCACATATTCATCCGCCTTGTGGCGACGGTTCATCGCCTTGAGAATACGGTCCGATCCCGATTGCACCGGCAAATGCAGATAAGGCATCAACTGACGCAGATCACGGTGGGCGGCTATCAGGCTGTCATCCATGTCGCGCGGATGGCTGGTCGTGTAGCGCAGGCGGGCGATACCCGGAATGCGCGCCAAACGAAACAGAAGTTCGCCCAGGCCCCATTCACGGCCATCGTCGCCCGCGCCGTGCCAGGCATTGACGTTCTGGCCAAGCAAGGTGAGTTCGCGCACGCCGCTATCGGCCAGGCGCTCGGCCTCCGCCACGATCTGCTTAACGCTGCGCGAAACTTCCGAGCCGCGCGTATAGGGGACCACGCAGAAGGTACAGAACTTGTCGCACCCTTCCTGCACGGTCAGGAACGCAGAAACACCGCGCTTGCGCGTTTCCTCACGCTTTGGCGACGGCAGATGCTCGAACTTGTCTTCAAGGGCATACTCCGTCTCGACCACCTTTTCGCCGCCGCGAACCCGCGCCAACGCATTGGGCAGACGGTGATAGGTCTGCGGGCCGATGACGAGATCGACACTCGGCGCACGGCGCAGGATTTCCTGTCCCTCAGCCTGCGCCACGCAGCCCGCCACGCCAATGGTCAGTTCCTTGCCATTCGCTTCACGTGCATCCTTCATCTTGCGCAGACGACCAAGCGCGGAATAGAGCTTTTCCGACGCCTTCTCGCGAATATGGCACGTATTGAGCAGAACCAGATCGGCATCGTCCGGTGTATCGGTCGCGACATAGCCTTCCGCTGCAAGGCTGTCGGCCATGCGCTGGCTGTCATAGACATTCATCTGGCAGCCATAGGTTTTGACAAAAACCTTGCGCGTATTGGCGCGCTCTGCCTGCGGTTCAAGATCGGTGATATTGTCGCTCATGCGCGGCTATCTACAGCTTTTGTCGCCATTTTGGAAGGTGACAATCTGACGGCTGTCACTCTTCCGGTATCTCGCGCCCCAACAATGCGCTTTGCAAAAGAGCGCGCACCCGGTTTTCCATCGTACGCGCCAGCGCCTTGCGGTCTGTCTTGGCCGTAACGACAACCGGCTCGCCAAAACGTACTTCGACGTCTATCGCACCCTCCCGCAAGATACCTTTGAGATGCGGCATCAGTTCGACGTCGCCCGGCCACGATGCAATCGGGCGGAAGTAACGGCCCATCGCCATGCCATGAACGCCCGTATAGGCAACGGCAACCGGCTGAACCATGACTTCTGGAACATTTGCTTCCTTGATCGCCGCATGCGCAGCGCCAAAAAGCGCCGTCTTGAACGGCAGAACGCGATTGCCATCCGATGTGGTGCCTTCGGCGAACAATACCATTGCGTCGTCGGTTGCCAGGCGCCTTGCAATTTCGGAGGTTTGCTCACCGGTCTTGCCGCGCCGTTCGCGCTCCACGAAGACGGTGCGCTGCAAGACGGCGAACATGCCGAAGACAGGCCAGTCGCGCACTTCCGATTTGGCAATGAAGGACACCTGCCCCACCGCCGAGAGCACAATGATGTCGCTCCACGACGTATGATTGGCGACAAGAAGAAGTGGACGCCCTTCGTGCATTTGGCCGACAGTTCTGATGCGGAAACCGAAAAGGCGCGCCACGACGCGGTGGAAGAAGTTTGGCAGGCTGCGTTTCCAGCCATTCTTCATTTTCAGAAACAGATATTGGACCGGAATCAGCGACAGGCTCAGCGCGACCATAGCCGCAACGACCAGAAATATCCTGATCACGCCGATCATGGCGCCCTCTTCAGGTCACGCCGCAAGATGAGGGCCGCCGAACGTCCATTCGCAGTTTCGTAATAGGCCGGACGGTCGCCAACCTTCTGGAAGCCGAGGCGACGATAAAGCGCCTGCGCGGCGACATTGGCTTCGTCCACCTCGAGAAAAAGCGTTTCGGCCCGTTCCTGATAGAGATGGCGCAGCACGGCATCCATCAGTGCGCGTCCCACGCCCTGCCGCTGCATGTCGCGCGCAACCGCAATGGTGAGGATTTCCGCTTCTCCCGCAACCAAGCGAGCCAGCACGAAGCCGCACGCATCGTTCGGCTTGCCTTCCGCACGGGCAACAAAGCCGAAAACAGTGTTCTCGCCGATCAGCGACCTGAAATCATCGGAGCTCCAGCCATGATGGAAGGCGGCGGCGTGAATGCGCTGAATCGCATGACTGTCCTGTGCGTTCAGCGGCTCCACCGAAACCTCCCTGCGACCGAAACGTCCGAACGGCAAACCCATCATCGGTTATTCCCCAGCGCTCTTCCGCGGCAGCGCGAACCCGACCTGCGGCTTCGCATCGGGCCCGCGCATGTAGAGCGGCTTCGGCGCATCGCCCGGCTGGCGCAAGCCTGCCAGACGCGCATAGACGCCGATTGTCGCGGTCGGTTCTGCCGACCCCACTGCGAAACGACCGCCGATCGCTTCGTTGATCGAGCGAGCGGCCGAACCTGCAAGAACCGTATTTTCCGCCTGGGACGCTGCGAGAGCCAACGCTTCCTCCCGCGACAGGACAAGAGGCCTCGCGCTTGTCAAACCTTTTGCATCGAACGATTGTGCGTAAATCTCGCCGCGATGGGCGTCGAGCAGAACGAGCGCCGGATTTTCCGGGTTCGCGATATGGGTCTCAGCGGCCAGCGCTTCGAATGCGGTGACGCCGATAGCCGGAACGCCGAGTGCCAGGGCAAAACCGCGCGCTGCCGAGACACCGATACGGACGCCGGTAAACGATCCCGGCCCGACATTGACAGCCACCCGATCCATGTCGCTGATCGATAGTTTCGCTTCTGTCACAGCGCGTTCGACATAGGTCATCAATACTTCAGCATGGCCTTTGCCGATGTTTTCGCTCACATCGGCAAGCACGACACCGCCATCGGAGTTGTAGACGGCAACGGAACACCACGAAGCAGCAGTATCAAGCGCGAGTATCTTCATGGGCAACCGGGTAAATCAGATTTCGCGCCGCGACAAGCCGCAACTTGATCGAACCCGGATCAGCTCAGTTTTTCAGTCGCCCCGATGGAACAAAAACTGCAGGCATGCATTTCCCTATCGGGTGCGGGAACGTTTTTTATTGCCTTTGACAATAAAGGCCGCTCCAGCAATCGAGCCTCATAAGGATCTGGCGGGTTCGTTTGTGTTGAACTGCCCCCTCGATGATGAGCGACCAGTCTCTCTGAGCCGGATCGAGCAAAAGGATATGAGGATAAAATGTCCCAGAAGTCGATGCATGCAACCCGCAACGATCTTCCTTCCAATACGAAGACGACAATGATCGCGCTACTCAACGAAAACCTCGCCGCGACAATCGATCTTGCCCTCATCACCAAGCAGGCTCACTGGAATCTCAAGGGGCCGCAATTCATCGCCGTTCATGAAATGCTCGACGGTTTCCGCGACGATCTCGATCAACATGTCGACACGATTGCCGAGCGCGCCGTGCAGATCGGTGGGACGGCCTATGGCACCACGCAGGTCGTGGCCAAGGAAAGCAAGCTCAAGCCTTATCCGACCGACATCTATGCCGTTCACGACCATCTGCTGGCATTGATCGAGCGCTACGGTGACGTCGCCAACCTGCTGCGCAAATCGATCAAGGATGCAGATGATGCTGGTGACGACGATACGGCGGATATCTTTACCGCAGCGTCCCGCAGCCTCGACAAGGCGCTGTGGTTTCTGGAGGCTCACGTTCAGGAAAAGAACTAGAGCATTCCAGGCAAAGTGCGAAGCGGTTTTGCAAAGGATAGACGTAAAAACAAAAAGATAGAGCATTTCGTGTGATACAGTTTAAACTGAAAATGCTCTAAGAGATAAAGGCCGGAACATTCCGGCCTTTTTCATTTTACGATTCTCAGTTGGCCCATTCACCGCCGCGCATCACCGGCTCGCGGGTTCCATCCGCGTTGATGCCATCGACGTCGATCTGGCCGGAGCCGATCATCCAGTCGATATGGATAAGGCTCGAGTTGCCGCCCTGCGCCTTGATCTGCTCCGGCGTCAGCTTCGCTCCGTCGATAAAGCATTTGGAATAGCACTGGCCGAGCGCGATATGACTTGCTGCGTTTTCATCGAACAGGGTGTTGTAGAACAAAAGCCCACTCTGCGAGATCGGCGAGGAATGCGGCACCAGCGCCACTTCGCCAAGACGACGGGCGCCTTCGTCCGTGTCCAGCACCTTGTTGAGCACTTCTTCACCGCGGCTCGCCTTCGCCTCGACAATTCGTCCGCCTTCAAAGCGAACCGCGATATTCTCGATCAATGTCCCCTGATGCGACAGCGGCTTGGTGCTCGTCACGTAGCCCTCGACACGCAGGGCGTGGGGCGTCGTAAACACTTCTTCCGTCGGGATGTTCGGATTGCAGGTAATTCCGTTTTTCGCGGTGGAGGCCCCGCCGTGCCACTCATGGCCATCGGCGAGCCCCACCGTCAGGTCGGTATTCGGACCCTTGAAATGCAGGGCGCGGTAAGCCTTGCCGTTCAGGAAACGGGTGCGGGTGCGAAGCGCTGCGTTATGTGCCGCCCAGGCACCGACCGGATCGTCGACGTCCACGCGCGAAGCCGCAAAAATCGCATCGGCCAGCTTGCGGGTCGCAACATCCTCCGGTTCGTTCGGAAACATGAGCTTCGCCCATGCCGGGTTGGGATAGGAGACGATGTTCCAGTTGATGTCGAAACCCGCGATCTTTTCCAGTGCCGGCTGATAAGCCTTCGAATTGGCTCGGTTGGCGCGGGAAACCTTGGCGGGGTCCTGGCTGGAGAGAAGCATCGGATTATCGGCTGCGATAGCCAGACGGGCAGCGCCGTCCGAATAGGCCTTTGCCATGCCTTCATAGAGCCAGTTTGCGGCGCGGTCGAAGCTCGCATCGGCTGCGTTCTCGTAACGGGCGAGCGTCATTTCGTCATCCGCGAAGAATGGCGTTACCAACCCGGCTCCGGCCTTGTAGGCATGTTTGGCGATGAGCCGGACCAGCGGCAACGCGACGACGGGTGCCGTAATGACGAGATCCTGCCCCTCGCGCAATTGCAGACCGACACGAACGGCGACTTCCGCAAGACGTTCGAGTTTCACCGGATCGATGACTGGATTCAGCTGTTCATGAGCCATGGGTGGAAGACCTCTTTGGATATGGAATCACCGGCAGTTTATCAGACGGCATAATTTCACCACCTTTTTTCCTGCCTTTTACGCTATAGTATTCTTGCGGTCAGTTGCAGAGAAAGCAGAAAGCAATGAATAAGAAAGTGCTTATCTTACTGGGCGTTACCGGTGTTCTGGCCGGCTGCGTGACGATGACGCCCGAACAGCGTCGCGCAGCAGACGAGCAGACTTGCCAAAGCTATGGTTTCAAACCCAGGACCGACGCTTTCGCCAACTGCCTCATGCGGCTCGACCTCGATCGCAGGGCCGACAGGCGAGCGTGGCAGAACCAGGCCGATTTCTATGATGCTCCGATGGTCATCTACCGTCCAGTCTACCGGCCCTGACACCTTCGCTGAAAACGACTGCTGCCCTGAAAGCAAAACGCCGGTCTGGTTGAACGAGACCGGCGTTGCAGATTGTCGATTGTAAAAGCGCTGATTATAGCGGCGCTTCCGGCCGGTCCTGAGACAGGAGAAGCGCGCCGATCGCGTCGGCCTGCTTCTGGCTTGCGAGGGCATAACCGAGCGAAGCCGATTGCGGAGCAGAAGTATCGAACTGCGACTGGTAGGAGGCCACCTGCACGGGCTGCTGCTCCTCTCGAGCCGCCGCAATACCGCGATGACGGGCCAGACGGTCACCACGAGCCTGTGGACCGGCACCGGTATTCTGTTCTGCGTCCTGAGCCTTTGCAGCTTCTGCGAGCGCCACCTGAACGGTTGGCTCTGTTCCCGGAACCGGACCAGTCTGCGGCAGGGTCACGTCGTAGGATGCATCCTGCGGAACGGAAGGCGATTGCGGTGAATAGGCGAGAGCAAGGTTGTATGGTTCCTGCGGGACCGGATTTTGCAGCGAGCCGTCGCGATTGCGCTTTTCGTAGAAGGAATTGCCGCCAGCAACGAGCACATAGTGCATGTTGTTGTATGGGAACCTCAGGCCCGCCGTGTGGAAGAACATGGCGTTCTTGAGCTTTGGATGACGCTGGCCCTTCAACACTGCGTCGGCAGTGGCCTGAACATCGGGCAGCGCTTTGGAATCCATCTTGCGGGTGAGAACACCGGGCGCGAACTGGTTCTTCTGGCCGACGACGCCGCAAATCGTATCAGGATACCGGCCCGATGCGAGACGGTTCATGACGACGGTGCCGACAGCGAGAAGCCCATCGGAACTCGAACGGTTGGACTCGAAGAACATTGCGCGTTCAAGGCATTCCTTGTCACGTGCCGTGTAGGTATAGGTCTTCACGCCATTGACGGACTTGACATGGCTTGCCGCCATCTTTTCCGAATTGGCTTTTCCCGTGTTTCCGGTCGTCGTACAGCCGGTGACCGCGAAAAGCGCGACCAGCAGCCCGATAAGAACGGGCAATTTCCACTTCGCGGCGCGCGTCAATGGCTCAATCTCATGTTAGGACCCTTAACTGATCCAGTCATCCACTCAGGCGAATACATCTGAAACGATGCATGCGAATGTCTGACTGCGGTGCAAGTCAAAGAGGACGAAGATCAAAAATCACACGCCCTACTGTCGCTCAATCGAATTCAAGGTTTTGGAATTTTTAGGCCAAAAAAAGGCGAAGGGTCAAATCCCAACGATGATGGAAGCGGTTGGACAGCCCGCAAACAATTTCGAATCGATAATGCGAATATGCCTACAACCCCTTAAAATATATTAATAATTTCTTAACGGGAATTGCGAATTCAGGTAAGATATTGATTTCATGGGATTCAAATTCTTTCAATACACGCCTTATCGCTGCCTTAATTCGCTTCTTCTTGGACAGTTTTTCAATCCACATTCCCAGTGCTTGAAATGATCTGCGGAAATTCTGTTTCCCGTGGGTTCCGCCTATCCCTTTCAACTTTGGAGACACATTTGTAACAACGTGTGAAATCGGGTGACTGGCGCCGGTTTTCGGCCATGCCAATGCGAATCGGGTCAGCGAACCGCGTGAGTGATCACCAGCAAGACGACCCGCCACGAGGGACGTGGCGGGCCGATCAAGAGCTGTATTTGAGAGTTTGAATGACTGTGTCGATCAACCGAAAGAATAACCGGCGCCGCGAACGGTGCGGATCGGATCGAGCGCACGACCGACATTGATCGCCTTGCGCAGCCGTCCGACATGGACGTCCACCGTGCGATCATCCACATAGATGTCGGGCCCCCAAACGCCATCCAGAAGCTGGCTGCGCGAGAAGACACGGCCAGGCGACATCATGAAATATTCGAGCAGCCGGAATTCCGTCGGTCCGAGACGGACCTCCTTTTCCTTGCGGTAAACACGATGCTGCTGACGGTCGAGAACAAGATCGCCCACTTTCAGCACATGGGAGAGGATACTCGGATTGGACCGGCGCAGCATCGCCTTGACGCGCGCCAGAAGTTCCGGCGTTGAAAATGGCTTTACGACATAATCATCAGCGCCGACGCTCAAGCCGCGAACACGTTCGCTTTCCTCGCCCCGCGCCGTCAGCATGATGATCGGCAGGCGTTCGGTTTCCGGCCATTGGCGCAAGCGGCGGCAAAGCTCGATGCCCGAAACACCCGGCAGCATCCAGTCGAGGATGAGCAGATCCGGCACATTCTCGCGCAATGCGATTTCGGCCTCGTCGCCGCGCAGCATTGTATCGACCTGGTAGCCCTCTGCTTCAAGATTGTAGCGAAGCAGAACGCTCAGCGCCTCTTCGTCTTCTACCACAGCGATTTTGGGTGCCTGTGACATCCAGTATTTCCCTATCCAAATTCGGCGGGCGGTGGATACAATCCCCCCAATCGACCGCGTGCCGCCGCGCTATTCACACATTCTCAACCGCAGGACTCCGAGGTCCGGTCGGATGCAGTTCAGGGTTTACGCGCCTCATCCACGACAATACCGTGGCTCAGGTCTTCCTTGGGTCGCTCAGCCGGCATTTGCAGGCCGGTCACGATGTAATAAACGGTTTCCGCGATATTGGTCGCATGGTCGCCTATGCGCTCGATATTCTTGGCGCAGAACAGAAGATGCGTGCAGGCGGAGATATTGCGCGGATCTTCCATCATGTAGGTAAGCAGTTCTCGGAACAGCGACGTATACATGGCATCAATCTCGTCATCGCGGTCGCGAACGACGTTGATCTGCTGCACCGAACGCGATGCATAAGCGTCGAGAACGTCTTTCAGCTGGGTCAGTGCCAGTTCGGCCAGCGTTTCCAGACCGCGATAGAGCTTTACCGGCTGGCGCGATTCCGAAACGGCAGCAACACGCTTGGCAATGTTCTTGCCGAGATCGCCGACGCGCTCCAGATCGGCTGAAATACGGATCGAGCCGATGATCTCGCGCAGGTCCACGGCCATGGGCTGGCGCTTGGCGATGATCATCACGGCCTTGTCGTCGATCTCGCGTTCGCTGGCATCCAGAATGAGATCGTCGGAGATGACGCGCTGTGCGAGCGCATTGTCCGCATTGACGATAGCGGTGACCGACTGCTCGACCATGCGTTCTGCATGTCCGCCCATTTCGGCGATCTTGTGGGTGAGAAACTTCAATTCCTCATCATAGGAGCGAACGGTATGCTGAGACGGCATAGTAAGACCTCGTAATATAAATTGCGGGGAAGCCGCACTGTCTGTTGAGCGCAGTTCCGGATCAGCCGAAGCGTCCGGTGATGTAATCCTGCGTGCGCTTTTCGGTCGGCGCGGTGAACATGGTTTCCGTGTCGCCCACTTCCACCAGATTGCCGAGATGGAACATGGCCGTACGTTGCGAAACGCGCGCCGCCTGCTGCATGGAATGCGTGACGATCACGATGGTATAGTTCTGCCGCAATTCGTCGATCAGCTCTTCCACCTTTGCGGTTGCGATCGGGTCGAGCGCCGAGCACGGTTCGTCCATGAGGATGACTTCCGGGCTGACCGCAATCGCGCGCGCAATGCAAAGGCGCTGCTGCTGGCCGCCGGAAAGGCCTGTACCGGCATCGTGCAGACGATCCTTCACTTCCTCGAACAGGCTCGCCTTCTGCAAGCTCGTCACGACGATTTCCTCCAGATCGGTCTTGGTACGGGCAAGACCGTGGATGCGCGGACCGTAGGCCACATTTTCGAAGATCGACTTCGGAAACGGGTTCGGCTTCTGGAACACCATGCCGACGCGGGCCCGCAGTTCAACGACATCGATCTTCGGATCGTAAATGTCCTCATTGTCGAGCGTGATCTTGCCGCCAACCCTGCAACCTTCGATCGTATCGTTCATGCGGTTGAGCGAACGCAGGAAGGTAGACTTGCCGCAACCGGAAGGGCCGATCAGCGCCGTGACCATCTTTTCCTGGATATCCAGATCGACGTCGAACAGCGCCTGCTTCTCACCATAAAACACGCAGACCTTGTCGCCGCGCATCTTTATGGAACTGGCGTTGGCGTTCATTTTTTCTCCTACGGCTTTCTCGAGAGATCGTTCAGTCATCAGGTTCATAGCTTTCGACTCCCGTTTTACCAGCGGCGCTCGAAGCGGCGGCGCAGGATGATTGCTGCAATATTCATCACGGCAAGGAACAGAAGCAGGACGATGATAGCGCCTGACGTGCGTTCCACAAAGGCGCGTTCTGCTTCATTTGCCCACATATAGATCTGCACCGGCAGAGCGGTAGACGGGTCCATCGGCGTCGACGGTACGTCGGCAACGAAGGCCACCATGCCGATCAGGAGAAGCGGCGCGGTTTCACCAAGCGCATGGGCGAGACCGATGATCGTGCCGGTCAGGATCCCGGGTGCTGCAAGCGGCAGGACATGGTGGAACACCATCTGCGTTTTCGAAGCGCCAAGGCCGAGCGCCGCAGAGCGGATCGACGGCGGCACCGCACGAAGGGCAGCACGGGTCGCAATGATGATGGTGGGAAGCGTCATCAATGTCAGCACCAGACCGCCGACCAGCGAGGCGGAACGCGGCAGGCCGAAGAAGTTGATGAAGACCGCAAGCCCGAGGAGACCGAACACGATGGACGGAACCGCCGCCAAATTGTTGATGTTCACCTCGATCATGTCGGTGAACCGGTTCTTCTTGGCGAACTCTTCCAGATAGATCGAAGCGGCAACACCGATAGGCAGCGAGAGGCCGAGAACGATCAGCATCATGTAAAGCGAGCCAATCAGTGCGACGCCGAGACCAGAGGTTTCGGGACGGCTGGACGCGCCGAAGGTAAACAGACCCGTATTGAAGGCTTCCTTCATCACGCCTTCCTGCGAAAGCGTTTTCATCCAGCCCACCTGACGGTCCGAAACCTTGCGGTTCGTCTCCGGAACGGAAAGGTCGATCTGCCCCTTGAAGGCCGAATCGATATCGGCGCCCGCCAGAACCGGAACGATCTGTGTCGTGCCAATAAGCGATGGATTGTTCATCACCATCTCGCGGAGCTGAATGCGCACGCCATCGGAATAGAAGCGGCCCAGATCGCGCATCGCCGGACGGTCCGTCGTCGCCACACCCAGCTTTTCAGCCAGAGCGTTGCGCACGAGCAGCGGATAGTTGGCCGTGATCAGCACATTCGGATCGGTCGCACGCTTGTTGCCCGGATCGATCACGCTCTCTTCAAGCTTGACCGGCAGATAAAGCGTCGTCTGCCAGAACGCGGTATAGCCCTTCGAGAAAACCGAGAACAGCAGCGCGCAAAGAAAGAACACGCCGATGGCAATCGCAGCAATGCCGTAATAGCGGAAGCGGCGTTCGGCAGCGTAGCGGCGTTTCAGTCCGATATCGCGACGCGTCGGCTGTGCCGCGGCGCCGCTGGCGTTAAAGGTCGTATCGGTCATTATTCGTACTGCTCCCGGTACTTGCGCACGATGTGCAGCGCAAAGATGTTCATGATCAGCGTCAGGACGAAAAGCGTGATGCCGAGTGCAAAGGCCACCAGCGTTTGCGGCGAATTGAATTCGAGATCGCCGGTGAGCTGGTTGACGATCTTCACCGTGATGGTGGTCATCGCCTCGAATGGATTGATATTGATGCGCGCTGCGACACCTGCTGCCAGAACCACGATCATGGTTTCGCCAATAGCGCGGGACGCGGTCATCAGGAGCGCGCCGACGATGCCCGGCAGAGCAGCTGGAAGGACCACGCGCTTGATGGTTTCGGAGCGGGTCGCGCCCAGTCCGAGCGAACCGTCGCGCAATGTCCGCGGCACGGCCGTGATGATGTCATCGGAAAGCGACGACACGAAAGGGATGAGCATCACACCCATGACGAGACCGGCGGTCAGAACGCTCTGCGCCATGATGAAACCCTGACCGCCAGCAATGGCAATAGAGAGATCGCGCAGGAAAGGTCCGACGGTCACAAGGGCAAAGAAGCCGTATACGATACTGGGAATGCCAGCCAGAAGCTCAAGGACCGGCTTTACGATAGTACGCACTCGCGGAGAAGCATATTCCGCCATATAGATGGCCGAAAACAGCCCAACCGGAACCGCGAACAGCATGGCCACAAGAGCGATATAGAGTGTGCCGGCCAGAAGCGGGATGAGACCGAACTGGCCTGTCTCGCCGCCCGAACCGGCAGCGGCAAAGCGCGGATCCCAAACCGTGCCGAAGAAGAAGTCCCACGGCGAAACAGATTGAAAGAAGCTGATGGTCTGGAACAGCATCGAGCAGATGATGCCGATGGTCGTCAGGATGGCGATGCCGGATGCCGCGATCAGCCCCCAGAGAACGATCCGCTCGACATTGTTGCGTGCACGCATGCGCCGGCTGATGGTCGAAAGACCGAAGACCAGCCCGGCAATGGCGATCACCAGAGAAACGGCGGAACCGATGGTGTGCGTCAGCGCGGTTGCCTTTTTCAGGTAGAGCGCGATCGGCACCATGTAATCCTGGCCTTCGGTCGCAAGCGCCACACCCTTAGATGCCAGAAGCGTGCGGGCATCCTGATAATTCGATGGAAAGCTTTCCAGTTCGGCAGGCGTCAACCGTTCAAGACCGTTGGCCAGTCCACGCACCATGCCAAGCTGCAGGCTGCGATTGGTGAAGGAACCTTCCTCAATGGCATCCGGCAATCGGGCGGTCGCACTGTGATCGAGATAGACCGACGTTCCAACAGCCCAGACGGCGAGGAACAGAACCGCAGGCAATGCAGAAACGAGGAAAACCCACCAGCCATGATAATGCGGGCGGGAATGCATTTTCTCGGTCGGCGAGGCTTTTGCGGAAGCAGACTGCGCCTTGTCCAGTGCAACGGCACGCTGGCGGCCTATGAAGAATCCGATCAGCCCGATTGCAACGATACTGACGAGAACCAGAAAGAAGGACATTCAATTTCCCCGGTTGCCCTGATGAATGCGGATGGCTTTGAGGTGCAGCTTCCACCTATGCCGTTCCACGCGAATGCGCCTGTCTTAATGCAAAGGCGCGAAAGGAGAAGAACGCGGAGATTCCTCATCCCCGCGTTCCACAGATCAAAACTTACTTCGCGGCCATCGTCTTGCCTTCGGCGAAGGCAGCGCGCTGAGCTTCACGTTCTGCATCCGGAGCGGGAACAAGACCATATTCGGCGAGCGGACCGTCAGGACCGATCATCTGGTCGTTGAGGAAGAACTCAACATATTCCTTCAGGCCCGGGATGACGCCGAGATGAGCCTTCTTCACGTAGAAGAACAGCGGACGCGAAACCGGATATTCACCCGAGGCAACGGTTGCAGCCGACGGCGTGATGTCGTTGACGGTCGCAACTTTCAGCTTGTCGGCATTGTTTTCGTAGAAGTAGAGGCCGAAAACGCCAACGCCGGTCTTGTTGGAGTCGATGCGGGCCAGCGTTTCAGCATAGTCGCCATCGATGTCGACAGCCTTGCCGTCCTTGCGCACTGCGATACAGGCCGAAGCAGCAGCCTTGTCGTCAAGACCGGTCTTCTTGATTTCGTCCAGAGCGCCGGAATGCTTGCAGCCATCCGCCAGAACTTTTTCTTCAAAGACTTCGCGGGTGCCGTGCTTTTCACCCGGGATATAGGCAGCAATGTCCCAATCCGGCAGGTTCGGGTTAACCTGGTTCCACTTGGTGTTCGGATTGTCGACCAGCTTGCCGTCGACGACCAGCTTGGCTGCAAGCGCCTTGTAGACATCTTCCGGCTTCAGCTTCCAATCCGGACCCTTGGCGTCGGTCGCAAACACGATGCCGTCATAGCCAAAGCGCACTTCCTGGACGTCCTTGACACCGGCGTCGATGCACGACTTCAGTTCCGAGTCCTTCATGGCGCGCGATGCATTGGCGATATCGATGGTGTTTTCACCAACGCCCTTGCAGAATTCCTTGATACCTGCGCCCGAACCGCCCGATTCAACAACCGGCGTCTTGAAATTCGGGAAGGTTTCGCCGAACGTTTCGGCGACGATTTTTGCATAAGGCAGAACGGTCGAGGAACCGGCAACCTGAATTTGATCGCGCGCCTGGGCGGCGGAAACCGACATAACGGCAGCGATGGCGAGCGCTGCGGTCGAGGAAATCATCTTGTTCATGAGCTGCGGCTCCTGTTGTAAAAGACATAGGACGATGTGGCGTCACTAGCCCTCTACGCGCTCTATATTACATTCATATGACACTATTGTTACAGGTTTGTATCAGAGCTGCTTGCCAGTGATTTTGTGGGGTTCTGCGGGCTGCTGAACCGGCAAAGGATCGGGCGGCGGAATTCCGTTTTTCCAAATGAATGAAATCCCCCCAACATAGCTCCCAATTTCCAGCCAGTTTACGCAGCCGCATTTTTCCCGGCATATGCCTATCCGCTTCATTCATAATAATAATAATAATATAAGGTTTTTTACGTGACACATCCGCGTCTGCTCAATCTCGTCGGGATAGCGATGTTCATATCCTCGACGCTGCCGTTGTACGCTCGAGATGCGACCCCGGCGCTGACAATTGCTACCGAAGGGTATTTTCGACCCTATAATCTCACGCAGTCCGACGGCAGGCTCGACGGCTATGAGGTTGAGCTCGGCAGGCATCTATGTCGAACGATGAAAGTCGAATGCAACTTCATAGCCATTCCCTTCGACGCCATCATAGCAAGCTTGCAAGCTGGAAAAGCCGATGCTGTCATGGGAGCGTTGTCGGCAACGGATGCGCGCGAGAAAGTCATCGATTTCTCCATATCCTACGCCCGTACGCCGCAAGTTTTCGCCACCCTGCGCGACGGTCCGTACAGCAAGCTTCCTCACACCGAGGAAAATCTGGACCTTTCGAGTAACAAGGCTGACATAGAGCAGCCCCTTCAGGATGTCGCGGCCGCGATAAGGGGAACGACTGTCGGCGTCGTGGGCGGATCGATAGCCCACTCGCTGGTCAACGCCTATTTCAGTAATGGTATCACCGTCCGCGAGTATAAAACCGCTGAGCAGGCCGATCTCGATCTCGCAAGCGGACGCATCGACATGCAGGTCACCGCACGCTCCTATCTGAACACGATCCAGAAGACGCAGGCATATTCCAATGTCGTCATGACCGGCCCGCTTTTCAAAGGTGGATTGCTCGGGCGCGGCGTCGCTGTGGGCCTGCGCAAGGACGAAGCGGATCTCAAGCGGAGATTCAACTTTGCGATCATGGCAGCGAAAGCCGATGGCACCATCAAAAAATTATCCGAAAAATGGTTCGGTTTCGACGTGACGCCATAGGCGGCTCAACTCACTCGTTCGGTCGAGACAACACGTAGGCGGCAGAGCCCAGCATGAACAGTGTCACCGCTGTCGCCAGCAGCCAGCCAGGTTTCGCACCCCACCAGAACAGGATATATCCCAACGCCATGCCAAGACATGCGTAGAGCTTGGCGCGCGGCGGAATGGCACCACGTTCGCGCCATTTTATGACCAGCGGTCCGAAACGCTGATCGGCCAGTAGCCGCGCCTCGATCGTCGGCGAAGACCGCGCAAAGAACCATGCCGCAAAAATGATGAAGATCGTCGTCGGCATGACCGGCAGGAAGGCCCCCACAATGCCAAGTCCGAGCATGAGAAAGCCGAGACACAGATAGATGATGCGCTTGCTCGCTGAAATTGCGGGCGAAGCGGTATCGATCCTGTCTTTTTCTGGATGGTCCTGCATGGCGTTCCGTCATCTGGTCTGAACGCTTATAGCAGGAATCCAGCCCTCTCGTGCAGGCCCTGGCGGTCAAAGAAACGTCAACTCACTGCCTTTCCGGCCTGTGGATAACTTTTTGAGGCCGACAGGCTGCCCTGCAACACAGTTACAAATTGCAATTTTGCCCCCGAAATGCCTTATTTTGTCAACTTTGCCGCGGAAGCTCAAAACTTTCCCTACAAATAAAAATTGCAACCCGGATCCGTCCGACGGGCAGCCAAGCAAGCAGCTTTTCTTGCGAAAGGCACGCTAACACAACGCCCAGCAAAAGACCGCCTCAGATTCCTAACGAATCGTAAACAGCTTTACAGCAATCAAATTGAATCTTTCCTAATATTCCTCAGTTATGTTTATGTTATCAAGTAAACAACGAACAGTATAGGACAATTTTCCCTGCGCGATATAGATTCAATTATCGCACAATGTTCTCATTCGAACCACGCCAGCGCCACATTTAGATTCCAGTTCGGAACCGTCTTTCTCAGCGACAACTGTGGGACATCCCGTTAACAACTAGTGGATCTGGCATGACTTTCAAGACCCGTATGGCTATGCTTGCCGTTGCGGCAACCGGTCTTCTCGCGGCCACCGCAATCGAGGCTTCAGCACAGCAATGCGGCGGTGCCTCCTGGTACGCCCTCACTTCCCGTACGGCTTCGGGTGAACGCATGAACCCGTCCGGCCTGACCGCAGCACACCGTACCCTGCCGCTTGGCAGCAAGGTCAAGGTTACCAATCAGAGAAACGGCAAGTCGCTTGTCGTGCGCATCAACGATCGCGGCCCGTTCATCAAGGGACGCGTTCTGGACTTGTCCAAGGGCGCCGCTGGCCGGCTCGGCTTCATCGGCGCAGGGCATACCAAGGTCTGCTTTACGCCTCTTTGATTTCGGCGAGGCTTCGCCTGACTGCTGGATCTATTTCCGATCCAGCCGGTCGGTGAACCAGCGGGTCAGCTTGATCCAGACCTCGTCCTTTTCGGCTGCGTCCTCGATACCGTGTTCGAGATTGGGATTGTCGTTGACCTCGATCACGACCACCCCATCATCCGTTTCCTTCAGATCGACGCCGTAAAGCCCGTCGCCAATGCAGCGCGCCGCGCGCAAGCCCGTCTCCAGTACGGATGACGGCGCATCGCCCAGCGCATAGGACCGAAACCCGCCTTCCAGCGGCTTGCCGCCCGTATCGTGCTTGACGATCTGCCAATGGTTCTTCGCCATCATATACTGGCAGATGAACAGCGGCTTGCCGTCAAGAACGCCAACGCGCCAGTCGAACTTCGTCGGCATATATTTCTGCGCCAGCAGGAGATCGCTGTCCTCCAACCATAAAGTGGCGAGCGCTTTCAGTTCGGCAAAATCCTTCACCTTCTTCACGCCGCGCGAGAAGGACGAATCCGGTATCTTGATGACCATCGGAAAACCGAGCAGGTCGGCGGCGCGTTCCAAATCCTCCTCGCCAGCGATCATCACCGTCGGCGGAACCGCCACCTCGTTGGCCTGCATCAATTCGTGCAGATATACCTTGTTGGTGCAGCGGATCATGGACATCGGGTCATCGATCACCGGCATGTTTTCCTGCTGCGCCCGGCGGGCGAAACGATAGGTGTGATTGGAGATCGACGTTGTCTCACGGATGAACAGTGCGTCAAAATTGGCAAGCCGGGGAAGATCGCGCTTGCCGATGGGTTCCACTTCCACGCCGAGCCGCGCCGCAATTCGCGCCCAGTGCTTCAGCGTTGAAACGGTCGATGGTGGCATTGCTTCCTTCGGGTCGCATAGCGTTGCGAAGGAATAGCGCGCCGGTACCTTTGGGCGCGCCGCACGCCACTCACGCTGGGTGTAACGGTCGAGTGCGTCCTCGAAACGCTCCTTCTGCTCCTTCGAAAACTTGGCGATGTTGGCAAAGCTGATCTTCTGGATTCGTGCCCATTCACCGGGCTTGATCGAGACTTCCAGCGATGGCGCGCGGAACCAATCGAAGAGCAGCCGTCCGAATTTTTCAAAGTCCGGGCTGTCGGCAAGTCCGAAATGCACGTGGATTGTTTCAGGCGCCTTTTCCGGATGTTTGCCGAGCGCCTTGTTCAGCATGTCTTCGAGTTCCGGAATGGCGTTTTCATAAAGCCGCCGCTCCGACAGGTCGATCATTGTCTCCACGGAAGGGATGATGCGATGTCCCCGCGCTTCAGCCAGAAGCGAAGCATAGTATCCGCGGCTCTGATAGGCGTAGGAGCGCGACAGATTGATGATCCGCGGGCGCAACTGGCCATTGAAGAGCGCTGGATGCGCGAGATAGTCGCGCGTGGTCATGACCTTGTGCGGCGTCGCCCCATTGTCGATATCCGAGAGGCGCCCTACCAGAATGACGCAGATCGTCATCAATCCGTCCTTTTTTCCAGAATAACGGCGGCCCTGAGCCCATCACTGCCGAACCGGGCGATACGGTCAAAAATGTGAAAGGGAACAGGAACGTTTGCAGCGTCGGCGATGGTCTCGCCTAGCTCTTCCTCCACCCAGGGGTCGTGAATGAGAATGTGCCGCCCGTCTTCACCGTGGGCGAGTACCCAGTGCGGCACTTTCTTGCCGAACATATGGTAGCCGCTGATAAGCACGATCACTGCCGCCCCACGACGCAGTGCAGCCAGAATATCGTGCAGCGTGAAACCGCGATAATCCACCGGAATGGCATAGGCTTCCGTGCGCTGGCGGAAATCGGTCTGTGCCAGTTGCATGACCTTGCGCTTTTCTTCCGAACGCACCGATTGCAGGAAAAGCATGTCCTCGACCGATACGATGATCGAGGCTTTCAGCCCACGCTCATGCGCGGCGACCGCAAGGCCGAATGGTTCGCAACCGCCCGGCCCCGACATCATGTAGATTGTCGTCGCATCACGCCACAGGCGTACCTCCAGCACGGGATCAAGTAGCGTTTCCCGATTATGCCGGGCCAGCACCATCATCAGGCAGGCCGCGCCGCAGGTGAAATCGGTCGTCTGCTCGTAATAAGGAAAGACGGTGACCGGCGAAATGTCCCCGCGAACCGTCTTTTCAAAACGCAGCGCATCCGAATGGTCGGCATAATAATCAAGATAGCGTCCGATAGGACGATAGCCGTGCCGTTTGTAAAGTGCGATGGCACGTTGATTATCCTCGCGCACTTCCAGCCGCAGCAAAGGACGGTCGTGGTCATAGGCCGCCGTTTCCGCCGCCTGCAGCAGCAGCGAGCCGACGCCCTTGACCTTTGCCTCCGGATCGACGGCTATCGAATAGAGCCGCGCCAGCGCGGTGCCGAGCCGGAACAGGATCATCGCATAGCCGATAACCGCCCCTTCCAATGTAGCAACGATAGTCTCTGCTGTTGGCCGCGCGATAAGGGCGCGAAATGAACGGCGGGAAATCCGGTCTGTCTCGAAACAGCGTTCTTCGATGCGCAGGAGCGCATCTATGTCGTCTGCCGTGGCCTTGCGCGTCGTTGCGCCCGTCATCTCGTGGCCTTTGCAAAGGGATCGTTCCGATGCGGTCGAACACCAACAATTGGCTTATTCGAGGCAAAAAACAAGCGCCCGGACCGTGGCAAAATTATGAGTGATTTTCCGCCCAACCAGCTGCGGATAACCCGAAGATTTCAATCAGTAATTGTATTTCTCTCAAGCACTCGCATTAACCATTAATTAAGAAGTCAGGCGATGGCGGGGCGAACCGAATTGACTCCAGACTATTTCAGACATTAACGTTTCGTTAATAAATGAGTAATGGCGAGAGCCAAAGGGCGTTGAGTATGTTTTGCGTTGTTCGCTCGACCACAAAGATTATGGCAGCTGCCGGTTTTGCAGTGTCACTGCTGATGGCAAGCTTTGGTGCGGAAGCAGCCTCTGGCGACTTCATGCAGACCGGCAAACTGACCTCGCAGCCGATCGGACATTATGAGTTCTGCAAGCGCGAACCCAAGGAATGCGGCATCACCAGCCGAGACACCCGCGCGCTGCAGCTCAATCATTCAAACTGGCAGCGCATCGTCGAGATCAACCTTTCGGTCAATGAGCGCATCAAGCCGATGACCGACATGGAAATCTACGGCGTCGAGGAATACTGGGCTTATCCGACCACCGTTGGCGACTGCGAAGATTACGTATTGCTGAAGCAGCGTGAATTGCAGAAAGCCGGCATCCCGCTCACCGATCTTCTGATTACCGTCGTCCGCAAGCCGGACGGCGAAGGCCACGCAGTGCTTACCATCCGCACCGATCGCGGCGATTTCGTTCTCGACAACCTGACCGATGAAGTCATGCGCTGGAACGAGACGGATTACACCTATCTGAAGCGTCAGGCCGCGAACGATACCGGTCGCTGGGTCACCATCGAAGGTCCAGACAACCTCCTCGTCGGCTCGGTACGCTGAGGTTAAAAGACCTGTTTCATTTGAACGGAGGCCCGGACTGTGCTAATCGGTACGGGTCTAAAAAGGAGAGGTCGGTGCGGTTAGCCCGATCCCCGTTTCAAAGCGGGTCCTGGCCTTCGCAATTGCTTTCATTTCGGCAGATGCGTCGAGTCCCTTGACCTTCCAACTCCGTTGCAATGATGCATTGGAGAACAAAGGGTCTTGGTCATGAAACAGCAAATCTCTGTTATTACAGTTGGAATCGCGAATCTTAAGCGCTCGCGACGCTTTTACGCAGAAGGCTTCGGCTGGGCGCCGGTTTTCGAGAACGAAGAAATCATTTTCTATCAGATGAACGGCTTCGTTCTCGGAACTTTTCTGAAATCCTCGCTCGAAACCGACATGAACCGCCGTGGCCTTTTGCAGCCCGGCGCCTTTTCGCTTGCGCACAATGTGGAGCGAGAAGCTGATGTCCCACCACTGATGAAACGGCTGGTTCAAGCGGGCGGCAAGCTGTTGCGATCAGCGGATGCACCAGCCCACGGCGGTTTTCGCGGCTATGTCGCCGATCCTGACGATCATGCCTGGGAAATTGCCTGGAACCCCGCCTGGGCCATCGACGAGAACGGCCTTGTAACATTCGGGCTATGAACCCAATGGCTGGCAGGGCGCGTTTCGCGCCCTCTGGCTTACAATGACGTGACTATTGGAGCCACGCATGACAAAAATCTACTTCATCTCGCATCCTGAAGTCGTCATTGATCCCGCAAAGCCAGTTCCATCATGGCATCTGGCGGAGCGTGGTATTGAACGGATGCGTATATTTGCCGGCAAACCGGAATTGCGCTCGATCACTTCGATCTGGTCGAGCACAGAAACAAAGGCAAGGGAGGCAGGGGAAATTCTGGCCGGCGTTCTGGGAACAAACCTGTCAACGGATGGTCGCTTTAACGAGATCGACCGAAGCGCTACCGGATTTCTACCCGCCGATCAGCATGAAATGGTCGCCGACCAGTTCTTTTCAGCACCCGAAGCAAGCATCCGTGGATGGGAGCGAGCCATCGATGTGCAACAGCGCATCGTGCAAGGCTTCGAAGCTGTAAAGCGGCTTGAAACTTCTGGTGATATCGCCATCGTTGGGCACGGCGGCGCGGGTACGCTGCTGCTCTGCTCTCTCGCGGGACTTCCGATCAGCCGCCAGTACGATCAGCCCTATCAGGGACACTATTGGTGTTATTCATGTAAAGAAAGAACTGTCCTCCATCACTGGAGACCGATAGCACCACGTTGAAATTTCAACGAAGATACCACCGAATTATATACTGGTTCCCCGGGGCGGCCATTTACGCTATGCTTTGATTCTGGCTTCTTCCAAGCCTCCCCCCTCCGTTGGGGAAAGCATTTTTTCATGCAGGAAGAATAAACCATCGAACCAACTGTTCGGGCACATGCACAAGGAGGGACTGCAACGACAGCTCGTCACAGGAGGTTTATCGATGCGGTTATCGTCCCCTATCTATCACCTGAAGAGGCGCGCCAGACGTTTGGCAAACGAGACTGCTATTCCGTTCCATGCAGCGCTTGATCGCATTGCGGCTCAGGAAGGCTATCGAAGCTGGAGCCTGCTCGTCAACAAGGCATCCGCTCCCGTTTCTGCAAGGGAAATATACAACTTTCTTAAAACTGGCGACATGGCGCTGATCGGTGCGAGACCGGGTCATGGCAAGACCCTGTTGAGTCTCGATATAATGATAGAAGCGATGCGAGGCGGCAATTGCGGCGTGTTCTTTTCGCTCGATTACACAGAAAGAGATATTGCCGCGCGCTTCCAGGCACTCGACTGCAAACAGGATGATTTTCGGCATCTGTTTCGCTTCGATTGTTCGGATGCCATCTGCGCCGATTATATAATCGCCAAACTTGATGATGCCCCAACGGGAACCGTTGTGGTCATTGATTATCTGCAACTACTGGATCAGAAGCGCGACAAACCCACCCTATCGACCCAGATGGCGGCGCTCAGGTCATTCACGTCAAATCGAAGACATATCGTTCTCTGCATATCACAGATTGATCGCTCCTTTGATCCATCAACCAAGGCATGTCCGGCAATTGAAGATATCCGGCTTCCCAATCCGCTCGACCTTACTTTGTTCGATACTTATCTCTTTCTCAATGATGGCCAAATCCGCGTACAAACGCACACTGGAACCAAGCCGCTCGTGACTCCGTAGAAGGTATTCAGGCGGCAGAAACCAGCCTTTCCGCGCCCATGCGATAAGATATTGCGCTGGCCAGATGGATGCGTCCGACTTTGTCGCTTCCATCGAGATCGGCCAGCGTGCGGGCAACCTTCAGGATACGATGATAGGCGCGCGCGGAAAAATGCATCTGCTCGCTCGCGTCGCTCAAAAGCTTGAGGCCTGCCGCGTCCGGCTTTGCGACCTCCTCTATCAGTTTGGCCGAACAATAGGCATTGGTCATGGACGGTTCCAGACCGAGCGCGGAATAACGTTCGCTCTGTATTGCGCGGGCGCGGGCGACGCGTTGTGCGACGGTCTCGCTTGCCTCGGACTGGGATGGCTTGATGAGATCGAACGCGGAGACAGCAGGCATATCCACCCGCAAATCGATACGGTCGAGCAGCGGGCCTGAAATGCGCGCCTGATAGTCAGCCTGGCAACGCGGCCCGCGTGCGCAGACATGCCCCGGTTCGCCAGCCATGCCGCAACGGCATGGATTCATGGCTGCAATCAGTTGAAAGCGCGCCGGATAGCTGGTTCGGTGATTGACGCGAGCAATCAGACATTCACCGGTTTCGAGGGGCTGGCGCAAAGAATCCAGCACCTGCGGGGAGAACTCGGGAAACTCGTCCAGAAACAGCACGCCATGATGCGCAAGCGATACCTCGCCTGGCCGTGCCCGCAGCCCGCCACCAACCATTGCCGCCATCGATGCCGAATGATGGGGCGCGCGAAAGGAACGGCGGTCCGACAGTTTTCCGCCCGAAAGCTCCCCTGCAATCGAGGCAATCATCGACACGTCGAGCAATTCACGCGGAGAAAGACGCGGTAAAATGGATGGCAACCGCTGGGCCAGCATGGACTTGCCTGAACCCGGCGGCCCGACAAGCAGCAGATTGTGATTGCCGGCAGCTGCAATTTCCAGCGCACGCTTCGCTGTTTCCTGCCCCTTTATATCAGCAAGATCGAGTTGCGTTTCTCCGCAAACTCGCATGGATGGTTCAGGTCGGGTCAGAACCTGCGTACCGCGAAAATGGTTGGCAAGGGCGATGAGGCTGCGCGGAGCCAAAATATCAATGTCGGCCCCCGCCCAGGCTGCCTCCGGTCCACAGGCATAAGGGCAGATGAGACCTTTATCTTCCCGGTTCGCGCCGACTGCAGCAGGCAGAACGCCGGCGACCGAGGTGATCGAACCGTCGAGGGACAATTCCCCCAGAACAAGATAGGACTGGATCGCATCTGCCGGGATAGCTCCAATTGCCGCCATCAGCCCGACCGCAATGGGTAAATCGTAATGCGAGCCTTCTTTCGGCAGGTCGGCGGGCGCCAGATTGACCGTCACCCGCTTGGTCGGCATGGAAAGGCCAGAAGCGTGAAGTGCTGCCTGCACGCGCTCCCGGCTTTCCGCCACAGCCTTGTCCGGCAAGCCCACGATGGAGATGTTGTGGCTAATTAATTTATCGATTACACTCGCATAATGGACAGAGAAAACACTAAACCGCTCGCTTATTCCTACGTTCGCATGTCGACGGATATGCAGCTTAAGGGCAACAGTTTAGAACGACAGAAAGAAAAATCGAAAGAATATGCAATTCGCCATGATCTTCAATTGGTTGAAAATTTTGAAGATATCGGCGTTTCTGCGTTCAAGGGTAAGAATATTAAGGAGGGAATGCTCGGAGATTTTATCTCCCTTATCGAAAACAAAACTGTCCCTGCTGGGTCTTACCTATTAATTGAATCGCTGGACAGACTCAGTAGAGAAAACATATTTGAATCTATCCCCTTATTCATAAAAATACTTAAGTCCGGAATCAAAATCGTTACACTTATCGATGAGCAAGTGTATGGCGCGGAAAATGCTGATTTCAAAGATTTGCTGTACCCGATGGTCGTACTCAGTCGCGCCCATGAGGAATCGGTCGCAAAGAGTTTTCGAGTTGGCAAAGCTTGGGCGAACAAGAGGAAAAACATCCACCAACGCAAACTTACAAAAGTATGCCCCGCTTGGCTGAAACTGAATACAGACTCAAACTCGTTTGAAGTTATTCCGGGCAGGGATGATGTTGTTAAACGTATATTTGATCTGGCCGATTCAGGATATGGTTCTTATTCGATTGGCCGCATTCTCAACAACGAAGGCGTTCTTCCCTTTAGCGAAAATTCAAAGGGTTGGCATGCTTCATATATCACGAGAATACTCAACAACAGATCGGTTTTGGGTGAGTTCCAGCCGCACAAGTTGGTGAATGGAACCGCCGAGCCTGATGGCGATATAGTCCCGGATTATTTCCCACACTTGATTGATGAGGAACAGTTTTTGCGCATTAAACATGCGCGCCGGAAGCGACTGGTCGAAGGAGCTGGTCGAAAAGGTCCTGTGTATCGAAATTTATTTTCGAGAATTGCCAAGTGTGCTTACTGCGCCTCCCCCATGCGCTTTGTACACAAAGGGCAACCACCCAAAGGAGGTCAGTTCCTAAGATGCACCAACGCTGAGCGTCATTTCGAATGCTCCGCATCGGGTTGGCGATATGACCATTTTGAAAACGTATTTCTTTATTTTGTTCATGAACTTGACCTCGTTGAAACTTTAAAACGTGCTGACGAACAATCAGAACGGTACACGCTGGAGCAAAAACTGGTCTCCATTAATGAAAATATACGAGGGAAGAGGGAGCTACTGAATACAACTTTTGACATGCTTCAAACAAGCAATGCCTCCAAGGATTTCATCCAGTCGAAAATTGAAGAGATTTCATCCGAAATTCTGGAACTTGAAAATCAGAAGGGAGCGGTGGAAGCCAAACTGGAGAAAGATGCTGCCCTCGCTCCGGTTGATGACCAACAGATCAAATCGTTGATCAAGGAACTTCAGGATGCTGACGATGGCGATCTGGAGCGAAAACGTCGTGTCGTTGCCAACAGACTTCAGATGATGATCAAATCTCTTACCCTTGCTCCGGACGGTTTGCGAAAAGATGCCGAAAAACTGGTGCTATCTCAATTTGGATCGTCTGAAGCGCTGTTCGATTTCTTCGAAACAGGAGCGCAGTCAGGTGAGGTGAGCACGGGCATGTCGTTCTCCGTCGTTCTGTTGGACGGCATTATGAGACGAGTGACTGTAAGCCGGAGGGAGCCTCTAAAAGTCATACAACTGATAGCCGTCGATAAGCATGGTCTCATTATCGAAACTGAACAAACCCACGAAAGTCTGAAAATCTGACCCTGTTTCAGCGGCAGCAATCCCTTGCTATGGCCTTTTTCAGAAGATCGCGTTGTCTTGACCTAGAATTGACGGGATTCTCGTTTCACCAAGTAAGGAGAAACGATATGGCGAAGCCGAAAAACGTTGCGGACGTTCCCGCCGACAAAGCGATCATCGAGGAAGCGATTTCGGAAGGGAAAAAACTGATTGCTGCTGGCAAATCCAAGATTGATACTGCGTTGGCAATCTACGCAAAGCTGGAAGGGATGGAGCAGGACGTGATTGTCAGAGCATTTATCGAAGGCGCAACACTGACAGAAAAAGGCGCCCTCACGTATTGGTACAACTGCCGACGGCGTCTAGCTAAGGAACGCCGTAGTGAACCCGCCAACAATCACTAAATGCATTATCAAAATCCGTAAATGTTATATATGGGAGGTGGGGACACAACATTTACGGATTTTATCTTTCCACCATCATCAACGGTAAGGGGGAAGGCGTGGAAAAAACTCTAAAATCGAATTGCCCCCTCTCCCCATATTCCTCGTCATCCCACGATTTTTGAGTTTTTTACAGGGCTTCTCCCGGGACAAATAGCTCGATTTCCAATTCGGGGTAATGTTCCACCTGCAACTTCTTCAAGGCTTTGACTACCCTGTCCGTAGCCGGTGTGCAGTGTGGTTCGAACGTCTTTCTTTTGCCGTTGTCGATATCGCTGATTTTGCACGGTATACCGCAAGCCTCCAAGGCAATAACAAAGTCGGCGTGTTTCATTTTTTGTTTGCTTCGGATGAGGTCGAACCCCGCTTGGTGCTGCTGATAAGCTCGTGTCAAGCTTTCCCGAAGCCTTTTTAAATCTCCGTCGGTTTGTCGCAGATACTTCTTGGATCGACCTCCGAGGGAATCTCTTGACGTGCGGTATGTTTCAAACGAGTTGAAATCCTCGAGTGTTTTTAGAAGGTGTGGAGATTTCTTGTCGTAGTTTTCCCAGTTCTCGCGCACAAGATTGAATTCTGCAACGTCCTCCACCGGCCTCGTTTCGAACGTAAGGTGTATGTACTGCTTGCCTTCGAACTCGAAGATAGTATCGCGCGCGTTTATGGGCTTCCTTTTCCAGTCAAATTCCATTGAAAGTCGCTTGGTCACGGACCGAAAAACGAAATCGGTTTCGCCGCGCAGCATGTCTTTGATACCGACGCCCGATTTGTATTGAATTTTTTGGTCGGGACTGCGGTTGAAGAACAGTCGTAACGTCTCCTGATTCTCTTCAAACAGACCGTTGAGCGGGTTTGTTTTGATGCCTCCTTTTTGTAAGACAATCCCGTTGTCGCCGTCACCCGGTTTCAACGTTGCCGCGCCTCGCGTTCGCCAGCCGACAGGTTGGCGAACTATATGCTTAATCTCCAAAGGACTGCCTTTATCCAGATGACTTCGGGCCTGTCGAAATGATTCGAATAACTCTCCGCTGGTTGCCTTTGTGATATTTTGGTCGCTGGCATTGGAGAGGAAGCCGTCTGTGGTGACACTGAAGACATGTACGTCCTCAGGGAAACCGTTGAGAATTTCACCGAGGACTGCTCGCGTGTACGACGTGATGAATGATGCAAAATACGGCTGGGTGATCTTGCTCGGTGGAAGGGCTTCCATTCCATCGTTTTGAAGGTTGTATACCCGCTTTTCACGAAGACCTTGGGCCGTTTTTCCGTAGGTGCTGTTGCCGACCTCTTTCCAGAACAGGTTGTCAAAAGTTCCCTTCTTATGCGCTGCACGCTTTTCAATGCATTCCTTAATGAAATCCCTGAAAACTGGTTGCTTGGGATCGGATGGTACGTGAACGCCCTTGCGGAAAGTCAGTAGCGCTCCGAGTTTCTGGGCAAGATATAGTTCGGGAGCCGAGCACTTCGAGTTGCCCTTACGAGGAAAGATGATTCCATTTGCCGTGCGGACAGGGAGAGTTGGGAAACGTACAGTTTCGGGGAACTCAAAGTCCACGGAGAAGAAACTGAGGTCGAGCGGTCCAACATCATCAAGCGTTGTCAGATTAGTGATATTGTCCCAGTCAGGCATGCCTATCAGTGACATCGCTGTGGTATATGCAGAACTGAGATCGTGGTCCCTCCACTGACCTTCGTCAGCAATGCCGTATATGAACTGCTCGTTTCTGCCGCCATGGTAGGTTTCTGTGATGAACGCCTCGTTGAAATAAGCTTCCTCTTTCAGCGGCGTTACGGTCTTGATTTTGAAATAGCCGTCTTTCTTGCTGAAAAATCTCTCTTTGATGGTTTCTCGCCCCAAGATTTGATTGCTATCCAACCCATCGTTTTGCCACCCGAGAAGCAGCAACCCGGTTCCAAAGGACGTCAACGTTGCAGGCATTTTGAAAGAGGTGAAAAGCGCAGTGCTCTGCTGAATTATCCGTTCGGCAAAACGGACGCACACCTGCGCATCGCGGATCGCATACTCACGAAACTCGCTCCACCGTTCCTTTCTGAAACGGGCCATGTTTTCCTTGATTTCCCGCTCTTCCTTCGGCGTCTGACCGAGCTGGATTTTTGGGAAACCGAGAAGATCACCGATATCTGCAAGCGATTTAGCGTTGCTCGGAGCAAGCAGGATAGTGTCGCGGACAATGACGTTGAACTCGGCAATCGGATTATCCGCTTCGCCAAACCTTACTGGAATAGCACTGTCAATGCTGACGAATGTGCTTCTGACATTTGAAGTCAGTCGAGCGTTGTCCTTGAAATCACTGAATGCCGGGAAGTCGGCGCGAATGAAATGCCCTAGAAGGTAGATGGATTTCGGCACCTTCACATCGGGAAATTTCTCGATCAGCGATCCGACCGCAATACCCAGAAACTCGGCGAGCGTTAACCTCTGTTCGGCATCGGGGATAATAATTCCATCTGTTTCGGGCGTGCCAGGCTGTCCATCTTTAGTAATCAGCTTGATCGAGAACTGGTACGAAAGAAGCTCATTTTTTGCACCTGCTTCGATGCAGTTTTCCTGCTCGTTTGCCTTCAAAGACTGATATTCGGTGTCAAAACCAAGGAGCAGATAAGCGCTCGGGTCCTTCCTTGTCTTTCGCTTTTTTCCGGCGACTGGCGGCTCAAAAATGTTCTCGCTCTGAATAGAAACCGTTTTTGTTCTGCCCCCTTCATCGTCGGGTTCGATCTTGAAGGTGAATTTGTTCTCAAGCTTGGGCTTAGGCATCTACGCCCTTTCCGGATTCTACCACATCGATGTGTTGGGGAACGTCGTCATAATCTCGAGGGCTTGCCAGAATACTTGATCTCATAGTGCCGTTGAACGTTGCCCTGCATCGGTAGGATATCTCGATATTCAAAAAGGGAGCCTATGTTGCTGGTAAAACGTGGAAATTCGAAATTCTGGTATGCGCAGTTTCAAATTGAACATCAAACGATTGTCCGGTCAACAAAGACGACTGACCGCAGAATTGCCCTGCAAGTCGCCGCCAGGATTCGGGCTAATTTCCACTCCGAGCTGCTGCTTGGCAAAAAGGAGGCGATTACGTTGGAAACTGCTCTTCATCGATTTGCGAACTCGAAGCTCGGAACCCCGAACTACCGGAATCTGGAAAGTCAGATCAGGGTGATACTGAAAATACTGAATGGCTCGATTCCTTTGATGAAGGTCAACTCCGACACACTGGAACGGTTTCGGCAAAAGCGACTATCCCAAGGATGCGCATCGCAGACTATCAAGCACGCCATGAACTGTCTGATAGGAGCGATTCAGCTTGCTCGGAAGGACGGTTATCAAAGTCCGTCAATCAGCGCGCCCCTCATTAGAACACCCAATTCCCGAATGCGATATCTGAGTATCGAGGAAGAGCGTCGCCTGCTGCATGAACTCTCCCCCTCACGTGTCGCAAATGGCCTATCTGCTGACCCGTCCCGTCGAGAAGATCGGCAAAAATGGATGCAGGACAATTATGATCTCGTCGTTATGCTACTCGATACCGGAGCGCGCTACAGCGAAATCGCTAACATTGCGTGGCAGGACATTGATTTAACCCGCGGTGAAATACGCCTGTGGCGCTCCAAAGTTCAAAATGAGAGCGTGATCTACATGACGGATCGCGTGGAAACGATCCTGCACCGTCGTCTACGGGAGAGCAATGCGCCAACCGTTTTCGTGAATAAGGCCGGAGAGAAGAGAGGATATTCAGCAACCGCCATTCGCAAGGCCTTCCTTCGCGCTGGCCTTGAAGACTGCACTATTCACACGCTTCGTCATACGCACGCGACGCGCCTTGTTCAAAACGGACTCTCAATCCAAGAGGTCAAGGCTGTGCTTGGTCACTCCGATATTCGAACAACGATGCGATATGCCCACCTTGAACAGGCTGTTGTTACCCGCAAGGCACGTGACGTTGTGAACGGCCTCAATGCCGTTAATTCCTCTGGTGACGGTAGAGCATAAGCATCTCAAGCTTATTGCCTAGCGCATACAACGCCGGGAATCTCGCTGGAAAGACTCGGCGCCGCTACAGTGGTACGGTTTCCTTCTATTTCAATTAGCTGCCCCTGCTTCTACCAAACCGTCAACTTCAGTAAAAAGCGGAGTAATTCAGAGCATGTCCAGGTAAGGTCTTTAGCCTCTGCAAGGTTAAAAATTTTTCTAGCCGCTCATGCGACCCTTTTAATTTTCAATCGCATGTTGTCTGGCCGCAGCAGTTCTTCCCTTACAGCCGCGGCTAAAGTCTCGGCTAAGGCCGGCGGAACCGCATTGCCGATCAATCTCGCAACGCTCTTTTTGTCGGCTACAAACCGAAACCAAGCGGGGAAGGATTGCAATGCCGCAAGTTCCCGTCCAGTCAATGGTCTGTTTTCCTCTGGATGGGCATATCGTCCACGTGTAAAGCTATCCGAATGAGCTGTTATGGTTGTCGCCAAGCCCGACCAGCTGAGGCGTCCATAAACATCAAGGTGCCCATGACCGCGATGATTAGTATGGCAGTTCAGACGAAGCTCTTCAGGGATGTCCATCCAGCCCCCTCCTTGGGGCACATAAGAAATCCGCTTGCGGTTGTCTTCCGATATGGCAGTTCCAATATGATTTGCAAAATCCGGATGTTCTTGCTTGATGTCGGGAGTCGGAAATTGGCCGATAACATCGCGAACCGTCCGTCCCGAAACATCGGCAGAGAGCGGCAGCGTAAAACCCCCAGCCAGATTGCTCGAGAACCCCACAGCTATGAATCGCTGGCGACGCTGAGCCACGCCATAATTCGATGCATCTACAATTGAGGTTTGCACGCGATAGCCAGCACCTTCAACCTGATGGATGAATTCCGCGAGTATCGCGCGCCCTCGTTTGGCTGCTATGTAAGGCACGTTCTCCAACATGAACACTTTCGGTCGAATGTGAACGATAGCAGAGCCAAACCAATGAATCAGATCATTGCGCTTGTCTTCATCATTTCCTCTTCGCTGTTGAGAAAAGCCCTGGCATGGAGGCCCCCCGACTAAGAAGTCGCATTCACCTGGACTTACACCGGAAAGGGCCAAAATCTCGGTAAAAGAAATGTCATTCGCGGAACGCTGAATTATGTGCGGCCCTAAATTGTAACGATACGTCCGGACTGCGTCAGGGTCATTATCGAGTGCTAATCGGACGTCAAATCCCGCACGCATTAAGCCTAAGCTGAGTCCACCTGCACCAGCGAACAGATCGATTGCTGTCAACCGATTACAAACAGAACGCTGACCTGAGCGGCCTCTCTTCTTTTTGGCTGCGATGGAGCTGGTAAATGATCGGCCTTGCGCGCTCCAAACATCCCTTTCCAGGTCAAGGCATTCAACGGAAGGTGTAGCCAGCTCGACAATGATTTGAGCTGCCAAATGTCGCGAAAAAATTGGACTGACTGCGTTTCCGATTTGGCGGTATCGTTGAACCAGAGGACCAGAAAAAACAAAGTCCGACGGAAAGCCCTGCAAAAGGCCTGCCTCGCGCACCGAAATATTCCTATCCTGCACTGGGTGGAGAAATCGCCCACATGATGGGGTTGAGGACTTCGACGTAATACTTATAGAAGGTCGATCCCAAGCCAATCTTCCATACACATCTCGGAAGCCATCCACCTCGTCATGACAATTGGGTAGGAGTTCACGGTTTGCTTCATTCCTACTACCACCGTCATGGGGCACCGATGCTATCAACTCTAGAATCCGGTTTGTGTGGGCCGGCGCGACATGCATTGGATCGTCAGGGTGCTGCTCACCGGCTCTTATAGGCGGCAGTGAACCGATTGCATCGCGCACTGTACGGTGGCTCGCCTCTAGTTCCCGAGGAAAATTAAACACACGGCCGCCCCTTCTGGCGATGATCACGGCGCGAAACCGGGCTTGGGGTACTCCGAAGTCGGCAAGGTTGTGAACGCGAGCGCGAACCCGATATCCCGCATTCTCAACTCTTTCTATCGTTTTCGAGATTGCAGGCCAGTGCTTATCATCAAAAACCTCTGGCACGTTTTCCATTAAAATGAATTCGGGCTTTAGCTTTAGCGCTACCTGAAAAAACACATCAACTAAGTCGTTGCGAGAATCATTCCGAAGGTCTTTTTTCCTGTGAGCTGAGAAGCCTTGGCACGGGGGACCGCCGACCACCACGAGCGGACCCTCCCCACGTGGTTTCCAGAGGCCAGATGCCTTTGATAGCTCTTCCTCGGCAAGTAGTTTTCTGACGTCCGCGACCAAGACCGGCGCATTGACCTGTTTCTGAAAGGTCATCGCTGCGTGAGTATCAACGTCAACGCCTCCTAACACGTTAAATCGATAACCGCCCTGGACAGACTGAAATCCGGTGCTTAATCCACCACATCCGCAGAACAAATCAATTACATCAATCTCTGCGTTCACTTGAGCGTTCCTATGCATCTTAACGTGCAGGGTAATCCCGTGCTATTCATCTCACCCGATGGTACCATTACCGATTCTGATACTTTATCCAAGCTCCACTGTGAACAAAAGGGGTCCGATACTTGCCTATAGATAATTGGGGCACTCCCCTGCGAGATGTGCTGGCAGATGCCGATTTTCGCCTTGAGCTGGGAGAGCTAAACTCCCGGCTTATGGGCTTTCTTCAAAGCTCGGGTCAGCCCTACCGACGCCCTTACGATGAAATAAGAGCGAATCTCAAGGAGCAGATCACAGAGAACCGGCTGGAAACTTGGAAAAAGCTTTTTCAAGAGTTGGGCCTTGTATGGGTCGAAGACGGCATACTACATCATACGCACTTCGGGGAAGTCATTTTAGACGGGCACGCTGAATGTAAAAGTGCGGTGGATCGGGAGAGGTTGAAGATCGCCGCGACAGCAGTGCGGGTGTTGGGTCGCCAACAACTACTCAACCCCACTACCAAAAACAGAGGATATCCGGCTGAATGTGATGTTCTGCCTTATCGAGCTATCTGGCGGGCCATCGACCGCCTTAAGACCCTACATTGGGAAGAGGTGCATCGGGTACTACTGCGCGCTATGCGCTCTGAAGAAGTCGATGAGGCCATCGCTAAAATAGAAGCCGCACGGACTAACAATGACTATGATCCGCAGAATACAGAAAGCGCAACTGCTCACTTGGGGCCTGCCATTTACCCCGACTCTGAACAGGCAGCTCGTCGGATAACGCCTTGGTTTTCTGCTGCAGGGTTTGGGGGGCTCCTGATCGATAAAGAGCCTACGCAAGGCAGAAGATCCTTCACAGCCCTTGGCGCGCTACTTGTTCCTGAGGAATTGGCGAAGCATCAGCAGTGGCTCGATTTTGGCGAAAACCAGAGGGCGTGGTTTGAACATCTTAATGACGCTGTCGCCATCAACTCCGATAAATCAGAGGACCCATCTAACGTTATCGCTTCTTCCATTGACGATGACGACCCGATCCTACTTGAGGTCCAAAAGCTACTCACCATCGACAATGCGTCGGGGATCATGTTTGTCGGGCCGCCGGGTACAGGGAAATCATGGTATGCTCGCCAGATCGCTCTGAAGTTAACCAACGGCGACCTAACGCGTGTGTGCGACGTCCAATTTCACCCCTCATACCAATATGAAGATTTCGTTGAGGGGTATACGCCGGATAATGGAGGCGGGTTCCGCCTGACCGATAAGCATCTTCTAAAGATGATTTCGGTCGCATCTTCCACGGATTTACCGGTTGTAATAATTATAGATGAGTTTAGTCGCTCTGATCCAGCAAGGGTTATTGGAGAAGCTTTAACCTATATGGAGAGTTCTCTTAGAGATGTTCCTTTTTATCTGCTGTCCGGAAGACGGGTTGCAATCCCCAAGAACCTCATCTTCCTCGCCACGATGAACCCAGATGACCGCTCCGTCGATGAAATAGATACAGCAATGGAGCGCCGTTGGTCGAAGGTGACGATGTATCCAAATAAGGAGACGTTGAGTAAATTTCTGGCGGATAACGGAACTGAGAACCATGTATTAGGTCGAACCGTCGAATTTTTCGTTGGACTCCAAAGCTACCTTGAAATCGGACACGCTGTTTTCAGAACTGTGCGAGACAAAGATTCTCTTCTTCGCCTCTGGGAAACCCAAATCAAGTTTCTCGTCAAGAAAAAACTCCGGTTCTCTCCAGATGCGCTTTCCGAGGTAGAAGCTCTTTGGACCGCTTGTGTTGCCGGTATAACTGCTCTGGAATTGGCTAGTGCACCCATAGAACCTTCTTCCCCAGCGGAGTCTACAAATCAGGTGCTAAGTGACTCCGTCGAACGATAAGAAGATTAATATTGCTCTTGAGTCGAGAAAGTCGTGCGAGGTTGATATTTCTCAACTATTCCACGATGGTGTCTCGCAGATTTTTCCGTTTGTTGAGCACCGTGGATATTTATTTTTGCAGTTCCGGCAGAGCAAAGCGGTCGTGTCTGCGGGGCCCTTCGTGGGGCGAATTCCATTAACGCGGAACATCACCATTGAGGTGACACCTAGACTTCCCGTCAGAAGTGTTGCTCGCATCGTGGATGTCGCTCATGGCGATTTGGTGAATCTAACCGAAACTCAGCACTCTTATCGCTCTGAAAGCAATTCGATTCTCAGTATCTTCGAGTTCGTTGCACGCGATTTTGCTGGGGCGATCAAGGCGATATCAACTAACGGCTTTCACAAGGAATACACTCGGCGCACTCACGAAAGCTCCCAATTTCGAGGAAAGCTGGATTTTACAGCTACTATAAAAAGGTGTTGGAGCGTCGGAAATACACACGAGGTTGTCACCTCAAGGTTTGAACACTTAGTTGACATTAGCGTGAACCGTGTTCTGCGGAGCGCCTGCGAACTGCTTCTTCAAAACGCTATTAAAAGTGGGATTGGGAGTAGTAAGGAATTTGTTGAGCTCGCCAATTTTCTAAGGCATATGCCGAATACAATTCGCCGCGCCACGTCCTCGGACCTTCAATACTGCTTCCAGAGTATCAGTAAAAGGTCGCTACCTGCCTGTAGGGATTATTACTACAAACCGCTATCCATCGCCATCATGGCTCTTTCAGACAACTACATATCCATACAGTCTGAGGGCAATGACATCGAAATGAGTGGCTTCCTTATAAACTTCGAAACTTTGTTTGAAAATTACCTGAGAAACATTTTGCAGGCGCGGAATAATGAAGAATTCTGGGTACTAGACGGCAACAACGGAGGACAGAAACCTCTCTTCGATGACCGGAAGAATCCGCCCGCCCAACCAGACATCGTTATCAAGGAGAAGACTACAAAAAAATCCCTTGTTGTCGAAGTAAAATACAAGGATAAGCCTAATAGAGACGATATAAATCAAGTAATATCTTATGCTTTAGCATACGACACCAAAAATGTTGTGGTTGTGACGCAGAAGAGACCCGACGGAAGAGGTGGTCTGTCGTTGATAGGGCGAATAAAAGGTATAGCATTGCATCAATATTATTTTGATTTGAATGCATCTTCTTTAGAAGATGAAGAACGCAATTTTTCTGAATGCATTTTCGGGCTGGCTGATTTTAATCAAACGCCTCCTCAGTGACCTTAGTTACAGCAGTCATAGACGGCTTCGCGGCTCATTCTTTTTGGTACTGACGGGCGTGATACAGATTTCTCACGTCTTTCAGCTGACTCGGTGTCATCGGCAACGTACCAATCACGCCGCCGGAGAACCGAACAGCCATCGTCGTAGGTCTCAGTCGTCAGATTTGCCTCTGTACTATCAGGGTAAGTGACGAGAATTTGTCGGAACGGCTGATCGCTTTCCCAGTAATCAATACAGTGCTTCAGTCTCCGGCTGCGAACTTCTCATTGGTGCCCGTTCCTGCCGCCGTCGTCGAAGCCAGAAGTAACATGCCACCGAGCCCCGCAACTGTGGTTCCAGTTGCTCGGTAATCCCCCAAAAAAATTAGCTAGAATCCGAGTTGGCCTGCGTCCGAGCCTAAATAGTCCATATAGGCTCGAATTATCTACCTTACGGCTATCCTCTGCGTTTTTACTCGACTCGTTTGCATATTTTCGTCCTACCCTTCGGTGGGAGTATATTATTATGTTTAAATATATTACAAAAAGAAAATGGATATAAAATTGGTATTATTGTCTATGTATATAATTTGTAATTATAATATAACATCATATTATTGTACTATAAGAATCAGTTTTTTGCCTCCCGTCATAGTGTGCAAAAGCCATATAAAAGAAAAACATAAAAAATATTTAACGCTATGGAATGTAACTTTAATTAGATTGGAGAACATAATTGACCGACAAAGCGGACATTTGTAAGTGTTAAAATGGGAAAATGAGCAATGAATAAAATAAAAAAATCTGAATATAGTGAGGCCCTTATTGGATGGATAAGGGAATTAATCAAGGAAAGATATGAGTTTGAGAAAGTTGCATATCAAACATTTGAGACCTATCTGATATTCAATTTCTACTTCGTAACATTGGTGTTCAACCAGAATAAAATTTTACAAAAATACAAGGATGAAGATCGGGAGTATGCAATTGGTGAGGTTGAGCTAAAGCAATTCCGTCATCTGTATAATCTGGTTTGTCGAGAGGCATTAGGGAGAAAATATAATAAGGCTCCAAACTCAGAGAAGCCTCTGAGTATTGCATGCATTGATGCGAATGGGTCACGCTACTGGAGTGAAGTGGGAGACTTGAATAACATCCATATACATTCTGTTTGGCTTTTGAATTCTTCGATGAAGGAGTGTTTTGATAAAGTTATCAAGAACATCCTAGAGAAACCTAGTGGTGCAATTGACATTGAGAATGTGGATGTAAAGCGGTATACGAGCGATATAGATAAAGTGATATCATATACAATGAAATTTGATGCTTTCACCAGAGATGGTGATGATCTAGGGGTAACATTCCATATACTACCAGAAGCTTACTGATGGACGAAAAGTATATACCTACTCGGGTGCGATTATCACCTTCCTGCCAAAGCGAGGACGGCTTGCTCTCATTGGTCACCGGATGAATGGACAACTGGGAAATGTGCACGTCGAGAGATAAGCTGCCCATCACGGCTATCTGAAGGTTTTGATTACGTATTTTTCCCCGATCTCATAGCTTACGAGTTGACCATTTTCGCACGAATAATTCGAATCGGAATCCGCCGCACCAAATCCAACACCAACTTGGTCAGGTTCCTCAAAGCTGATGTACCACTGTTTGGTATCTTCTTTCCGTAATTTCTTGAGAATGTACGTGAAGCATCTGGAGTCTGCGTCGTTCAATCCTCGTTGAAGATAGACTTCGGTTTTCCGATCCAGCTTATTTAAACGCATTTTTTCCGCGTAAGCTGGGGATAGATGACCGACGAATAGCGCCATCAAGCACACTGTGGGAACCAAGGGAATTCTCATCTGTTCGCGCCTCCGTCAACATGACCACTCGATGTCAGTGTGCATTTCAACTCATGAGGAATGCACGCGATTCTAGGCGTTGAACAAACCAGTTCACGACCGCCCAAAGAACAAGTGATGCATCCGTCATCTATCGCAGTGCACGTCTTGTTCTCGCTCAAGATTTGGTCGGCTGCCTCCGCCAAACTGGACCTCTCCGATTCAACCGGAACGGGTTTCTCTGCTGCACCCAAGAGAAGTACCAGCATGGAAAGCCCCAAACCATTCCAGATTCTTGTTTTCAGGATGTTTGAAGACAGTTCACGGTTGGTTGTGACGGAGTTTAGCACTCCTAACTCCTATATCAGGACGACAGCTTTGTAGGATCGACGTTAACGTGAATCACCGGAGCAACGACGTTGTGATTGGAAACATTCGCTGACGCACGCGCTAACCCGTTCAGTAAATTAGTTTGACGGACCATTGAGCCTAGCATGAAAAGGTCGATCAGTTGGCCAATTCCCAGCAAACCGAGAGTGCAAAGCCAAAGCAAGCCTGTCCACGGTCTACCCAGGTAGAAGCGGTGAAGTCCGCATAGCCCAACGAAGCCGCAACACCACAACAAGAATGCTGTCACTCCTGATTTCACTATCATTCCCTTTCTCGAGACAAATCGGTTTTCTCCTCAAAAAATATGAAGGGAAACCTCCTGAAACTCATACCAATGGATAAGTTTTTGGAAATTATTATATAATTAGACTGGTTTCAACTGAATTATAATACCTCTGGATATTCTTTTGCGCGGTTTCTTGTCTCATCAGATATGAATGACGAGTACCCGCTCCACGACAACAACCGCGCGAAGCTTTGGCGAACGCCTCAAAACTGCGAGAAAATATTTCGGATTAACGCAGGACGAATTGGCGTTGAAGTCCGGATTATCAACAATCACGCTCAGTAAATTGGAGTCTGGAGTAAACAAGCCGTCTTATGACGCAGTCCTTTCACTCTGTAACTCGTTGGAAATTGAACCAAATTATTTCTTCGGTTGGTCGGATGAAATGTCTGAGCATACCAAATCGGAGCGTCGTCTGAAGCTTCGGAGCCTTATCCTTCATGCTGAAAAGCTGGACGATGCGTGGATAGACGAATTAATTTCACTTTCAACACTCGCATCATCCCGCCAGTGATCGGCTAATTCTACGTTCTAAGGGACGACGATTTAGTGTAAACATTCTAATTTAATTAGCCCATACATCGAAATGCCCATCTTGCCCGGCGCCACCATAACCTGCACGTCGACAGGCACAGCCTCTATGCCCTGAAAAGCAACTGTTCCAACCCGCGCGACCATGTGCCCCCGCTCGCCACGCACCACTCTTAAGTGAGTAAATACTCAAATACAACTTGAAGAGTTAAGCACGGACGAGCGGCAAACACAAGAACGTTAAGGGAACAAATTAACGCTTGGCTTCGACTGCGTCCCAGAACAGGGCTGCGATGTTGGTTCCGTCGAAACGCTGGATTTCGCGGATGCCAGTCGGCGAGGTGACGTTGATTTCGGTCATGTAGTCGCCAATCACATCGATGCCGACCAGAATGAAGCCACGTTCTTTCAGCGATGGGCCAATGCGCTCGCAAATTTCGCGTTCACGCGGCGTGAGCTTGCTCTGTTCGGCGCGGCCACCGACATGCATGTTGGAACGGGCATCGGTTTCCGAAGGCACGCGGTTGATTGCGCCGACAGGTTCGCCATCGATCAGGATGATGCGCTTGTCACCGGCGCGCACATCCTTCAGATAGCGCTGCGCGATGAAAGGCTCCTTGAAGAGCTGACCGAACATTTCCAGAAGCGAGGTCAGGTTGCGATCGCCATCGGCCAGATGGAACACGCCCGCGCCGCCATTGCCGTAAAGCGGCTTCAAGATGATGTCGCCGAACTCGCGACGGAAATCCATGACTTCCTGAGGGTCCTTGGTGATCAGCGTTTCCGGCATCAGGTCAGGAAACTCTGTCACGAAGATTTTTTCGGGACTGTTGCGCACCCATGCCGGATCGTTGACCACGAGTGTTTTCGGGTGAATCCGCTCCAGCAGATGGGTCGTGGTAATGTAGTTCATGTCGAATGGCGGGTCCTGACGCAGCAGAACCACATCCATTTCCGACAGATCGCGGCGGATCGGCTCACCCAGCGTATAGTGATCGCCCTTGATATCGCGCACTTCCATCTTTTCCAAACGGGCAGAAACCACGCCGTCGCGCATTGAAAGCCGGTCCGGCGTATAATGGTAAAGCTCATGACCGCGCTTTTGCGCCTCGAGCGAGAGGGCGAATGTGGTATCGCCCGCGATATTCACCGTGCTGATATGGTCCATCTGGACCGCGACTTTGAGAGCCATGATTTCCTCGCGATTCGAAGTTGCGGGAAATCTAAAACGGAATGATCAGGCAATATAGTCCTTTCTCTCAATCCGGCCCGGACATAGGTTGTGCTTTCTCGGTGCGTGAAGTTGAACTGGATCGGCTTCCATCCATTGTCTATGCTGGACGCAATCGCCGCGGCCGTTTCGGGAGGAAAAGGTGACCGTCGTTAACACTACCCTGTTTGCCGACCAAGTAGCAGAACTGGGCGAAGGCCCCGGCTACGATCCGCTGAGCGGAAATGTCTGGTGGTTCGACATTCTCGGCCAGAAACTGATAGAGAAGAACTGGGACAGCGGCGAAACACATGTCCATGCGCTCGGCATGAAAGCGAGCGCGCTGGCCGTGATCGACCGCGACCGGCAGTTGATCGTCAGCGAACACGGGCTATTCATTCGTGAGCGCGCCAACGGGCGGCTGACCCTCCATCATCCGCTTGAAGCGGACAATGAAATCACCCGCTCCAACGACGCGCGGGTGCATCCGTCAGGGTCGTTCTGGATCGGCACGATGGGCAAAAAAGCCGAACCCGATGCCGGTTCCATCTGGTGGTATCGGGAAGGGCAGGTGAAAAAGCTGTTCTCCGGCATCACGATCACCAATTCGATCTGCTTTTCTCCCGACGGAAAGATAGCCTACTTCGCCGATACGGATCGCAACATCATCTGGCGGGTCGATACGGATCCTGAAACCGGCTTGCCGATATCCGACAAAAGTGTCTTCCACCACCGAACCGAAGAGGGCGGTGTCGATGGCTCGGTCGTTGATGCCGAAGGCACGCTGTGGAATGCCTGCTGGGGCGGCAATTCGCTCAATGCCTATTCACCGCAAGGCCGTCTCATCCGCTCCGTTCCGTTGCCTGTGCGCCAGCCATCATGCCCGGCTTTCGTCGGACCGGATGCAACGGCGATGATCGTGACAAGCGCCCATGAAGGACTGGACGAAGAGGCTCGCCGGTCCGATCGCCACGCGGGAAAGGTCCTGCTGCTTGATCTCACAGTTGCCGGACGACACGATCCGCCGGTCCGGCTATAGAAACAAGAGGGCCCGCACGGGCCCTTTTGATTAAATACCTTCCACGATGAGTATCTCGCCGTCGGCGACCTCCTGCCGGATCGCCTTGGCGGCTTGATATTCGGGAGAATTGTAGCAATCGAGCGCATGCTGCATGGTCTCGAATTCGATGATGACATTGCGGGCGCGGCCCGGCCCTTCAACGGCTTCAGCCTTGCCGCCGCGTGCGATGAAATTTGCGCCATAACGCTCAAAGGCCGGTTTTGCCGTCGAAACATAGTCCTTGTATCGCTCGGGGTCACGGACGTCCACGCGGGCAATCCAATAGGCTTTCGTCATGCTTTCCTCCTCGAAAATTATTTACGCAACCGAGCGCATTTCTTCCAGAATGGCAAGGGCTGCCGCTCTGCGATCGATCGCACCGACGATCGGTCGTGCAACGACAAGATGGCTGGCTCCGGCCTTCAAGGCATCCGCAGGGGTCATGACCCGCTTCTGGTCACCCTTTGCTGAACCGGAGGGACGAATACCCGGCGTGACGATGGCCATGTCCGGACCAATGGCCTGACGAATGGCCGCAGCCTCCACGGCAGAAGCGACAATGCCCCCCATGCCAGCCTCCCGCGCCTGACGCGCGCGCTTCAGGACCAGCGTTTCCGCGTTGTCGGAATAACCGGCTTCCCGCAGATCGGCATCGTCCATCGAGGTCAGCACCGTCACGCCGAGCAGGCAAATATCTGATCCCTTGGCGGCTTCGACCGCAGCGCGCATAGCTTTTGGATAGGCATGCAGCGTGAGCATCGAAACGCCCATCTTCGCGACATTCTCCACGCCCTTGGCGATGGTGTTGTCGATATCGAGCAGCTTCATGTCGAGGAAGACTTTCTTCTTCGCCGCAATCAGGCTCTTCGCAAAATCGAGGCCGCCCGCAAAAACCAGCTGATAGCCGATCTTGTAGAAGGAGACCGCATCACCGAGTTCCTCTACGGCTTTTTCCGCTTCGGCGATAGTTGGCACGTCGAGGCCCACGATCAGCTGATCGCGCAATTCTGTCGTCGTCATGAAATTCTCCGCTGTGAATTTATCTTGAGCGGGATCCATTTCACGTTGAACATCATCCCGCCCAAGCATTTTGCTTGAGCATGATCTTTTCCGAAAACGGTGCCCACTTTTCGGGATCATGCTCTAATCGCACAACAAGGCGCGGTACGAAAGATACCGCGCCCTGAAATATGCAGATTGAACGGGAGAATCAGCCGACCCGGCTGATCACGCTCTGGCAGACGGCAGTGAGCATCTTGGCGCTGCGCTCGTCCTTGAGCGTGCCGTCCTCGTTGAATGCCACCGAGGCGCGACCGACCGAGCATTGTTCGGTCACGACCTGCGTTCCAACCGCCATCAACACCGCGCGCAGATGATAAAGTCCGCGCATACCGGCGAATATGCCGTCCGACGTCGAGCACAGACCCACCGTGAGCCCGCTATAGGGGCGAAGCGGCTGGTCGCCGTCCCTGGAAATGCGGCTGATCCAATCGAGCGTGTTCTTCAGCAGCGGCGGGATTGAGGCATTATATTCCGGCGAGCAGATCAGAAGCGCGTCGTGTTCGGCAAACAGCCGACCGAGCTTCATGGCGTTTTCTGGAACGCCATGCTCCTTTTCCAGATTCTGGTCCATCAAGGGCAGCGGATAATCGGCAAGCGTGATACGCGTGACCTCAGCGCCTTGCGTCCGCAATTCCTTTTCGGCGGCATCCGCCATATGGCCGGAAAAAGCGCCGATGCGAACCGAGCCCGCGAAGACGAGAATACGTGCAGTCATGAAAAGCCTCGTGCGAAATTAGACCAATGGGCTGCGATAAACCCAGAGCTGTGCCGGTGGCACATTCCGCACCACGAAATCATAGTGCTGGACGACATAGTTGCCGCGACCGGCTGGAACCGGCGGCAGGGGACCATAGGTGATCTGCATCAGGGGCCGGCCCCGTGGAATGCGCGAAAGCAGACTTTCCACCAGCTGGACGCGCCGGTCCACTGGGAAATTCAGCATCGGCACGGCAGAAATGATGCAGTCGAACTTCTGGTCCTTCTTCTCACCCAGCGCGGCGTCGAGATCGAATGCATCGCCCTGAATGATGTTGACCTCTGGAAAAGTCGTATTCAGGTGGTCCACAAAATCCTGCGAATATTCGATGGAATAAAGGTCGGCAGGTTTCACGCCCTGTTTCAGGATCGCCTTGGTGATGACGCCCGTACCCGGTCCGAGCTCCAGAACCGGAAGCCCGGAACCGATGTCGATGACGCTAGCCATGCGGCGCGCTGTAATGGAGCTCGTGGGCAAAATGGCCCCAACGGCTTTCGGCCCGTCAATCCATCCCTTGAAAAAACGGATCTCCTCATCGAACTTAGCGGCCAGTTTCCTGCCGAGCTGTCCTGCCATTCTTGCTGCTCCCATTGTCGTTATTGGACAAGTTTATGCCGCTTTAAATTCCTTAAGCAAGGCGGGAATAAGGAAAAGAACAAAAAAGGGAGCCGAAAGGCTCCCTTTATTACTCTCCGATACCTTCGAAGAATTCCTTCATTCTTGAGAAGAACCCCGCTGATTTCGGGCTGTTCTCCTGCGAGGAAAGTTTTTCGAACTCTTCAAGCAGTTCTCGCTGACGTTTGGACAGGTTCTGCGGCGTCTCGATATCGATTTGTATATATAGATCGCCGACAGCTGCCTGACGCAGTACGGGCATACCCTTGCCCTTGAGGCGGAACTGCTTGCCGTTTTGCGTGCCTTCCGGGACCTTGACCCGCGTCTGCGTGCCATCGAGCGTCGATACTTCGAACTGCCCGCCAAGTGCTGCCGTCGTCATCGAGATCGGCACCTTGCAATAGAGGTCCGAGCCGTCGCGCTGGAAAAATTCATGCGGCTTGACGGAAAGGAAAATGTAGAGATCGCCCGACGGGCCACCGCGCATACCGGCTTCGCCTTCACCGGCAAGACGGATACGGGTGCCGTCTTCGATGCCTGCCGGAATATTGACCGACAGTGAACGTTCCTGCGTGACGCGACCCTGACCATGGCACTTGCCGCAAGGGTCCTTGATGATCTGCCCGCGGCCATTACAGGTCGGACAGGTGCGCTCCACCGAGAAAAAGCCTTGGGCAGCGCGGACACGGCCCGAACCCGAACACATGGTACAGGTGGTGGGCTGCGAACCGGCCTTCGCGCCGGAACCGGAGCACTCGTCGCAGGTAATGGAGGTCGGAACGCGTATCTGTGCGGTCTTGCCCGCATAGGCCTCTTCGAGCGACACCTCCATGTTGTAGCGAAGATCGGCGCCGCGTTCGCGTCCGCCACTGGAGCGACGGCGACCGCCGCCCATCATCTCGCCAAAAATGTCTTCGAAGATATCGGCAAAACCGCCGCCACCGGCAAAACCATTGCCGAAACCGCCACCCATGCCGCCATTTTCAAAGGCTGCGTGGCCAAACCGGTCGTAGGCGGCCCGCTTCTGCGGGTCCTTCAGCGTTTCGTAAGCCTCGCCGATTTCCTTGAACTTGCGTTCAGCCTCCGGATTATCCGGATTGCGATCCGGATGATATTCCATGGCGAGTTTGCGAAAGGCCGTCTTCAGGGTCTTGTCGTCGGCTGTTCTTTCAACACCCAGAGCTTCGTAGTAGTCGATCTTCATCAGTTCGTTATCCCGGCGACAGGAACGCGCCTTTTGTTTTCACGGACATCGTATCCCGAAACCGGTCCCCACATTCGTGCGATACGCCCCGAAGCATTCAACACTCGTCAGGGGCCAGCGTTTCCAATTGTTCATCGATCGAAGTGCGTTCCGACCCATATGTCGGAGGAGCACTCCGGGTTTCAGTATCAGCACCCACTTTGCCCGAAACCGCCTCGTGCTTTTCAAGATGTATGCAGGCCAGAGCTATTTTTCAAATGGAGGCTTTGCCCGATGCTTCCATCGGAATTCCACCGACACCGGCCTCTATGCAGGCTTATACAAAACCTGCGAATATGAACATCTCGAAAATTGGCAAAAGCCCGGGGCAAACCCCGGGCTTGAGCGTATTGAGCCTGAAATTACGACTTCTTCTTGTCGTCGTCGATTTCTTCATAATCGGCGTCGACAACATCGTCGTTCGAAGCCTTTTCTTCGCTACCGCCGGCAGCGCCGGTTTCAGCAGCCTGAGCGGCTTCGTACATGGCCTGACCGAGCTTCATGGAAGCTTCGGCGAGCGTCTGCGTCTTGGCCTTGATGTCATCGGCATCATCGCCCTCGAGCGCGGTCTTGAGGCCTGCGAGAGCATCCTCAATGGCCTTCTTGTCCTCAGCTGAAACCTTGTCACCATATTCGCTCAGCGACTTTTCGGTCGAGTGAACGAGGCTTTCACCCTGGTTCTTGGCTTCAACAGCCTCGCGGCGCTTCTTGTCGGCTTCGGCATTCGCCTCGGCGTCCTTGACCATCTTTTCGATGTCGGCATCGCTCAGACCACCGGATGCCTGAATGCGGATCTGGTGTTCCTTGCCGGTGCCCTTGTCCTTGGCCGTGACGTTGACGATGCCGTTGGCGTCGATGTCGAAAGTCACTTCGATCTGCGGCACGCCACGCGGTGCGGGCGGAATGCCGACGAGGTCGAACTGGCCGAGCATCTTGTTGTCGGCAGCCATTTCACGCTCGCCCTGGAAGACGCGGATCGTCACGGCCGACTGGTTGTCCTCGGCGGTGGAGAAGGTCTGCGACTTCTTGGTCGGGATCGTGGTGTTGCGGTCGATCAGACGGGTGAACACGCCGCCCAGCGTTTCGATGCCGAGCGAAAGCGGGGTCACGTCGAGCAGCAGAACGTCCTTCACGTCGCCCTGCAGAACGCCTGCCTGAATTGCCGCGCCCATGGCGACCACTTCGTCAGGGTTGACGCCCTTGTGCGGCTCCTTGCCGAAGAAGGCTTTCACGACTTCCTGAATCTTCGGCATGCGGGTCATGCCGCCGACCAGAATAACTTCGTCGATTTCGCCAGCCTTGAGGCCAGCGTCCTTCAGTGCAGCCTTGCAAGGCTCGATGGTGCGCTGGACGAGATCATCGACCAGGCTTTCGAACTTGGCGCGCGACAGCTTGATGGCAAGGTGCTTCGGACCGGTGGCGTCCGCCGTGATGAACGGCAGGTTAACCTCGGTCTGCTGCGAGGACGACAGTTCGATCTTGGCCTTTTCGGCAGCTTCCTTGAGGCGCTGCAGAGCGAGCTTGTCGTTCTTGAGGTCGATGCCGCTTTCCTTCTTGAACTCGGAAACGAGGTATTCGACCAGACGCATGTCAAAGTCTTCACCGCCGAGGAAGGTGTCGCCGTTGGTCGACTTCACTTCAAAGACGCCATCGCCAATTTCAAGAACCGACACGTCGAAGGTGCCGCCGCCAAGGTCGTAGACGGCGATGGTCTTGCCATCGTTCTTGTCCAGACCGTAAGCGAGCGCAGCCGCAGTCGGCTCATTGATGATGCGCAGCACTTCGAGACCAGCGATCTTGCCGGCATCCTTGGTTGCCTGGCGCTGAGCGTCGTTGAAGTAGGCCGGAACGGTGATGACAGCCTGCGTGACGGTTTCGCCGAGATAGGACTCAGCGGTTTCCTTCATCTTCTGAAGGATCATCGCAGAGACCTGCGACGGGGAATATTTCTTGCCGTGGACTTCAACCCAGGCGTCGCCATTATCGCCCTTGACGATCTGGTATGGAACCAGGCCCTTGTCCTTGGTAACCATCGGGTCGTCAAAACGGCGGCCGATCAGGCGCTTGACCGCAAAAATGGTACCTTCCGGATTGGTGACGGCCTGACGCTTTGCAGGCTGACCAATGAGACGTTCGTCACTGTCGCTGAATGCAACGATCGAAGGGGTTGTACGCGCACCTTCGGCATTTTCGATGACCTTCGCGCTTTTGCCGTCCATGACGGATACGCAGGAGTTGGTCGTTCCCAGATCGATACCAATAACTTTAGCCATATTTCTCTCCATTCAGCAAACCGCCAAGACCTCTACCGAGCGTTCCATGGGCGGTTCCTATCGGTTTCACAATGCTCTTTTCACGATGCGCATCCGGATACCGCTCCCGGTTTCCAGACGCACATCAATGCCCTGTGCGAGGCGTATATAAGAAACGCGGTTTTTCACTGCAAGTCACAAGAGCCGGACAAAGACAGATTCCTTGCCCGATATTCCTTACAGGATCAACGGACTGTCTCGCTCACGCCGGTTTTGCCCGCACGATAGACCGCGTCGATGAACTGCTGGTTCGCCTTCGAGTTCTCAAGCGAGAACAGCCGCGCATCCCTGTCGCCCTGCGCGGCCCGCACAAAGCTTTCAGCCTGCAGTTGATAATGATTGGCATCACCGAACGACCATTCGCTTGCCGTGGTATGACCCGCATCGAAAAGCGCAATGCCGCCATGACCGTATTTGCCGGTATTGAAAGGCGCGTAGACTTCGATGAAGCCCTTGTCGCCATGGAAAACCATTGTCTGGCGTCCTGCAAGCTGCGTGGCGACGTAGAAGGTCAGATCAAAGCCGTCGAAACGGGCCGAAACATTGGCGTAGCGGTCTGTACCGAAGGCGGGATCATACTCCACCGACGCCTGGACCGATAGCGGCTCCTGACCCGTGACCATGCGGGTGACCACAGTCGGATAGACGCCGATATCCGGCAGAGCACCGCCGCCCAGTTCCGGCTGGTTGCGCATATTACCCGGATCGACATTGAAATAGGAAAAGACACCCTGCACATGGCGAAGCCTGCCGATGGCGCCTTCGGCCAGAAGTTCCTGCAGCTTGATCCACTGGGGATGGTAATAGACCATGAAGGCTTCAGCTATCGTGACCTTATGCTCGTCCCTGGCCGCGATGAGCTGGTCTATATCATCGGCCTTGAGCGCGATCGGCTTTTCGCACAGGACATGCTTGCCCGCTTCCGCCGCCTTGCGGCTCCATTCGATATGCTGCGAAGTCGGCAGCGGAATATAGACGCCATCGACAGCGTCGCTTGCGAGAAGCTCTTCATAGGAACCAAATGCCAGCGGCGCACCGAAACGGTCGGCGACAGCACGCGCACGCGACTGATCACGGCTTGCGACGGCATGAACGACGCCATTCTCGGAAGCGCAAAGTGCTGGAATCACCTGCGTGACACCAATCTTGGCGGTTGAAAGAATACCCCAACGAAACATGCAATTCCCTCATTCTTATGAACTCAATCCGGCACGTCCCAGCCCTGAACGATCAGTTCCGGCCAGAATTGCAGCGCACGGGCAGCCTTGATTTCATGCGTTTCGCGGTTATCGATGGCACGATTGGGCCGAATGCGAAATGAAAAAATATCGTCGAGGCCGAAAGGAGCGTGGATGAGCAGCCCGCCCTCGGCCGTCTCGCCGTCCTTTGCCAGCCGCACGCCCACACAATGGGCAATCGTCGAATAGCGTTCTATCGATTCGGTCGCGGAAAGAAGCGGCGGATAAGGCTTTCCGAATCGTTTTTCGAACCACAGATGCACCCGTGCCTGATTGCGTATCTCGACTGGAAGCGGAAAATCGCGAAAGATTTCAGCGCCGCGCGCGATAACCGCATCCTCCGCCTCCCAGGAAAGATCGCTGCCGTCGAAATAGATGATGTCGAGATCCTTGATTCCATGCAGGTTCGGTCGCCCGGTCAGCCGGTTCCAGATGGTGTTGTAAAGCGCGCCCGAAACGAGCCAGAACTCGGACGCCTTTCCGCCCAGCTCTTGCAGCCGATGCAGCGCATCCGTCAGCATCGGGCTTTCCAGCACCATCTGCGAAAAGATATTCCGCTGCTGTGAGGGCGAGAGACCAGCATGGCGCAAATGGTTCGACAGTACTTTCATTGACTGCTTCCATGACGATAAAAATTGATGAAAGCGCGCAACGCCGGGCGCATCTGGCGGCGGCTTGGATAATAGAGATAAAGCCCAGCGAAAGGCTGACACCAGTCTTTCAGAACCCGGACAAGACGTCCTTCCGCTAAAGCGTCGTGCACATAGGCCTCGAACAGATAGGCAAGCCCGGTACCGTTCAAAGCTGCTTCGAGAATAACCCTGTCGTCATTGACGATCAAAGGTCCTTCTATGGCGATTTCCTGCGCTTCGCCCGCCTTTTCAAATTCCCAGCGATAGGTTCGCCCACTCGGAAACCGATGGCGGATGCAGGCATGATGCAGAAGATCGCGCGGTTCGACAGGAGCCGGACGGTTCGCAAAATAAGCCGGGGCTGCGACGATTGCCGCACGCACATTGCCGGTCAACCGCGTTGCAATCATATCCGCTTCGAGACTTTCGCCAAGGCGCACGCCTGCATCGAAGCCCGCCGCTACGATATCGGTGAAGCCATTTTCCACCCGCAGGTCGAGCGTGATATCGGGATAGGCTCTGGCGAATTCGCCCAGACGCGGCGCAATGACAAGCTGCGCCGCCACATAGGGCGCAGTGATGCGCAGCACCCCTGACGGGCGATCCCGCGAATCGACCGCCGCACCCAAAGCCGCATTGATCTCCTCAAGCGCCGGCGCCAGTCTCTCCAGCAATTGCCGCCCGGCTTCCGTCGGCGCGACGCTGCGCGTTGTGCGGGCCAGAAGGCGCACGCCCAGACTGTCCTCCAGCGCGGCCACCGCATGGCTGACGGCTGAGGGGGCAATCGCCAATTCCCGCGCCGCGCCGCGAAAACTTCCATGCGCGGCAACAGCGGCAAGAACGGCAAGCTGTGACAGTTGACTTCGATTCATTGTTATAAATTACAGAACAAGCCGTGAAAATAAATCGGTATTATCGAACTGATCGCCCCGTTTTATGGTTCGCAGCATGATGTTCGGGCGGATTGCAGTCGCTGCGAAGGCCCGCCCAGCCCCGTTCACCTTCCGATTTCCCGCACAATTTTCAGTACTTTCAATCAATCATTCAAAAGGGACTACAATGCAACAGCGCAAACTCGGCCAGCAATTGAGTGTTTCCGCCCTTGGTTTCGGCTGCATGGGAATGACCCATGCCTATGGCGGACAGGACGAGCAGGACGCCATCCGCACCCTGCACCGCGCCGTCGATCTCGGCGTGACATTTTTCGATACGGCAGAGGTCTATGGTCCGTTCGAGAACGAGAAACTCGTCGGCAAGGCGCTCAAACCGTTCCGTGACAAGGTGACGATTGCAACGAAGTTCGGCTTCAAGATCGAAGACGGCCAGATGAAGGGCGTCGATAGCCGTCCCGAACATATTCGCGACGTAGCCGAAGCTTCCCTGAAGCGGCTCGGCATCGATGTGATCGACCTGTTCTACCAGCACCGCGTCGACCCGTCCGTGCCGATCGAAGATGTGGTCGGCACCTTGAAGGACCTCATCTATGAGGGAAAAATTCGCACCATCGGTCTTTCCGAAGCGGGAGCCTCCACCCTGCGCCGTGCGCATGCGGTCCACCCCATCGCCGCGCTGCAAAGCGAATATTCGCTATGGGCACGCGATCCGGAAGAGAGTGTGCTGCTCGTCTGCCGTGAACTCGGTATTGGTTTCGTACCTTATAGTCCGCTCGGGCGCGGCATGTTGACTGGCACATTGCGCTCGCAGTCGGACCTTGCCGAAGACGATTTCCGCAAGACCCTGCCGCGTTTTCAGCCGGGCAATCTGGAAGCCAACAACCGGCAGGTGGATCGCATCGTCGAGATTGCGCAGGAAAAGCAGGTCACGCCTGCGCAACTGGCGCTGGCGTGGGTGTTGAGCCGAGGCGATTTCATCGTGCCGATCCCCGGCGTGCGAAAAATCCGCCATCTGGAAGACAATGTGAAAGCTGTCGAAGTTGTGCTGACACCGGAGGACCTGCAACGCCTGGACGAAGTGTCCACGCCGAACCTGATTGCAGGCAAGCGTTACAACGAACAGCAACTTGCGCTGACCGGTCTCTGATCAAAATATTCCAAAAAAAAGGGAGCCTCTCGGGCTCCCTTTTTTTACATCCTGCGCAAAGCTGGCGGTGCGAGTGTCAGAAGCCCGGCCAATGTCATCGCAAAGCCGACCCAGAGCGGCGCATGAAGGCTATACCCGGCCTCCATTGCCTGTCCGCCAACCCACGGCCCCAGCCCGAGGCCGATATTGATGACCGAAGCGTGCATCGCGTTTACCAGCGCGCCCGGATGTGCGATCCGCATCACCCGCGCGATGAAGGCCGGATTGAGCGCAATCCCCGTCAGGCCGATCATCACGATGGCGAGGATTGCAGCGGGCTTCAACTCTGCGAAAAGCGCGAAGATCAGCATGGCCGACAGCATGAACAGGATACCGATAGCGATAGTCGGGATCGTATGGCGATCGGCGAACCGCCCGGTAACATAATTTCCGATGATATTGGCGCCGCCATAGACTGCCAGCAGCAATGGCACCTGCATCGCCGAAAAGCCGGCAAGCTGCGTCGTGATCGGCGACAGATAGCTGTAGACGGCGAAGGAGGAGCCGATGACGAGCGCGCTTGTGGCGTAGGCAGCCCAGAGTTTCGGCTTGCGCATTTCGTTCAGTTCGGAACGCAGATCGGCCTGCGGCGCATCGGGCGACGACTCAATCTTGATTGCAATGACGAGCGCACAGACGAGGATCAGAACAACAATGGCCCAGAAGCTCGCCCGCCAGCCGAACGCATTGGTGATTGCGGTTGCTATGGGCACACCGAAGACGGTGCAAAGCATGAGGCCCGCAAAAACGAGCGACGAGGCGCGCCCGCGCAGTTCCGGCCCGACGAGCTGCGCCGTGATGGCCAGCATCAACCCGAAGCTTGTCGCCGCCGCCATGCCGGTCAGGACGCGGGCAACGAGCAAGACCTGAAAACTGCTGGTGGACGCCGCAACGCTTTGCGCGGCCGCATAGAAGACCAGCAGAAGCAGGAGTCCCCGCTTGTTCTCAATCTTCAGCGCCAGAAACAGTATCGTTACCAACGGCCCGCCTACCATCATGCCAAGCGCATAGAGCGATATCAGATTGCCGATATCGGCAATGGAGCGGCCGAACGCCTGCTGAAGCGAAGGCAACATGCCGGAAATCATCAATTCCGAAGTTGTGAGCGCAAAAACACCGAGACTGAGGCAATAGACAACCAGCGGGATTGCGCGCGCCTTTTTTGCAGGCACAGCCACCCCTTCCGCCGCAAGGGCAGATTCGCACGTATCGTTCATGGGACGAATCCTATTTATGTAGTGTAGATTACATAATCTATTATCACCTTGCCCCCAACGGTCAAGAGAATTATATAGAGAAGACTATAGAAAGGGAGAAAAATGGTTCCACGCGGACGCCCGCGCAGCTTCGACCGAGATGCCGCGCTGGAAAAGGTGATGAAGGTTTTCTGGGCCAAGGGCTATGAATGCGCCCAGATCAACGATTTCACGACCGCCATCGGCATCACCCCGCCAAGCTTCTATGCCGCCTTTGGCAACAAGGAGCAGGCGTTTCGTGAGGCTGTCGATTATTATCGCCGCACAATCGGTGCAGCCCCTTTCGACGCGCTTGAAAATGCGCCAACCATTCATGACGGCTTGCGCCAATGGCTGGAACTGAGTGCAGACAGCGCATTCGCCTGCCCGGCGGGCGGCTGCATGATCAGCGTCAGCTCGATCCAATGCAAACCTGAAAATGTGCCTGTGAAGGAATTTCTCCAGGCTATCCGTCACGCCAATCATGAGCGGCTTTTCAAGCGTTTGGAACGGGCTATCGATGCCGGTGACTTACCTGCGCATGCCGATATTGCGCAGATGACCGAATTCTACCACATGATCCAGCAGAGCATCTCTTTTGAAGCCCGCGACGGCAATTCACGCGCCGCGGTGCAAAAGATCATCGATATGGCGATGCTTGCCATGCCTGTCCGTGCAACCGGCCAGCCTGATCTCGTCAATTGATCCACTCGTCACGGATTGCATCGAAACTGCCGTCCTGTTTCGACAGGTCGATCCACTGATCGACGAAAGCAGCCCAGTAGGGATCACGCTGAATCCAGTAGGCTTTTTCGATATGATTGAAGGGTTTAGCGACATCAACAGCGCACAGGATGCCGGGGCGCAGCTTCTGCTGATAGTGCGTTTCCGCGCCGTCGGTAATCATCACGTCGCCTTCCCCGGCTGCGAGCGCGTCAAAGATGCTTTTATTGTCCTTCCATGCGATGATTTGCGCCTGTCTGATATTGTCGCGCACGAATACAGAATTCGTGCCGCCCGGATTGGCGATAACCTTCACACCGGGCTTATCTATCTCGGCTATTGTCCTGTATTTGTCCTTGTCTGCACAGCGTGCAATCGGAGCCTTCCCATCCTCCAGATAGGAATGGGAAAACAATCCGATCTTTTGCCGTTCCAGCGTGATCGAAACACCGCCCATCGCGATGTCGAACCTGTCGTCGCGAAAATCCTGCGTGAGCGTCGGCCACGATGTTTCGACGATTTCCAGATGGACACCCAGGGACTTTGCCAGACTGTGTGCCTGATCGATATCAAGCCCGGTAAATTCTCCGGTTTTCGGATCTTTGAAGCTGAACGGGCTGTAATCGCCCGGCGTGCCGACTTTCAGAACTCCGCGGGCAATGATTTGATCCAGCCTTGATTGCGGCTCTGCCGCGCTGGAGCATAATCCCGAGAGAGAAAATAAAAACAAAATCAAAACAACATGAAAATAGCGCATATCTATCCTATTGCAGTATTGTTAAATTCAGAAATATATTGAACAATTCTATTATTATATTTGTAAATACAAAAAACGCCAGCCTGAATTCATCAGACTGGCGTTTTCATCTTCATCACGTTTCCGATCTTTACCCGCGAAGGACGCCGCCGGTCTGCTTGGCGACGCTTGCCACGACCTGCTTCGACAATGCTTCCAGATCGTCATCGGTCAATGTGCGGTCCTGCGGCTGCAACAGCACTTCAACCGCAATCGACTTCTTGCCTTCGCCAAGCGTGCTGCCTGTGAAGATGTCGAACACCTGCACGCCGACGATCAGCTTCTTGTCGGCAGAGGAAACCGCTTTCACGACATTTCCGGCTTCGACATCTGCATCCACCACGAACGCATAGTCACGTTTCAGGCTCTGGAACTGTGAGAGGTTCAAAGCAGGCTTGGTGCGGGTCGCTTTTGCCTTCGGCTCAGGGATCGCATCGATATAGATTTCGAAGCCGCAGAGATTGCCCGCCACGTCGAGCGCTTCCAGCGTGTCCGGATGGAACTCGCCGAAGTGGCCAAGCACCACCTTGGGGCCGAGCTTCAGCGTGCCGGAACGGCCCGGGTGGAACCATTCCGGTCCACCGGCTTCTATCTGGATGCGATCTACCGGCGCACCGGCGGCCTCCAGTGCTGCGAGCGCGTCGGCCTTGGCATCGAACACACCGACCGGGGCCGCATTGCCGGCCCAGAAACGGCCCGAGCCGTCAACCTTGGCCGTGCCGCGGCGCACGCCGCCCGCAACGCGACGCTGCTTATCGGGCGTATCGCCTTCGTAGATGCCAGAGACCTCGAACAGTGCCGTATCGCCAAAGCCGCGATCCGCATTGCGCTGTGCTGCAGCCAAGAGGCCCGGCAGAAGCGAAGGGCGCATGTCCGACATGTCCGATGCAATCGGGTTGGCAAGTTTCAGCTCCGGCTTGCCGCCACCGAAGATTTTTGCCTGTGCTTCAGAAATGAAGGAATAGGTCACCGCCTCCATCATGCCACGCGATGCCAGCATACGCCGCGCATGACGCGTGCGGATCTGCAGCGTCGTCAGGATACGGCCATTGACCGCGCCGTGGCTTGGCAGCGGCTGCGGATCAATCCGGTTGATGCCGTGAATGCGCATGACTTCTTCAACGAGGTCGGCCTTGCCTTCCACATCGCCGCGCCATGACGGAATGATTGCCTTGATGACCTTGCCGTCACCTTCCACGCCGAAACCCAGACGCTTCAGAATATCGAGCGACGTTTCGTAAGGAACGTCGATACCCGTCAGGCGCTTGACTTCCGATACCGGGAAATCGATCACGCGCGGCTCTGGCTTGCTGTAGCCAACCACGTCGAGAACTGTCGGCTCGCCGCCACAGAGTTCCAGCACCAGCTTGGTCGCGATTTCTGCACCCGGAACCATCATTTCCGGATCGACGCCACGCTCGAAGCGATAGCGCGCATCGGTGACGATACCGAGTTCGCGACCCGTGCGTGCAATCATGCGCGGGTCCCACAGAGCAGACTCGATCAGCACATCCACCGTATTTTCATCACAGCCGGAATGTTCACCGCCCATGATGCCGGCAATCGATTCGGGGCCGTTTTCGTCGGCGATCACATACATGCCCGGCTTGAATTTATATTCACGCTGATCAAGGCCGAGAATGGTTTCGCCATCCTTTGCCGCACGCACCGTCAGATTGCCGTTGACCTTGGCCGCGTCGAAGACGTGCAGCGGACGGCCCTGATCGAAGGTCACGTAATTGGTGATGTCCACCAGCGCGTTGATCGGGCGCAGGCCGATGGCCTTCAAACGTTGCTGCATCCATTTGGGGCTCGGGCCGTTCTTGACGCCCTTGACCATGCGCAGCGCAAAGCCGGTGCAGAACGGATTTTCCGCGTCCTGATCGAGAACGACCTTGACCGGCGTTTCGCCTTCGCCCGTGATGGCTTCCGGCAGAGTGTTCTTGAGTGTGCCGAGACCGGCTGCGGCAAGATCGCGTGCAATGCCATGAATGCCCGTGCAGTCGGCCCGGTTCGGGGTCAGACCGATTTCGATCACCGCGTCATCCAAACCCGCATAGGTCGCGAAGCTGGTGCCGACCGGAGCATCTTCCGGCAAGTCGATAATGCCATTGTGCTCGTCGGAAAGTTCAAGCTCGCGCTCCGAGCACATCATGCCAAAACTTTCGACACCGCGAATTTTGCCGACGGAAAGCGTGACATCAAGACCCGGAACATAGTCGCCCGGACGGCCCAGAACACCCACCAGACCGGCGCGGGCATTCGGCGCGCCGCAGACGACCTGAACCGGCTTGCCGTCGCCCGCGTCGACGGAAAGCACACGTAGCTTGTCGGCGTCCGGATGCTGAACTGCTGTCAGGACCCTGGCGATCTTGAACGCCTTGAAAGCTGCACGGTCATCGACCGATTCCACTTCAAGACCGATATCGGTCAGCTTCTCGACGATCTGTTCCAGCGTCGCATCGGTTTCAAGGTGATCCTTGAGCCAGGAAAGTGTGAATTTCATTTGTTTTGTCCCTTCCTGTCCTTACGCGCTCAATCCGCCGAAAAGCGTCGGAATGTCGAGCGGACGGAAACCGTAATGTTCGATCCAGCGCACATCTGCGTCGAAGAAGGCGCGCAGATCGGGCATGCCGTATTTCAGCATGGCGATGCGGTCGATACCCATGCCCCAGGCAAAGCCCTGATAGACATCCGGATCGTAGCCGGAAGCGCGCAGCACGTTGGGATGCACCATGCCGCAGCCCAGAATTTCGAGCCAGTCATTGCCTTCGCCGAACTTCACATGCGGGCCGGAACGGTCGCACTGGATGTCAACTTCAACCGATGGCTCGGTGAACGGGAAAAAGCTCGGACGCATGCGCATCTTGACCGAAGGCACTTCAAAGAAGGCCTTGCAGAATTCTTCCAGGACCCACTTCATGTTGGCGACATTGGCCGACTTGTCGACCACCAGACCCTCGACCTGATGGAACATCGGCGAATGGGTGGCATCGGAATCCATGCGATAGGTTTTTCCGGGGATGACGATGCGGATCGGCTCGTCGCGACCTTCCTCGTCGCGGATGGCGGCGAACTTCTCCATCGTGTGCACCTGCACCGGCGAGGTATGCGTGCGCAGAAGCTTGCGCTCACCCTTCTCGTCCGGATTGAAGAAAAAGGTGTCGTGCATCTCGCGTGCCGGATGCCCTTCCGGGAAATTCAGCGCAGTGAAATTGTAATAGTCGGTTTCGATATCCGGACCTTCGGCAATCGAGAACCCCATATCGGCGAAGATTGCCGTGATCTCGTCGATCACCTGCGAAATCGGATGGATGCGGCCGCGCGATGCAGCACTTTCGCGAACGGGAAGCGTCACATCGACCTTTTCGCGCTCAAGACGCACTGCAATCGCCTGTCTGCGCAGTTCGGTCTTGCGCTCGGTCAGCGCTTCGGTAACCCGGTTCTTCAAGCCGTTGATGGCCGGTCCCTGCGCCTGGCGCTCTTCGGGCGTCATGCTGCCCAGCGTTTTCAGCTTTTCCGAAACCGAACCCTTCTTGCCAAGGGCTGCGACACGCACAGCTTCAATCGCCGGCTCGTCAGACGCCGCCGCGATATCTTCAAGAATTTGCCGTTCGAGTTGTTCTAGATCACTCATTGTTTAAATCCCTGTCGCGCCTGCGGCGCTCCACGCCTCTTGGTTCACATCCCTGGCGTGCCTGCGGCACGCCACGCCTCTTGTTTCGAGTTCCCTGTTTGCGCCTGCAGCGCTCCACATATTTCGCTTGGCAGCCAAAGAAGCGTTGTCGTCACTCTCTTTGACCTGATTGGTGAGACGCATCAAGATTGGCGTCAAAAAATTCCATCGCCTGCAAAAGCCGTCTTCCGTCGCCACCGAGAAAAATGCGGCGGAACAGCCTCAAAGGCGCGATGGTAAATCGGAAAAATCCGACGATTTTCTTCAGTTCGGGAATCACTGCCGCCGGCGCAACCGTCCGATAGGCCGCGAATGCCCGTTTCGGCGTTTCTGCAAGGCGCGCCTGCGCGGTGATCTGGAAAAACAGGAGCCAGACATCGCGCGCCTGCGCGGCCGCAAGTGGCATGACGGTTTCCGGTTCCTCCTCGAAATCGAGAAAACCGGCAACGCCGTTCTTCTCGAAGAAATCACGCGGATGCGGACGCCCGTGGCAAAGCCCGGCCGCATGCGCCTCGCCCAGAGCACGCGCACAATGGACGAGAAGCGCGTCATGTCCCTGCTGATCGTCGCGGCGCAAGCGGTCAAGCCGATCCTGAATGATCGGTGCAACATCGCTCAGAACCATCACCGCTCCCTGATGGTAGACGATCCGGGGCACTTGAAAGCCTGCCTGAAGGAAAGCGGCCATCTTGCGCTCTTCGCGGTCGGCCATGCGCGCCTCACCTTCATCCTTCGGGCTACGCAGGAACGGGTAGGGAAGCAGAGGCGAAATCAGGCTGTGCAGGCGCTTCGGGAGCGGGCGTCTTTCGGCATCATAGCGTTTGATCCAGACACGATGACCGCCAATGACAGCGCTGGAAATGCGCTTGCCCTGGCTCTGGGCGAGCAGCACCAGCAGGCTGCGGAGATCATCCGCATCCAGATCCAGTCTCAGCTTGCCCGGTTCATCCTTCATGCCCGGTTTGAACTCCCGAAAAGCGAAAACCCGCGCCAGCCGAGCCAGCGCGGGTCCCCAAAATTATCAATACTGCTTGGGAAAGGCGGCTGGCTTAGCGGACAGCGCCTTCAAAAGCGTTCGGCGTCTCGGTGTTCTTGAGGTACTCGAGAGCCTTCTTTGCCGATGCAACCAGCGCACCGAACGCATCCGGTTCGTGGATTGCGATGTCGGACAGAACCTTGCGGTCGATTTCGATGCCAGCCTTGGCAAGACCGTCGATGAAACGGCCATAGGTCAGGCCCTGCTCGCGGACAGCAGCGTTGATGCGCTGGATCCAGAGAGCGCGGAACGAGCGCTTGCGGTTCTTGCGGTCGCGGTAAGCATACTGCTTCGAACGGTCAACTGCAGCCTTGGCGGTGCGGATGGTGTTCTTGCGACGGCCACGGAAACCAGCAGCCTGATCCAGAACCTTCTTGTGCTTTGCGTGGGCGGTAACGCCGCGTTTTACGCGTGCCATGTTATGATCTCCTTCTCAGACTCTTAGAGGCCGTTCGGCAGGAACTGCTTCACGATCTTTGCATCGGCATCGGCGAGAACCATGGTGCCGCGTGCATCGCGAATGAACTTGTTCGAACGCTTGATCATGCCATGACGCTTACCAGCAGCTGCGGCCTTGACTTTGCCGGTGCCGGTGATCTTGAACCGCTTCTTGGCGGCCGATTTGGTCTTCATCTTGGGCATTTTGCTACTCCTTTGTTTAGTCCCCGTCGTGCCTGCGGCACTCCACGCCTCTTGTTTGAGCGGCGTCGGTGCTCACCACCGACCGGAACCCTGTTTTCACTTCCAGACTGACCAAGCCTGAAAAGCATACGAAACCGCCACGGCATGCCCTGCCGGGCGGTTCGAACGCGGCCTTATAGGCTCAAAGACCGCAAAAGGCAATGCCCGAATTGGGCTGAATCGCCATCTAGACGTCAATAAAGGTGCAGGAGCACCGGCAGAACATTGGTATCCTGCAAATATTCCACGAACTCGAAAAACGGATAGGCGACGAAAAACACCAGACCATCCGTGAAGGTGCGGTAAAGCCGGTCGGGACGGACGATCAGCTCCTTGTCGTCATGAAACAGCGAAAGCTTCGGGAAAAAGCGCGGGACACTGGCGCAATAGGCTTCATACGGCTTGCCGAAATTCTGCCGGAGGAACTTCTCTTCCGTCCGGATGACAACGGAAAAAGCGAGATAGCAAAGCACGCCGAAAGTCATCGCAATGATGAGACTGCCGGTCTGCGCGCCGATACCCATCGCACCTATGCTGCTGAAGACATAAAGCGGATTGCGCGTGACCGAATAGGGCCCGCTCTGCACGATTTCCGCACTCTTGCGCCCGCCGATATAGAGTGTGCACCACATGCGGCCGATAATGGCCGCAACGATCAGGCTGAGACCGAAAGCCTCAATATATTCGTGAAAATGCCCGGTCGACCGCGAGCCTACGAAAAGCAGCGCCACAACCAGAAGCACCACTACGACGCCGATTGCGAGGCGCCGCCGCTGCTGATACTTCCCCAGTTCGCCCAAAGTCTTCATGGTATTTCCGTTATCTCATATTTGTCCGGGCAAATGAAAAGCCGCCCGAAGGCGGCTTTTCCAAGGCATTTCGAAATGTTCAGCGCGGAGCGAGAACCATCATCATCTGACGGCCTTCAAGCTTCGGCTCGGACTCGACCTTGGCGATTTCGACAGTGTCTTCCTTGACGCGCTGCAAAAGCTTCATGCCAAGTTCCTGGTGCGCCATTTCGCGTCCGCGGAAACGCAAGGTAACCTTGACCTTGTCGCCTTCCTCAAAGAAACGCTGAGCAGCCTTCATCTTCACCTCATAATCATGGGTGTCGATGTTCGGTCGCATCTTGATTTCCTTGATTTCAACCGTTTTCTGCTTCTTGCGCGCTTCGGCGGCCTTTTTCTGATTCTGATACTTCAGCTTGCCGAGGTCGACGATCTTACAAACCGGAGGCTCCGCGTTCGGCACGATCTCGACGAGATCGAGTCCTGCTTCTTCAGCCATGGCGATAGCTTCCTGAATGGAAACATCACCGTGGTTCTGGCCTTCGGCATCGATAAGCTGAACCCGGGGAACCCGGATATCACGGTTGGAGCGCGGTCCGTCTTTCTGAACCGGCGTCGCTCTGAAGGGTCGGCGAATGGTCGTTATCTCCTAATTGTTACGTCTCATGCGGTCGGATGCTTGCTGCCAGACGGCATGGCCCCGATCAAACCACAGTTGATCGCGGAAATGTCGTCAAGCACGCGGCGAAGTCAATAGCATCTTTGACAGGAAAAATCACCCCCGCGTGATAAACGTGCTTTTTATCATCATTTCGCGGCGGACAAGCGGCATATCGGTCACATTTCCCGTCATTTCAAGGGCATCGCCCCACATGGCGGGTTTTCTCTCTTTTGGGAACATGCCAAAACAGCCCGGTAAATTAAGGAGATCTGACATGGACGTTGCGGGGCCGGAATTCATCGACGTGGACGGAGCGAAAATCGCCCTGCGTCACAGAGCCGGAAGCAAGTCTCCGGGCGTCGTCTGGCTCGGGGGCTATCGTTCGGACATGCTGGGCACCAAAGCCGCGGTTCTCGATGACTGGGCCGGGCAGACCGGCCACAGCGCGCTCAGGCACGACTATTCCGGCCACGGCGAATCGGGCGGCGATTTCAATCAGGGCACCATCTCGCGCTGGCTCGCCGAAAGTCTTGCCGTTTACCGGCAGTTTGCCAAAGGCCCGCAGATTCTCGTCGGCTCCTCCATGGGCGGATGGATCGCGCTGCGCATGGCGCAGGAACTCAAGAAGGAAGGCAACCCGCCTGCCGGTATCGTGCTGATTGCGCCGGCGCCGGATTTTACGGCTGTGCTCGTCGAACCCACGCTTTCCGACGCACAGAAGACCGACCTGCAGGAGAAAGGCTATTTCGAAGAGCCCTCCGAATATTCGCCCAATCCTTATATCTATACCCGGGCGCTGATCGAGGATGGCCGGAAGAATCTGGTTCTCAGAGGCATCATCGAGACTGGCTGTCCCGTGCATATCCTTCAAGGGATGCAGGATCCGGACGTTCCCTACAGGCACGCGCTGACGCTGGTGGAACACCTGCCCGTCGATGACGTGACCCTGACGCTGGTGCGCGACGGCGACCATCGCCTTTCGCGACCGCAGGACCTCGAACTTCTGATCCGCACCGTATCCGGTCTGGCGGAACGCATCGGCGAAAAATCATAGCGGGGCACGATCATGCGTTTTTCGGTTTTTTCTTCCTCTGCGGTTGCGGCCATTGTCGGCTTCGGCGGCACGCTGGCACTCATCATTGCCGCAGCGCAGGTTTTGGGCGCCACACAGGCCGAAACCGCAAGCTGGGTCACGGCTATCTGCCTTGCAATTGCCGCCTCATCCGCCTGGCTCAGCACCCGCTACAAGATGCCCATCATCGCAGCCTGGTCCACACCCGGGCTGGCGCTGATCGGCGCGAGTGCCGGTTTCACCATGCCGGAAGCGGTCGGCGCTTTCATCGTGACCGCACTGGCACTGGTTGCCACCGGGCTTATCCGCCAATTGTCGGTGCTCGTTTCACGCATCCCGGCTTCCGTTGCATCGGGCATGCTAGCAGGTGTGCTGCTCAGTTTCGTCATTGCCGCCGCCAAGACCGTGCCCGGCGATCCAGTTTTCGTTTTGCCGCTGGTGGCGCTGTTCTTCGTCATTCGCCTGTTCAATCCTTCGCTCGCCGTCATTGCGGTTCTGGTCATCGGCATGGTCTTTGCTCTGGTCACGGGGCGCTCGCCCGCGCTGCCCGCGCCCGAGATTTCCACGCTTACGCTTATCTGGCCGGAGTTCCACATGGGCGCGATGATCGGCATTGCGATCCCGCTCTATCTGGTGACCATGGCGTCGCAAAACCTGCCGGGCTTCGCCGTATTGCGGGCATCAGGCTATAAGCCGCCGACCAGCGCCTGCCTGCGCGTAACCGGGTTGTTTTCCCTGCTGACGGCACCTTTCGGCGCTTCGACCACCAATCTTGCCGCGATTTCGGCGGCGCTTTGCACCAACCCCGACGCGCATCCCGATGCCACCAAGCGCTGGCTCACCGGGCCAGTCTATGCGGCGATCTATGTGGTGTTTGCCCTGTTCGGGGCATCACTGGTCGCGATCTTTGCCGTATTGCCGGTAACCCTCATCGCCCTTGTTGCCGGTCTGGCGCTGACAGGCCCGTTCATCAACGCGATGTCATTGGCGCTGAAGGATGAACAGGAACGTCTTGCGGCCACCGTAACTTTCGCAGTGACGGCCTCCGGCATGGCCTTTTTCGGCATCGGCTCCGCCTTCTGGGCACTGATCGCCGGGCTTTGCGTGACTTTTCTCGAACATCTTCGCAAAAAAATCTCGAAATAATTACATTGGTTAGGTGAAGAGGGTTGCGAATCCTCCGGTTGCATTCTTGAAAAGCCGCAATCTTTTCACCACGTCGAAGTCAAGCCGCCAGAAGAGAATGCCCGCATGGAGCGGGCTGGCAGGCCTTGGTTTCGCGCATGTGGCCGGACGATGTCGGACGGTCGTAGGCATGCGCTTTTCGACGGAGCAGACCATGACCAATACTGCATTGATCCGCCCGGCATGGACGCCAGCCACGATTGCGCTGATGGTGCTCGGCTTTTTCCTGTTCTGGCCGCTTGGCCTTGCCATGCTCGCCTATATCCTCTGGGGTGATCGCCTCGAAGGGTTCAAGCGCGGCGTGAACGAGAAGACCGATTCCATGTTCGGCTCGTTCCGCAACTGCCGCAAGGGTGAAAGCTTCAACTTTGGCGGCACCACCGGCAACGAGGCCTTTGACGACTGGCGTCGCGCCGAGCTGGAGCGACTGGCCGAAGAACGCCGTAAACTCGAGGAAGCCCGCGCCGAATTCGAAGCTTATGCTGCAGAACTGCGCCGCGCTCGCGACAAGGAAGAGTTCGACCGTTTCATGGCGGAACGCCGTGCGAGCGCGAAGAAAACTCCTGCCACCCGCGCGAAAGGCGGCAAGGACGACATCACCGATCTTTGATCGGTAAAACAGTCTGCAAAATCATTGAACGGCGCGGCATGTCCGCGCCGTTTTTTCCTGTCTTTCACAGAAAAACCCGCCTTTTCAGCGCGTTCCACGCAATCCGTACCCGAAAACCGCTTCGCACTTTTCGGGATGCGCTCCTGCACGAATCGCTTATTCTTAAGAGATGGGCCTTTCCTTTCTTCGGCAAATCAGCGGTAAAGGGGCATCCGCTGGCACGACAACGGTTCGCAGCGAGCGCATTCATGCGGTCGCCGGACGAGAACTTCCTTTGCGTGTTTTTGAAAATCCGCGTGCCAAAAGGCTGACCTTGCGCATCGAAACCGGCGGCAAGGGATTACGCGTCACGGTTCCTCCCGGACTCCCCGAGCGCGAAGTGCTGAGTTTTCTCAGCCGCCACGCGGGCTGGATCGAAAGCCGCATCGCAAAACTGCCCGACCAGCCGGGCGTGCGCGCCGGCATCAAAATTCCCCTGCGCGGCGTTCCGCACAAGATCGTGCACCAGCCTGGACGCGGCACCACCGAGCTTCTCGAAGGCAACATCCTGCTCGTCCATGGCGACCCGGCACATCTGCCCCGCCGCGTTGCCGATCACATCAAGCGCGAAGTGAAGCGCGAGATAGAGGCGCTTGTCGTCCGCCACACCGCCACTGTGGGCCGCAAGGCCAAAGCGGTGCGTTTCAAGGATACGAAGAGCCGCTGGGGATCGTGTACGTCGGACGGAGTCCTTTCCTTCTCCTGGCGCATCGGCATGGCCCCCGCCCCGGTGATCAATTATCTTGTCGCCCATGAGGTGGCCCATCTCATCGAGATGAACCATGGGTCGAAATTCTGGAAACTCTGCCATGAGCTTTGCCCCGATACGGAGCGCTGCAAGGCTTGGCTGAAGCGCAATGGCAGCGCATTGCAGGCTATCGATTTTACATGAAACCATCCATACTGACCGCCGCCAAGGTGCTGTGGGACTATCATTGCATCTATGATCCGCTGGAAACCGCCGATGTCATCATCGGGCTTGGCAGCTACGATCCGCGTGTGGCGGAACGGGCAGCCGATCTGTTTTTGTCCGGCATGGCGACGTGGCTGGTGTTTACTGGCAAAAGCGGTCACTGGACGGAGAAACTCTATAAGGCCAGCGAAGCGGAAGCCTTTGCCGAAATCGCCATGAAGCGGGGCGTTCCGGAAGAAGCGATCACCGTCGAACCCAATGCCACCAATATCGGCGAAAACATAAGGTTCAGCCGCGAAAAGCTCGCCCCCGGCGCCCTCAGCGCCATCCTCGTGACCAAGCCGCAGACGCAGCGCCGTGTTCTCGCAACAGTAGCCCGGCAATGGCCGGAAGCGCGCGCAAGCATCACCGCTCCGCTCACCACCTTTGAGGATCAGCCAACGGCTGATCATCCGGTCGAAATGCTTATCCATGAGATGACAGGCGACCTGCAACGCATTCTGGAATATCCCGCCAAGGGCTATCAGATCGCGCAAGCGGTTCCCCTTGAGGTCATGGAAGCGTATGATTTTCTGATCGCACAGGGTTTTGATGGCCATCCGGTCTCCGAATAGATCGGAATGGACGGAATAGCTTGAGTAGCCCCCCGATTTATGCGACGGAAAACCATGGTTCTCGATATCAAGATATGCGGGCTTAAAACCCCCGACGCCGTTGCCGCCGCCCTGGACGGCGGTGCGACGCATATCGGTTTCATCTTCTTTCCCAAAAGTCCGCGCCATATCACACCGCAGACAGCGGCAGCCTTGCGCGATGTGGTCAAGGGACGCGCGCTTGCGGTGGCCGTTACGGTCGATGCCGACGATGGGACGCTGGACGAGATCGTGAAAACGGTAAAGCCGGATATTCTGCAGCTTCACGGCCATGAGACGCCGGAACGCGTGGCCTTCATCAAGGCGCGTTATGGCCTGCCGGTCATGAAGGCCTTTTCGGTGCGCGAGGCGAGCGATCTTGCAGCGATTGCGGCCTATAAGGGCATAGCCGACCGCTTCCTTTTCGATGCCAAGCCGCCGAAGGGATCGGACCTTCCGGGCGGCAACGGCGTGTCATTCGACTGGGAACTTCTGGCTGCGCTTGACGCGGATATCGATTACATGCTTTCCGGTGGATTGAATGCGGACAATATCGCCGAAGCGCTGCACAAGACCAAGGCGCCGGGTATCGACATATCGTCCGGCGTCGAGCGCGCGCCCGGCGAAAAGGATGTGCGTCTCATCGAGAATTTTTTCCGGGCTGTCACTGACGCCCGCAGACAGCCTGAAATGACGGAGCGAAAGCGTTGAACAAGCCGGTTGAACCCAATTCCTACAAAACAGGCCCCGATGAAGAGGGCATGTTCGGTATTTTCGGCGGACGCTTCGTTGCCGAAACGCTCATGCCGCTGATCCTCGAATTACAGGAAGCCTATGAAACGGCGAAGAACGATCCTGAATTCAAGGCTGAGCTTTCCGCGCTTTCCACCTACTATGCCGGTCGTCCTTCCAAGCTCTATTATGCCGAAGGCCTGACCAAGCATTTGGGCGGCGCTAAAATCTACTTCAAGCGCGAAGATCTCAATCACACCGGCAGCCACAAGATCAACAACTGCCTCGGCCAAATCCTGCTTGCCAAGCGCATGGGCAAGACCCGCATCATCGCCGAAACCGGTGCTGGCCAGCACGGCGTGGCTTCGGCCACGGTTGCCGCGCGCTTCGGCCTGCCCTGCGTGGTCTATATGGGCGCAACCGACGTCGAGCGCCAGAAGCCGAATGTGTTCCGCATGAAGCTGCTCGGCGCCGAAGTGAAGCCGGTTTCCGCCGGCAACGGCACGCTCAAGGATGCGATGAACGAAGCCCTGCGCGACTGGGTGACGAATGTCGAGGACACCTATTACCTGATCGGCACCGCCGCCGGGCCGCATCCCTATCCGGAACTGGTACGCGACTTCCAGTCGGTGATCGGCAATGAGGCACGCCAGCAGATTCTGGAACAGGAAGGGCGCCTTCCGGACGTGATCGTGGCAGCGGTTGGCGGCGGCTCCAACGCCATCGGTCTGTTCCATCCGTTCCTCGACGATGCTTCGGTAAAAATCGTCGGTGTCGAAGCAGGCGGACGCGGCCTAGACGGCGAAGAACATTGCGCCTCGATGAGCGCAGGACGTCCCGGCGTGCTGCATGGCAACCGCACCTATCTCCTCCAGAACGATGATGGCCAGATTCTCGAAGGCCATTCGGTTTCCGCCGGTCTCGATTATCCGGGCGTCGGGCCCGAACATTCATGGTTGAAGGACAGCGGACGCGTCGATTATGTGCCGATCCTCGACACGGAAGCGCTGGACGCATTCCAGCTTTGCACCCGCACCGAAGGCATCATTCCGGCGCTCGAATCCGCTCATGCCATCGCGCAGGCCGTGAAAATGGCTCCGACCATGGGCAAGGATCAGGTGATGATCGTCAACCTGTCGGGCCGTGGCGACAAGGACGTGCACACGGTCGGCCAGCTTCTCGGCATGGACATCTGACATGGGTAACGACATCGCCGAAATCTCCGTCTACAAGCCGCGAGCCGCATGGTTCGACGGCCTGACGACGTGCGGTCCGGCGACGATCAAGCTCAACATCATCGAAGCTGATCCGGCCAATCCTGTTGCGGAGGCTGCTGTCGGCCTCGCCCGCAGGCAGATCGAAACCGCCGCCGAAAAACTCACCGCATTGCCGCATCTGGGCGCTGGCTTTGCCGTTCTGCATCAGGGCGAGGAGAGCCTGTGGCTGCTTCTGCACTGGTGGCTGGAAGGCGGCATCGCGACGGAAATCCTCTGGCAGTCGGAACTCGGCGACGAGGTAGACTTCATGCCCGCACAGCCAATTTTGATGGCCTGCGTGTGGGAACTCGGAATCATAGACTTTGAACGGCGCGCATGGATGGAAACGGCGATGGCGGGCAAGCCCGTTGTCGACTATCTGGCGCGCACTTTGCCACGGGGCACGGTATGACTACTCGCATCGACACCAAATTCGCTGAACTGAAGGCCGAGGGCCGTCCGGCGCTCGTTACCTATTTCATGGGTGGCGATCCCGACCTGGAAACCTCGCTCAAGGTGATGAAGGCCCTGCCTAGGGCCGGTGCGGACGTGATCGAGCTTGGCATGCCCTTTTCCGATCCGATGGCGGACGGTCCCGCCATTCAGGCGGCTGGCCTGCGCGCGCTCAATGCCGGCCAGACGCTGGCTAAGACGCTGCATATGGCAGCAGAATTCCGCAAGGAAGACGATACGACCCCCATTGTCATGATGGGTTACTATAATCCGATCTACATCTATGGCGTGGAACGCTTTCTGGCCGATGCCAAGGCTTCCGGCGTGGATGGGCTGATCGTCGTCGATCTTCCTTCCGAAATGGATGCCGAGCTTTGCATTCCTGCCATGAAGGCGGGCATCAGTTTCATTCGTCTCACCACGCCGACCACCGACGACAAGCGCCTGCCGAAGGTGCTGCATAATTCATCGGGCTTCGTCTATTACGTCTCGATGAACGGCATTACCGGATCGGCCATTGCCGATACGGCAAAGGTCGGCGAAGCTGTGCGCCACATCAAGAAGAGCACCGATCTGCCGATCTGCGTCGGTTTCGGCGTCAAGACGCCGGAGCAGGCAGCAGCCATCGCCACCCATGCCGATGGCGTCGTCGTCGGCACGGCGATTGTCAATGCGATTGCCGGTGAACTGGATGAAAACGGCAAGGCGAAGGGCGATCCAGTCGCCGCCGCAACCCGGCTTGTCCACGCTCTTGCAGAGAGCGTGCACGCCACACGCCTTGAAGCCGCCCAATAAATCGTCCATTTAAAGCGCATCCTAAAAAGTGCGAAGCGGTTTTGGGGCAAGATGCGCGCTCAGACTCTAAGCGCCTGACAAGCTCTTTGCCGAAGAACAAGAAACGGAACCAAACGTTATGAACTGGATCACCAACTACGTCCGTCCGAAGATCAATTCGATGCTCGGCCGCCGTGAAATGCCGGAAAACCTCTGGATCAAGGATCCGTCGACCGGTGAAATGGTGTTTCACAAGGACCTTGAGAGCAACCAGTTTGTGATCCCTTCCTCGGGCCATCACATGCGCATCAAGGCGAAGGACCGTCTGCGCTTCTTCTTCGACAATGGCGAATACACCACGCTTGAAGCGCCGAAAGTGCCGGTTGACCCGCTGAAATTCCGCGACGAGAAGAAATATATCGATCGTCTCAAGGATTATCGCACTCGCACCGGCATGGACGACGCCGTCGTCAACGGCATCGGCACTATTGAAGGTCTGCCGATTGTCGCGACTGTGCAGGATTTCGGCTTCATGGGCGGTTCGCTTGGCATGGGCGCCGGCGAAGCGATCATCCAGGGCTTTGAAAAGGCCATCGAGCTGGAACGTCCGCTGGTCCTGTTCGCCGCTTCGGGCGGCGCGCGTATGCAGGAAGGCATCCTGTCGCTGATGCAGCTTCCACGCACCACGGTTGCGGTGGAAATGCTGAAAGAAGCAGGTTTGCCCTATATCGTTGTTCTGACCAATCCGACCACCGGCGGCGTGACGGCTTCCTACGCCATGCTGGGCGATATCCATATTGCCGAACCCGGCGCGCTGATCGGCTTTGCCGGACCGCGCGTCATTGAACAGACAATCCGCGAAAAGCTGCCTGAAGGCTTCCAGAGCGCCGACTATCTCATGGAACATGGCATGGTCGACATGGTCGTTTCGCGCCTTGAACTGAAGAGCACGATTGCGCGCCTGCTCAAGATCATGACCAAGCAGCCTGCCAACAGCGATATTCCGGACGGCAAGAAGACGGAAGCAGACAGCAAGGCAGCCTGATCGTGACAGAAAAAGCCGCCGCCGCAATCGAGCGGCTTATGCAGTTGCATCCAAAGGGTTTTGATCTTTCCCTGGACCGCATCCGCGGTCTTCTGGAGAAGCTCGGCAATCCGCATCTGAAGCTGCCGCCGATCATCCATATCGCCGGAACCAATGGCAAGGGATCGGCGACGGCTTTCTGCCGCGCCCTTCTGGAAGCAGGCGGCTTTGACGTTCACGTCCACACCTCGCCGCATCTCGTCCACTGGCACGAGCGCTATCGTCTGGCGGCGCCCGGTGGCGGAAAGCTGGTCAGCGACGATGTTCTGGCCGACGCCATAGAGCGCGTTGCAGCGGCAAATGGCGGACAGCATATCACTGTTTTTGAGATTTTGACGGCGGTCGCCTTCGTGCTCTTTTCCGAGCATCCGGCGGATGTCGTCGTCATGGAAGTCGGTCTCGGCGGACGTTTCGACGCCACCAATGTCATTACCGATCCCGCCGTCTCGCTCATCATGCCGGTCTCTATCGACCATCAGGCCTATCTGGGCGACCGCGTGGAACTGATCGCTGCTGAAAAAGCCGGTATCATCAAGAAGGATTGCCCGGTCGTGGTTGGGTTCCAGCCTTTCGATGCGGCGCGCGAAGTGCTCGTCTCGACCGCCGACCGGCTTGGCTGTCCGGTGTCGGTCTATGGGCAGGATTTCCTCGCCTTCGAGGAACACGGCCGCATGGTGTTCCAGAACGAGGACGGCCTGATCGACCTGCCATTGCCGCGCCTGTCCGGACGCCACCAGATTTCCAACGCCGCAGCGGCAATCGAGGCCGTGCAGATGGCTGGTTTCAGCCTGACCGACAAGGCCGTCGAAAAGGCGCTGATGGTGGTGGACTGGCCTGCCCGCATGCAGCGGCTAACTCATGGCGCGCTCGTGGATATGGCCCCGGCTGCATCCGAAATCTGGCTCGATGGCGGTCATAATCCGGGTGCGGGCGCTGTGATCGCAGAAGCTTTCGGCGATCTTGAGGAGCGTAATGCGCGCCCGCTGTTCCTCATCACCGGCATGATCAACACCAAGGACCCGGTCGGCTATTTCGAAGCCTTTTCCGGCATGGCGCGGCATGTTTTTACCGTGCCGATCCCGTCCAGCGATGCGGGTATACCCAATGATGAGCTGGCGATTTCGGCGCAGAAAGCCAATCTTTCGGCAGAACCCGTGCATTCGGTTGCCAATGCGTTGAAACTTCTGCGAGACACTTGGCCCCCGGACGAAGCGCCGCCTCGTATCCTGATCGGCGGATCGCTTTATCTTGCAGGTGAAGTCTTGAGAGACAATGGAACTCCGCCTGTTTGATTGACCAGTTGCTGGCAACAAGTGGGGGATGCGGCAAAGGTCTTCCGGCAATAGAATGAATAACGAGCAATCTATCTCGCTCCACGGGAGGAATCGAGATGAGGACGTTTTTGTTTTTAATTCTATTCCTTGTGGTTGGCGTCGCGACACCCGCTTTCGCTCAGTCCGGCGGCAATGGCGGCGATGGGGGAAGCACGGGAAATGGAATGCCGGGGTGCGATGGCGGCACCAATCCCGCCGCTGACGGAAAATTCTACGTCCCGGGAACGCATCAGGAATGCAATCCAAGCGACGACGACAGAGCCCGCGCTCAGAAAAAGTCGAAGTAAGTCCGAACTCTTTCTGCTCACCAACAAAAAAACCCGGCTCGAAGGCCGGGTTTTTTTCATTTCTTGGATGCGCTGATTAAGCAGCAGAAGCCTTGATCCAATCGGCAAGGCGGCTCTTCGGAGCAGCGCCGACCATATTGGCGGCGAGTTCGCCGTCCTTGAACATCAGAAGCGTCGGGATCGAACGCACGCCGAACTGCGCGGCCAGTTCCGGATTCTCATCGATGTTCACCTTGGCGATCTTGACCTGACCGGCCATTTCGCTCGCGATTTCGTCCAGAGCCGGGGCGATCATCTTGCACGGACCGCACCATTCCGCCCAGAAATCCACCACGACAGGCTCGCTCGACTGAAGAACGTCCGACTGAAAATTGCTGTTATCGACCTTAACGGTTGCCATAGGGCTATCCTCTTTTCTCACCAAGAACGGCAGACGTCTTTCCAGACTCACAACACAATCCGCTCTTTATTCGCTATATCATGTGGCGTGTCTGCTGCCATCCGTCAAGTTCTGGTTCGTCACCTTTACTTGAGAGTCTTTCAGGGACTGCAACGCTTCGTCCAGGATCGCATCCGGCAACGGCATCAAAAACGGGCCTTCGGTAAAGAGCAATGCTGTTTCCACCGTCCGTCCCGGATAGAGTGGTGCCAGCAATTCCCGATAAAGCGCAAGCTGCGCCCGATAGGCAAACGGGACTGCCTCGATGATTTTTGGCGGCGGCCGGTTGGTCTTGTAGTCGACGATCAACACGCGGTCCTCACCGACGCTGATGCGGTCGATCTGGCCCGACACCGCATGATCGCGCCCGCCAAGCTCGATCGTGCCCATGATAGCCACTTCCCCACGCGAACCTTCTGCAAAGACCGGCGCATAGGTGGGATCGTCCAGAATACGTCTGACGCTCTGCCATGCCATCTGCCGCTCCGTTTCCGGCCAGTCGGCAGCGATACGGTCCAGATAGCCGTGAGCCAGTGCTTCACGGTCGGTTTCCGGAACATCAGGCAAATATTGCAGCAACATGTGTATCGCCGTACCACGCCGCAGCGCAAAGGCTGGCGTAGCATTGCCCGGCCCCAGAACCGGCGAAATCGTATCGAGCGGTGGCTCTTCATCGGCTTCGATCAGCGCCGACGCGCCGGACGGCGCCAGCGGGCGCGGCAGTCCGGTTTCCGGCTTTATCGGCCGCAGATAGTCGAGCGGCAGCGAAGGCAGCGCATGATCCTCGGTCCTGTCCTGATCGGCAATCTCGACCATTCCGCGCGGCGTGTTGCGATAACGCCGGGCGGCAACTTTCAGCACGGGATGCACGAATGTTTCGGCCTTGGTGGCCAGCGCATCCTCGACAAGACGATGCCATGTCTCGCCGCTTTCGCGCGTGCCGCGATAGCCGCAAATTATGAGGCGATCTTCGGCCCGCGTCATGCCGACATAAAGCAGGCGGCGATATTCTTCCTCCGCCCGCGTTTTCAGCTTCTCGATCTGCGCCGCCGTGAACCCGGTCTGGTATCCGGCATTCGGCTGCCAGAGATAGCCTTTCACCGGCGGATTGCCGTCTGAAAAATCAAATGGAATGAGCTTTGGCGCGCGGCTGCCGGTCCAGACCGCGCTTCCCGGATCGACCAGGAACACCACCGCCCCTTCCAGCCCCTTGGCGGCGTGGACGGTCATGATGCGCACTTCATTGCGGCCCTGATCGAGTTCGCGCTTGATTTCCGGCGATGCCGCTTCCAGCGTTTCAAGAAAGGCTTGCAGGCCGGGCAAACCGGCACGCTCGGCGGAAAGCGCATAATTCTGGAATTCATCGATGATGTCGCCCGCCTCCGGCCCCAACCGCGCCAGAAGTTTTCGCCGTGCACCGTCTGCACTCAATATGCGCGCATAGAATTCGAACACCGGCATGGTGTCGGCCATATTGCGCCAGCGGCTCAAGGTCTTGTGCACCTCCCCCAGCGCAGTGTCATCACGCGAGAGCTGATAGAGCCGCTCGAACAGCGTAAGGCTTGAACCGCGCGGATGGGCAAGCTCGAAGAGCTGATCGTCATCCCAGCCAAACAGCGGACTTTTGAGGACAGACGCCAGTGAAAGATCATCCGAGGGCTGCAGCACAAAACGTCCAAGCGCCATCAGGTCCTGAACGGCGATATGGCTGGTGAGGCGCAGGCGGTCAGCGCCTGCAACCGGGACGGACAGGTTTTTCAGCGCCCGTGACAGAGCAGGCATGAACTGGTCGCGCTTTCGTACCAGAACCATGATGTCGCGCGGCATGATCCGCCGGTTCTGTCCGGGAATAGCTTCGCCGCTATCCAGCCAGTGGCGAATGGTGGCCGCAATCTGATCCGCCAGACGGACAGCGGGTGCCGCCAGATGATCGACCGGCTCGCGCCAGTCGTCCGGCTCTTCCACCGCTTCTGGTGTCAGCATATCCCAGATTTCCACCTCGCCCGGCGCATCGGCGCGAATGGCTTCATGCACCGTTGCGCCCGCAAGGCCGCGATTGGCCTCGGGTCTGGCAAAAACCTCGTCCACCGCCTGCAGAACATCGGGAGCGGAGCGGAACGAGAAATTGAGGCTGACGCGCTCGAATTTCAGTTCCGCATCTTCCGCCCGCAGGCTGACGGAACGCCCCTGCGCCGCAAAATCCTCCGGCACTGCGCCCTGAAACGAATAGATCGATTGTTTTTCGTCACCGACGGCGAAGAGTGTACGGCCGATATTGCGCTGGCCGAGGCCGGAGAAAAACTCCTCCGACAACATGCGGATCACCTGCCACTGGTTGGGGCTGGTATCCTGCGCCTCATCGACCAGAATATGGTCGATGCCGCGATCAAGCTTGTATTGCACCCATTGCCCTGCCCCGTTGCGGGCAAGCAGCGCCACGGTCCGGGTGATGAGATCTTCGAAATCGAGCAGGCCGCGCTGGCGTTTCAGGTCGTGATAGCGTTGCAGCAGATTGTCGACCAGCGTCAGCGCGGCAAGATTGAGCCGCACAAGGCGCAACTCCTTCAGCCGGTCCAGCCCCTGTTCGACACGCGCCGCCGCCGCGTCGAAATCCTCCTCGAAATCCGGCAGAAGTTTTTTCACCGCTGCCGAGCAGACATAGGAACCGGATTTCGGCTCGCCGGTGCTCTTCAGGAAGGCGGCGCGCAACACGGCTTCGCGGTCGCGCTGGTTCGTCACCTTATCGAAACGCCGAAGCTGCAGCGCAAAATCCTGCGCGCGCGAAGCCCCCTTCTGGACCGACATGATAAGATCGAGCGCATCGTCGGAAAATTCCGGTATCGGCCAGAGGTCGGCGAGAAGATCGTCTTCACTGGTTTGCGGGTCGAAGCCGAATGCCCGGTGCAAAGCTTCGCTGCGATGCGCCGCCACGCCCAGTTCGGCGATATAGGTCTGCAAGCCATTACGCCTGCTGACGGCCTCATCGAGAAGCGATTGCAGGCCCATCTCGCCTGCTGCCTGCAAAACATCCGCAAAGGCCGCGGCGAGCTCCATGTCACCGCCGCCATGCGCGGTTTCGAGCAACTGTCGCCGTGCTTCACCGACAAGTGCGGCCTGCATCAGATCGTCCATCATCTCGAAATGACCGGCAATGTTCGCCTCAAGCGGGAACTGATGCAGGATTGCTTCGCAGAAAGCGTGGATGGTCTGGATTTTGAGCCCGCCCGGCGTTTCCAGCGCACGCGCGAAGAGCCGTCTTGCCGCTGCAAGACGCGCATCGCCCGGTCTGCGGCCTTCCAGTGATTTCAGGCGTTCGGCCAGCTCTTCATCTGGCAAGACGGCCCATTCGGAAAGCCGCATGAACACGCGGTTCTGCATCACCGCCGCCGCCGCCTTCGTATAGGTGAGACAGAGAATCTTGGACGGGTCGGTGCCTTCCAGCAACAGGCGGATAACACGTTCGGTCAGAACATGCGTCTTGCCGGAACCCGCATTGGCCGACACCCAGACGGAAGCCGCCGGATCGGCGGCCCTGCCCTGCGCAAACAATGTTTCCGGCGGAATATGAAGCTTCTTCTTCACGCCTCACCCTCCCCGCCAGCATCGCCTCCGGCAGACCATTCCAGCACCCGCGCCAGATGATCGTAATCGCCCGTCAGATCGGTTTCACGGAATGGCAGGGCACGGGAAAGATAACCTTTTTCCGGCTTCTGATACTCAGCCAGCAATTGCGCCAGCCGCTGCCAGGATTCTTCGCCAAGCGCCGGCGCGGTTTTCTCCGACGGCGGTCGTCCGATCTTGAGGATCGACTCCGGCTTCACCTCGCCGCCCGCCTTGAGACGGACATAGGTGAGGTCCGAAGCGCGGACCGACCCCAGTTCACGAAACGCACCGCGCACCAGAAGTGCGGCTTCCAGCGCCAGCTGCGGCGACAGCAGCACATGCGCCTGTTTGGGCGATGGCGTCGAGCCGGTCTTGTAATCAATGATTTCGGCTGTCCCGTCGCGCATCAGGTCGATACGGTCAGCGCGGCCGGATAGCGTGACGCCAAGTCCTTCTACCTCACGCTTGTCGGAAGAAATCTCGGCGAAGCGGGTCTGGACATTATAGGCGCGCTCGCGCTCCCAGGCCAGAAACTGCGGGATGAGCGCCGTGAAGCGCGGCCACCACACGGCCTCGATTTCGGTCGGCAGGTCCATATCGGCAAAAAGAATGCGGCCAAGCTCCATCAGGCGTTCGGCGGCATCGGGTGCCAGCGGATCGATTGCCTCTTGCGTGAAATGACCCAGAATATCGTGGAACAATGTGCCACGTTCTGCCGCCGCCGGATCACGGATCAAAGGCTCAAGTGGCCGCAGTTTCAGTATCTTTTTCGCAAAGATCGCATAAGGGTCACGGCGCAGCGTTTCGATTTCCGTCACCGAAAAATGCTTCGGACGGGCAGCGACAGGCGGGGCAGGTTCCGGGCGCTTGACGAAAGGCACGTCAGGTGCCTGATCGATTTCCCGTGACCACTGGATGAAACGCGCCCCGCGCCTGCGCATTTCGGCAGTCACATCCGCGCCCAGCACCGTTTCAAGCCGCTGCAGCCAGCGCGAAGGCACGGTTGGCGCATTGTCGGAACGTTGCGAGCGCGTCAGCACGACATGATCCATGCCCAGCGCCATCTGGAAATCGTGAGCGGCAAGGCCGGTGCGCCGTTCGGGCGGATCGAGCGCGATCATCGACTTCATCGGGCGCGACATGAATGGGTCGTTGCGGGTGCGGGCGGGCCAGCTGCCCTCATTGAGACCGCCGATCACCACCGTATCCATCGTTTGCAGACGGGCTTCCAGCGCACCCCAGATGAAGAGGCGCGGATGGCCGCCCGGATGCGGCTTGACCGTTTCGCCCGCCATCAGGGCATCCAGCACGGCGGGCCATTCCGAAGCTTCGAAATCGAGCCCGGCTTCGCTCGAAACCAGACCGCGCAAAAAGGCGGCGAGCTGTTCTCCGCGTTCGCCGGAATAAAAAGGCGCGACGCTGGCCTTTTCGTTGCGCGCCAGATTTTCCAGCGCCTCGACCGTGGCGCGCGCGATTTCGCCGATCTCAGTCCTGCGGCCAGCGAGGACGAAAGGTGCGAGCGGCGCCACGGCATTCGACAGGCTTTCGCAAAGATTTCGCGCAGCCGCGATCATATCCGGCGTAACGGTGTCGTGCCATGCCGGTTGCCAGGGCTGGCTGGCGCTCTCCTCCAGCCGCCGGTCGAAAAATGCCGGAAGATCGAGCACGGAGGCGCGGCCCGTACCGCCGCGAAAGGCGATGAGCTCGAGAGTCTCAGCAGCAAGGCGTCGCTCGATACGAGGAGCCTCCAGCCGCAGCAATGGATGCTTGACCAGCGCCAGCAGGGCAACCGGATCGCCCGGATTGAACACGGTTTCGACCAGCAGCCGCAGCAATGTCGTGGTTTCGACATCGCGCAGATGCCTGCCGCCGGAATCGTCGGCATCGATGCCGAAACGGGCAAGTTCGCCCACCACACGCCGGGCCAGATTGCGGTCGGCGGTGACGAGCGCTGCCGTCTTGCCCTCATCATTGATCGCATCACGCAAGGCAAGAGCGACGGCGAGCGCCTCTTCCCGTTCATTGGCGGCTTCAATCAGGTCGATCGTCTGCGCGGCGGCGTACAGGCTGCCAGCCTCTATATCGAGCTTACCCCACGCGTCGGTCGTTTCCGCCGGACGCAGCGCTTCGCTGACCACCCGCTCGCGCAGGCGTTTGGAGGCTGGCATATCGTCCAGATGTTCCACATCGTCGCGCAAGGTCTGCATTGCATCGAGAAGCTTGCGCAAACCGAACTGCGGATGACCGAAAGTCGACGGATTATCAGTCGCCGACGCCAGCAGCTGCCAGGCGGCATCGTCCAAGTCGCGGTCCAGCCCCGGCAGCACCACCGCGCCGTTCGACAGGTTTGCAATGGCGGAAATCAATTCCGCAGTCGCCGGTATGGAACCGGTGGAACCCGCAACGATAACCGGCCCGGCAGGCGGATGGGCGCGCAGGCGCTTTACTTCGCTAAAGATGAGATCGTTGCGATGCGCGGCGGGGTTTGAAAGCTTGCGCTCCGCCAGAATATCCGGCCAGAGATTGGTGACGATATTGAGAAAGCCAAGCGTGACCTGCCACCAGTCGGCGAGGTCTTCCGGGGCAATCGTCGCAAGCTCGCTCCACTTCGCCCCATCGGTCTCGACCTGGTCCATCAGCCCCGCCAGATCGCGGGCAAGCCAGATCGCGTCGGCGGTGGTTGCCGGAACGGAAACGTCGTCAACACCAAACAAGGCGCGCACATGCGATGGCAGCGATTCCCGCCACGGTCGGATGAGCCGTGCCAGAAGCAGAAGCCGCTCCGCCGTACCGATTGGCGGATTGACGTCGAAGACGCCTGACGAGCCGGCATTGAAGAAAGCCGCGTCTTCATCCACATCGCCGAGCGGTTTTATCGTCGGCAAAATTGCGCTTCTAGCTAGATTCTTATCTACTAAAATCGATCTTAGCGCACGCGCCGCACGGCGCGTCGGCACATAGATGGTGGCATTGGCCAATGCCAGCGGATCGGAAGGATTGCCGGGAAAACCTTCGACCAGCCGCCCTTCCAGAAGGGCCTTGGCAAAAGCTGGCAGAAACGGTGTGCCGGGAGGAATTGAAAACAGGCGCTGTTTCCCATCTCTGGGTCTGCGTGCGCTCATGCGTTCTGCCTCCTTATGCGAATGCGGTCAGTGCCGCCTCCGCCTTGCCGATTGCGTCCGGCGTGCCGACGGTCAGCCAGTGCCCGGTCATTGGCATACCATAAAGGCGACCCGCCGCAATCGCTTCATCAAAATAACGGTTGAGCGAGGACACGACCGGCTCCGCGCCATCGAAGATGCGGGGATGGATGATCCCTGCTCCGGCATAGATCACCGGCTCGCCCGAAACATCGCGCGCGCGCCGCAGATGCCCTTTCTCGTCGGCAACGAAATCGCCCTTGCCTTCATAGCCGGTTTCCTGATCGAGACGCGCCGTCATCAGGAGAATATCCATCTGGTCTGCATCCCAAAGGTCGGCCAGCGCCATGAGGTTGGGGGCCTTCTCGTCGCCTACCCAGAATGTATCGGCATTCAGAATGAAAAACGGTTGCGTTCCCAGGATCGGCAGCGCCTTCACAATGCCGCCAGCGGAATCGAGCAGCATGTCGCGCTCGTCCGAAATGACGATTTCCATATCGTTTCGATCGCGCAGATATTCATCCAGTTGGTCGGCTAAATAATGCACATTGACCACTGCGGTGCGGACGCCTGCCAGTGCTGCCGCGTCGAGTCCCCAGTCGATCAAGGGTTTGCCCGCCACCTTGACCAGCGGCTTTGGAATGGTTTCGGTGATGGGGCGCATGCGCTTGCCAAGACCGGCGGCAAGAACCATAGCCGTCTTCGGGGACGTTTCAGGCATTTTCATTGCGCGGCCTCTTCCTGCTGCATCAGCTTCAATTGCTCAAACCATGCCGCCACAGGCGCCATGACCGGATGCTTCAGCACGCGTCCGAGATAGTCATGAATACGCGGCAGATGTTGCAGATAAGCCGGCTTGCCATCGCGCTCGTCAAGCCGCACGAAAAGCCCCAGCAGCTTGGCATTGCGCTGCGCTCCCATGACAGCATAAGCCTTGCGGAACAAGGTTTCGTCGAACGCGTGTCCGAGCGCACGGCGCTCATCACAATAGGCTGCGACCACCGCCTGCTCCAGTTCCGGCGAGATCGTCACCCGCGCATCGAGCGCCAGCGAAGCCACGTCATAGGCTGCTGGTCCGATCATCGCATCCTGAAAATCGATGACACCGACCTTGTCCTTGCCCTCTGCCTCCGGAAACCAGAACAGGTTCGGCGAATGATAATCGCGCAGGAGCAGGCTTTTCTCGACATCGGCAATATCGGCGATCACGCGGTCCCATGCGGCTTCAAAAGCCTGCTTTTCCGCGTCCGTAAGCTGCCTGCCCATCATGCGCGGCGCATACCACTGGCCGATCAGGCTGACCTCGATCATCATCGCATTACGGTCAAACCCGGCGATGATGTGGTCGGGCTGGCCTTCCACCGGCGCGTGGTCCGGCCAGGCGACACCGTGCAGATGCGCCAGAAAGCGCCCGGCAGCTTCATAGCGTTCCGCGACAGGTTCACCGGAAGCTGCCCGAACGCCCTCGGTTCCAAGATTTTCGAGGATCAAAAGCCCTGCATCAATATCCAGCGCACGCATTTGCGGCACACGAAAACCATGTTTTGCGAGCAAGCCATTTATTGCCACGAATGCCTGAATATTTTCCGCAATATGGGCGAGCTGGCGATAGGACTTGCCATCACGCAGCGGCGGATCATAGGGCATCGCCGGCGCATTCATGAGAACTTCTACACCGTGAGAAGTGCTTGTAATCAGCTCGTATCGGCGTGGCCCAGCGTCGCCCTGAAAATACCGGCGCGAAGCCTCTCTGCGGTCGTTGTTTTCCAGAAAAGCGCGGATTGCGCGGCTCCGTTCCAGCCGCTGGATCGCGGCCACGGGACCGGACACAGCAATGCGCCGCCCTGCCCCTTCATGGCTCAGCGTAACGGCAAAAGACGGTTCGGGCAGAAAGCCCTCACCCTGCTCCGGCCATTCGGCCAGAACGACGCCGTCCTCCATAAATTCAGGCAGGCCCAGCTCATCCAGCTCTTCGCCGTGCGAAATACGGTAAAGGTCGGTATGGGCCACAGGAATACGCAGGCTCTCGTAGCTTTGCACCAGCGTGAAAGTCGGGCTTGGAACGTCCAGCCCTTGATCATCGGCAATTGCCCGGATTATTGCGCGGGCAAGCGAGGATTTTCCCGCCCCCAGATCACCGGAAAGCGTAACAAGATCGCCCTTTTGCAAGGCGAGGGCAAAATCTTCACCGAAACGCTGCGTTGCGGTTTCGTCGGGCAAGAAATAGCTGATGCTGGATGGTAAGGCGCTCATGAGCACCCTTTATCTTATTCGGCGGCGATGCGGAAGCTGCGTGTTTCCGACGGAAAGCGGCAAATGACCGTTGTTCCGCGCCCGGAGCCCGTATCGATATCGACCGAACCGCCATGCAGCTCAACAAAGCTCTTGACGATGGCAAGTCCAAGTCCGGCACCGCGGCGGCGCCCGCCATTCGGATAGGACTGGAAGCGCTTGAAAACCGTGTCGAGCACCTCGCCCGGCATTCCCGGACCGTCATCGTGAACCGCAAAGACGATTTCCGATCCTTCGCGCGCCACCTGCAGCCGGATGCTGGAGCCTTCCGGCGCATAGTTCGTGGCGTTGGACAGCAGATTGAAAAGCACCTGACGGACGCGGTTGGCATCGGCCTTGAACACATCCACATCGTCGGCAATGTCGATATCGAGCCCGATATCGTGGTCGCGCATGCGCTCGCCTAAGCGGGAGGCGGCAGCGGAAATCGCTTCCACGACGGAAACCTCGCCGACTTCCAGCTCCATGATCCCCGCGTCGACGGTAGCAAGATCGAGAATATCGTTGACGATCGTCAGCAGAACCGATGACGACGTGCTGATATGGTCGAGATATTCGATCTGACGCTCATTGAGCGATCCGAAGGCCGGCGTCTGCAACAGTTCGGTAAAGCCGATGATGTTGGTCAGCGGTGAACGCAGTTCATAGGAAACGTGCTGGACGAAATCGTTCTTGATCTGGTCGGCGAGCTCCAGCGCCTCATTCTTTTCCTTGAGTGCCCGTTCGACGCGCACCGTGTCGGTGACGTCAATGAAGGTCAGCATGGTCTGGCCCTTGGGCAATGGAACCACGGCAAAGGAGAGAATGGTGCCGTCATCCAGTTCCACCTGCCCGATGCGCCCGTCGCGCTTGTCGAGGAAGCCGGTGACGGTGGAGACGAAATCGTCCCAAAGGCCATTGCCGCCGCGCTCGCTGCAGATCTTGGCGATCGACGAAATATGCGTGCCTTCGACAATGAGCGGCATCGGCAGCGCCCAGAGATCGGCAAAGGACGGATTGGAAAGCCGGATGCGGCCATCGGAACCGAACACCGCCACGGCTTCCGCCAGATGGTCGAGCGTTTCGCCCTGCACCTTGATCAGCGTGTTGTAACGGCCTTCAAGTTCGAACTTTTCGGTCATGTTCTCGAAGAACCAGGTCACGCCGCCCTGCGGATGCGGATTGGCGACGACGCGCATCGTCCGCGTATCCGGCAAATGCCACATATGTTCCTGCGGCTCGACCGCGCGATAGGCAGAAAGGACTGAATCCTTCCACTTGCGCCATTCCGGCTGTTCCGGAAGTTTGCCTTCCGAACGCAGGCGGTCGAGGATCAGCGTGTTGCTCGGCTGCGATTCCAGCCACGCCGTATCAAGCGACCAGAGCTTCGCAAAAGCCTGATTGAAGAATTGCAGCTTCATCTCAGGATCGAAAATAGCCACTGCGGTCGAAAGCTGGTCAAGCGTTTCCGCGTGGCTCTTCAGCGTACGGCTCAGTTCTTCCCGCACCGCCTGCACTTCGGTCTGATCGACGCCGAGGCCGATTGAACCCGTTTCCGCACTCACATCCGTCACGTTGAAAAGACGGCGATCGCCGTGCACGACAGCCGTGAGCTGTTCCTGCAGGACGGGTTCGGCAAAACGGTCGCGCTCCAGACGCTGGCGCGCCTGCGCTCCGAAAAGTTCACGGCCTTCGGAAATGACCTGGCTTGCATCAGCCATATCGACCGCACGTGCATAGGCCGCATTGACCCATTCGACGCGACCACCGGTGTCACGTACCCAAACGGGCTGCTCAATCCGGTCAAGAAGACGGCGGAAAAGCTCGATACGTTCGGAAAATTCACGATTCTGCGCCTGCAACGCCGCGCGTTCCGCCTGCACGCCCTGCAAGCTCAGGAAACGGGCGACCGCAAATCCGCCGGACGTGCGCCCTCGCACGTCGAGCAGGGTGCCGTTGACGGTTTCAACCGTGAGATCGAAAGACCGCGCCTGTTCGCGCAGCATCGCAATGGCCCGTTCAAGCGCCACGACCGATTGCGGGCGCAGCCAGCGGCCAAAGGCCAGAAAGGCCGAACGGTCCTGCGGGGCAGCGCTTTCGTCCGGCAAAAGCCCGACGACTTCAGCGCGCGTGCTGTGGCCATCCCAGACAACAATACGCTGATCCTTGAGGTTGAGCAGCGCTTCATTGCGCTGGGCGACCAGATTGAGATCGGCGAATTTGGAGCGCAGTTCCTTGTTTTCGGCGGTAACGCGTGACCGTTCGCGAATCAGCCATCCGGCAGAAAGAAGGGCTGCACCCATGACGCCGAGGAACATGGAAAACTGGATAACCTCGAAAGCGCCGATACTGCCGCCGCCAAAGGGAAGGGCAATGCGGGCCGATTCCGCGCCTTGCGCAAAGGCGGGCGCCGCCGCGAAAAGCGTTGCAGCAGAAACGGAAGCCTTCATCAGGGCCTTTTTGGGGGCAAGCCAGGCAAACGGCCTTGCAACATGGGCGGCAGGACGCCATTGCCTGCCAGTAACGATTGCGGAAACATTCCGCAAAATCCCCGCTGCGCCGAACTCTGGCATGTTGTCCTTTTCTCCGCCACCCGGCCATGAAAACTGCCGACTGGGCAGACTGGCCGCATTAAAACACTTCAATACACATCAAGGCCGACCATACGCACGCCACCACAGTGCACGATAGCCGACACATTTTAGAGCGCCGTGCGCTCTTACCAGCGCACAAGGGACACTCTAACTGTTTGATCTGCGCATTGTGCTTTCCGAAAACCGGTTCCGATTTCCGGGCCAATGCGCGGCGCTTAACGGATGAATCGTCCTGTCGCTTCCCGCCACAACCGGCAAAAAACGCGCAACGCAAACACCCGCTCAAACACCTTGATTCGCCTACACAATACCCTTCCGGCGAATCCACGTGAAGCATCTTGCTCGCAAAAAGAAAGACCGGGCAGCTTGTCAACTGTCCGGTCTCAACATGTAGTGCAATGCTTAATGTATGGTTAATACCTGTAGTGTTCCGACTTGAACGGGCCCTGTGGAGTGACGCCGATATAGGCAGCCTGTTCCTCGGAAAGCACAGTCAGCTTGGCGCCAAGCTTGTCGAGATGCAGGCGCGCGACCTTCTCGTCGAGATGTTTCGGCAGCACGTAGACTTCATTCTTGTAGGCGTCGGTGCGGGTAAACAGCTCGATCTGGCCCAGAACCTGATTGGTGAAAGAGGCCGACATGACGAAGCTCGGATGGCCGGTCGCGTTGCCCAGATTGAGCAGGCGGCCTTCGGAAAGCAGGATGATGCGCTTGCCGTCCGGGAATTCGATAAGATCGACCTGCGGCTTCACATTGGTCCATTTCAGGTTGCGCAGCGCAGCCACCTGAATTTCATTGTCGAAGTGACCGATATTGCCGACGATCGCCATGTCCTTGAACTTGCGCATATGGTCGATGGTGATCACGTCCTTGTTGCCGGTCGTGGTCACGATGATGTCGGCGGTGGAAGCGGCATCGTCCAGCGTAACGACCTCGAAACCGTCCATTGCGGCCTGAAGCGCGCAGATCGGGTCGACTTCCGTCACCTTGACGCGCGCGCCGGCACCGGCAAGCGACTGGGCCGAGCCCTTGCCGACATCGCCATAGCCGCAGACCACGGCGACCTTGCCGGCCATCATCACGTCAGTACCGCGGCGGATGCCGTCGACGAGCGATTCCTTGCAGCCATATTTGTTGTCGAACTTCGATTTCGTGACGCTGTCATTGACGTTGATGGCCGGGAAAGGCAGCAGGCCCTTCTTCTGCAACTGGTAAAGACGGTTGACGCCGGTGGTGGTTTCCTCCGTCACGCCCTTGATGGCGTCGCGCTGGCGCGTGAAGAAGCCGGGCGTTTCAGCCATGCGCTTCCTGATCTGCGCGAAAAGCACTTCCTCTTCTTCCGAACCGGGATTCGACAGAACGTCTTCGCCCGCTTCGGCGCGCGCGCCGATGAGGATATACATCGTGGCGTCGCCGCCATCGTCGAGGATCATGTTGGACGGCTCGCCGTCCGGCCACTGGAAGATCTTATCGGTATAGGTCCAGTATTCTTCAAGCGTTTCGCCCTTGATGGCGAAAACCGGCGTGCCGGTTGCGGCAATCGCGGCGGCTGCATGATCCTGCGTCGAGAAAATATTGCAGGAAGCCCAGCGAACCTGTGCGCCGAGCGCCTGCAGCGTTTCGATCAGAACGGCGGTCTGGATCGTCATGTGCAGCGATCCGGAAATGCGCGCGCCCTTCAGCGGCTGCGACTTGCCGAATTCCTCGCGGGCCGCCATCAGGCCCGGCATTTCGGTTTCTGCGATATCGAGTTCCTTGCGGCCCCAGTCGGCCAGGCTAAGATCCTTGACGACAAAATCTTGGCTTGCGGTCATCGCGTGCTCCAATCAAAAAGCAATTCCGGGGCAGTTCCAGCGCGACGAAAATGTAGTCTGTGGCCGGAATTGCATTCCAGTATAGGAGCGGCTTTCCATGCGGGAAAGCGCTCCGGCTGGCGATCTGACTAGCAGATTGCGGGCCGGAGCACAACGCAATATAAAGAAATCTTTATACGTGCATATCAGGCATGTCTGCCGGGCAGGGGATCAATGACCGTCAAAGGAAGATCGACCTGCAATATTTCCAGCATGTGGCGAAAACCGGAAACGGGATAGGTTTCGCTTTCCGTGACAAGGGCGACCGTGCGGCCCGAACCGCCTTCGGGTGGCGGGAGCGCGGCGATCACATCGTCAGCCGGATCGAAAAACCGCCAGTGCGGGCGCGCCTGCTCAAAGAATGGTCGCAGCCAAGGCAGATGGGTGCTCGAGAGTGTCAGCGTGTCGATGAGCGGGTGGCTGGCGGCAATCTCATCGCAGAATGCGGCGACCTGTTGCGCAGTCTCGTCCGGTTGCCGAAGGAAAGCGCCGTTTTCCACCAGTTCCACCATCGCGGACGCATCGATCAAGGCAACATCGTCAGGACTATCGGTCTGTGTCCGGATAAAACGCGCGAGCTCTTCGCTCTCGATCATCGAGCGCACGCCCATGACCGCGACCTTGCCGCTGCGGCTTGCCGCAAGCGCGGCACGAACCGGCGGCGCCACACCGTAGACCGGCACTGAAAACTCGCTTTTCAGCGTATCGAGAACCATGACGGAAGGTGCATTGGACGCAAGCACGATTGTTTGCGCACCAAGTCCCGTCAGGTAATGAATCGTACGGCGCATGATCGACAGCAGCTGATCGCGGCTCTTCGCGCCATAAGGAAAACTCGCCCGGTCGGCAAAATAGATGATATCGCGATGTGGCTGGCTGCGCCTGATCAGTTCGACCAGCGCGTAACTGCCGATCCCCGCATCGAAAACGGCCACCGGATCGTTGAGATCGCCCACAGCGGCGGCAGTTTCGTTCTTCAGCATTCTTCGCCGAACTTGTCGGCGATAAGCGTCTGAAGGGCATCAAGCACCGCGTCGGCCTGTTCGCCTGAGGCGCTGACATCGATGCAGCAGCCGGGCGATGCGGCGAGCATCATCAGGCCCATGATCGATGTGCCGCCCACGGTCATGCCATCCTTGCTCACGCGGACATGGGCGTTGTAACCGTCGACCAGCTGCACGAACTTGGCCGAAGCCCGGGCATGAAGGCCGCGCTTGTTGACAATCTCGAAGGATCGGGAAACTGCGGTTTCGGGTTCGTATTCACCGGTAACGGGCACGCTGGAGTGCATGAATTACTTTCCTGTCAGGACCTGGCTCGCAACATTGATGTATTTGCGCCCCGCATCCTGCGCCTCGCGCAGGGCTGTCTTGATGTCGCCCCCGATGCGGACGCTCGACAGCTTGATCAGCATCGGCAGGTTGACACCCGCGATGACTTCGACCTTGCCTTCCTTCATGACGGAAATAGCCAGATTGGACGGCGTACCGCCGAACATGTCGGTCAGGATGATGACCCCGCTGCCGTTATCGGCGCGCTCCACCGCGTCAACGATATCCCGCCGACGCTGTTCCATATCGTCTTCGGCACCGATGCAAACGGTCTCGAAATTGTCTTGCGGCCCGACTACATGCTCGACAGCATGCAAAAACTCTTCGGCCAATCTTCCGTGCGTAACAAGCACGAGTCCGATCATACTATAAAAGCTCCCGTCGCGTGCCCGCCGCATCACCCCGCCAGAGTGTCAGATGGCACTGAAACCACGCCGGAAAAGCGCCGGCGAGTTGTGCATCTTGGCAGCGCAAATCTTGATAGCAAGTGAAAAATTCCCACGCTGCCATGAAAAAAGCAAAATGCCGCAGTGTCGCGAAAAATTAATCGATTCGTAACGAAGCCCGTTTCAGCCTTCCTCGGAAGGCCATTTTTCGTAGAACAGGCTGGCCTCGATAGCCCGCGAAAGCGCGTTGGAATCGCCATTCGACGACAAAGCCGGCAAAAGAAGCCGGGGCAGGGAAACACCCTCGAACTCCCACGTCCCGCCGCTCGGATAGCGCTCCGCCTCGTCACGATCCACAAGCCTGACGACGAGATAAAGCGGCGCGGCCTCCACGAAAGCGACCTTGAAAAGCCCGGCACCGCGAATCTCCACGCCACCGGCGAGGCTTGCGGGAACGCTGGCGACCAGCCTGCCGTCTTCCACATGAAGCAATGTGCGGTCGTCGGCGACGAGCGATGCCGCCTCACCGCGCAGGAGCGCTCTTTCCACAAGGGTCAAGGCAAGTTCGGTCTTGCCCGCGCCGGAACGCCCCATGATCATGACGCCGCGACCCCGCACCTGAAGCGTTGTCGCGTGAAGCCCGCTTTTTTCCTCTTCGGGCGTCATGCGCTTGCCGGCAGGTCGACGATGAAACGCGCGCCCCTGAACTGGTCGGGCTTTGCCGGATCGACAATGTTTTCCGCCGTCAGCGTGCCGCCATGCGCCTCGATGATCTGGCGGCTGATCGAAAGGCCAAGACCGGAATTCTGGCCGAAAGCCTCGGATGCCGGGCGATCCGTATAGAAGCGCTCGAAGATGCGCTCGATATTTTCGATCGGAATGCCCGGACCATTATCCTCGACAAGCACGCGCAGGCGGCTGCCTTCGCCGGAAAGCGTCACCACGATGCGGCCCGTATCGTCGGGGACGAAAGAACGGGCATTCTCGATCAGGTTGCTCACCACCTGGCCGAGACGCAGGTCGTGACCGGCAACATAAAAACCCTTCTTTCCGGCTGGCAGCTTGCCGGTATTGAAGACGATCTCGGTGCCAACCTTGTTGCGGCGCACTTCGCGCGCTGCCGTCACGAGATTGGTCAGAAGCGTCTTCATGTCCACGCGGTCGATATGCTCGCGCGCAAGTTCCGCATCCAGACGCGATGCATCGGAAATATCGGTAATCAGGCGGTCGAGGCGGCGGACGTCGTGCTGGATGATATCGAGAAGCCGTTTGCGCGATTCATCGGTCTTGGCGAGCGGCAGGGTTTCGACGGCGCTGCGCAGCGAGGTGAGGGGGTTCTTCAACTCGTGGCTGACATCGGCGGCAAAGCTCTCGATGGCCTCGATACGCGTATAAAGCGAATCGGTCATCTCGCGGATGGACGTGGAAAGATGGCCGACCTCATCCTGACGTTCGGAGAAATCGGGAATTTCCACGCGGCTTTTCACGCCATGACGAACGCGGTCGGCTGCGGCTGAAAGCTTGCGCAGCGGGCTTGCAATCGTCGATGCGAGGAAAAGCGACAGGATGACCATGACGAGCGACACGACGCCGAACACGCGGAAAACCGCCATGCGTTCGGCCTGCACGATCTTGTCGATATCGTCACCTTCGGTGGAAAGCAGGAGCACGCCCAGGATTGCGCGCGAACGCTGGATCGGGACGGCCACGGAGACGACCAGCTCGCCCTTTTCATTGCGCCGCTGCGCGGTTTGCGGCGAACCGGCCAGCGCCTTGACGATTTCCGGATAGGCGAGGCCGTTGCCGCCCGGCTGTTCCTGATAGACCGGCAGGCCACCGCCGTAGAACAGGTGCGAAATCCATGTTCCGGCGCGTTCCCATATGGACGGCGTTTCTTCCTCGATCGGCGGCAGGTCATAGCGCAGAACCGGTCCCGCCGAAGGGAAGCTCGGCGAATAGAGCGCGCGCGAATCGAGCAGCATGTTGGCATAACGATCATAGATGCGCGCCCGCGTGCTCGTCGGAGAGATCAACCGGCGCAGCAGCGGCGAGACCTTTTCGGGATTGATGGGAAATTCCCAATTATCCGGGGAATCCGGCGAAGGCGTCAGGCTTTGCCCGGCCTGAAGCTCCAGAAGCTTTTCCGGGTCGATCATCAGCGAATTGGTATCGACCGTCGCCGAAGCGGAGATTGCGCCTGCAATGATCTTGCCCTGCGTGAGCAGGCTTTCGATCTTCGCGTCGATCAGTCCCTCGCGGAACTGATTCATATAAAGAATGCCGGAAACGAGAACCGCCAGCGCCGCCAGATTGAGAAACAGGATGCGGCGCGTCAGGCTCGAGAACAGGTACTGGCCGAGAAACTTGCGCAGGGGCGCAAAGAAGCGACGCCAGAAGACCGAGCGCTGCCGCCGGGCCCTGCGTTCGCGCAAATCCGATTTCTGGCCGGTCAGGCCATCGTTCCGGGTCTCTGCGACCATGTCGCTCTGTCTGCTCTCACTGAATTACCGCCAGACCTCACGGCCTGGCGATATGTAATTGTCTATCAAGCCTCGCGGAAGCGATAGCCGACGCCATAGAGCGTTTCGATCATTTCGAAATCGTCGTCAACCGCCTTGAACTTCTTGCGCAGGCGCTTGATATGGCTGTCGATGGTGCGGTCATCCACATAGACCTGCTCATCATAGGCCGCATCCATGAGGGCGTCACGGCTTTTCACCACGCCCGGGCGCTGCGCCAGCGAATGAAGAATGAGGAATTCGGTGACCGTCAGCGTGACCGGTTCGCCCTTCCAGGTGCAGGTGTGGCGCTCCTGATCCATGACCAGCTGGCCGCGTTCGAGCGACTTCGCCTGCTGTCCGGTCGGCTTGGCCGTGCCGTCACGCGCCGCGACCCGGCGAAGCACCGCCTTGACGCGCTCTACCAGAAGACGCTGCGAGAACGGCTTGGTGATGAAATCGTCCGCGCCCATCTTGAGGCCGAAAAGCTCGTCGATCTCGTCGTCCTTGGAGGTGAGGAAGATGACGGGCAGGTCGGATTTCTGGCGCAGGCGGCGCAGAAGCTCCATACCGTCCATGCGCGGCATCTTGATATCGAAGATCGCAAGATTGGGCGGACGCGCCATCAGACCGTCCAGCGCGGATGCGCCATCGGTGTAGGTTTCGACCCGATAGCCTTCCGATTCCAGCGCGATGGACACGGAGGTCAGGATGTTGCGGTCGTCGTCGACCAGCGCAATTGTCTGCGTTGCCGAGGCTTCCTTCATGCGAACCTTTCTCCTTCAACTAAGCCGACCGATAGCTTCGGCCGGGGACGTCTTTCAGCCGCCAGAACCGGCGGATTCATGGATCGAACGTCCGGTTCGGCGTCGATATTAGTATAATGCGCCTGCTTGTGCAGTACAAATTAGGTACAAAATGTGGCAGCGCCCGAAGAAGCGGTGAAACGCCTTTCACCGAATCGCCGTTTGGTTAATGGCCACAGGGCGGACATTCCCGGAATCGAACGGCTCATAACATGCAGGTTAACCGATTTAAAAAAAATTCAAAAATTTTAAATCGATTAAATATTTGAATTGCCACGATTAATCTGTTTCTGACTGCCATCCTCTGTTTTGCGTTCAAATATGATGACGCGAAAAGAGACCGATCAATTGTCAAACCACGGCGGAGACATCATGAGAGAGACCGGCATTCACAACACGGCCGCTTCCATTGCCACTTCAGGACTGAAGGAACTCTCCGCAGTCTTTTACAATCTCGGGCCAGCGCGTCTTTATGAGGAAACCGTTCGCCGGGGCGAAGCCGAGCTGTCGGCGCAAGGTGCGCTCGTCGCACGCACCGGCCAGCACACGGGCCGCTCGCCGAAGGACAAGTTCGTCGTGCGTGACGCCGACACCGAAGATCACGTCTGGTGGGACAATAACAAGCCGATGAGCCGGGAGGCCTTCGACCTGCTTCATGCCGATTTCATCGAACATGCGAAGGGCAAGGAGCTTTTCGTTCAGGATCTCATCGGCGGCGCCGATGCCGACAACAAGATCAATGCCCGCGTCATTACCGAATATGCCTGGCATTCGCTGTTCATCCGCAATCTTCTGATCCGTCCGGAACAGGAAGCGCTTGCTTCCTACGTGCCGGAAATGACGATCATCGACCTGCCATCCTTCAAGGCCGATCCGGAGCGCTACGGCGTGCGCACCGAAACGGTGATCGCCGTCGACCTGACCCGCAGGATCGTGCTGATCGGTGGCACCTCCTATGCCGGTGAAATGAAGAAGTCCGTCTTCACCGCGCTCAACTACATCTTGCCCGCCAAGGGCGTGATGCCGATGCACTGCTCGGCCAATGAAGGCCCGAACGGCGATACGGCCGTTTTCTTCGGCCTGTCCGGCACCGGCAAGACCACGCTTTCCGCCGATCCGACCCGCACGCTGATCGGCGATGACGAGCATGGCTGGGGCGAACACGGCATCTTCAATTTCGAAGGCGGCTGCTATGCCAAGACCATCCGCCTGTCTGCCGAAGCGGAGCCGGAAATCTATGCGACCACGCAGCGTTTCGGCACGGTTCTGGAAAATGTCGTTCTCGACGAACACCGCCAGCCGGATTTCGACGACGGCTCGCTGACCGAAAACACCCGTTGCGCCTATCCGCTCGACTTCATTCCGAACGCGTCGAAGACGGGCAAGGGCGGCCAGCCGAAGAACATCATCATGCTCACGGCCGATGCCTTCGGCGTGATGCCTCCGATCGCCAAGCTGACGCCGGCACAAGCAATGTACCACTTCCTGTCCGGCTATACGGCGAAGGTCGCCGGTACCGAAAAGGGTGTGACCGAACCGGAAGCGACCTTCTCGACCTGCTTCGGAGCACCGTTCATGCCGCGCCATCCGTCGGAATACGGCAACCTGCTGCGCAAGCTGATCGCCGAGCACAAGGTCGATTGCTGGCTGGTCAATACCGGCTGGACCGGCGGCGCCTACGGCACCGGCAAGCGCATGCCGATCAAGGCAACCCGTGCGTTGCTCGCGGCAGCGCTCGACGGCTCGCTGAACAATGCCGAATTCCGCATCGATCCGAATTTCGGTTTCGCGGTTCCGGTCGAAGTACCGGGCGTGGACAAATCCATCCTCGATCCGCGTTCGACCTGGGCCGACAAGGCTGCCTACGACGCGCAGGCCAGGAAACTGGTCGACATGTTCGTCACGAATTTCGAAAAGTTCGAAAGCCATGTCGATCATGAGGTCAAGGACGCGGCTCCGTCGATCCGCATCGCCGCGGAATAGCTTTTTCTACGCATGTCTTCATCCAAAAACCGGTTCCCACTTTTTGGAGACATGCTTTTACCATCCTAAGGAGGAGGGAGAGCCCGGCTGAAAGGCCGGGTTTTTCTTTTGTATAAGGGATACAAAGCGGTATATCTCCTCGTCATGGAAGAGAACCGGAACATCATCCGCATCACCAATCGCCTGACGATCCGTGAAGACGATCTGGAGGAGAGTTTTATCCGTGCCTCAGGGCCCGGCGGTCAGAACGTCAACAAGGTTTTCACCGCCGTGCAGCTGCGATTTCATGCTGCCCGCTCCGGCCTGCCGGAGGATATCCTGTCGCGGCTGTTCAAGCTCGCCGGACAGAAAGGCACCAAGGACGGCGATATCCTGATCGAAGCCAATCGTTTCCGCACCCAGGAGCGCAACCGCGAGGACGCGCGCGAACGGCTGATCGCACTTGTTGCCAAGGCAGCCGAACCACCGCCGCCGCCGCGCAAGAAGACCAGGCCGACGAAAGGCTCCGTCGAACGCCGTCTCAAGGCCAAGTCCGGACGATCCGACATCAAGAAGGGCCGCGGAAAGGTTTCTTTCGACTAAATTTCCAGATTGTGGGAACAGATGACATGACGATCAATTATCGCGAGCTTGAAACCAGCCACGGCAGCATTGCCATTCGTGAAAGCGCGGGCGAGGGGATGCCGCTTTTGATGATTCACGGCAATTCCAGCGCAGGCGCCATCTTCGCGCCCCAGCTTGAAGGCGAGATCGGCAGGAACTGGCGGATAATCGCACCGGATCTGCCGGGCCATGGCCAGTCCGGCGATGCGCTCGATCCGGACCGCAGCTATTCCATGGAAGGCTATGCCGACGCGATGACGGAAGTTCTCGCAAAACTCGGCATTTCGGAGGCGGTGGTCTTCGGCTGGTCGCTCGGCGGCCATATCGGCATCGAGATGATCTCGCGCTTTCCCGGTATGCGTGGCCTGATGATCACAGGCACGCCGCCGGTGGCGCGCGAGGAAGTGGGGCAGGGGTTCAAGAGCGGTCCCGACATGGCGCTCGCCGGACAGGAAGTCTTTTCAGCCCGTGATGTCGAATCCTATGCGCGCAGTACCTGCGGCGAACCTTTTGAAGCCTCGCTGCTCGATATCGTCGCCCGTACGGATGGACGCGCGCGGCGCATCATGTTCGAAAAATTTGCAGCCGGGACCGGCGGAAACCAGCGCGATATCGTTGCCGCGGCAATGCTTCCCATAGCTGTGGTCAACGGGCGCGACGAGCCGTTCGTCGAACTCGATTTCGTCTCGAAAGTCCGTTTCGGCAATCTGTGGGAAGACAAGACCCATGTCATCGATGGTGCAGGGCATGCGCCTTTCCGCGAGACGCCAGCCGTCTTCGATGCGTATCTGCAGCGTTTCATGCGCGACTGCGCGGCCTGACCGGCTGCCTTGCCACCAAAAGAAAAGGGCCGGAAACCGGCCCTTCTTCATATCTTCCTGAGCGCGACTTCCTCGATCAGATGATCACTGCCCTTGCGCAGGATCAGATCGGCGCGCGGGCGCGTCGGCAGGATATTATCCTTGAGATTCTTCAGGTTGATATTGTTCCACAGCCCTTCGCCGATCGAACGCGCCGCGTCTTCGGAAAGCTGCGAATAACGATGGAAGAAGGATTCCGGATTGACGAAGGCGGTCTCCCGCAGCCGCATGAAGCGGTCGATATACCATTTGTGGATCAGCTGCGATTCCGCATCGATATAGATGGAGAAATCGAAGAAATCCGACACGAAGGGCACCATCTTGCCGTCTTCCGGCAGATCGCGCACCTGCAGCACATTGATGCCTTCAAATATGAGGATATCCGGCTTGTCGACGATCTGATATTCGCCCTGCAAGACGTCGTAGCTCAGATGCGAATAGAGCGGCGCGCGCACCTGGCTCATGCCGGCCTTGATCGCCGACAGGAAGCGCAGAACCGCGCCGACATCGTAGCTTTCGGGAAAGCCCTTGCGCTCCATCATGTTCTGCTCGCGCAGAACCGCATTGGGATAGAGAAAACCGTCGGTCGTCACCAGATCGACCTTCGGGCTCGACGGCCAGCGGGCGAGCAGTTCTTTCAGGATACGCGCGGTCGTGGATTTCCCGACCGCGACCGAACCGGCGATGCCGATGATGAAAGGCGTCTTGAACGACTCTTCCATATTGAGGAACTGCTTGCGCTGCTCGAACAGAAGCTGGCTTGCCTCCACATGCGCCGACAGCAAGCGCGACAGCGACAGATAGATGCGCCGCACCTCGTCCAGATCGATGGGGTCGCCCAGCGATCGCAGCCGCTTGACCTCGTCGTAAGTCAAAGTGAGCGGCGTGTCGGCGCGAAAGCCCGCCCATTCCTCAGCCGAAAAGAAACGGTAAGGCGAGTAACGCGACGGCGTTAGCTGGTCCACTTTTTCCCACATATTGTCGCTGCTCTCCCTCAACGCCAATTCTGCACTAGCAGCTTCCGGTCCAATTTGCATTTAGGCTTTCGGACGAGCGGCTTTTTCTTCAAGGCCGGTCTGCGCCGTGCGGCGTTGCAACTCTTGAAGAACCTCATCAAGCGAAACGCCTGCAACCTTGAGAACCACCAGCAGGTGATAAAGCAGGTCGGCGCTTTCGGTCACCACTTCTGCGCGGTTGCCTTCAATGGCGGCGATGACCGTTTCCACGGCTTCCTCGCCAAGCTTTTTGGCGGCTCGCGACTGCCCCTTGGCCACCAGACTTGCCGTATAGGACGAGCCATCCGTCACGCTGGCACGCTCCGCGACGATGCGTTCAAGGTCGGAAAGTGTGAACTCGGTCATCGGACTTCCTTAAATCATGTTCTCAGCGGACCGGATCAAGCCGCATCGGAATGCCAGCTTCGGCCATATAGCGCTTGGCCTCGCCAATCGTATAGGTGCCGAAGTGGAAGATGGATGCTGCGAGAACTGCCGTTGCGTGACCATCGCGAATACCCGCAACCATGTGATCGAGATTGCCGACACCGCCCGATGCAATCACCGGAACGCGCACGCTGTCGGCAACGGCCCGTGTCAGGGCCACGTCGTAACCGGCCTTGGTGCCATCACGATCCATTGAGGTAAGCAGGATTTCGCCCGCGCCAAGGCTCACAACCTTCTGCGCAAACTCCACCGCATCGATGCCGGTCGTCTGGCGTCCGCCATGGGTGAAGATTTCCCAACGATCGGCTTCGCCTTCGCCGGAAACCTTCTTGGCGTCGATGGCGACGACGATGCACTGGTCGCCGAATTTGTCGGCAGCTTCGGCAACGAATTCCGGGTTCTTGACCGCAGCCGTATTGATCGAAACCTTGTCGGCACCGGCCAGAAGCAGCTTGCGAATGTCGGCAACCTGACGCACGCCGCCGCCAACGGTAAGCGGCATGAAGCACTGTTCCGCCGTCCGGGCCACCACATCGAAAATTGTCTCGCGATTGTCCGAAGACGCCGTAATGTCGAGGAAGCACAGTTCGTCTGCGCCCGCCGCATCATAGGCGCGGGCGGCTTCCACCGGATCACCGGCATCGATCAGGTCGACGAAATTGACGCCTTTGACGACCCGACCGTCTTTAACGTCCAAGCATGGGATCACACGTGCTTTGAGTGTCATGCTGAAGCCCTCAACAGGGATAATGCTTCCGCCGGATCAATGCGGCCATCATAAAGCGCACGGCCCGAAATCGCGCCTTCCAGCTTGCGGGCATCAGGAGCGGCAAGGCGAAGAATGTCATCCATGGAAGCCAGGCCACCGGACGCGATCACAGGAATGGAGACGCTATCCGCGAGCGCCAGCGTCGAATCCCAGTTGATGCCGGCGAGAACGCCGTCGCGGTCAATGTCCGTATAGATGATGGCGGCAACGCCAGCGCCTTCAAATTTTTTCGCCAGTTCGATCACACCCAGTTCAGACGCTTCCGCCCAGCCTTCGACAGCGACATAGCCGCCCTTGGCGTCGATGCCGACTGCAACCTGCCCCGGAAACTGTTTGCAGGCCTCGATCACCAGCGCCGGATCGCGCACGGCGACCGTGCCCAGAATGACACGGCGCAATCCCTTCGAAAGCCAGTTCTCGATATGCTGGAGCGTGCGAATGCCGCCGCCGAGCTGCACCGGATTTTTCGTGGCTTTCAGGATCGCTTCCACAGCCTTGCCATTGACGCTTTCGCCGGCAAAGGCGCCGTTGAGATCGACCACGTGCAGCCATTCAAAGCCCTGATCCTCGAAGGCCTTGGCCTGCGCTGCCGGGTCTTCATTATAGACGGTGGCCTGATCCATGTCGCCGAGTTTCAGGCGCACGCACTGACCGTCTTTCAAATCGATGGCGGGAAAAAGGATCATAATGTCAGGGCTTCCATTTCAGGAAATTGGCAATGAGCGAGAGACCGAGAAGCTGGCTCTTCTCAGGATGGAACTGCGTTCCGACCATATTGTCGCGACCGACCGTTGCGGTGACATCACCGCCATAATCGGTGACGGCCAGCACTTCCGCCCTGTTCTTGGCGTCGAACATATAGGAATGGACGAAATAGGCATGCAACCCGTTCTCGCCGGTCTCGATACCTTCGAAGATCGGGTGAGAATGTTTCACGTGAATCCTGTTCCAGCCGATCTGCGGAATCTTGAGTGCCGGATCGGCTGGCGTCATTTCACGCACATCGCCCGCGATCCAGCCAAGACCTTCGGTCACTTCCTTTTCAAGTCCGCGCTCCGACATGAGCTGCATGCCGACGCAGATGCCGAGGAAAGGATGCGCCTTTTTCAAAACGACGTCTTCCAGCGCGTCCACCATGCCGGGGACGGCATTAAGGCCACGGCGGCAGTCGGCATAGGCGCCAACGCCGGGAAGCACGATGCGGTCAGCCGTCGCCACGCGGTCGGCATCCGCCGTCAGTTCGATTTCTGCCGCGATACCGCTCTCATGCGCAGCCCGCTCAAAAGCCTTGGTGGCCGAACGCAGATTGCCGGAGCCGTAATCGATGATTGCAACACGCATTTTCAGTTTTCTCCGCGATGACCCACGAATCCGATCGTTGAGCCAAATGAGGAATAGGTGGGACGAGGGGGCTGCTGCGCCCAATCGGGGGCAGGCTTGTCCGCGACGGGCGCAGGCCGGGCCGTATCCGGGCGACCATGGAAATAGCGGATTTCCGCTTCTTCCAGATCGGACGCGTCGATGGCCGCCTTTTCGGCGAAACCCTGCCGCCTGAGCTTGGCGATCTTCCAGTTGGCGCCTTCCAGCGCGACGAAGAGCGACATGAACAGGGTGAGAAGAGGCACCGCGCCTTCAATGCCGAAGTGGGTCGCGACGAGACCGAGCAGGATCGTGACGCCTACCACGGCAAAGGCTTCGAACCACAGACGCTGCGCCAGCAGCCAGACAAAGGGCAGGACCAGCGCCCATACGTGGAATCCATCGCGCACAAAAATAGCCTTTTCGGCGCTTTTTTCTGTCGCAATTTCGGACGGAAAACCGGTTTCCACTTTTCCTGAAATTGCTTTACTATCCCTCGGCTCCAGCACGACATATTGCGCCATGACCTGTCCTTTCGTTCGGGACCTATCCCTTTAACGAACCCTTGGTGGAGGGGATTGCATCCTTCTGGCGCGGATCGGTTTCAAGCGCCGTGCGCAGGACCCGGGCCACCGCCTTGAAGATCGATTCCGCAATATGGTGGTTGTTGGCACCATAATGATTGTTGATATGGAGCGTGATGCCCGCATTCATGGCGAAAGCCTGGAAGAACTCGCGCACCAGTTCGGTATCGAATGTGCCGATCTTGGCGGTGGTGAAATTGACGTTCCAGACCAGAAAGGCGCGTCCCGATACATCGACGGCGGCACCGGTCAGCGTATCGTCCATGGCGAGATCCATCGAGGCATAGCGCACGATGCCGCGGCGCTCGCCCAGGGCCTTGGCAATGGCCTGACCCAGCGCGATGCCGGTGTCCTCGACAGTATGGTGATCGTCGATATGGAGATCGCCCTTGGCCATCACGCGCATATCGATGAGCGAATGTCGGGAAAGCTGCTCCAGCATATGATCGAAGAAGCCGACGCCGGTGGTGATGTCGAACTTGCCCACGCCGTCCAGGTCAACGGAAACGGCAATGCTCGTTTCCTTGGTCGAGCGCTCGATGCTTGCCTTGCGGGTGCTTTCTGCAGTCATAAGCTTTCCTCATTCAATAGCTTGGAGGCGTTCTAGAACAGCTTGCCCACTTTGCCAATTCCTTTTGCCGGTTTGGCAAGCTGCAATTCGGCATTTGCAATTCGTGCGTACGTTCTTAAATATTCTCAGCGAAGCACGATTCATCCGCCGCTGGCTGACGGAGCCTGTTTCTCTATTAGATGAAGGGGCATCTGCAATTGCCTTTCGGGATTGCCTGTGCCGCCAAAGGAGCATCCATGATCGAACACAATCCCACGACAATCTACGGCACGACCATTGTTACCGTGCGCAAGGGCGGCAAGGTCGTCATCGCCGGCGACGGACAGGTTTCGCTCGGCAATACCGTCATGAAGGGCAATGCGCGCAAGGTTCGCCGCATCGGCAAGGGCAATGTGATTGCCGGTTTCGCCGGGGCCACTGCCGATGCCTTTACCCTTCTGGAACGCCTTGAAGCGAAGCTGGAGCAATATCCCGATCAGCTCATGCGCGCTTCGGTGGAACTTGCCAAGGACTGGCGCACCGACCGCTACCTGCGCAAGCTGGAAGCCATGATGCTGGTTGCCGACAGCAAGGTGACGCTGGCGCTGACCGGCACGGGCGATGTGCTTGAACCCGAACATGGCGTGATGGCCATCGGTTCGGGCGGCAATTATGCGCTCGCCGCCGCACGCGCCCTCGTCGATACCGACAAATCGGCGGAAGACATCGCCCGCAAGGCGATGGAGATCGCAGCCGATATCTGCATCTACACCAACCACAACATCCTCGTGGAAAGCCTGGACGCAGAATGAGCTCGCTGGCGCAGGCCTCAAAACCGGGTGCGCAACGCTGGGGCCTGGGCGCCCTGATCGTCATCGCCATCATCGCGGTACAAGCCTTCTGGCTCTATCTCGACGGGCGGATCGCCATGTGCGAATGCGGGACCATAAAATTATGGTCCGGTTCGCTTATGACTGAAAACTCGCAGCATATATCCGACTGGTATACGCTGTCGCATGTCATCCATGGCTTTCTGTTCTACTGGCTTTTTACGGTCATCGCGCCCAAAGCCCCGCTCGGCCTGAGGCTTGCGGCTGCAGTCGGCATCGAAGCGGCCTGGGAACTGGTCGAGAACTCGAATTTCATCATCGAGCGCTATCGCGCCAATACGTCCTCGGTGGACTATTTCGGCGACAGCATCGTCAATTCGGTTTCCGATACGCTCGCTGCCGCTCTGGGCTTTCTGATCGCAGCCAGGCTGCCAACCAAAATCACCGTCGCCATCGCGCTGTTCATGGAAGTTCTGGCGCTGATCGTCATCCGCGACAATCTTACGCTCAACGTGATCATGCTGCTGCATCCGTTCGAGTTCATCAAGCAGTGGCAAAGTGGGTTGTAATTATGAGTAATTTTTCGCCTCGTGAAATCGTTTCCGAACTCGACCGCTTCATCATCGGCCAGAACGACGCCAAGCGCGCGGTGGCCATCGCCTTGCGCAATCGCTGGCGCCGCCAGCAACTCGAAGGCCAGATGCGCGAAGAGGTCATGCCGAAGAACATCCTGATGATCGGACCGACCGGCGTCGGCAAGACGGAAATTTCCCGCCGTCTTGCCAAGCTCGCCGGCGCTCCCTTCGTCAAGGTGGAAGCGACCAAGTTCACCGAAGTCGGCTATGTCGGCCGCGACGTCGAGCAGATCATCCGCGATCTCGTCGAGGTTGCCATCACGCTGGTACGTGAAAAACGCCGCGAAGACGTGAAAGCGAAGGCGCATCTCAATGCAGAAGAGCGCGTGCTGGATGCGCTGGTCGGCAAGACCGCCAGCCCAGCAACCCGCGACAGCTTCCGCAAGAAATTGCGCAATAACGAGCTGGACGACAAGGAAATCGAAATCGAGGTCGCCGATACCGGCTCCGGCCCGAGCTTCGAGATTCCAGGCATGCCGGGCGCCAATATCGGCGTGATGAACCTGTCCGACATGCTGGGCAAGGCCATGGGCGGGCGCACAAAGACGCGCAAGACCACGGTGAAGGATTCCTATCCGATCCTGATCAACGATGAATCCGACAAGCTTCTGGATCAGGACCAGATCGTGCAGGAAGCGCTTCGCGTCACCGAGGACGAGGGCATCGTGTTCATCGACGAGATCGACAAGATCGCATCGCGGGAAGGCGGCATGGGTGCAGGCGTATCGCGTGAAGGCGTGCAGCGCGATCTCCTGCCGCTGGTTGAAGGCACGACGGTTGCGACCAAATACGGGCCGGTCAAGACCGACCACGTGCTGTTCATCGCATCCGGCGCGTTCCACGTTTCCAAACCGTCCGACCTCTTGCCGGAATTGCAGGGCCGCCTGCCGATCCGCGTGGAACTCAATGCGCTGACGCGTGAAGACTTCCGCCGCATTCTGACGGAGACCGAAGCAAGCCTGATCAAGCAGTATATCGCCCTGATGGAAACGGAGGAGGTGAAGCTCACCTTCACCGACGACGCCATCGACGCTCTGGCCGATATTGCCGTCGATCTCAATGCAACGGTCGAAAATATCGGCGCGCGCCGCTTGCAGACGGTGATGGAACGCGTTCTGGATGAAATCTCGTTCACCGCTCCCGACAAGACCGGCGCGGTCTTCACCATCGATGCCGCCTATGTCAAAGACAAGATCGGCGGCCTTGCCAAGAACACCGACCTGTCGCGCTTCATCCTGTGACGCTAATGCTCGATAAGTGACCGGAAAGCCACGACTTCCGGTCACTTTAGAGGATTTGGCAAAAACCCCTCGACTTGCATCGGGGGGTTTTCTATTTTCCGGCCCAAATTAATCAGATCTTCACCATGTTGGGGCTGTTTCCGCACAATGACCAGATCACTGAACCGCATTGCGGGCCTTTGCCTCGCCTTCATTGTAGCCAGCCAGAGCGCCCATGCGGCAACACTCGTCCCTCCCGGCAATCGCAATGCGGAACAGCCACCGATCCCCGGCGCATCCGCCAAGCGCACGCGTGAGCTGAGCACGACTTACGAGAAGAAGTATCAGAAGATCTACACCCTTCTGAAGAAGGATGCCTCGCTGCGCTCGAAAATCCGTTCCACGGCGGCGGCCTATGGCATCGAGCCTATCCACATCGTCGGCGCGATCGTCGGCGAGCACACCTATAATGTCGACGTCTATGACCGGCTGCAGACCTATTACGTCAAGGCCATGTCCTATGTGAATCAGGGCGTGAGCTTCGGCTATAATGGCGAGAGCATCGGCCAGTTCATCAAACGCCCGGAATTTGCCGATTGCCTGAAATACAAGGACAGCTATTCGCTGTGGTCATGCCGCGAAAATGTCTGGAACAAAAGCTTCCGCGGCAAATTGGTCGGCGGCAATACCTATCCCAACAATCGTTTCAGCGCGGTCTTCTTTCAGCCTTTCTATGCCGGGCAGACATTCGGCCTTGGCCAGATCAATCCGCTGACGGCCTTGCAGATGTCGGACATGGTGAACCGCGTTTCCGGCCTGCCGAAACTCAATGCCGAAGACGGCAACGTGGTCTACAAGACGATCATGGACCCCGATCTGACGCTGCCATACATCGCGGCAACGCTGAAACAGTCGATCAATTCCTACCGGCAGATCGCCGATTTCGACATTTCGAAGAATCCGGGCCTCACCGCCACGCTCTACAATACCGGCGGCGCGGAAGCGCGGGCACGGGTGCTGGCCAATGAAAACGCCCAGCGCAAGGCGGCCGGACAGGAACCCCAGCTGCCGCAGGAAAATTACTACGGCTGGCTGGTCAATTCCAAGTTGGACGAGTTGAAAGCGCTGTTCTGATCACAAGGCTGAACACCACAGGGCTGAATATCACAGGGGCTGAACAGGCTTGATCCCACGGCGGCGCTTTCGCGCCGCCTCGATTTCCTCGCTCAGATGCCTGATCGTCTCGCGGTCGATGATGCGGATATTGCGCGCCAGAAGATTGGCAAGCTCGGTCGCCTGCGGCGACAGGCCCGACGTGTCGATGACCACACGCGGATGCGACACGGCGGCGAGGTTCTGCAACTCTTCCGCTTCGTCCCAGATAATATTGAAATAGGTGATGATGCGCTGGAGCAGGTCCCAGGTCGGCTGGCCGCGCCGCCCGTGTTCCAGCGCCGACAGATAGGCAGGCGAAACGCGCAGCGCTGCCGCCATATCCTTCTGCGTCACTCCGCGTTCTTCCCGCAACTCGCGCAGGCGTATTCCAAATGGCGTCATCGCGGCCTGTTTCCTCCGGGCAATGCTTGCAGGGCCGTGTTCTGGGTCTGCCGGCGAAGTCTTACATAAAGGGCGCCATGCCCGCCATGGTGACGCGCCGCATCCTCATAGGCACTGACCAGAAGCCGGAACAGCGGGGTGGAGAACCAGTGCGGCACCGCCTGCCGCAATATCCCTTCGCTGCCGTATGAACGGCCCTTGCCGGTAATGACCATGACATGGCGCAGGCCGCGTGCATGGGCGCTGACCAGAAAACCGTAGAGCAGGCCGTGCGCTTCTCCCTGCGTGAGACCATGCAGATCGATGCGGGCTTCGATATCCACCCGCCCTTTGGCGATCTTCCGGTGTGTCGGCTTGTCGAGCGACTGTATCTGCATTTCGCTGAGCGCCGACAGGCCCTTCTTCGGCTTGGCCGCCTCCACCGCAGGCGGAACCTTCGCCTTGGCGGGACGCTGTTCCTCTTCCGCCATCAGGGATTTGAAGTCGGGAAGCTCGTCCGGTTTCGCCTTCGGCTTTACCAGCGGCTTTGCGGTCTTCGCGACCGTTTCCCATAAGATGCGGTCTTCGGGCCGCAGATAATCCTTTTCCGGCTTGTCGGTTGCGCGCGCCATTCCGTTCAAACCTCCAGAAGCCTGCGCGGCACCAGCGCATAAAAATCCGCTTCGTCCTTCACGCCGCCGGCGATCTCGCCCGCAATATCGCCCGAACCGGCGAACAGATCGCCGCGGGCGGGGCCGACAATGGCCGTTCCGGTGTCCTGCGCGATCATCAGCCGCGCAAAAGGCTCCCCGTCAAAAACGGTTACCGTCGGCGCGCTGACATGGATCGGCGTCCCGAATGTATGGAGCAATCTGTCGACGGCAAGCGAACGCCCGGCAGAAAGCGGAACTTTTGCGGCGGCAATAGGACCGGCGAGCAGATCGTCCACCGGCGCTTCCCGGAAGAAAATATAGGACCGGTTCTGCCAGATGAGATCATCGGCCCTGTCGGGATGCCCGGCCAGCCAGCGTCGGATCGACTGCATGGAAATTTCAGAAGCCGGAATTTCGCCATTGGCGACCAGAATGCGGCCAATGCCTGTGAACGGATGACCGGATTTGGCGGCATAGGTGATGCGCAACACCGCGCCGTTGCGCAATTTGAGGCGCGCAGCACCTTGCACATGCGCGAAAAAGGCGTCGACCCGATCCGCCACGAAAGCGATTTCCAGCCCGCGCCCGGAAAGGCTGCCCTGTTCAATCATCCGGCGGTCGTCATATTCCACAAGACCATTCCCGGTCCGGCGCGCAAAGGCAAAGGAAGGATCGAGACCCGCCGGGCGATTGTCGTCCGTTACCTTCACAAGATCGTCCGGCTGGCGCAGGAAGGGAACCTTGAATCGGTCGTCGGCCTGAAGGGAGGCCTCGATCTCCGGTTCGTAGAACGCGGTGACAAAGCCGTTTCCCTCGTCGGGAACGATCCGGCAGGGGATAAAATTCTGTTCGAAGAAAGCGCGCGCTTGCGCCGGTCCGGGATTGTCGAGCATGCGCGCAGCGGCAAAGATAGGCTTCAGCGCTTCAAAACTGATACCGAGGCCGCCGCTTTTGTATGAATGGGCGGCAGCATAGTCCGCGGAACGGCGAAACGCGGCAAACGCAGCGGACTGATCGTCACGGTCCCAGCCCGGACAATCGGAAAAAGCCACGGGGCGCAAAATCCTCGCCAAGCCGTTCATCGCCGCATCCGTCTAACCATGCATAAACAAAAAGGCCGCTGCGTTGGGTCAGCGGCCCGATTCACAAGCTTTTTCTTAATCTTCCGCTTCGGTCGCGACAAGCTTCCAGTTCGGATCGCGCGAGCGCGTATCGCGGGAGAATGTCCACAGATCCTTGATCTCAAGCACATTGTCCGGATCGCCGTCGATCAGCTTGCCGTCCTTGTCATAGGTGGAGGAAATCATCTGGCTGACGATATTGACCGTGACATGCGCTTCCGGCCCCTTCATCTCGGCGCCGGTGATTTCCGCCTTGTCGATGCCGACGAAGGATGAACGCACGCTTTCGCCGCGGGCTTCGCGTTCGTCGATTGCCGAAACGAACCCTTCAAATACTTCCTTCGAAAGCAGATTTTTCAGAACCTTGCGATCACCATCGGCAAACGACATCACGATCATTTCATAGGCGATCTTGAGGCCATCCACGAAGCTGGCTGGATCGAACGAAGGATCGGCGGCATAAATCGCGCGCAGGCCGTCATTGAGAGGCGTGCCGGCCGGAGCGGCCTTGTCGATGGCGGTAAAATCCTTTTCGCCTGCGCGGCGCGGCAGGGAAACCACATTGTCGGCATCGGCGGCAGTAGGCCCCGTGTCGGCGCTGCGGGCCGATGTATAGGGGTCGAAAGGCGGTTTTTCGTTTCCGGTACGACGGCCAAGAACATTCCTCAGCTGGAGAAAGATGATCACCGCTGCGATGAAGAAGAAAATCGTGCCAAAATCAAAAAATTCCATGCCGCCTGCCGCTGATTGAAGGATGAGGCGTTGCGCCTTTCCCTATCCCTGTGTGTATCTCATACATATAGATCGGCTTACGTCATCATTCAAATCCCGATCACGCGTACCTATTTGATATTGCATGATAGACAGTTTCAATTTCGTTCCGAACCTGAAAAAGTTACAATTCAGGTTAGACTTGAATGCAGAAACCAAACAACAAAGGTCGTAACCTCCGTGTCCTCCTCCCTCGCCCCTTTCGTCCTGCTGGCGATGCCCTTCATCGAAATAGCCGGTTTCGTCATTGTCGGCAGCAAGATCGGCGTTTTCGCGACTCTCGGCCTCGTTATTCTGAGCGCAATGCTGGGCTTCTTCCTGCTGCGCGTGCAGGGTATCGGACTTCTGCAGCGCATTCGCACCGAAACGGCAGCGGGACGCGTCCCCGACCGCGAAGTGGTGCATGGCGCCATGCTGGTTCTGGCGGCAATCCTGCTGATCGTGCCTGGCTTTGTGAGCAGCGCCGTCGGCATCCTGCTGTTCATTCCGTTCATCCGGGATTTCATGTGGGAAAAATTCATGCGCGGTCGCATGGTCGTCGCCACATCGACACGCTATTCGACCGGTTACGGGCATCAAAGTTCCGGCCGGGATCCGCGTCAGGACCATATCATCGATCTCGATCCCGAGGATTACACGGCCAGGCCCGACGAAAACCCGCCAAGCAAACATCCGGGCAAAGATCACTGATTACGCAAATACTAACCTAAAAAGCCTTTCTTGCCTCATGCCCGCGCTCATGCTAGCCAAACACTCCGACCTTTCGGGGCAGGCTGTTTGCGGCCTGCGCCGGAAGCGCAAAAATCTAATCACCGATAGAAGGCATACCGATAATGAGCGATAAGGCCGCGGGCGAAGTAAAGAACGGCAATGGCGCGACGGCCGAGCCGTCCCTCAACATTCTGGCGCAATATGTGAAGGACCTGTCCTTTGAAAGCCCGGGCGCGCCTCTGTCGCTGCGCCCGCGCGAGAAGGCGCCTTCCATCAACATCAACGTGAACGTCAACGCCAATCCGCTTTCCGAAACGGATTTCGACGTCGTGCTGACGCTGGAAGCCAAGGCCGTCGACGGCAAGGACGTCCTCTTCAACACGGAGCTCGTCTATGGCGGCGTGTTCCGCATTCAGGGCATCCCGCAGGAGCATATGCTGCCGCTTCTGTTCATCGAATGCCCGCGGCTTCTGTTCCCGTTCGCCCGCCAGATCATTGCTGATGCAACGCGCAATGGCGGCTATCCGCCGCTGATGATCGACCCGATCGACTTCGCGCAGATGTTCCAGACGCGCATGGCTGAAGAACAGGCCAAGTCCGCTGTGAAGAGCTGATCGCAGGCTTCATGAAGCAAAAAGCCCGGTTTAGACCGGGCTTTTTTCGTTTGGAGCGGTTCTTGTCTTAACGGGATCGTTGGAACCGCCTTATCCATTTGTTCTTGCCGCATTTGCGGACGCAAAACCGTTTCACATTTTTGCTGGAAATGCTCTAGGACAGGTATTTCTTCCAGATGGCCTTATCGCCGAGCTTTGCCACAAGTGCTGCGTGGGCCGCACGTTCCTCATCCGAAATGCGCGGGGGCAGGGGGCGGGGACGGGCCGCAAGAATGATGGCGGTATTGTTCGCTCCGGCATTATTACCGCCTGCCGCATCGCTCATGCTGAGGCCAAGCGCGGTCTGCTTGCCGCCGATCAGCTCGATATAGACTTCGGCCAGAATTTCAGAATCGAGCAGCGCTCCGTGCAATGTGCGGCGCGAATTGTCGATACCGTAGCGTTTGCACAGCGCGTCGAGGGAATTCGGCCCCATCGGATGCTTGCGGCGCGCGAGCGCCAGCGTATCCACGATGCGCTCCGAGACGATTTCTGCCTGTCCGAGCCGCATCAGTTCGGCATTGATAAAGCCGAGGTCGAACATAGCATTATGCGCGACCAGCTTCGCACCGTCGAAAAACTCCAGAAACTCGTCGAGAATCTCGGCAAAGGTCGGCTTGTCCAGCAATTGTTCATTGCTGATGCCGTGCACCGCAAGCGCCTCAGGATGAACCTGACGGCCCTGCGGATTGATGAATTTATGAAAAGTCCGGCCTGTGGGGAACTTGTTGATCAGTTCCACGCCGCCGATTTCGATCACACGGTCCTCCAGCCTTTCAAGACCGGTGGTTTCCGTATCGAAAACGATTTCACGCATTGAAGAACCTCTCGAAAATCATCCGCACACCATAGCACGGCAATGGAACTTATTCGGCAGTCGATGCGGGCTTTCCACTCAATTTCGCGATGATCTCCGCGATCTGGCGGCGCAGGTTGTCAAAACTCCCGCTCGTATCGACGACGAAATCGGCCCTTGCGCGCTTTTCAGCGTCCGGCGTCTGGCGTGCGAGGATGGCATCGAGCTTTTCTTCGCTCATGCCCGGCCGCGCCAGCACACGCGCGCGCTGTATTTCGGCAGGGGCGGAGACAACCACGATCTTGTCCACGCGCTTGTCGCCACCTGTTTCGAAAAGCAGCGGAATGTCGATCAGCGCCAGAGCGGCGCCGGTTTCTTCCGCATCGCGGCGAAAGGCTTCTTCTTCCTCACGCACAAGCGGATGGACGATGGCTTCCAGTCTCTTCAGGGCTTCCGGTTTTCCTATGACGGCGGCCGAAAGCTTTTCCCGGTTGACCGCACCGTTTTCCACAGTGCCCGGAAACGCTGCCTCGATCAGCGGGGCAGCGCGGCCGGAATAGAGCCGGTGTACCGCGTCATCGGCGCTATAGATTGGCACGCCAGCTTCGGCGAACATGTTCGCCGCCGTTGTTTTTCCCATTCCGATAGAGCCGGTCAGACCAAGGATGATCATAAAGCACCAGCCTTTTTCATGTCATCCAGAATATGCTCACGCAGCGCGTTCGTCACTTGCGGCCTTTGGCCGAACCAGCGCTCAAAGCCCGGAACGGCCTGATGCAGCAACATGCCGAGCCCGTCCACCGTTGTCAGTCCGGCCTCTTCGGCTTTCTTAAGGAATGGCGTCTTGAGCGGCACATAAACAATATCGGTTGCGACCGCCTTTGATGACGCCTTGCCGAGATCGAGCGGGAACGTGTCCTCGCCGTCATGTCCGCTCATGCCGAGCGATGTCGTGTTGACGATCAGTCCGGCGTCGGAAATCAGATCGTGCGCCGCATCCCAGCCATGCGCCGAAACACGCGGTCCGAAATGGACTGCGAGATCCTGCGCCCGGCTCACCGTGCGATTGACGATGGCGACTTTCGTAAAGCCGCGCGACAAAAGCGCATGGACGATTGCGCGGCTTGCGCCGCCCGCACCCAGAACAAGGGCGCTGTCGGCATTGTCCCAGCCGGGAGCCGATGCATCGAGATTGGCGGCAAAACCGTAGGCATCCGTATTGCCGCCATGAAGCCTGCCATTTTCAAACCAGAGCGTGTTGACCGCGCCGATGGCTTTGGCGGCCTCATCCAGACTTTCCACGGCAGCAAAGGCTGCTTCCTTGTGCGGAATGGTGACATTGCCGCCGGCAAAACCCTGTTCGGCAAGCGTATCGGCAAAGGAAACAAATTCCTCCGGCTTCACTTCTATGGCTTCGTAAGAACCGTCAATGCCGAGTTCTTTCAGCCAGAAGCCGTGGATCAAGGGCGAGCGCGAATGCCGGATGGGAAAGCCGGTGACAAAAGCCTTGCGTCCTGTTGTGGCGGTCAAGTCAGCCATCGATCAGTTTTTCCTTGCGCAGTTCGGCCAGGAGCGGCAGCAGCGGCAGGCCGACAATCGTGAAATAATCGCCGTCGATCCTGTCGAAAAGCTGGATGCCGGGGCCCTCGACCTGATAGGCGCCGACGCTCGAAAGCGCGGCATCGCCGACGCGCCCGAGATAGCGGCCGACGAAGCCCGGATCGAGATCGCGCATGGTCATGCGGGCAATCGAAACGTGACGCCACAGGGTCTCGCCATCCTTCACCAGCACGACGGCGCTGTTCAACTGGTGCGTCTTGCCGGAAAATTTCAGAAGCTGGCGGCGGGCTGCTTCCATATCGGCAGGCTTGTGGAAAATCTCGTCGCCAAGCGACAATGTCTGATCGCAGCCGATGACCACCGCGCCGGGGTTCTTCTCGCTCACATCGACCGCCTTCGCCTCGGCCAGAACCTGCGCGACTTCCTCCGGCGTGGCGCCCGTTTCGTAAAGCGGGGCCTCCACCGCGCGTTCATCGATATCCGCGCTTGCCGTCGAAAATTCTATGCCGGCATTTTTCAGCAATGCCGAACGGAAAGGACTTTTGGAGGCGAGGATGAGTTCAGACATGATCGAAATCCCTTCTGTTCGTCTTTTCGCGCAGCAAAGCGAGGATAGCCGCGGCGGTTTCCTCGATCGACCGGCGCGACACATCGATGATCGGCCAGCCGTGCCGATTGCATATATTACGCGCATAGGCCAGTTCTTCCGAGATGGATACGCGGTCCGTGTAAAGCCCGGTATCCAGCGACGGCACATTGCCAAGCGGCCGGTTCTGGCGGATCTGCGAAATCCGTTCGGCAGTTGCGACCAGCCCCACGATCAACGGTCGTTTGGTCGTGAACAGCACTTCCGGCAGGGGAATGCCGAGCACGATCGGAACATTGGTGGCCTTGATGCCGCGATTGGCCAGATAGATGCTCGTCGGCGTCTTCGATGTGCGTGAAATGCCGACCAGAATGACGTCGGCTTCCTCTATATCGTAGGGCAATTGCCCGTCATCATGCTCCATCGTGAAATTGAGCGCGTCGATCCGCCGAAAATAATCGGCATTGAGGACATGCTGCGCGCTGGCGCGGCGATGCGCGGGCGCTCCGAGATAGGATTGAAACGTGTTCAGCACCGGCTCCAGCACGGAAACGCTCGGCACACCCATTTCGGCGCAGGTTTCGTCAATGATCGCCGCCAGTTTCTGGTCCACGATCGTATAGAGAACAATGCCCGGCTCCGCATCGATGCCTTCAAGAACCTTGCGCAGCTGCTTTTCGGTGCGGATCAGCGGATAGATGTGCTCGATGGCGCGCGCATTGGCATATTGCGCCGCCGCTGCGCGGCCTGCCGCCAGGAGAGTCTCTCCGGTCGCATCAGAAATCAGATGGAGATGAAAGTAGGAAAGCGATCTCACCACTGTTTTGTTGCCCTCCTGTTGACGGCTGTGCGTAAAGGCCGAATGTCTTCCACAAGCCATGGCAGGCCGTGGGAAACTTGGCAAGTCATCCACAGCGGGCGAACGTGTGGCGAGCGGTCATCAACATGTGTGGACAAGACTCATGAAACTGCGAAAGCCCGCCTTTATTCCCAGCTTTTCCACAAATGCCCAGGAACTGCGTCAATTCGTAACCTCTTATATTAAAAGAGGGAATTGCGTTTTCATTGTTTTTGGTCAGACTGTCGGTGAATGATTGCACAGGATGGCGTGGCTGCGTGGGACCTGTGGGGAAAAACAGGACAGAGCTTAATCCCCGATTCCAACAGACTCTAAGAATCAAAAGATTCCTGAATCATCCTTTCTTTATGAGAACCGCACTGGATAAGTTTCAGACCAGAACCGGTTAAAGCAACAAACAGGGTGGAATGGAAAAGACATGAAGCGTAAAGTCTTGAGAGTGATCGACGGTGAAGCGATCTTTCCACCTCCCATCTGGATGATGCGCCAGGCCGGGCGCTATCTTCCCGAATATCGCGAGACGCGGAAAAGGGCCGGGAGCTTTCTCGACCTCTGCTATTCGCCCGATCTGGCTGTCGAAGTGACGCTTCAGCCGATCCGCCGGTTTGGCTTTGATGCAGCCATTCTCTTTTCCGACATTCTCGTCATCCCCCATGCCCTTGGACGCGACCTTCGCTTTGAAGAAGGCAGGGGACCCTTGATGACGCCGATCGATGCCGACGAGATTTTCTGGCTTGAGACAGAAGGCGTCGCCAAAAGGCTTGAGCCGGTCTACGAGACGGTTCGGCTGCTGCGCGAGCAGTTGCCCGACGAAACCACGCTGCTCGGCTTCTGTGGCGCTCCCTGGACCGTTGCGACCTATATGATCGCCGGTCATGGCACGCCGGATCAGGCACCGGCCCGTCTTTTCGCCTATCGCTTCCCTGAAGCTTTTGAAAAGCTCCTGAACGATCTTGCCGATGTTTCCGCCGAGTATCTCATCGAACAGCTCGACGCCGGTGCCGATGCGGTCCAGATTTTCGATTCCTGGTCGGGCGTTCTGGACGAGGACTGCTTTGAGCGTTTCTGCATCCAGCCTGTTGCGCGGATCGTCCAGAAGGTGAGGGCGGTCTATCCCGAGGCGCGCATCATCGGCTTCCCGAAAGGGGCCGGGATGCTTTATGCGAGCTATCGCGAGAAGACCGGCGTGGACGCTCTCGGCCTCGACTGGTCAGTTCCCCTGTCCTTTGCCGCGTCCCTCCAGAACGAAGGCGCGGTACAGGGCAATCTCGATCCGCTGCGCGTCGTCGCCGGGGGCAGTGCGCTCGATGAAGGCGTGGATGCCATTCTCGACCGTCTCGGCCAGGGGCCGCTGATCTTCAACCTCGGCCACGGAATCACCCCGCAGGCGCCGATTGAAAATGTGCAACGCATGATCGACCGTATTCGCGGAGGAAAAGCATGAGCCAGACAGCTCCCGAAAATCGCGGCTCGGCAGTTGCCGTTCGCGCTATCGTCGCACTCGTCGTGGTGGCGCTCGGCGTCTGGGCATTGTTTCACGTGAATCCGGCCAACGCCTATCTCTGGGTCAAGTCGCTGCACGTGATTGCGGTCATCGCATGGATGGCGGGCATGCTCTATCTGCCACGGCTTTTTGTCTATCACACAGCCGCAAAACCCGGTTCCGAAACATCGGAAACCTTCAAGGTGATGGAAAAGCGGCTTTTGCGCTTCATCATCAACCCGGCCATGATGGTAACCTGGATCGCGGGCCTGTGGATGGCCTGGGAAATCTATGGCTTTCAGGGCGGCTGGCTGCATGCCAAGCTGCTGCTTGTCGTGCTGTTGTCCGGCCTGCACGGCTATCTGTCAAAATCCACGCGGCTTTTTGCGGAAGACCGCAACACGCGCTCGGCTAAGCATTGGCGAATCATCAATGAAGTGCCGACAGTTCTCATGATCCTGATCGTCATATTGGTGATCGTGAAGCCGTTCTGATCTGAAAAAGACTTTAAAAAAGAAACCCGCCAGTGTGGCGAAACCGAAATTTTCTCGAAGATTGCCCGTGAAAATGGAAATTTCGGCTTCAAAAGCCACACCGGCAACACCTTGAATTCGTGTGGTTTGCGGATTTGAAGTTATCGATGACCTGTCCATTTATGGGCAAGATAACTTCAAATCCGCCACACGGCCGGTTTTCTGCCATTTTTCTATTGCAGAAATTTCGCGCTATCCCTACATGAGACTTGCTCTGCATGCTGCAAATCGGTATGTAGTAAGCCTCTTCCCTTCAAGACAGCAGGCCTTCGATGCCGGTCACAACTCCATGTGGCCACCTTTCCGAACAACTGCATTTTCCCTTTATATTTACAAAGAGTTCCTCATCCATGCAGGAAATGAAACTACAAGAACTGAAAAACAAGACTCCGGTGGAGCTGCTGGCTTTTGCCGAGACGCTTGAGGTCGAAAATGCGAGCGCCATGCGCAAGCAGGAACTGATGTTCGCGATCCTCAAGAAGCTCGCCGCCCAGGACGTCGAAATTATCGGCGAGGGCGTCGTCGAAGTGCTGCAGGACGGATTTGGCTTCCTGCGCTCTGCCGATGCCAACTACCTGCCGGGGCCGGACGATATTTATATTTCTCCCTCGCAGCTGCGCCGTTTTTCTCTAAAAACCGGTGATACGGTCGAAGGACCGATCCGTGGTCCCAAGGAAGGCGAGCGTTATTTCGCGCTGCTCAAGGTCAATACGATCAATTTTGAAGATCCGGAGAAAATCCGGCACAAGGTTCATTTCGACAATCTGACGCCGCTCTACCCGAATGAGCGCTTCAAGATGGAACTCGAAGTACCGACCTCCAAGGATCTTTCGCCCCGCGTCATCGATCTGGTGGCGCCGCTCGGCAAGGGCCAGCGCGGTCTCATCGTCGCGCCGCCGCGCACCGGCAAGACCGTCCTTCTCCAGAACATCGCCCATTCGATCACGGCCAATCATCCCGAATGCTATCTGATCGTTCTTCTGATCGATGAACGTCCGGAAGAAGTGACCGACATGCAGCGTTCGGTGAAGGGCGAAGTGATTTCCTCGACCTTCGATGAACCGGCAGCGCGTCACGTTCAGGTGGCTGAAATGGTCATCGAAAAGGCCAAGCGCCTTGTCGAACATGGCCGCGACGTCGTGATCCTGCTCGATTCGATCACCCGCCTTGGCCGCGCCTACAACACGGTTGTGCCGTCTTCCGGCAAGGTTCTGACCGGCGGTGTGGACGCCAATGCATTGCAGCGCCCGAAGCGTTTCTTCGGTGCGGCGCGCAACATCGAAGAAGGCGGCTCGCTGACCATCATCGCGACGGCGCTGATCGATACGGGCAGCCGCATGGACGAAGTGATCTTTGAAGAATTCAAGGGCACCGGCAACTCGGAAATCGTGCTCGACCGTAAGGTGGCCGACAAGCGTATCTTCCCGGCCATGGACATTCTCAAGTCCGGCACCCGCAAGGAAGACCTGCTGGTTCCGCGTGCCGATCTGCAGAAGATTTTCGTTCTGCGCCGTATCCTCGCGCCGATGGGCACGACCGATGCGATCGAGTTCCTTATCGACAAGTTGAAGCAGACCAAGAGCAATGGCGAATTCTTCGATTCGATGAATACGTAATCGATAGTCTGCAAGCATGTGAAACGCCGCGCGGGAAACCGTTGCGGCGTTTTTGTTTCAGGATGCTTTACCAAGCAGCAGTCGTAACGCGTCGGCGCTTTCGACGGGCGGCAGGCAGACATGGCCCTTGCAGAACCATGCGGACGGTTGTTCCACGTCAGCGGTTCCTCCAGTCGGCAGTTCTATCGTCTGGCCGGGTTCGAACCGCACGAACTTGTCGACACGCCGTGGGTCTGGATTTCGATTCGCCGTCGAAACAAGTTCCCCGTCGTCCTCGGAGGCGACGACAAGGGAGAGCGGTTCAGCCGCAAAACGCGCTGCGTTCAATATGCCGATCTGCCCATATTGCTGCGCGAAAGCCCGTCCGAGCGCCTGTTCGATCAGCGTCTCGTTGCTCTGATAAAGTTCGATATTGCCGGTAGCGAGGAACAGTCTCGTCAATGCTTCGATGATCTGGCTGGTCGCGCTGGGTATCGCTTCATCATAATCCCCATAGGCGTGCAGGATGACGTCATCGGCGTCCAGCGCGGATAGTCGATAATTACCGGCGCCGTCCTTATGAGCGTCATCGAGCGCCCTCTTGAACTTCAAGGCATCATCGATGTAGGCGCGTTGGCTCGTCGCTTCATGAAGGGCGATGGCCGCGTTGATCATCGCTGCGTAATCGGTCGAAAGGGCAGGGTAGAGAAGCGAATTTTCCATGCGGCAATGCGCGATGCGGCCATCGCGAAAGCTGCTCATTATGGCGCGATAGGCACCCTCCGCCAGATTGATACAGTCCTGCCTGCCGAAGCTGCGGCCTGCTTCGGCCAGGGCCCGGATGGCAAGCCCGTTCCAATCGGTCAGCGCTTTCTCGTCCCGTCCGGGACGTATCCGCAATTCGCGACGCGCAAGCAGCTTCTGTCGCGATGCTTCAATCGACGGAGGCAATTTCGCGCTGTCATTGACGGCGTGAAGGCGGTTCAGGATGTTGTGACCTTCCCAGTTTCCGCCCGACGTGACGCCGTAATAGTCCTTGAAGGCTTTGCTGTCGTCGCCGAGTGCCTCATCGATCTCCTGTTCGCTCCAGACATAAAACCGTCCTTCTTCGCCTTCGCTATCGGCATCGAGACTGGAGGCAAAACTTCCATCCGACAAACGCATTTCCCGGATAAGCCAATCGATTATCTCTTCGATTCGCAGACGAAACAAATCAAGTCCGGTTTCGGCGAAAGCATAGTTCGCATGACGGATCAGCTGGGCGTTGTCGTAGAGCATTTTTTCGAAATGCGGCACCAGCCAGTCGGCGTCGGTAGAATAACGGCAGAGGCCGCCGCCCAGATGGTCATATATCCCGCCTTGCAGCATCGCTTTCAGCGAGAGGAGATAATTGTCGCGATGCGTTTCATTGCGGCCATAGAGCCAGGAGAGCCACAGATTGTCCATGAAAGGCGCATTCGGGAACTTTGGCGCTCCCTCTATGCCGCCACGGACCGGATCGATCAGGCTATTGATGCGTGTCGCGATCTCGTCAAACCGCTCAACCTCGTTCGTAACTGGGGCGATCTGTGCCGCCAGCCTGCCTTCCAGATGGTCGAAGACAGCCTGCGCATTATGGTTAATTTTCTCTTTATCCTTGTTCCAGAGATTGTTGACCGCGTGCAGCACATCGACAAAACCCGGCATATTGTAGCGCTTGTGCCGGGGGAAGTAAGTACCGCCCCAGAAGGGCTTGCCATCGGGGCGCAGAAACATGGTGAGCGGCCATCCGCCCTGCTGCCCCATCGCGCCCAGTGCCGCCATATATATCTGGTCAATGTCGGGCCGTTCCTCGCGGTCCACCTTCACATTGACGAAAAGCGCGTTCATGACCGCGGCTACATCCGGGTCTTCGAACGATTCATGCGCCATCACGTGACACCAATGGCAGGCGGCATAGCCGATTGACAGCAGAATGGGCCGGTCCAGTTCCTTCGCGGCATCCAGCGCTTGCCTATCCCATGGCTGCCAATGCACGGGATTATGCGCGTGCTGGCGCAGATAGGCGCTCGGCTCTTCGGCAAGGCGGTTGCTGTCAGCGAGGCGATTGCGGTCTAACTCTGTCATAAGGCTTTTCTTTCACTGCGCGAATGAATATGCCATTGCTTCAGCAATATTCGGCTGCTTCCCTTATGATTATAGGTCAGGAAATGGAATGAGCGAGGTCGCTTTCCCTCAAGATACGATTTTTGCTTTGTCGAGCGGGCGTTTGCCGTCTGGTGTGGCAGTGGTGCGCATTTCAGGCCCAAGAGTTAGATTCGTACTCGAAACGATCATTGGTTCCGTTCCGTCACCGCGTTACGCAGCATATAAGCTGTTCCGTAGCCGTAATGGTGATCCTGTTGACCGTGGACTAGTTCTCTTCTTCCCCGGACCAAACAGTTTCACTGGGGAAGACTGCGCAGAATTTCATTTGCACGGTGGCAAAGCCGTTGTCGAAAAACTGTTATCGGAGCTTGGAGAGCTCGCCGGGTGCCGCATAGCGGAAGCAGGGGAGTTCACAAGACGCGCTTTCTCCAACGGCAAGATGGATTTGACTATAGCCGAAGGCCTTGCTGACTTGATCGCGGCCGAAACGGAAGGGCAGAGGCGGCTTGCCTTGCAGGTTGCTTCCGGCACGCAGCGCGAATTGTACACCGAATGGCGCCAACGTCTGTTGCGCGCTCGTGCATTCATCGAGGCGGAGCTGGACTTCGCCGATGAAAGCGATGTGCCGGGCTCGGTCTCGGAGCAGGTCTGGCAATCGCTGGCGCAGCTAAAGACAGAAATCGAGAACCATATTGCGAGCGGCAAGCGCGCTTCCATGCTGCGCGATGGTCTGCATGTCGTTATTGTCGGTGCGCCAAATGCCGGGAAATCCAGCCTGTTGAATTTTCTGGCCGGGCGCGAAGTGGCGATCATTTCCGAGGAAGCCGGAACCACCCGCGACCTTCTCGAGGTAAAGCTCGATCTTGGCGGCATTCCGGTCTATGTGACGGACACGGCAGGTCTGCGCGAAACGGAAAGTACCGTCGAAAAAATCGGCATTGAACGCGCTCGCGCCCGCATGGCCGACGCCGACCTGGTTCTGCTGCTGGAAGACATGAACGATCCCGTCGCCATCGCTACAGACGAGACGACTGCGGCTCTGTGGAAGGTCGGTACCAAAGCCGACCTGAGCGAGAAGGCACATGGCGAGTGGTCCTACCGCATCTCGACGAAAACAGGTGAAGGGCTGGACGGCTTGCTGACTGATCTGCAAAACTTTGCAGAAGCCCAAATCGGGCTGATTGAAGACGCAGTTCCTACGCGGCAACGGCATATCAGCCTTTTGCGATCTACTGTAGCCGAGATCGACAGGGCACTAAACGGAACAAGCCTCCCGCTCGAGCTACGCGCCGAGAATATGCGTTTGGCCTCGCAATATCTCGGACGGATTACTGGCGACGTTGACGTTGAGGAGATTCTGGACGTTATTTTTTCCCAGTTCTGCATCGGGAAATGATTCACGTGAAACACATTTGGAACCACCACGACATGAATTGTTTCACGTGAAACGTCTGTGGAATTCCGACACGCCAGTTGACTCCCCTCACCATTCATGAGTCGAGCTATATCCGATATTTGATCAAGCAGGCGCTCATTTGATCTTCCGTTCCAAGGCCAATCGTGGCAAAGAGACATCTTTCTGAAACGGATTCGAGTTGCGTCAGGATGAACCCAATGAGTTCGACCGAAGCTACAGCCTTTGATGTCATTGTAATTGGTGGCGGCCATGCGGGATGCGAGGCGGCTTCCGCTGCTGCACGCGCTGGAGCAAAAACCGCATTGGTGACGCACCGCTTTGATACCATTGGCGTTATGTCCTGCAATCCGGCCATCGGCGGATTGGGGAAGGGCCATCTCGTGCGCGAGATCGACGCCCTCGACGGTCTGATGGGGCGCGTCGCGGACGAAGCCGGTATCCAGTTCCGGCTCCTGAACCGACGGAAAGGGCCCGCTGTTCGCGGCCCTCGCACGCAGGCCGACCGCAAGCTGTATCGGCTTGCCATGCAGAAAATGATTGCCGCGCAGGGTAATCTGACTGTCGTGGAAGGCGGGGCTCATGACCTTCTGGAACAGGATGGACGGATCACCGGCGTCGTTCTGTCAGATGGGCGGACCTTGACATGCGGTGCTGTCGTTTTGACGACCGGCACGTTCCTCAATGGATTGATCCATATTGGTGAGAAAAAGATCCCGGCAGGCCGGATGGGTGAAAAGCCGGCACTTGGTCTTTCCGAACGGCTGACATCGTTCGGCTTTGCTCTTGGACGGCTCAAGACGGGAACGCCGCCGCGACTGGATGGTCGCACGATCGACTGGCAGAGCCTGGACATGCAGTCTGCCGATGAAGAGCCTGTGCCGTTCTCCCTGATGACGGATCGGATCACCACGCCGCAGATCGATTGTGGTATCACCCGCACGACACCGGAAACCCACGCGATCATTCGCGCCAACCTGCATCGTTCAGCGATGTACTCGGGCTCGATCGAGGGGATCGGACCGCGTTATTGTCCGTCGGTCGAAGACAAGATCGTCAAGTTTGGCGACCGTGACGGCCACCAGATATTCCTTGAGCCGGAAGGTCTGGACGATGATACGGTCTATCCAAACGGTATTTCTACATCGCTGCCGGAAGACGTCCAGCTCGATATATTGAAGACGATACCGGGGCTTGAAAAGGCTGTCATGCTGCAACCCGGATATGCCATCGAGTATGATTTCATCGATCCGCGTGAGCTGAAGCGCAGTCTCGAAACACGCAAGGTCAGTGGTTTGTTTCTGGCCGGGCAGATCAACGGCACGACCGGTTATGAAGAAGCTGGCGCGCAAGGGCTGCTTGCCGGTATCAACGCAGCGCGTCGGGCATCGGGCGGGGAGCCGGTTATTATCCAGCGTACTGAAGCCTATATCGGCGTCATGGTGGATGACCTTACTTCGCGCGGTGTCAGCGAACCTTATCGGATGTTTACCTCGCGGGCCGAGTTCCGGCTGTCGCTGCGTGCCGATAATGCCGATCAGCGTCTTACGCCGCTGGCGGACCGGCTCGGCATCTTGGGAAGCGCACGCAAGGAGCGATTTGAAGCGCGCGAAGCGGCTTTGAGCGAGGCGAGGGCATTGGCCAGGACGCTGACGATTACACCCAATCTCGCCAACCGCTACGATTTGCGTCTCAATCAGGATGGTGTTCGCCGTTCGGCCTATGATCTTTTGTCCTATCCGGAAATCGATCTGGATCGGCTAAAGTCGATCTGGCCTGAACTGGACAGCATCGATCCGGTCACGCGGGAAGCGCTGGAGATCGAGGCGCAGTATGCCGTCTATATGGATCGCCAGAAAAGCGACATCGCGGTCATGGAGCGCGAGGAGCAACTGCTCATTCCGGCAGGATTGGATATTGATGGAATATCCGGTCTTTCCAACGAGTTGAAGCACAAGCTTAAGCAGCGCAAGCCGGAAACGATTGCCGAGGCGCAGCGCGTCGACGGAATGACGCCTGCCGCACTGGCGCTTCTTATCGCCCAGATCAAGAAGTTCGGTTATCGCCATAAAGCATCCGCAGAACTCGGGCAGGGCGCTGCATGAGCGCCGATACGCGGTTTGAAAGCCTGAAAGCAATCGTACCCGCTGTTTCACGTGAAACAGCGGATCGTTTGATTGCCTTTGAAGAACTGTTTCGCAAATGGTCGAAAGCGATCAATCTTGCGTCGCCGTCGACCCTGAACGAGTTGTGGACGCGGCATATTCTGGACAGCGCGCAGCTTTTCCCCTTGGCGAGCGAGGCCAGACACTGGCTGGATATCGGCTCGGGTGGCGGGTTTCCGGGCATCGTGACGGCCTGTTTCCTCGCTGATGAAGCGGATGGCGCAATCGATCTCATCGAAAGCGCAGGGAAAAAAGCGGCATTTCTGCGCACGGCAGCGGGACATTTGCACGTACCCGCGCGGGTTCATTCAGCGCGCATTGAAACGATGTGGCAGAAAATCGAAACGCCGCAAGTGGTTACCGCACGCGCACTGGCTTCGCTGAACGATCTTTTCAGCTTGGCAGAGCCGTGGCTGACCAAGGGCGCAAAGGCGCTTTTCCAAAAAGGTCGGGATTATCAGCGTGAGATCGATGAAAGCCGTGTCGGTTGGAGTTTCGATCTGGTACAACATCAAAGTGCTATCGATCAGGCTTCGGTCATACTCGAAATCACCAACCTTCGGCGGAATAGCGCCTGATGACTGGTACTTTCGAACGGGCGGACAGCAGCAAGGCGACGGTGATGAACAAAATGTCCAGGATCATAACCATTGCAAACCAGAAAGGCGGCGTGGGCAAGACGACCACTGCCATCAATCTGGCCACGGCATTGGCAGCGATTGGCGAGACAGTACTGATTGTCGATCTCGATCCGCAGGGGAATGCCAGCACCGGTCTGGGCATTGATCGTCGCAATCGGCCCGTGTCTTCCTATGACGTGCTGACACAGGAATCCTCGGTTCCCGATGCGGCGATGCCGACCGATGTTCCAAACCTCCATATCGTGCCATCGACGCTCGACCTTCTTGGCATTGAAATGGAAATTGCCCAGTCAGCCGACCGCACGCGGCGTTTGCGCGATGCCCTCCGCTTCGATTCGGCGGTATCCGAACGCTTTTCCTACGTGCTTGTCGATTGTCCGCCGTCGCTCAATCTCCTGACGCTGAATGCGATGGCTGCGGCCGATTCCGTTCTGGTGCCCCTGCAATGCGAGTTCTTTGCGCTGGAAGGCCTAAGCCAGCTTCTGCAGACGGTGGATCAGGTGCGGTCAACCATCAATGCCGAGCTTTCGATCCAAGGCATCGTGCTCACCATGTTCGACAGCCGCAATAATCTCGCGGCGCAGGTGGTGGATGACGTTCGCGCTTTCATGGGCGAGAAAGTCTATCGTACGGTGATTCCGCGCAATGTGCGCGTATCGGAAGCGCCTTCACACGGGAAGCCGGCCATTCTCTATGATCTGAAATGCGCTGGCAGCCAGGCTTATTTGCAGCTCGCATCGGAAGTTATCCAGCGTGAGCGGCAGTTGCAGGCGGCATGAGCATGCTCCGGACCAATCGATTCGACGACGAAACAATTCAGGAATAAGCCGAACGATGAATGACGATCCTTCAAAAAAGCGCCTTGGCCGCGGTTTAGCGGCGCTGATCGGCGAAATCGACCGACCCGCGGAAGAGCGCAAGGCGCCCGTTCCCATCGAGCGGAATGTTCCGATTGAGTTCGTCACGCGCAATCCGCGCAATCCGCGCCGCATGTTTTCGGAAGGCGAGCTGGAGGATCTGGCGCAGTCGATCAAGGAGCACGGCGTCGTGCAGCCGATCGTCGTGCGCCCAGCGCCGGGGCAGCCGGACCGCTTCGAACTGATCGCGGGTGAACGCCGCTGGCGTGCTTCGCAACGGGCTGGCGTCGATACCATCCCAGTTATCGTTCGTGACGTCGATGATCGCGTCGCGCTTGAAATCGCAATCATCGAGAACGTGCAGCGCGCCGACCTGAATGCGGTTGAAGAAGCGCTTGGATATCAACAACTTATCGATAATCACGACTATACGCAGAACGATCTGGCGCAGGTCATCGGCAAAAGCCGCAGCCATGTTGCGAATACGCTGCGCCTGTTGAAGCTGCCGCAGCCAGTGCAGGATTTCATTGTCGATGGAGCGCTTTCGGCAGGCCATGCCCGCAGCCTCATCACCATGGAAAATCCGACCGCAATGGCGGAACGGATCGTCAAGGATGGTCTGTCGGTCCGTCAGGTCGAGGCACTTGCGCAGGCGGAAGCCCGCGGCGAAGCCGCTGCCAAACCGGCAAAGCCGGGTCAGGCCGAAAAGGATGCCGACACCAAGGCGCTTGAAAAGCTGCTTTCGGACGTTACCGGCATGAAGGTTGAGATCAATCATCGGGATCGCGGCGGGGACGTCAAGATACGCTATAGTTCTCTTGAGCAACTCGATGAGATTTGCCGCCGTCTTCAGAGCTGATTGTTAAGACGATAGCCCGAATATCAAAGGTCGCTGCAAAGAAATGCGGCGGGCTTTTTATTTTCAGCGTAAAATTACTAGAAGTGACTGCTAGAGCGTTTCATCTTTTGACGGAACCATATCCGGCATTTTCGAGATAGTTTTGGCATTCGGCGGGCTGGATGGTTTCGACCAGCCTGCCGATATGACGCCATGTGTCGTCGATGGTGCGCTTTTGTGCATTTCTCATCCAGTGTTTAATCTTGGAGAAGGCCTGTTCGATCGGATTAAGGTCCGGCGAATAGGGTGGCAGGAACCAGAGCCGCGCACCGGCTGCTTTGATCAATTGTCGGATGGCTGCCGACTTGTGGCTGCCGAGATTATCCATGACGACGATGTCGCCTGGCTTGAGTACCAGCACCAACTGTTGCTTGACATAGGCGCAGAAGCACTGGCCGTTCATCGGTCCGTCGAAGACACAGGGTGCTGTAAGCCGATCGTTTCTCAAGGCACCCAGGAATGTCAGCGTGCGCCAGTGGCCATGCGGTGCAAATGCCCGCAGTCGCTTGCCTTTTGGACCCCAGCCCCTGATCGGCGACATGTTGGTCTTGATCCAGGTCTCGTCGATGAAGACCAGCCTTTCGGGATCAAGATGATTTTGCAGGGCCTTCCATCGCTGTCTTCTGCGAGCAACGTCGGCACGCGCCTGCTCAAGGGCGAACAGCGTTTTTTTTGAAGCGCAGCCCTTCGCTGCGAATGAATTCCCAGATCGTATTGTGCGAGACGGAAATACCGCGCTCGGACAGCTCCGCCTTCAGACCATGCAACGTCAGGTGCGGGTTCTCGGCGAGCCGTTGCACAATGATATCACGATGCGGTTCGAGTATCCGCTTGCGATGGCCGCCCATCTTGCCGGGATGAACCGATCCGGTCGCACGATGGCGCTGCGACCATTTCACGACTGAAGACGGGGCAATTGCAAACCGCGCCGCCACACAACGAACGCTTTCGCCGTCCAGGACGGTGGCAACAACACGTTCGCGAAGATCATTCGATATCGGTGCGGTCATCGGATGCTGGCCTCCATCCAGCCAGCATCAATGAATCAGAACAAAACTGATTTGGGAACCGCTGTCGATTCAGAAAAAAACGGAAACGCTCTAGAGCATTTCCGGCAAAACTGTGAAACGTTTTGCGTTCGGAAATGCGGCAAAAACAACAGATAGAGCGGTTGCAACGGACCTATTATCGGCGGGAGTTCCGTAAGGATTCGACACTGATTGCCAGCAGGCACTGCCGGATGATGGGGATGGCGAGGCCCGCATTCTGGCGGCTTTCGAGAACGGCGCGTTGCAGGCGTTCCATGACGCGCGCAAGGCTTTCCCCGGTCCAGCGGCTTACGGCGTTTTCGATCAGTTTCTTGCGGTTGAAGAAGATCGGCGGGCGGGCCGCGGCCACAACGACAGAGGCACTTTTGCGCTCCGTGTCGGCAATATGGCGCAACGTCTGCACTTGCTGGAACTGGCGCATCGCCGTGTTGAGCAGCAGAAAGGGTGCCGTGCCGGATTTCACGACGCGATCGAAGGACACCTCGAAACGCGCCAGGTCGCCGGCCAGAACCGCGTCGATGACCTCATCGGTGGAAAGACCGGCCACATCACCGACAGCTTCACGCACATCGTCAATATCGATCCGCTCCTTTCCACGCGCGTAAAGGCAGAGCTTCTCAAGCTCGCCGCGTGTGGCAAGACGATCACCGCCGAGGCTCGCCCGCAGAAGCTGGCGTCCGTCGAGCGTGATCTGCATCTTCCATTCGGCAAGAACGTCGTCAATGACGCCATCGATCCCGCGACTATCATCGGAATAACAGGGCAGGGCCATGCCCGCAGACGCGTTCTCGACGGCACTGCGCAAACCCGCACCCTTCTTGAGATCGCCCGCCTCGACCAGAACGAATGTTTCCTGTGGCGGCTCGGTCGCGAGCAGCTTGATCGCTTCGGCAAGTTTCTTCTGTCCGGCGGCATTCTTGATCCAGATCAGGCGCTGGCCCCCGAACATGGAGATGGTGCGGGCTTCGTCGGCAAGTTTCGCGGGCTCAGCCTCGATCTCGTCGGCTTCCATGCGAATGACGGCAAACGGGTCATCCAGCGGCAGCTTGCTCGCCTCGGCAAAACGGCGCGCGCGTTCGCTCACCAGTCCCTTGTCGGGTCCGTAAAGCAGCACGACCGGGAATGAGCTCGTCGGTCTTGCCAGAAAACTATCGACTTCGTTTGCTTTCTTCTGCGCCATGAACGTTCACTAGCGCAATTCGCCTTCAAACAAAACAGCCGCCGCTCAAAACTGAACGACGGCTGTGAAACAAAGCTGTTTGCAAAAACTTATTCAATCAGCAATGCGTCGTCATCGAGCGTCTGGCCGCGCACCTTGCGGAACATTTCGATGAGGTCTTCCACGCCCAGCGTCTTGCGCTTGTCGCCGGTGACATCCAGCAGGATCTTGCCGCCGTGCAGCATGATCGTGCGGTCGCCATAATCGAGCGCCTGGCGCATGGAATGCGTGACCATCAGCGCGGTCAGATTGTTCTCGGCGATCAGCGTGCGGGTGAGTTCCATGACGAATTCGGCCATGCCGGGATCAAGCGCTGCCGTATGTTCATCGAGCAGCAGAACTTCCGAACCGGCAAGCGTCGCCATGATGAGTGAAAGGGCCTGACGCTGGCCGCCGGACAAGAGCTCCATGCGATCATGCATGCGGTTTTCCAGCCCCAGATTGAGGCTCGCCACCCGTTCGCGGAACCAGGCGCGGCGCTTGGAATTGAGCGCGTGGGTTAGGCCGCGCGCCTTGCCGCGCGAGGCGGCCAAGGCAAGGTTTTCCTCGATGGTCAGCGCGCCGCAGCTTCCCGCCAGCGGGTCCTGGAACACACGCGCCACCAGTCCGGCCCGCTCGGCTGTGGGCTTGCGGGTTACATCCTGGCCAGCGATGACGACCTTTCCGGCAGTGGGGATCACATCGCCGGCCAGAACACCGAGCATGGTCGATTTGCCCGCGCCGTTCGATCCAATGACCGTGACGAAGGAGCCCTTGTCCATGGTGAGGTTGATCCTGTTCAGGACCTGTTTTTCAAGGGGCGTGCCGCGACCGAACACGACATCGAGATTGGAAAGTTCGATCATGCCGATGCTCCTCCGCGACGCAGGCGCGGCAATATCAGGGCGAAGGTGACGAGAAGGGCGGTCGCGATGTTGAGATCGGACGCCTGCAGGCCAAGAACGTCACCGTTCGAAAGCGCAAACTGGATGGCAATACGATAGATGATCGAGCCAAGCACACAGCCAATCAGGATCATCAGAATGAAGCGGCTGCGCAACAGGGTTTCACCGATGATAACCGCTGCGAGGCCAACCACGATGGTGCCCACGCCGGAGGTCACATCGGCAAAGCCGTTTGTCTGTGCGAAGAGCGAGCCGCCGAGAGCCACCAGTGCGTTTGAAAGGGCCATGCCGAGATAGATCTGCCGGTCGGTGCGGACGCCCTGCGCGCGCGCCATTTTCGGATTGGCGCCGGTCGCGCGCATGGCAAGGCCCATATCGCTTTCCAGAAACCGCCAGACGGCAAACACCGCGATGGCGACCAGAACGAAGAGGAACAGCGGTCGTACGTAATATTCGGGAATGCCGTGGCCGAAGAACGGCGTCAGCATGGTGTCCTGATTGATGAGCGCAATGTTGGGACGCCCCATGACGCGCAGATTGACCGAGAACAGCGCGATCATGGTCAAAATGGAGGCGAGAAGATTGAGAATCTTGAACCGAACGTTCAATGTCGCGGTCACCAGCCCGGCGGCCGAACCGGCAATCATGGCAATGACTGCGGCCAGCCACGGATTCACGCCTGCAAGGATCAGCACGCCGGTTACGGCAGCACCCAGCGGAAACGAACCGTCAACCGTCAGATCGGGGAAATCGAGGACACGGAACGCCAGATAGACGCCGATGGCTACAAATGCAAAGACGAGGCCCAATTCGACCGCACCCCAGAAGGCGATCTGACTCACAGTGTCATTCCTTGTTTCTCGCCGTGACCGGATGAAAGCGGCCGCGTTTGAACGCGGCATCGATCATCGACGTCGCGGAAACCGGAATCCCGGCTGTTCCGCTCGGCCATTCAGTCACGACCGGTTTTGAGTTGAGTTCGTCCGAGCGCGCCGGACCGTTCCCCGGTTGTTCATGCGAAACCGCATTTTTGCGGCTTTATAGCCCAGGCGAGATACAACTCACAAGTTCCAGTGTGCAAGCAATATCGCTGCGCAGGCTCCGAAGTGCGGCATTTTGTGGGAGCAATCGCAATAAGGAGCATTTCCGACGAACCGGATTACGCGCAATGGGGATGCATTCTGGCCAAATAGACCAAGCCCATTTTTGAGGGGAGGCCAAAAAACTTTCATCGGGAAGGGAGGTGGTATTCCAGCTCTCCGGTCAAAAGTGGGGTGATCCACGCCCGTCTTCGGGTGAAAACCGTGGCCGGGACCTGGGATCTAGAGCGCATCCCGAAAAGTGCGAAGCGGTTTTCGGAACAAGGTGCGCGGAAAAACAAATGGATAGAGCGGCTCCGGCGACTCCGTTTTAAGCGGAGCCGCTCTAACGTGTTCATATGGTACGCAAACAGCAGCGGCCCGAGCAGCTCCAGCCGCTTTCCGTCCAACCGATTTCTGCGATGGAACCCAGATGAGGAGCTGTCGGCATTTTCCCCCATTACGATCAATGGCCAATGGTGAAACTGTTCCCGTTCGCGCCCTTCCATCCCAGCTTGGGCGTGTCGCAATTTTCATTAAATGTCCTGTCATGTTTTGCAAGTGCGCATTCTTGCTCGATAAGTCTTACATCTTTTTGCGCAGTGCTAACGCATCCTGCGCCTGTTACCATTAAAGCCACAAGCAAAGCAGAATTTATTGTCTTCATTTTACTATATAATCCTTGCATTTCATTTTTGATGTTGAACAATGAATTGCAAATTCAGCGGTTTTAGCGCTGAAATATACTTCATATTCATTGTTGTTGACGATCTGTACGAAATATGTGAGTGTTTACTCACATTGTCTACTCGCATTGGGGAATTACGCGATATGGCCAAGTTGAGAGCCACAAATCCCAGAAAATCGGCTTCGCAAGAAAGATCAAAAATGACGGTCGAAGCGATACTGGATGCGACTGCTCGCGTTTTGGTGCGTGAGGGATATGCCCGGACCAGCACAAATCGCATCGCTGCGGTAGCTGGTGTGAGCATCGGGTCGCTCTATCAATATTTTCCCAACAAGGAGTCGCTTGTGGCGGCGCTCGTCGCGCGGCACAATCGCGAAATTCTGGCCCTGCTGGAAAATGCCATGCAGGAATGCGCGTCCGACGACCTGAACAGCGCCATGCGGGAACTCATTCGCGCCATGATCGCTGCGCATCGGGTCGATCCCGAGCTCCACCGCATCCTGAAGGAAGAAGTCCCGAGAATTGGAAAACTGGCCGAGGTGGAAGCGATCCGCAAGGATACGCTACATCTGGTTCGCCATTATCTCGAGGAATGCAGGGACGACGTTCAGCTCAAGGACCTTGATACGGCTGCGTTTATTTGCGTAACCACCGTCGAGACGCTGACCCATGCCATAGTTCTCAACGACTGCGGGCATTCCCTGTCCGATGAAGACGAGATTGTGGAACATATTACACGGATGATCGCGGGATATCTGGGCACGGCACCGCTGCCCATCCGCCCTATCTTGAGAGAAGCGGCCTGATCCGGATTTTGGCGCACGGCCTCACGCATGACGGGCGCGGCCCGGCATGGAGCGCGATCTGGCTAAATCAGGCCCGCGCTCCGTTAAAATAGGAACCGCTCTAAAAGCCGGTAGAAGTTTTGTTCCGACATTTGCATCGACCCGCGAGGCAAATGTCGGAGACGGATCGCTGGATCAGTCGATCTTGCTGGTCGCGCGGTCGATAACGGCCTGCGGGAGCTCGACGCCCATCTTCTTGGCGGCGCCAAGATTGATGACGAGATCGGTGCCCTTGGCGATGTCGACCGGAATGTCGCCCGGCTTTTCACCCTTGAGGATCTTGACCACGACGGCGCCGGTCTGCTTACCGACATCGTAATAGTTGAAGCCGAGCGCCGCCAGCGCGCCGCGCTTGACCGAATCCGTGTCGGCGGTGAAGAGCGGCAGCTTGCTTTCCTCGGCAACGCCGACGGCGCTTTCGAGCGCCGAGACAATGGTGTTGTCGGTCGGCACATACATCGCATCCGCACGGCCGACGAGGGCACGGGCGGCCCCCTGAACTTCCGCCGACTTGGTGGCGGCCGATTCAACGATCTCGATGCCGTCGGCCGAAGCGGCTTCCTTCAGCGCTGCCAGCAGCGACACGGAATTGGTTTCGCCGGAATTGTAGAGATAGCCGAGCTTCTTGATGTTCGGCATCACTTCCTTGATGAGCTTGATATGTTCCGCCACCGGCGACATGTCGGAAAGGCCGGTCACGTTGCCGCCGGGCTTTGCCATGTCCTTGACGAGCTGCGCGCCAACCGGATCGGAAACGGCGGTGAAGACCACCGGAATGTCGCGGGTGGCCGAAACGACGGCCTGTGCAGACGGCGTGGAGATCGGGACGATCACATCCGGGCCTTCGCCGACGAACTGACGCGCGATCTGGGCTGCGGTTGCCGGGTTGCCCTGCGCCGACTGATAGACGAATTTGAGATTTTCGCCTTCCTTGTAGCCGGCTTCTGCCAGCGCATCCTTCACGCCGTCGCGCACGGCGTCGAGGGCCGGATGTTCAACGATGGCGGTTACGTCGACGGTGACGTCTTTTGCCTGTGCCGAGGTGGCAATGGCCGTTGCGGCCAGCAAGGCCAGAAGCATCGAACGCATGAAAATCTCCCCTGTTTTGGTGCGTTGCTTATCGGCAAACACCTTTTCTCCAATAACCTCAGATTGAAGGTTTATCCGCCTGTTTCGAGGCTTAATAGCGTCCGGATGGACTGTCAACGTATGGGGTAATTTGTAGGGAGAGGGAGCAACACCGACTCTTGATGCGTTAAAGTTACGTCACGTCGTCGATGTGCCGTTGTGCAATGTTTTTAATCCCCTGGTTGAGCCGCCATTTTTTCTGGCGAGCGCTGGTGCCGCATCTGTCCACGCAGCACAGCAGCTGTCCAAGTAGACAGTAAAATTTCCTCCATAAAGCGAATAGTATGCAACGCCACACTAAAAATATGCCTTATTGAAATGCTGTGCTTTAGTGTTGCGCGAAGTGTTATTTAATAATCATCAGGGTATAATTATGGCAACAACATCATATCTATTCAATGGCGTCGAAAATATAGAATATAACGACCTTCTTGATCGATGCAAAGAGGGTTTTCCCATAAGAAATAGTATCAATTGGGATTCCTTGCCCATTACTTTTCGAAGTGAAATTGACGATATTATCAATGCAAATGATTATTTGTTTATCTTTAAGAAAGATAAATACCTAAAGTTCTCCATTATCTGGAGAAAGGTCGTAGAAGGGCCGAGGCCGATTGTTGACGGTTGGTCCGGCCTTGCGGGAACCGGATTTGAGGACGGTATTGATGCCGCGGCGGAATGGCCAGACGTCACTGACAGAAGTCGTATCAATTGCGTATTGTTCACAAAAGGTGCAGAATGCATAACATATAATCTTGATGATAATACTATCATAAAGCAAAGCATAGCTGAAAAATTTTCTGCGGATGCATATCCGGAATTCTGCAATGATATTGACACTTTACACGTCTGGAAGTCGAATGCTGCTTCCTATGCCTATATTTTTAAGGGAAATAACTATATTAGATATAATTTAACAAGTAATAAGATCGACAAAGGCAGCGTTCAAATAGATAAATATTGGCACGGTGTTACATTTACTCAAATCCAGGCGTCTGTGTCGGTCGATAACGCTGCCATGGGCAGCTGCTGCCAGTGCGGCGATGCCGACAATGGACAATATTCTTTCCAGATTTCGCCCAACACCAAATTCGGGTTGACGGCTTATGCCAATAGCGACCGCCAACACACAGTCTCTGTCTATATTGATAATCAACTCGTTGATGCATTTTCTGGTAAAGGCGAGAGCAATACCGTCATTGGTATCAGGACGTATTCATCAGGTACCGGAAATATCTGTGTACGCATAGAGAAAGAGGGCGCCGAACCCGGAAAGGTGAACTTCTGTCATAACCGGCTGGATAGCATAACGAGGTCCATCACTATTGCGACGACGAGTGACACAGATGATAGCCCGCGGGATTGCACGGTCATTATCAATACTCCTCTATCCTGACATAAGGTTGAGATTGGAGGCGATGCCTCCAATCTGACAATTTCGCCTCTTGCGATCCAAGGCTCCAAAATACTCGCTCTGAAAAGGCTCAACAGTCCATGAGACTTGATCTGTTCGATGATTTCATTTGTTGAGTTCGGTATTTATTGCTTCCTGAAGCGGTGGAGTGAAAGCCGGGGTTTCAAATATTGAACAGTGTGTTCCGTTCCCCGCCCTTTCAATCCTGGCTCGCGCCGCCATATTGGACGGGAACCAATCCTTTGCCCGCAATCAGGGAACATCACCATGAAGAAAATCGGCTTTCTTTCCTTCGGCCACTGGTCGCCGTCCCCGCAATCGGGAACCCGTTCCGCGAGCGATGCGCTTCTGCAATCGATAGACCTTGCTGTTGCCGCCGAGGAACTGGGTGCCGATGGCGCCTATTTCCGCGTTCACCACTTTGCCCGCCAGCTCGCTTCGCCCTTTCCGTTGCTCGCAGCCATTGGGGCGAAGACGAACAGGATCGAGATCGGCACCGCCGTCATCGATATGCGCTATGAAAACCCGTTCTATATGGTTGAGGATGCGAGTGCCGCCGACCTGATATCCAAGGGCCGTTTGCAGCTTGGCATCAGCCGCGGCTCGCCGGAACAGGTAATTGATGGCTGGCGCTATTTCGGTTACGCGCCGGAAGAGGGCAAGACCGATGCCGATATGGGCCGCCAGCATGGCGAGGTGTTTTTTGAGGCGCTGAAGGGGCAGGGCTTTGCCCAGCCCAATCCGCGTCCGATGTTTCCGAACCCTCCCGGCTTGCTGCGCATCGAACCGCATTCGGAGGGTCTTCGGGACCGTATCTGGTGGGGCGCCGCATCCGACGCCACGGCGGTGTGGGCGGCAAAGCTTGGCATGAACCTGCAAAGTTCGACCCTGAAGAAGGATGAGTCAGGTGAGCCGCTGCACATCCAGCAGGCCAAGCAGATACGCGCCTATCGCGAAGCCTGGAAAGAAGCCGGACATACGCGCACGCCGCGTGTCTCGGTGAGCCGCAGCATCTTCGCGCTGGTCGATGATCGCGACCGGGCCTATTTCGGCAATGGCGGCAAGGAGCAGGATTCCATCGGTTATATCGAGGAAGATCTGCGGGCCGTCTTCGGGCGGTCCTATGCTGGCGAGCCTGACCGGCTGATCGAGGAACTGGCCAAGGACGAGGCGATTGCCGAGGCCGATACGCTGCTTCTCACCGTGCCGAACCAGCTTGGCGTCGAGTACAATGCGCATGTGATCGAGTCGATCCTCAAGCATGTCGCGCCCGGTCTCGGTTGGCGATAATGGGCTGGCGATAATGGGCTGGCGGTGACGAGTTGGAAACAGGCGGTGAAAGCATGTCTCCCGAAAGTGGGAACCGGTTTCGGGATAAGACATGCGCAGAAAATAGACCTCGCCTGTTTTCACGCTATGCCATGGACGGCCAGAAGCTCTTTCATGTGGCGGATGGCCAGCTCCGGCTGGTCGAGCACATTGGCCTGATCGGCAAGGCGAAAAATATCGGCGTAATGCAGGATGCCGCGTGCCGACTGCATTCCGGCCGGCATGGTAAAATGGCTCTGGTGGCCGTTGAGCCAGGCGAGGAACACAACGCCAGCCTTGTAATATTGGGTCGGTGCTTCAAAGATTTTTCGCGACAGCGGCACGGTTGGCTCGATGATCGCGCGGAAGCGGGCTTTGTCGCCCGCAGCCAGCGCTGAAAGCGCATTGGAGGCCTGTGGCGCGACCGCGTCAAAAATGCCAAGCAGCGCGTGGCTGTGCTTTTTCCCGTCGCCCTCGATCAGCGGGGCATAGTTGAAATCATCGCCGGTGAAGCACAGCACGCCTTCCGGCAGGCGGTTGCGAAGCGCTATTTCATAGCGTTCTTCCAGCAGTGAAATCTTGATGCCTTCCACCTTGTCGCGATTGGCTTCGATGATACCAATCACCGTATCGATTGCTTCGTCGAAATTCTCTGAACCCCAGTAGCCCTTGAGCTGCGGGTCGAACATGTCGCCCAGCCAGTGCAGCACGACCCTGTCACGGGCCTGGGTCAAAATCCGGCTGTAAACCTTGATGTAATCATCCGGCGATCTGGCAATGCGCGCCAGTGCGCGGCTTGCCATCAGGATGAAACGACCGCCGTGTTTCTCGATGAAACCGGCCTGCGTTTCATAAGCCTTGATGACGTCATCGAGGCTTTTTGCTTCCGCCGGATCAAGGTGGTCGGTGCCGGCGCCGCTGGCAAGATCGGCGCCCGCAACGGTCCTGCTTTCCGCCAGCGAGCGGCGGATCAGTTCCTGCGCGCCCGTCCAGTTCAGGCCCATGCCGCGCTGTGATGTGTCCATCGCTTCCGCTATCCTGAAACCGAGGCTCCAAAGATGATGGCGGAACGCCATGGTCGCATGCCAGTCTATGGCCGGGTCGTTCCACGGGCGGGCGTCTTTCAGCGGATCGGAAACCACATGCGCCGCCGCATAGGCGATGCGGTTGAACTGCGGCGGGCTCGCCGGGTGGGGCGTCTGCGTGCCGATCAGCCTGTAGGTGTTCAGGCTTCCATCGCCATCCGGCAAGACCAGTTGATGATCGCTCATGCCCATAATTGTTCCTCCGCCTGTTGTTCGATTTTTATTTTAGAACGTTCCAAATGGCAATCCCGTCGAAAATTGCGGCAGAAATGTGATTTTAGGGGCTTCAGGCTTAAAATACGTATTTCAGCAGAAAACATGCCTCCAGAACCATCTCGAATTGTGGCGAACTGATGGCAAACGGCGGTTTCAGTCTCTGCTCTTGACAGTATTGGAACGTTCCAATTAAGTTAGCAATCGAAATCGGAGCAGGCCATGAGCAGGAACAGCGTTACCGTTATCGATATTGCGCGCGAGGCTGGCGTGTCGAAATCGACCGTCTCGCTGGTGCTGCGCGACAGTCCGCTGGTTCATGCCGAAACGCGGGTGAAGGTTCAGGAAGCAATCGAGAAACTCGGTTATGTCTATAACCGCTCCGCTGCCAATCTCCGTCAGGCGAAATCGAAGATCATCGGCCTTGTGGTCAATGATTTGACCAACAGCTTCTTTGCCGAACTGGCCGTCGGCGTGGATCGCGTCATGCAGTCGGCGGGGTATGTGCAGTTTCTGGCCAATACGGCGGAAAGTGTCGATCGTCAGCGCGAGGTGATCGCCTCGATGCGTGAACACGGCATTGCCGGGCTGATCGTTTCGCCAGCGCGTGGAACTGAGGCCAATGATCTGAAACCCTTGGCGAAAAGCGGCTTGCCGGTTGTGCAGATGGTGCGCGATGTGCCGGGTTCGGGCGTTTCTTCCATCGTTTCGGATAATCGCGGCGGTGTGGCGAAGGCGGTCGAGCATCTGGTTTCCCTTGGGCATAGCGCCATCGCCTTCATGGGCGGCTATGCGGATATAGCGGTGTTTTCCGAGCGTCTTGCCGGTTATCGGGCCGCACTTGAACAAGCCGGAATCGCATTGGATGAAGCGCTGGTGTTTCCATCAGCGCCGTCGCGGGCTGGCGGTGCGGAGGCTGTCGAGCGCATGTTGCGGCACGGCATGAAGCCGACGGCAGCGGTGTGTTTTAACGATGCGGTGGCGTTTGGTGTCTGTGACGGCTTGCGCGCCGCCAATCTTGAGCCGGGCCGGGATTTCGGCGTGGTCGGATTTGACGATGTGATCGAAGCAAAGACGGCTGTTCCGGCGCTGACGACTGTGGCTGTCGACCCGCAAGGTTTGGGAGAACGTGCGGCGCAGCTTTTGCTGAAACAGATCAATTCGGAACGGGTGGAGGCGGAGGCGCAGCGCCTGTCGGTGCGTCTTGCGGTGCGCGCAAGTTGCGGTGCGCAGACCAAAAAGGAGGAGAAACACGAATGGCAAAGTGGGGCCTTATAGGCGCAAGCACCATTGCAAAAGAGTGGGTGATCGGAGCCATTCGCGCCACCGGCGGCGAGGTCGTTTCCGTCTACAGCACCAACGCCGCGCGCGGCGAAACCTATGCTCGCGAGAACGGCATTGCCCGCTCCGTGACCAGCCTAGAAGCGCTTTTGTCCGAGCCGGAAATCGATGCGGTCTATATCTCCACCACCAATGAACTCCATCGCGATCAGGCGATTGCCGCAGCACAAGCGGGCAAGCATATCCTTTGCGAAAAGCCGCTGGCGCTGACGATTGGCGACGCGCACGAAATGCTGAAAGCCGTGCGCGAGGCTGGTGTCGTGGCAGGCACCAACCATCACTTGCGCAATGCCGCAAGCCACCGCGCCATGCGCGATGCCATTGCTGCGGGCAAGATCGGCAAGGTGTTGGGTGCGCGGGTTTTCCATGCGGTCTATCTGCCGCCGCATCTGCAAGGCTGGCGCATCGAACGGCCCGATGCGGGTGGCGGCGTGATCCTCGATATCACCGTGCATGATGCCGATACGCTGCGTTTCGTGCTGGGGGAAAACCCGGTCGAAGCCGTGGCTTTCAGCCAGCAGGGGGGCTTAAGTGGAGAAGGGCTGGAAGATGGCGTGATGGGCGTTCTGCGTTTTCCATCCGGCGCAATTGCCCAGTTCCACGATGGCTTCACCACCAAATATGCCAAAACCGGCTTTGAAGTGCATGGCAGCGAAGGCTCACTCATTGCACGCAATGTCATGACGCAAAAGCCGGTTGGAACCGTCATCCTGCGCGATCAAAACGGCGAGCACGAACTGCCGCTCGATCACAAAAATCTCTACGAAACCGCCTTGCATTCTTTCCATGATGCGATTGCGGGCAAGGGCCATCCCTCCGCAACACTGGAAGACGGCATCTGGTCGCTCGCCACCGGGCTTGCGGTCGCTGAGGCCTCCAAGACCGGCAAGGCAACCGCCGTTCAATCTGGACTCTGAACACCATGAACAAGCATATTTCGGCTGCGGAAGCGGCTGCGCTCATCCCCGACAATGCTGTCGTTTCGGTCTCGTCATCGAGCGGTCTCGGCTGCCCCGACCTGACGCTGAAAGCCATTGGCGAGCGGTTCGACGAAACCGGGCATCCCAAAAATATCACCACGCTGCATCCTATTGCGGCGGGCGATATGAGCGGCATCAAGGGGGTGGATTACATCGCCAAGCCCGGATTGCTGAGAAAGATCATCGGTGGCTCCTATCCCTCTGGTCCGTCTAGCGCCGAGCCGCCGCTGATCTGGCAGATGATCACCAATAACGAGATCCCGGCCTATAATGTCCCGTCAGGCATCCTGTTCGACATGCACCGCGAGGCGGCGGCCAAGCGCCCCGGCGTGCTGACCAAGGTAGGGCTCGATACGTTTGTCGACCCCAAGCGTCAAGGCACGGCGATGAATGACAAGGCCGCGCAGGAACCGGTCGTGAAACATGTGAGTTTCGAGGGCGAGGACTGGCTCTATTTTCCGACCATCATCCCGCAAGTAGCGATCATTCGCGCAACGACGGCGGATGAGCGCGGCAATCTCACCTATGAGCATGAGGGTGCCTATCTCGGCGGTCTCGATCAGGCATTGGCCGCCCGCAACAATGGCGGCATCGTCATTGCGCAGGTGAAGCGCATCGCCAAGCAAGGCACGCTGAAGCCGCATGACGTGCGCGTGCCGGGTGTTCTGGTGGATTATATCGTGGTCGATCCCGACCAGAAGCAGACGACACAGACACTGTATGATCCGGCGATTTCCGGCGAGATTTTCCGCCCGCTCGATACGTTTCGTTTGCCTGAGTTCAATATCCAGAAAGCGATTGCGCGCCGTGTCGCGCAGGAATTGCAGGCGGGAAGCGCGGTCAATCTCGGCTTCGGCATTTCCGCCAATGTGCCGCGCATTCTGTTGGAAGAAGGCCTGCATGGTGCCGTGACATGGGTGATCGAGCAGGGCGCTGTCGGCGGCGTGCCGCTGCTGGATTTTGCCTTTGGCTGCGCATCCAATGCCGATGCCTACATGCCATCGCCCTATCAGTTCACCTATTTTCAGGGCGCCGGCTTCGATGCGTCGCTCTTGTCGTTCCTTGAGATCGGACGTGACGGCTCGGTCAATGTGTCGAAACTTTCCTTCCGTCCGCACGTGACGGCAGGCGCTGGCGGCTTTGTGGACATTACCGCCCGCGCCAAAAAGATCGTCTTTTCCGGCATGTTCAACGCCGGTGCGAAACTGTCGGTCACTGACGGCAAGCTGGTGATCGAGAAGGAAGGCAAGCTCAAAAAGCTCGTGAATGAGGTCGAGCATGTCACCTTCTCCGGCCCGCGTGGCGTCGCGCAGGGACAGGACATTACCTATGTCACCGAACGCGCGGTGATGAAGCTGACGCCAGAAGGCATCGTGCTCACCGAGATTGCGCCGGGTGTGGATTTGCAGGCGCATATTCTTGATCAGTCCGAATTTCCGCTGATCGTTTCCGACCAGCTCAAGACCATGGATGAAGCGCTGTTCCGCGAAGAGCCGATTGGCCTGACACTGCCGCAAAAGCCTGCGCGAAAGCTGGAGGCGTAAAATGGCTGATCGGATAGAAATTTCTACCGAAAATCACATCGCGGTCATGACCATCAGGCGGCCTGAAAAGCTCAATGCGTTTGATATCGCGCTTTTGCAGGAATTGTCTGCCGCCTGTGACCGAGTGGAGGCGGACAACACCGTGCGGGTTGCAATCCTGACCGGAGAGGGCAAGGCTTTTTCCGCAGGAGGCGACATCAAGGCCTGGGGCGGCATGGAACCGGCGGAGTTCGGCCATGCCTGGGTGCGTTATGGGCATCGTGTGTTCGAGCGGCTTGCGACTTTGCGTGTGCCCTTGATCGCGGCGATGAACGGCCATGCGCTGGGTGGCGGGCTGGAGCTGGCTGGGGCCGCCGATATCCGCATTGTCGAAAAACAGGCGAAGATTGGCCTGCCGGAAACCTCGCTTGGCATGATCCCCGGCTGGTCGGGCACGCAGCGTCTTGTGCGCCGGTTCGGTGCGCAGATCGTGCGGCGCATGGTGTTGGGCGGCGAAATGTTCACGGCGGAAGAAGCGCTGTCGCATGGGTTGGTCGATGCCGTTGTGGAAACGGGCGCAGCCTTGCAGGCGGCGCAGGATTATGCGGCGCGGGTGGCCAAGCGTGGACCGGCTGCACTGGAAATTTCCAAACTGATGCTGTCCGTCGCCAATGGTGAGGACAACGGAACCGCTGTCGAGGCGCTGGGTTCCATCCTTGTCGCCAAGACCGGCGATCTGAAGGAAGGCGTGCGCTCGTTCAGCGAAAAGCGTGAAGCGAATTTTGAAGGAAAATGGTGATGAGCACGATTGTAAAGCCGCAACCGCTGGCCGGATTGGCCGTCCGCGAATTTTCCATGCTGATCGATGGCAAATGGGTGCAAGGCCAAAGCGGTGAGAGCATCGAGCGCGTTGCGCCCGGTCATGGCGTCACGGTCAGCCGCTATCCGGCTGGCAACAAGGCCGATGTGGAACGCGCCGTGGCGAGCGCGCGCAAGGCTTTCGATGACGGGCGCTGGTCGTCCAAAACCGCTTCGCAGCGTTCGCTGGTGCTGCTGAAAGCTGCCGATCTGATCGAAGCGCGGGCCGAAGAGCTTGCCTATCTCGATGCTATTGAGGCGGGAAAGCCAATCAGTCAGGTGCGCGGCGAGATTGCCGGTTCGGTCGATATATGGCGCTATGCGGCAGCGCTTGCGCGTGATCTGCACGGCGAAAGTTACAATACGCTCGGCGACGGTACTTTGGGGGTTGTGCTGCGCGAGGCCATCGGGGTGGTGTCGATCATCACGCCATGGAATTTCCCGTTCCTGATCGTCGGCCAGAAACTGCCCTTCGCCTTGGCTGCGGGTTGCACGGCGGTCGTCAAGCCATCTGAACTCACCTCCGGTTCGACATTGTTGCTCGGTGAAATCCTCACTGAGGCAGGTGTGCCGAATGGCGTCGTCAACATCGTTACCGGAACAGGTGCCGATGTCGGTCAGCATATGAGCATGCATCCAGATGTGGACATGGTGTCGTTTACCGGCTCCACTGGTGTGGGCAAGCTCACCATGGCCAATGCCGCTCAGACGCTGAAAAAAGTGTCGCTGGAGCTTGGCGGCAAGAACCCGCAGATCCTGTTCCCGGACGCGGATATGGATGCCTTTATCGACGCGGCGGTGTTCGGCGCATGGTTCAATGCGGGCGAGTGCTGCAATGCTGGTTCGCGGCTGATCGTGCATCGTTCGATTGTCGATGAGATTGTCGGGCGCGTGGCCGATCTGTCGAAAAAGGTGATCGTCGGCGACCCACTGGACGTTACCACGCAGGTTGGCGCGATCATCACGCCGCAACATCTGACAAAGGTTGGCGCCTATGTCGATCAGGCCAGGAAGGCCGGTGCTGCAATTGCCCATGGCGGCGAGGCGCTGGACCTTGGTCTCGGCCAGTATATGGGACCGACCATTCTGGCTGGCGTGAAGGCCGATATGGCCGTGGCGCGTGAGGAAGTGTTCGGGCCGGTCCTGTCGGTGCTTTCCTTCGATACGGTGGATGAGGCGATCTCCATTGCCAATGCGGTTGATTACGGCTTGTCAGCGGGCGTATGGAGCCGTGATTTCGACACCTGCATGACCATCGGGCGCAAGGTGCGGGCGGGCACGGTCTGGATGAACACTTTTATGGATGGCACACCGGAACTTCCTTTCGGCGGCTATCGCCAGTCGGGGCTGGGCCGCGAGCTGGGCCGTCATGCGGTGGAAGATTACACCGAAACCAAGACGCTCAACATGCATATCGGTTCGCGCACCGGCTGGTGGATGCCGCAAGCGAAGTAGGAGGAGACGGCTTTGGGAGGACAGCCGGATATCGTCATCATCGGATCGGGTATCGGCGGCGCGACGATGGCCGCCGGTCTTGCGGCGTCGGGTGCCGACATTCTCATCCTTGAGGCGGGGGAGCATTTGCCGGACAGGCCGGAAAACCGCGACCCGCGCGCCATTTTCCAACAAGGCTTCTTTCGTCCGAAAGAGTTCTGGTACGAGACGAACGGTGCGCCGTTCAATCCCGGCAATTATTACAATGTCGGCGGCAATTCCAAATTTTTTGGCGCGGTGCTGATCCGCTATCGCCGCGAGGATTTTGAACAGCTTGCGCATCTGGAGGGTGTGTCTCCAGCATGGCCCTTTGCCTATGAGGAGCTGGAGCCGTGGTATTGCAAGGCGGAACAGCTTTTTCAGGTGCGCGGGGAACTGGGCGACGATCCGACCGAGCCCGATCATTCCGCGCCTTATCCTTTTGCAGCGATCCCCGATGAACCGGCTATTGCCGATGTGCGGGCGCGATTGAAGAAGGCGGGACTGCATCCTGCATCGCTGCCGCTCGGTGTCGATATTGACCGCTGGCTGGAGAAGGCAAACACGCCGTGGGACGCGCATCCCAATTGCGATGATGGCAAGATGGATGCGGAAAGCTGCCCGCTTGCGGCGGCGCTTGAATATCCGAATGTCCGGCTGGAAACTCAAGCGCGGGCGACGCGGCTGGAAGCGGGGCCTGATGGAAAGACCATTACGGCTGTTCACTATGTGAAGAACGGTGAGGTGCTGGTTCTGCGGCCGAAGCTCGTCATTCTGTCCGCCGGTGCGGTGCAATCGGCGGCGTTTCTGCTGCGGTCGGGACTGGCCAATCGTTCGGATCAGGTCGGTCGCAATTTCATGAACCACAATGCCAGTGCGGTGATTGCCTTTGATCCGCGCTATCGCAATGACAGCGTCTATCAGAAGACATTCGGCTTCAACGATTACTATCTGTCGGATGGGGCAGGCGGGCCACCGCTCGGCAATGTGCAATTGCTGGGCCGTGTGTCGGGTGCGATCCTGAAATCCAATATGCCACGCGTACCGGAATGGCTGTTGAACCGCATTGCCGGACATACAATCGATTTTTACGCGATGAGCGAGGATCTGCCCTCACCGGAAAGCCGCGTGACGGTGGATGGCGACCGCATTGTTCTGCATTGGGTGCGCACCAACTGGAAGGCGCATCTGTTGCTGGTGGAAAAGCTTAAATCCGCGCTGAGGCAGGCGGGATTTCCGGTGGTTCTGTCGCGGGCTTTCGACCGGCGCACGCCATCGCATCAATGCGGTACTGTGCGCATCGGCAATGATCCGGCGACGGCGCCGCTTGATCCTTGGTGCCGCGCCTACGATCACCCCAATCTCCATGTGGTCGATGCGTCGTTCCTGCCGACATCGGCGGCGGTCAATCCGGCGCTGACCATCGCCGCGCAGGCGTTGCGCGTCGCTGACCATTTGAACCGGGAGGTGCTGGCATGAACCGTCAAAGACCTGTGGCGCTGGTAACCGGCGGACGACGCGGGATCGGGCTCGGCATAGCCCGCGCGCTGGCGGCGAAAGGTTTCGATCTGGCGATCACCGATGTTCAAAACGACGAGACTATGATCCACGAATTGCGCGGGCTTGGGGGCAAGGTGGCTTTCTTCAAAAGCGATCTCGCCGCTGTCGAAACCCATGAGGAGACGATTGCCGCCGTGCTCAACGAGTTTGGCGGCATCGATTGTCTGGTCAACAATGCGGGCATGGGTTCGGTCGAGCGCGGCGATTTCCTTGGGCTGAAGCCGGAGAATTTTGACACGATCATGGATGTGAACCTGCGCGGCACGGTGTTCTTCACGCAAGCGGTGGTGAAAGCCATGCTGGCGGCAAATGAAGTGCATTTCCCGCGCAGCATCATAACGATCAGCTCCGTATCGTCGGTGATGACTTCGCCGGAGCGGCTCGATTACTGCATCAGCAAGGCCGGGCTGACCGCCTTCGTGCAGGGGCTGGCGCTGCGGCTTGCCGAGGCGCGGATCGGCGTGTTCGAGGTGCGACCGGGCATTATCCGCACCGATATGACGGCGAAGGTCGCAGAGCGCTACGACACGCTCATTGACGGCGGTCTGGTGCCGATGAAACGCTGGGGCGAGGCGGGCGATGTCGGCGCCATTGTGGCGGGGCTTGCCGGTGGCGATTTCATCTTTGCGACTGGCTCGGCAATCAATGCCGATGGTGGTCTGTCGATAGCAAAACTGTAAGGGTAGGTGATGGAATACGATTACATCATCGTGGGCGGCGGGCCTGCCGGTTGCGTTCTTGCCAATCGTCTGAGCGAAGATGCGTCCGTCAAAGTGCTGCTGCTGGAAGCGGGCGGCAGCGACTGGAATCCGCTGTTCCATATGCCTGCGGGCTTTGCCAAGATGACCAAGGGCGTAGCAAGCTGGGGTTTTGAAACCGTTCCGCAAAAACACCTGAAAAACCGCGTGCTGCGTTATACGCAGGCGAAAGTCATCGGCGGCGGCTCCTCGATCAATGCGCAGATTTATACGCGCGGCAACGCCGCCGATTATGATCTGTGGGCCGATGAAGATGGCTGCACCGGCTGGGATTATCGCAGCGTGCTGCCCTATTTCAAACGGGCCGAGGACAATCAGCGTTTCAACGACGATTATCATTCCTATGGCGGGCCGCTTGGCGTTTCCATGCCAGCCGCACCGCTGCCGATCTGCGATGCCTATATCCGCGCCGGGCAGGAGCTTGGCATTCCGTATAATCCGGATTTCAACGGACGCGAGCAGGCAGGCGTCGGCTTCTACCAGCTGACCCAGCGCAACCGCCGTCGCTCGTCGGCGTCGCTTGCCTATCTCGCAACGATTGCGGATCGCAAGAACCTTACGGTGCGCATGAATGCGCAGGTAGCCAATATCGAGCTGGAAAAGACCCGCGTAACCGGCGTTACGCTGATGAGCGGCGAGACCTTGCGCGCGAGCCGCGAGGTTATCGTCTCGTCCGGCGCAATCGGCTCGCCGAAACTCCTGCTGCAATCGGGCATCGGCCCTGCCGATCATCTGAATGCGGTCGGCGTTGCGATAAAACACGATCTGCCGGGCGTAGGCGAAAACATGCAAGATCATCTCGACCTGTTTGTCATTGCCGAATGCACCGGCGACCACACCTATGACGGCGTGGCGAAGCTGCACCGCACAATTGGCGCTGGCCTGCAATATATGTTGCTGCGCTCCGGCCCGGTGGCGTCGAGCCTCTTTGAAACCGGCGGTTTCTGGTATGCCGACCCGGAGGCGCGTTCGCCGGATATCCAGTTCCATCTGGGGCTCGGTTCGGGCATCGAGGCGGGTGTCGAGAAATTGAAGAATGCCGGTGTGACGCTGAACTCCGCCTATCTGCATCCGCGCTCGCGCGGCACGGTGCGGCTGGCATCCAGCGATCCGCTTGCTGCTCCCCTGATCGACCCCAATTACTGGAGCGACCCGCATGATCGCAAAATGTCGCTGGAAGGCCTGAAGATCGCCCGCGAAATCATGCAGCAGGACGCGTTGAAACCCTATGTCATGGCCGAGCGCCTGCCGGGGCCGAAGGTCGTCAGCGATGACGACCTGTTCGATTATGCCTGCGCCAATGCGAAAACCGATCACCATCCGGTCGGCACCTGCAAGATGGGAACCGATGCAATGGCCGTTGTCGATCTCGATCTGAAAGTGCGCGGTCTGGAGGGCTTGCGGGTTTGCGACAGCTCGATCATGCCCCGCGTTCCGTCCTGCAACACCAATGCGCCGACCATCATGATCGGCGAAAAGGGATCGGATATTATTCGCGGTCTCGATCCCCTGCCGCCCACAGTGTTTTCGTGGGAGAAAAACGAACAGAAGCAACGGGCGCGGATTTAGTCGCCGTCAGCGGCTGGCTCAAAACGCAGATATCCCACCACACCCGACCCTTTTCGGTCCGGATTGTCGGACGGGTGGTTGACGCCGTCGCTGACCGGAACGGCTCTGAAATCGAAAGGCGAGACGCCTTCGAGGCAGGCGGCATTGATGCCGTACTGGCGCGGATTGGAGCGGCGCTGGTGGAATGTGTAGATCCCGCATTTCGAGCAGAAATAATGCTTCGCCACGCCGGTATTGAACCGGTAGAGCGTCAGCGCATCCTCGCCCTCAAGGATTTCCAGCCCGTCCAGATCGGCTGAAACGGCCACAGCGCCGCGCATCCGGCAATAGGAGCAGGTACAGCGTCGCGCGCTGTGCAGCCCATCGGAAAGTTTTACGCGAAAACGCACGGTTCCGCAGTGACATGCGCCATTGGCTTCCTTGATATCGGGATTCATTTTCTCTCCTTGCATTTGCACGAAAGCTATTTTCTTTTTTGCCGGTTTACCACTGCCGAAAACCGATTAAATTCATTGCCGGAATTATATCCGGGAGGGAGCAGTTATGGGTGAATTCGCAGTCGTGACGGGAGGCAGCACCGGCATCGGGCGGCATCTCGTCTCCGCCTTTGCGGAAGCGGGCTACACGGTGGCGTTCAGCTACAGGCACGATGACGAAGCTGCGCAATCGCTCGTGGAAGCCATCGAGGAGGCTGGCGGCCAGGCGTTGGGGCTCGGCTGCGATGTCGGACGGCGCGTCGAGGTCGAAAGCTTTTTCGACGAGGTTTGCGACTGGTTCGGCGATGCGCCGGACGTGCTGGTCAACAATGCGGGCATCCAGACCTGGGCGCCCTTGCTGGAACTTTCCGAAGAGGGCTGGGACGATGTCATCCGCACCAATCTGAAAGGCTGTTTCCTCAACACGCAGGCTGCCGCCAAGCGCATGGTGGAGGCCGACAAGGACGGTGCCATCGTCAATATCGGCTCAGGCTGCAACAAGCTCGCCTTTCCCAAGCTCGTTTCCTACACGGCATCGAAGGGGGGCATAGAGCAGTTCACCAAGGCTTCGGCGGTGGAACTCGGGCCGCACGGCATCCGGGTGAATTGCGTCGCGCCCGGTGCGATCCTCAATGAGCGGACGGCGGAAGAGCAGCCCGACTATGCGGGCACCTGGGCGCGCATCACGCCGCTGCGCCGGGTTGGAACGCCGGAGGACATTTCGGGTCCGGTCCTGTTCTTGGCTTCCGAGGCGGCGCGTTTTGTCACCGGTCAGACGATCTGGGTCGACGGCGGCGTTTTTTCACAGGCCAACTGGCCATATGAGGGGTAATCCCGCCCAAAACTAAAAACGCGAGCGCAAAGCGCTCGCGAGTTAACTTTTATTGCGTTATTTTACAATGCTGGTAACGGAATAGGAGTATTGATTGATTGAAGTTGCTCATAAAGCCGTTTCGCTTGATCTAGCCTTCCATCGGTGGATTTCTCAGGCTTTCTGCGTTCCGTTTCTTCCCAAGGAGCTTCAAACCCATTTTTTTTCAAGAATAAAGCCGTAGCCGCTAACTCAAGTAAGATGGTATCTGCGTTTTTCGCCATGCGCGCCAAGCGCGTTCTATCGTCATGCTCTTCTTCACCGTCTGCAATAGAATATATAGAATAGCGGCCGCCCCAATTAGTCGCCCTTTGTTCTTCATTTATTATGCTTAACAGATTCGCAAATTCCAAAGCTGTTGATAGATCCTCACTGTAAGGTCCGTAGTGCTTGTACTCAAATACGAATTCATTCTCATATCCTGCAGCAGTCAGTAGATAGGCAATCTTTTGAAACTTCGTGCGCCCCACAACACTTCCGCCCGCGGCACGCAAAATGCCGACAGCGTGATCAAGATGCTTGTTTCTCATCGCAGGCTTCCTCAATAATTTTCTTTAGTGCGTTGCGTGCATCATCGTCGTTGTCGGCAACATAGGCTCTCACAATCTTGAACGGCGTGAGTGCATCGACAACTTTTGATCGCTTCTTCAAATCCACTAGTTCACCGGACGCCGTCTTTATGTGGATTTGATCCAATGGTCCATCGGTATCTTCGACAGACTTGTAGGGAGTTCTGGAATATTGATCGATTAAAATTCGCTTCGTGTCCGAGCTGTGACGACTATTCCACTCATCAATAGCCAGTATCGCGCGAGCAGAAGCCACATCAATTGACTTTAGCTTGGCCGTATCATCGGAACCTTTAGGATTTATCGACTTGCCCAATTCGACCTGAACATCGACACATTTAAATAGCTTTCGAGCCTGAAGACGTTCAGCAAACTCGGCGATCACCTTATCCTTGGCTTCTTTGAGCATTGGTAACGCACCCCATATGACTGCATCATCCAGTTCTAATGCGCGCTCTAACTCTGTTGGCTTTTTCGCAAATTTTACCAAAGGATGTAGATTAGGCAACCCGGTGAGTTTAGATTCTCCATTTTGGCAGAGCGTCACAACTCTGGATATCAATTCTACAAATAAAAGCTCCGCTCCCCGCGTTGCCTTATGCAAGTAAACTGTAGGGTAGAGTTGAAATAAACCTAATACGTACGCTTCCGCGGCATGAACAGCCTTCGGGCCGAGGACAATAGTGTCGACATGTCCAATTTTTTTGTCATCAACGCCGGTGGAGACTGTACCTATTTCAAGATTGGCAAGTAGCCACTCGAAGTCGATGGCGGAATGCTGGGTACCAGACATCAAACGATCTCGGCGCATATAGTCCAATCTATCTGCATCAAATTGACTCGAAACAACGGCATTATAAATGGTTTTCTCGCCGATGCCCTGAATGATATCCGCGACGTCTTCTGCAAAACCCTTTCCCAGACGATTGAGAATTGGAGTTACTTCACTGTTGCGAATTAGCGCATCACTGACCAACTCATGATTAGCCATTTCAAGTTTAAGCTTTTTTCCAACTTTCTCGAAGGCGTGGCTGAAAGCACCATGCCCTAAGTCATGGAGCAGTGCTGCCGCGAGGGACTGCTGTCGCTTTGAATGAGATCGAGTGGACATCTGCCGCTCAATTCGGTCTAATAGCTGATGAGCAGTATGGTATACACCTAGACTGTGCGCATATCTCGAATGGGTTGCTCCCGGGTACACCAAGTCAGAGAAACCAAGTTGCTTTATACGACGCAAGCGTTGAAATGGGAAAGTTTGCGCTACTTCCCATAACATCTGCTCTAATTCATCCTGCATGTTGAATTGTATTAGATCATGCAAGGGATCTCTGATCCGTTGCATTGAATGTGAATTTTTTCTCACGAATCACCCCGCCCAGAACCGGAGTCAGTTTAATCCGTACAAAGTGCAAATTGTAAAGCATTGTTCAGCGCAGGTGCAGAGAATGGTGATCCCGACAGGAATCGAACCTGTGACCTACAGATTAGGAATCTGTCGCTCTATCCTACTGAGCTACGGGACCAACCGATGCGCATTTGCCGGTGATTCCGGCATTGCGAATGCTTTCAGACACATACTGTTTTTCATGCCGGTCGCCAACCCCGCAAAAAGCGGGGCAGGCGGATTTATTCCGTTTCAGGCGGCAAGCGCCGTTTCTGCCAGAGTCACGAAATAGCTCACGCCATAAGGAATGGCATCGTCATTGAAGTCATAGGCCGGGTGGTGAAGGCCGGGCGTGGCGCCATTGCCGAGGAAGATATAGGCGCCGGGACGCGCTTCCAGCATGTAGGAAAAATCTTCCGCCGCCATCATCGGCTCGACATTCTCGTTAACCTTGCCTTCGCCTGCAACCGACCCTGCCACACGGGCGGCAAATTCCGTCTGCGTATCGTGGTTGAAGGTGACCGGATAATTGTTCTTGTAGCGCACGGTGATTTCCGCGCCGGTGGCGGCTGCAATGCCGGCGGCGGCTTCACGGATGCGGCGTTCGGCAAAAGCGCGGGTTTCCTTCTTGAGCGTGCGCACCGTGCCCGATAGCGTCGCCTTTTCCGGGATCACATTATAGGCCTCGCCCGCGATGAACTTCGTCACCGAGATCACGAGGGAATCGAGCGGATCGGTGTTGCGCGAGACAATTCCCTGAAGAGCAATCATCAATTGGGAACCGGCAAGGATCGGGTCAATGGTGCGGTGCGGCTGTGCCGCGTGGCCGCCGCGCCCCGAAATGAAAAGGTCGAATTCGTCGGTCGCGGCCATGATCGGGCCTTTTCGCATTGCGAATTGCCCGACCGGCAAGCCCGGCATGTTGTGGACGCCGTAGACTTCCGTGATGTTATGGCGGTCCATCGCGCCGTCCTCGACCATGGCAAGCCCGCCCGCACCGCCTTCTTCGGCAGGCTGGAACAGGAGCGCGACCGAGCCGCGGAAATTGCGGGTTTCTGCGAGATATTGCGCTGCGCCCAGCAGCATGGAAGTGTGTCCGTCATGGCCGCAGGAATGCGCCTTGCCGGGATTTTGCGAGGCCCATTCGACGCCGCTCGTCTCGGTGATGGGCAGGGCATCCATGTCGGCGCGCAGGCCGATGGCCGGGCCGTCGCCGTGGCGGCCCTTGATGATGCCGACCACGCCGGTACGGCCGACGCCGGTTTCCACAAGATCGCAACCGAAGGATTTCAGCTTGTCTTCGACAAATTTTGCAGTTTCGTGCACGTCATAGAGCAGTTCAGGATTCTGGTGCAGTTTTCGCCGCCATGCGGCAATTTCCGCTTGCATTTCAACGGCACGATTCAACACTGGCATTTTCTGAGGGCTCCCCGGATTGGGCATGATTTGAAGGAAACAGGATATGACGTTTCGGTGAAAGCGGGCAATCCCTGTTTGCCTTTTCATCGCCACATGGCATAGATAAAGAAAGCGTTAATCTCCCATTATGGCGCAGTTCGGACCCGCAGAAGTTGCAAGCTATTTCGATTGGAACTACGGAATGATGTCGAAATCATTGAAAATCTGGTTTGCAGCTGCCGGCCTGTCCGCCGCCGCACTGGCATCCGCTGAGGCCAATCCATCGATTGCAGTGGATGTGGCGACCGGCAAGGTCTATGCGCAGCAGGAGGCATTCCAGCGCTGGTATCCAGCTTCGCTGACCAAGATGATGACGGCCTATGTAGCATTCCGCGCGCTTCAGTCGGGCCAGATGACGCTGGATTCGCCGGTGCGCATGACCGTCAATGCTGCCAAGGAACCGCCGAGCAAGATGGGCTATAAGCCCGGATCGGTCATGACGCTCGATTCGGCGCTGAAGATCATGCTGGTGAAGTCGGCCAATGACGTTGCGGTTGCCGTTGCCGAAGCCGTGGGCGGAACGGAATCCGCCTTCGTGCAGCGCATGAATGCGGAAGCGCAGCGCATCGGAATGGTCGGCTCGCATTTCGCCAATCCGAACGGGCTGCACGATCCCAACAATTACACCACGGCGCGCGATCTGGCAGTCCTGGCGGTGCAGCTTCGCCGCGAATTTCCGCAATATGCGCATTATTTCGCGACCGAGGCGATCGATCCGGGCGCGGGCAAGAAGGTGCAGGCCAATTACAACATCCTGCTTGGCCGCTACGACGGTGCGGACGGCATGAAAACCGGTTTCGTCTGCGCATCCGGTTTCAACCTTGCAAGTTCGGCCACCCGTAACGGCCGCACCGTGCTGGCAATCGTTCTGGGCGCCGACCGGCAGGAAGCGCGCGCGGTTCAGGCCGCGCAGCTGATGACCGAGGCTTTCCGCGCCAATGCCGGTGGCGGCGTGACGCTGGCGACGCTGCGTCCGACGGCTGGCGGCAATCTCAACCAGGCCACCGATATGCGCAAGGCGATCTGCAGCCAGGAAGCGATGGCGGATCGCTGGGACGGCCGCGATGTCGAGGGCAAGCTGAAAATCAACTCGCCCTATATCCATGCGATGGATCGCGATCCCGTTCCGGTTCGTGTCGGTCTCGTATCCGAACCGGGGCCGATCACCCGGCCGGGCCAGCTCGATATTTCGCAGATTCCGGTGCCGATGCCGCGCCCGCAGCGCTCCGCCGGCGCAACGACCACCGCGATCAACTGACATGAATCCCATTCCAGTTTCCGTGCTGACCGGCTTTCTCGGTTCAGGCAAGACGACGCTCCTCAACCGGCTTCTGAAAGATCCGGCGCTGACCGACACGGCGGTCATCATCAATGAGTTCGGCGAGGTCAGCATCGACCATCTGCTGGTCGAGCAGGCGAGCGAGGGCGTGATCGAGCTTTCCGACGGGTGCCTCTGCTGCACGGTGCGCGGTGAACTGGTGGATACGCTGGCCGATCTGATCGACCGGCTCCAGACCGGGCGCATCAAGGCGCTGAAGCGCGTCATCATCGAAACCACCGGCCTTGCCGATCCGGCACCGGTGCTGCATTCGATCATGGGGCATCCGGTGCTCATGCAGGCTTTCAGGCTGGATGGCGTTCTGGCGACGGTGGATGCCGTCAACGGCATGGCGACGCTCGACAATCATGAGGAAGCCGTCAAGCAGGCGGCAATGGCCGACCGCATCGTGCTGACCAAGACAGATCTGCCGGAAGCGCAGGCAGGGCTTGCGGCGCTGAAGGCGCGTCTCCGTGCGCTCAATCCCGGCGCGGATATTCTGGAGGCTGGTGAAAAACGCACAGGCTATGCGGCGCTTTTCGAATGCGGTCTTTATAACCCGGAAACGAAAACGGCGGATGTGCAGCGCTGGCTCAAGGCGGAAGCCTATGAAGATGCGCATCATGACCATGATCATGTTTGCGGGCCGGATTGCGATCACGACCACCACCATCATCACGGTCACCATCATGATCACGGCCATGCGCATCATCATCACCATGACGATGCGATCCGGTCCTTCTCGCTTCGCCACGATGCGCCGATCCCGCTATCGACCTTCGACATGTTCCTCGACCTGCTGCGTTCGACGCATGGCGAGAAGCTTCTGCGGGTGAAGGGCATTGTGCAGATCGCCGAAGACCCGGACCGCCCTGTCGTCATTCACGGCGTGCAGAAGATTTTCCACCCGCCTGCACGCCTGCCGCAGTGGCCGCAGGACAAACATGAGACGCTTCTGGTGATGATCGTAAAGGATCTGCCGGAAACCTATGTGCGTGAGCTTTTCGATGCGTTTCTGGGGCGTCCGAGCCTCGACCGGCCGGACCGTGCCGCACTGACCGAAAATCCGCTGGCCATTCCGGGCTTTTCGCCCCGGAACTGATACTCACTTTCTGCGAATGAGAAAGCGGTGCAGCGTGCCTTCCCGCTCCTGCGCGACGAGGGCGTGACCTTCCTGCGTGCAGAAATGCGGCATGTCTATGCCTGACAGCGGATCGGTGGCCTCTACCCAGAGAAGCGCTCCGCTTGGCATTTTTTCCAGACGATTGCGGGTCTTCAAAACCGGTAGGGGGCATTTAAGCCCCCTCAGATCGTAGACAGGAATCTCGTCCTGCAAGGCCATCAATTCCCGATGATCTTCCACCACGCCTTCTTCGGTTCGGCAGCCGCAACAGGTGCCGTCTGTTCGACACTCTGCGCCACCGTGCTGGCGGTGGTCATTGGAGAGACCTGGGGGGAAACCTGCGTCGCAGCAGCCTGTGCTGTTGCGGGGTTCGGCTGCGGTGCCGGCACGGCTGCGGTCTGCGTTGCCGGCTGAGTCGGAACGGCTGCCGGTTGCGGCGTTGCAGCAATGGCTGTCGGCTGTATGGACGGTGTTGCCGGGCGAATGTCCGGCGCACCGGCCTTTTCAGCGGAGGCAGGCGTGAGCGACGGCGGTTCGCGCGTTACCTTTTCGCCGCGCGCGCGCGCCGCAGACCAGGCAGAAACGAGCTTGGCTTCGGCAATGCCCTGAATGGACGGTGCCGGTGCCTTCTGCGCGGCGCTGAAAGCCGACTGATAGGTCTTTTCATAAGACGCATAGGACATGGCCTCGCCGCCAACCGAGGGCGGGCAGGCATCGGTCGGCGAAAGGGGCTGGCCGTCCGGCGTCGATACGTTGAAGACGTAGCGCTTTTCGCAGACATCGACCTTCGGCGGAACCTTGGTGGTCTCGAAGGCGTCATAGCCCTGCTTCAGCATCTTCCAGAACGAATAATTCGGATCGCTCTTGTAGCGCGCCATGTTGGCGGCGGTCATGCGGAACGGAAACGCCTGAATCTGGAAGTCGCGCTGGCCGCCCTTGAAGGCGTCGCGTCCGAAGGCGTAAATCTCGGCGACCTGTTCGTCGGTCATCGAATAGCACCCCGACGAGGAGCAGGCGCCATGCACCATCAGGTGCTGGCCGGTGCGGCCATTGGCGCGGTCATAGGCGTTGGGAAAGCCGATGTTGAAAGAGAGATAGTAGTTGGAGTTCGGATTCATCTGGGCGGGGCGGACGGTGTAGAAACCTTCCGGCGCCTGACGGTCGCCCTCGATGTATTTGGGGCCGAGCTTACCCGACCATTTGCAGATTTCGTAGGAAGCGATCTGGTCGTATTTGCCGTTGTTCTTCTGCTTCCAGACTTCCAGAACACCTTCTTCCTTGAAGATGCGCACCATGATGGGCGAGGTGCGGGTCATGCCCTTCGCCTTCATCTTGGCGACGACCTTTTCGGGAAGCGGCTTTTCAGCCCGCAGACTGAGGTCGGATACGGACGAACCCTGACAGCCCGCGAGAAGCGCGGTTGCCAATAGGGAGCCTAGAATTGCGGTTCTGATCTTCATGTCGCATCAAGTCTGTTAGAGCTACGCCAGAGACTTTATGAGCAAAAGTCGATTTCCTGAAGGTCCGATCCTATAAATGAAACCTTACGGTATCGTTTATAAATCCTTGCTCAGATAGCTAAAACCCGGCGCGTCGGCAATATGGCCGAATTTGCAGCATGATGCAAATCCGGAAAGCGCGGGGCTTCCCGGATGAATTATCCATCAATTGATGGTGAAAATCAGATGTTGCGGCCGATTTCGAGGAACTTCTGGCGGCGTTCCTGCTTCAGCGTTTCGCCATCAATATCCTTCATCGAGCGCAGCGAGGCGGCGATGATGTCGCCAGCCGCATCGATAACGGCTTCCTTGCCGCGATGCGCGCCGCCCATCGGTTCGGGAATGATGCCGTCGATGATCTTGAGGTCGAAAAGGTCCTGTGCGGTGATGCGCATGTTGGAGGCTGCATCCTTGGCGCGGGTCGAATCGTGCCACAGGATCGAGGCCGCACCTTCGGGCGAGATCACCGAATAGATCGAATGCTCAAGCATGTAGACGCGGTTTGCGACGGCGATTGCGATCGCGCCGCCAGAGCCGCCTTCACCGATGATGATCGAGATGACCGGAACGCGCAGCCTGAGGCATTCCGCCGTGGAGCGGGCGATGGCTTCCGCCTGGCCGCGCTCCTCGGCGCTGACGCCGGGATAGGCGCCGGCAGTATCGACGAAGGTGATGAGCGGCAGCTGGAAGCGGTCGGCCATTTCCATGATGCGGACGGCCTTGCGATAGCCTTCCGGGCGGGCCGAGCCGAAATTGTGCTTGAGGCGTGTCTTGGTGTCGGAGCCTTTTTCCTGCCCGATGATCGCGACGGCCTGACCGTTGAAGCGGCCGAAACCGGCCTGGATCGCTTCGTCATTGGCGAATTTGCGGTCACCGGCAAGCGGCGTGAATTCGGTGAACAGACGGTCGATATACTCCAGGCAGTGCGGACGGTCCGGATGGCGGGCGATCTGCGCCTTCTGCCACGGGGTCAGCTTGCGGTAGATGTCCTTCAACGCATCGGCCGAACGCTTCTCGAGGCGACGAATCTCGTCGCTCATCTCGACGCTGCCCTGTTCCTGCGCGAGCTTCTTCAACTCAAGAATCTGGCCTTCAAGGTCGGCGACGGGTTTTTCAAAATCGAGATAGTTGTACATCGGGCCTGACTGTTCGTGCGTTTCTGATGAACTCGCCGCAATTGCGAGCCTGAAAAAGGCTGTTTTACGGCGCCTTACATATTCACTGCGGGCTCATCTTGCAAATTTTCGGTTTTCTCATAACCGGACAGAGCCTAATCGGCAAGCGGATGATGCTCGCTGACCAGCTTATGCAGTCTTTCCTCAAGCACATGCGTATAGATTTGCGTCGTGGAAATATCGGCATGGCCGAGCAATTGCTGCACGGTGCGCAGATCAGCGCCATTTTGCAAAAGGTGGCTGGCAAAGGCGTGGCGAAGCACGTGGGGCGAAACGGCAGAGGCCGATAAACCCGCCCGTGCTGCAAGCCCTTTCAACTCACGGGCAAAAACCTGGCGCGCCAGATGGCCGCTTTCCGAAAAAGCCGGAAAAAGCCACGGATTTTCATCGCTGCCGGGCAGGGAATCCCGCAAGGCCAGAAAACGCTGCAGCGCTTCACGCGCTTTTGGCGAAAGCGGAACCATGCGCTCCTTGGAACCCTTGCCGCGGACCAGCAGAAAACGATGGTCGGTGCGTGCGACGGTGACGGGCAGGCCGACAAGTTCGGAGACGCGAAGCCCCGTGGCATAGAGCGTTTCGAGAAGCGCATGCAGGCGCAAGGCCTTGATACGATCGGGCAATTCCGCTGCTTCACCGGCTTCGAGCACTGCGCGGTCGAGAAGCCGCGTGACGTTTTCGACGCTCATGATCTTCGGCAGCGGCTTTTGCTTTTTCGGCGCATCGACGGTACCGGTCGGGTCGTCCTGCCGGTAGCCTTCCGAATAGAGAAAGCGGAAGAACTGGCGCAGCGCCGACAGGCGCCTTGCCTGCGAGGTCGCGGCAAAGCCTTCGGTTGCCATGGCATCGATGGCGCTGCGGATATGGTCGGGCCCGGCTTCGGCAAGATTGACGCCCCGGGCTGCCAGCGCTTGCGCGACCGCCTCCAGATCGCGCCGGTAGGATTCAAGCGTGTTCTGGGCAGCACCCCGTTCAGCGCTCATCATTTCCAGAAAATTTTCGATCGCCAGTGAAGCGCGCATCGTCACTCCTGCGGTGTCGGCGGCAATTGGGTTCCCGTATCGGCGGTTTCCGCCGGGGCAGGGGCGGTCGCGGGTGTTGCCGGGGGAGCGATGATGACCGGCTTCAGTTTCGAGGCCGGTATTTCGATGGTGATTTCGCGTGTGTCGGGCTTCACGAAAGTGGCAAGCGCATACATCGCGCCATAGACGATGGCGGCGGCCAGAGCGAGAAAGAGGACAAGGCGCGTCAGCGTAGGCATTCATCTGTTATGCTGTGGCATTTGGACGAAAGCAAGGAGTGGAGCGAAAGCAAAGGTCGGCAAACGATGGCGCGAGCGTGCAACCATGCAAAAAAGCCATGCATCCGGTCCTGCGCGCCCGGAAAACCCATCAAAGCAATTGACGTCGTCCCGTTTTTCATGTGGAACCGGAGCAAATGGACGAGGTCAATGAGCAGTACGGCAAAACAAAACAATCTACATGAAAAAGCGGAGCTGATCCGCGATCTGCTCGGTTCAAAAGTCGTGGTGCTTGTGGGACTGATGGGCGCGGGCAAATCCACTGTGGGCCGCAAGGCAGCGAGCCTGCTCGGCCTGCCGTTTCGCGATGCCGATACGGAGATCGAAGCGGTTTCCCGCATGACCATTCCAGAACTGTTCGAAGCCTATGGCGAGGTCGAGTTCCGCGATCTTGAACGCCGCGTCATCATGCGCCTGCTCGAAGACGGGCCGATGGTTCTGGCAACCGGCGGCGGAGCCTATATGAACGCCGAAACACGCGCGGCAATCGCGCGCGCAGGCATTTCCATCTGGCTCAATGCGGAAATCGATATTCTGATGGAACGGGTCTCGCGCCGCCAGAACCGCCCACTTCTGAAAAACAGCGATCCGCGTGGCGTCATGCAGAGGTTGATGAACGAACGTTATCCCGTCTATGCGCTGGCCGATCTGCAGCTGATGACGCGCGACGACAAGAAGGAAGTGATCGCCGCCGAACTGCTCGATGTTCTGGCCGGGCATCTTGAAGGTTTAGAGGCTTAACCGCTGTTCGCTGGAATAAACGGCTGATTGCCTCGCTGTACGTTATTGGAGACTACGCATGAATGCTCCGTCCACCGCTCCCGGTGTCACCACTGTCCCTGTGTCGCTCGGCGACCGCTCCTACGATATTCTGATCGGCAAGGGGCTGGTTGATCGTGCGGGCGAGGAGGTGGCGAAGCGTCTGAAAGGCGTGCGCGTGGCGGTGGTGACCGACGAGAATGTCGCCAGGGCGCATCTGGAGCGGCTTACCGAGAGCTTTGCCAGGGCAAGGATCGATGTAACGCCGGTGATTGTTGCGCCGGGCGAGAAATCCAAATCCTTCGGCACGCTGGAAACGGTCACCAATGCCGTGCTGGCGGCCCGGCTGGAGCGCGGCGATGCGGTCGTGGCGTTCGGCGGCGGTGTCGTCGGCGATCTTTCGGGCTTCGTGGCCGGTATCGTGCGGCGCGGCATGAATTTCGTGCAGATGCCGACTTCGCTTCTCTCGCAGGTGGATTCGTCAGTTGGCGGCAAGACCGGCATCAACACGGCGCACGGCAAGAACCTCGTCGGCGTCTTCTATCAGCCGCAGCTTGTTCTGGCCGATACAGAAGTTCTGGATACGCTGAGCCCGCGTGAATTCCGCGCCGGTTATGCGGAAGTCGCGAAATACGGGCTGATCGACCGGCCCGATTTCTTTGCATGGCTGGAGCAAAACTGGCAGGAGGTTTTCTCCGGCGGCGCGGCACGGACGCAAGCCATCGCCGAATCCTGCCGTTGCAAGGCGGCGGTCGTTGCGCGCGACGAGCGCGAAACCGGCGACCGGGCGCTCCTCAATCTTGGCCATACGTTCGGCCACGCGCTGGAAACCGCGACCGGCTACGATTCGAGCCGTCTGGTGCATGGCGAAGGTGTCGCCATCGGCATGGCGCTCGCCCATCGCTTCTCCGTCAAGATGAATCTGTGCGGCATCGAGGATGCGGAGCGTGTCGAAACGCATCTGAAGGCAGTCGGCCTGCCATACCGGCTGTCGGATGTGCCGGGCGGTTTGCCGCCCGCGGAAAGGCTGATGGATTATATTGCGCAGGACAAGAAAGTGGCGCGCGGCGCGCTCACCTTCATCCTGACGCGCGGCATCGGCCAGTCCTTTATTGCCAAGGATGTGCCGCCGACAGCCGTGCTGGAATTTTTGAAAGACCGTCTGGTGGATTGAATTTGACGTTTGAAACCCGACTGAATTAGATGCTGTTTCAAACGTCAAATTCGAAAAATCCACCAGATACATAAAGTTACCAGTTGTCTTTGCGATTCCGATATTTGCCCGGCGCCTGTATCGGAGGGACGCAAATGTCGGAAGCAGATCACTGGAACGAAATGAGAGGATAAGGCGAATGGCTTTCGGGCTCTGGGTCATGTGCGGCATCATCCTGCTCTGCGTCATTCTCTCGGCGTTTTTCTCGGGCTCCGAAACGGCGCTGACGGCCGCGTCGCGCGCCCGCATGCTCACGCTCGAACATAATGGCGACGCACGCGCCAGTCTGGTCCAGCGGCTGATCGGGCGGCGGGACCGGCTGATCGGCGTGCTTCTGATCGGCAACAACCTTGCCAATATCCTTGCCTCTTCCATCGCGACCAGTATGTTCCTCAACCTGTTCGGGGATGCGGGCGTTGCCTATGCCACGCTGGCAATGACGGTCATTCTGGTCATCTTCGCCGAAGTGCTGCCGAAATCCTGGGCGATCTCCGGTCCCGACCGGTTTTCTCTTGCGGTTGCGCGGGGCGTATCGGTGGTAGTGCTGATCCTCGGGCCTGTTTCCGCCGCCGTGAACTGGATCGTGCGCGCGATCCTGAAGCTTTGCGGCGTCAATCTTGCCGCAGGCCGCTCCATGCTGAGCCCGCAGGAGGAACTGCGCGGCGCGGTCGAGGTGCTGCACCGCGACAAGTCACTCATCAAGGAAGACCGCGACCAGCTCGGCGGACTTCTCGACCTGAAGGAACTGGAAGTCAGCGACGTGATGGTGCACCGGACCGGGATGGGCACCGTCAATGCCGATGCGCCTGCTGACGAGATCGTGCGCGACATTCTCGCCAGTCCGCATACGCGCGTTCCGGTCTGGCGCGACGATATCGACAATATCATCGGCATCATCCACACCAAGGATCTGCTGCGCGCGCTTTATGACGTCGACAATGATTTCTCGCGCGTCGACATCATGAAAGTGGCCCGCAAGCCGTGGTTCGTGCCTGATACGACCACGTTGCAGGACCAGCTCAACGCCTTTCTCCGCCGCAAGGCGCATATCGCTATCGTCGTTGACGAATATGGCGACGTGCAGGGATTGGTGACGCTTGAGGATATTCTGGAAGAAATCGTCGGCGATATTGCCGACGAACACGATATCGACATGCAGGGCGTGCGCCTGCAGCCGGACGGCTCTGTGATCGTCGACGGCTCATTGCCGATTCGCGATATCAATCGTGCTCTCGACTGGCATTTGCCGGATGAGGAGGCAACCACGATCGCTGGCCTGGTCATTCACGAGACCCAGACGATCCCCGAAGTGAAGCAGGCCTTCACCTTTTACGGGAAACGGTTTTCCGTGCTGAAAAAGGAAAAGAACCGGCTGACGCGCCTGCGCATCGTGCCGCTCGACGCCGAGGGCAAACCGGCTCCGATTGTTGCGGCGCTGCCTCGTTGACGCTTTCCATAAGGGGGTCTGCGTAATGCTCTCTTTCTGAAAATCTTCATTTCAGAAAGGAATACAGTTCTCTCCAAAAAAAACCGCCTGGCCTTCAGATTTTTGGTTTTAGGCAAGGCGTTCAGTCGATAATATTAAAAATCTCTAATTCAGTGCATCAGTACAATATAAGTACTAACTAACATTCAACTTCGGTGTTATTTTGATCGCCAAAATATTTTATTTGCAGTTATTGGGGATATATGTAACCATGTGTGTGTCGTTATGGTGCGCCTTAAGCGGGCCCGAAAGATTATAAGTATCTTATATTTCGATACGAAAACTGCGGAGATATATGCGTATCGCATTCTTATGCTGAGAAATATACAGTCACGATCTGTTTGTGCTGACACTAGATTCTATCCTGGAATTTCTTTTCTCCGCGAAGTTCGGTCTACTTTAATTACATGGCAAAAGCGCCCTTTCGGGCGCTTTGCATGTTTGGGCATGTTCAGGATATGTCTTTGGGGCGTGCTCCTGCGACGATCCGGCGATAAGTTGTCTCCCGCTCCTGAGGACCGGGCAGGGCCGAAGGCTCCGGCTGTATTCCGAAAAGCTGTCTATCGCCGCGTTGCTTCCCCCGGAGCGGAAGGTTCAAGCGCCAGCGCGTGGACACCGCTATCCAGTTCTTCCTTCAAAAGTGCATTGATGGCCCGGTGGCGCTCAATGCGACTCATTCCGGCAAAGGCATCGGCAACGATGCGGATGCGGAAATGCGTCTCGCCGGTGCCGTCATAGACTTCATGATGGCCGCGATCGTCATGGTGATGCCCGGCGTGCAGGTGGCTTTCATTAATGACTTCAAGCCGTTCGGGAGCGAAAGCGGCGGTCAGTTTCGCTTCCATCGCGCTTTGTTTGCTATTGTGAATGGACATTTGAGCCACTTCTCCCCATATAGACGCTGTGCCTCATATAACGCTGCTTCGGCGGCAACAGGTGGGGCAAATCCGCACAGGAAAGCACACTGCTCCCAAATTTCGCCCGGTTGAAATGGCCAAAAGCCAGACTGGACGAAATGTCAATTCTTGTTCAGCAACTGATAATCCGCATAATTCGATTCGATGACAACGAACTCAAAATTTTTCGACAGTATCCGCATCAAGCCCAAGAAGACCGCGGAAGCGAAGGCTTCAGGTCCTTGCTGCCAGTGGGACGGATGCGACAAGCCAGGCACGCATCGCGCGCCTGTCGGACGCATGCGCGAAGGTGAATATTTCCGCTTCTGTGTTGATCACGTGCGGGAATATAACAAGAATTTCAATTACTTCTCCGGTCTTTCCGATGGCGACATCGCGAAATTCCAGAAGGATGCGATCACCGGCCATCGCCCAACATGGTCGACGGCGGCAAATTCGACGGCCAAGGCACGCACCTCGCCCGACATGGCGAAGATGCGTTCCGGTTCGGCCTCCTATCACAACCGCATTCGCGATCCCTTCAACCTTTTCAAGGAAGCGAAGGGGCATGCGCCGGGCCAGAAGGCGCAGCGCAAGCCGCGAACGCTGGAAATAAAGGCGCTCGCCACCCTCGGTCTTGAACCAAATTCGACTGGCGATAAGATCAAGGCGCGCTATAAAGAACTGGTAAAACAGCACCACCCGGATGCGAATGGTGGTGATCGCGGATCGGAAGAGAGATTTCGCGATGTTATTCAGGCTTATCAATTGCTCAAGCAGGCAGGTTTTTGCTAAAGCCTGTTTGGGACTGAAAGGCTGACTATGGAGTTGTCGCCGACGGCTCCCACGGACATTCTTCTGCCGCGCGATCGCGTGGATGCAAGCACGGATGCCCGCAACGAATTACGGAAGGGGCATACCGTCCGGCTCGCCGGAAAAACATGCCCGCGGATGAAAGTTGCCGGTCGGCAGCTTGCCGGTATCAATTCGCGGCCGGTCGCTGCCTGCCGCTCTGGAGGCATGATGAACAAGGTTGAGCGGGATATAGCCAATTTGCCGGATACGACGGTTTCGGTGCGCGAAGTGTTCGGGATCGATTCCGACATGATGGTGCCGGCCTATGCGGCAGGCGATTCCTATGTGCCGGAGCTTGATCCGGATTATCTTTTCGACCGTCAGACGACGCTCGCGATCCTCGCAGGCTTTGCCTATAACCGTCGCGTGATGGTTTCCGGCTATCACGGCACCGGCAAGTCGACCCATATCGAGCAGGTCGCAGCCCGCCTCAACTGGCCCTGCGTGCGCGTCAACCTGGACAGCCATGTCAGCCGTATCGATCTCGTCGGCAAGGACGCCATCGTGGTCAAGGAAGGCGTGCAGGTCACCGAATTCAAGGACGGCATCCTGCCCTGGGCCTATCAGCACAATGTGGCGCTGGTGTTCGACGAATACGACGCCGGCCGCCCGGACGTGATGTTCGTCATCCAGCGCGTTCTGGAATCCTCTGGCCGCCTGACGCTCCTCGACCAGAGCCGCGTCATCCGTCCGCACCCGGCCTTCCGCCTGTTCGCGACCGCCAATACCGTCGGTCTCGGCGATACGACCGGCCTTTATCACGGCACCCAGCAGATCAACCAGGCGCAGATGGACCGCTGGTCCATCGTGACGACGCTGAACTATCTGCCGCACGACAATGAAGTGAACATCGTTCTCGCCAAGGCCAAGCATTACCAGAATGCCGAGGGCCGCGAGATCGTGAACAAGATGGTGCGCGTGGCCGACATGACGCGTCAGGCCTTCATCAATGGCGATCTCTCGACCGTCATGAGCCCGCGCACGGTCATCACATGGGCCGAAAATGCCGCGATCTTCAACGATGTCGGCTTTGCATTCCGCCTGACCTTCCTCAACAAGTGCGACGAACTGGAACGCGCAACGGTGGCCGAGTTCTATCAGCGCGCCTTCGGTGTCGAACTGCCGGAATCGGCGGCCAATATCGTTCTCGCTTGATGCGGAAGAAGCCTGCCGCCCGATCATCCGGCGGCAGTGCACTGTCTGATGCGGGGGCGGTCAGCTTCGCCCTTGCTTGAAAGCGAAGTCAGGATAGGCATATGTCGGGCCAGAAGTCAGGAATAGGCGATAATTCGCGCGAGCGGAAACCGGGGCCGGTGGATTCCGAACCGTTCAAGCGCGCTCTAACGGCTTGCGTCCGCGCCATTTCCGGGGAGCACGAGCTGGAAGTGGCGTTTACCAACGACCGTCCGGCCTTGAGCGCCAATCGCGCCCGTCTCCCCGACCTGCCCAAGCGCCCGACCGCGCATGATATCGCCGTCACCCGCGGCCTTGGCGATTCCATGGCGTTGCGTCAGGCGCGTCACAATCCGCGCATTCACGCGAGCCTTGCGCCGGAAGGAAAGCAGGCGCGCGCGATCTACGACGCGGTCGAGCAGGCGCGCGTCGAAGCCATCGGCGCGCGCGCCATGGCAGGCATGGCGGATAATCTTTCCACCATGCTCGCGGACAAATACTCGAAAGCCAATTTCTCTGCCGTCACTGCCAGGGAAGACGCGCCGCTTGAGGAAGCCGTGTCGCTTCTGCTGCGTGAAAAGCTGACCGGGCGGGCTGCACCTGCGGAAGCCGGACAGGTGCTGGAACTGTGGCGCGACTGGATCGAACAGAAGGCCGCTGCCGACATAGTGCGGCTTGGCGATAATCTTGAAGACCAGCAGGCTTTTGCGCGCACGGTACGTGACATGCTCGCCTCCATGGACATGGCGGAAGAGCTGTCGCAGGAAGAACCGAGCGACGAGGAAGAGCAGAACGACGAACAGACGCCGGATTCCGACGAGAACGAGGAAGGCGGCGACGAGAGCCAGGAAGGTTCCGATTCCGCTGAAAGCGAGGAATCCGACAATTCGAGCGATGAAGGCGAGCAGGGCGAAATGGATGCCGCCGATGCTTCTGCCGACGACATGGACGACAGCGAGGACATCGACGCGGAAACGCCGGGCGATACGCGCCGTCCGAACCAGCCTTTCGCCAATTTTGCCGAACATGTCGACTACAAGGTCTTCACGCGCGAGTTCGACGAGGAAGTCGAGGCGACCGATCTTTGCGACGAGGCGGAACTCGACCGCCTGCGCGGCTTCCTCGACAAGCAGCTCGCCAATCTGCAGGGTGTGGTGGGTCGTCTCGCCAACCGCTTGCAGCGCCGCCTGATGGCGCAGCAGAACCGCTCGTGGGATTTCGATCTGGAAGAGGGCTATCTCGATTCGGCGCGACTGGTGCGCATCGTGATCGACCCGACCCAACCGCTTTCCTACAAGCAGGAGCGCGACACGGATTTCCGCGATACGGTCGTGACGCTGGTGCTGGACAATTCCGGCTCCATGCGTGGCCGGCCGATCACGGTGGCGGCAACCTGCGCGGATATTCTGGCCCGTACGCTGGAACGTTGCGGCGTGAAGGTGGAAATTCTGGGCTTCACCACCAAGGCGTGGAAGGGCGGCCAGTCGCGCGAAGCGTGGCTTGGGCGCGGCAAGCCCGCCAATCCGGGCCGTCTCAACGATCTGCGCCACATCGTCTACAAGAGCGCCGATGCGCCCTGGCGTCGCGCACGGCGCAATCTCGGCCTGATGATGCGCGAAGGACTGCTCAAGGAAAACATCGACGGCGAGGCGCTGATCTGGGCGCATCAGCGCCTGCTGGGACGGCCGGAACAGCGCAAGATCCTGATGATGATTTCGGACGGTGCCCCGGTCGACGACTCGACGCTTTCCGTCAATCCCGGCAATTATCTCGAGCGTCATCTGCGCGCGGTGATCGAGGAAATCGAAACGCGTTCGCCCGTGGAACTGATCGCCATCGGCATCGGCCATGACGTCACGCGCTATTATCAGCGCGCCGTCACCATCGTCGATGCGGAAGAACTGGCTGGCGCCATGACCGAACAGCTTGCCTCGCTGTTCGAGGAGCAGGGGGCTGCGGCCTCGGGCAAGGGCAGACGGCGCGCTGGTCGGCGATAGAATATCGGTCAAAGAAAAGGGCGCCTGAAACGCCCTTTTTTCATGCCTTTTCCGCTGTCGTCCGGTTTGGCGCGTAAAGCGTCGGGGCGAAGACGGCAAGGATTGCGCCATAGGGGATCAGCATCAGCGTCCCCATGATGACCTTCACGAAGAAATCACCAAAGGCCAGCGACGCCCAGAGCGGCACACCGAGGCCGAGGAAGGACGCCGGTTCGGCAAGCGACGAATCGGGCATTCCGGTGAGCGTATCGATCCACGCAAAACCGGCCGCAAAGGCAATCGAGAAAAACAGGACCGTATCGAGCACCGAGCCGAACATGGCGGCGGCGAAGGGCGCTTTCCACCAGGTCTGGCGGCGTAGCCTGTCGAAGACGGTAATGTCCATCAGTTGTGCGAGAAGGAAAGCGGAGCCGGAGGCGATCGCGATGCGCGGGGTTGCCAGCCAGATCGACATGACAACGCCCAGCACGAAACCGGCATAGACGACCTTGCGTGCGGCGGCGGGACCGAAGCGGCGATTCGTCAGGTCGTTGACCAGAAAGGCGACGGGATAGGTAAAGGCGCCATAGGTCAGCACTTCACAGAGGCCGAAGTGCTGGAACGGATACTGGACAAGAATGTTCGACGCGGCAACCGCCACGCACATGGCCAGTATCGCAGGCATAAGCCGGGAAAAAGAGGGTGTCTCGATTGACATTTTTTTATCCTGGGTGATGGAACCAGCAAAAAAGGCCGACGAGAGCCGGCCTTTTTTGTCATAACTATTGGCCGGAAGCTCAGGCAGCGGCGGCTTCAGCCTGCTTCTTTGCGATCTGACGCTTCAGCAGGCGAGCGCGCTGCGACAGTTCCTTGTCGTCGGACTTGACGAGGAACGCGTCGAGACCGCCGCGATGTTCGACCGAACGCAGGGCGTTGGCGGAAACGCGCAGACGATAGCTCTGGCCGAGCGTTTCGGAAATCAGCGTAACATTGCAGAGGTTCGGCAGAAAGCGGCGACGCGTCTTGTTGTTCGCGTGGCTGACATTGTTGCCGTACTGGACCGACTTGCCGGTCAATTCACAAGCGCGGGACATTTTGGTCTCACCTTCAATTACGTTCTTCAGGCCCCGACCCGAATGTCCGAATTCAAGCAATCAACGCAGTTTGATGCTGCTGGCGCGCGATCTCGGACAGGCGGCCTATTGGGAAAGTCGCGTTTCTATAGTGACAGCAGCCGTTGCAGTCAAGTGAGATTCCGTATCCATCGCGCAAAGACGCGGTTTTCGGGCTTTCGCACGGTCTTCACGAAAGCTTGCAATCATAACTTCGCCGGTTTTGCCTGCTGCACAGATACTGTATCGAAGAATCCCACGCAACTTTCTCGCGGTCCAATGTGGTTGAAAACCCTCATGGGAAAAGCTAGCGAAAGGAATGCCGAGTATGATCGAACCGTCGCATATGTTGAAGCCCGTCCGGCACCGGCTGGCGCATTATGGCGGGGCGACCGTGGCAGGCCTGGCCTTTATGGGCCTAACCTTCGCGGGACTGGTGATTGCGGGCGGACCGGCCCGCGCCGACGATCTTTACCGGACAGAATACGATATCTCCATTTTCGGGCTTTCCATTGCGCGGTCCGCCATAGAAACCACGGTCAATGGCGCGAACTACAATCTCAATGGCCGGTTTCTGACGTCCGGTCTGGCGCGGGTGTTCGATGATACCGATGGAACCGTGCACGTCACCGGCAGCGCCGTCAGCGGCAAGGTCGTGCCGAAGAGCTTCGATCTCGCCTACAAGCACGGCCGCAAGAACAAGAGCACCACGATCCGCTTCGCCAACGGCAATGTGGTCTCGGCGGAAAACCAGCCTCCGGTGAAAAAGCGCGATCCCTGGGTGGAAACATCGCCGCAGGATCTGCTGAACGTCAGCGATCCGCTGAGTGCGCTCATGATACCCGCAAAGAACGGCCGGGCGGTCTGCGACAGGTCGCTGAGCGTCTTCGACGGGCAGACGCGCGCGGAGATCAAGCTTTCCTTCAATGGCACCGAATCGTTCACGACCGATGGTTTTACCGGCGAATCGGTCATCTGCTCGGCAAAGTTCGTTCCTGTTTCCGGATATCAAAAGGGCAAGAAGGCCATTGATTATCTGAGCAATCGCAGCCGGATGACGATTTCCTTCGCATCGCTTGGCAATTCCGGCATCTACGCACCCGTCGTGGCACGCATCGGCACCCAGATCGGCACGCTCAAGATCCAGGCGACCCGTTTTTCAAAGGTGAACTGACAAAAGAGTTGACGGGCAGCCCCGGATCAATGCTTCGGATGAACGCATTCCTCGTGATTGCCGAGGATTTCGATCACGCGGCACTGGTCGATACGGCCATGCGCGGTGCATTCCAGCATGCGTTGCAGCTCGGTTTTCAGCGACAGCAGTTTGGCGATGCGGTGTTCCACATCGCTCAGGCGCGCGCGTGCGATGGCGTCGGCTGCTGCGCATGACTGGCCGGGATTGTCCTGAAGGTCGAGAAGCGTGCGGATCGCGTCCACCTCGAACCCCAGATCGCGCGCGTGACGGATGAAAACGAGGCGCTGCACATCGTTGCGGTCATAGAGGCGGCGATTGCCTTCCGTGCGTGGCGGCACCGGCAGAAGGCCGATCTGCTCGTAATAACGGATGGTCGGCACTTTTACCCCGCTCGCCTTCGATGCTTCGCCGATGGGCACATTTGTGATCATTTTCCGCTTGCTCCTCTAGTCACTAGAGGATGTAGACCTTGCTCAAGACAATTCAAGAGCAGTCCTGAAAAGAGCAGATCATGAGTGAAACACTGAACCAGATTCGCTTTCGCATCGACGGTATGGATTGCGCGTCCTGCGCGGCCAAGATCGAAACTGCCGTGCGGCGCGTGCGCGGCATCGAGGATGTCTCCGTTTCGGTTGCCGGAGGCACGATGACCGTCAGCCATGATGGAACGGGCGATCTCGACAAGATTGCAGCCAAGGTTCGCAGCCTCGGTTATGGCGCGGAGCCGGTCGCCTCGGAAAAAGCCCCGGCAAAAGGCGAACATTCGCACGATCATTCTGACCATGACCATGACCACGGGGCCTGCGGCGGCGACCACGATCATGCGCATGACCACGGAGATGAGCATGACCATGAAGCCCACAACGAGGAGATTGCTGTAACGCCAGACAGTCTGCGCTTTCGGGTCGATGGCATGGATTGCGCCTCCTGCGCAGCCAAGATCGATACCGCCGTGCGGCGCTTGTCGGGCGTGACGGACGTGTCTGTTTCCGTGACCAATGGCGCGATGAGCGTCAATCATGACGGAACGGCAAAAAGCGATGAAATCGCCGCCAGGGTGACGGCTCTGGGCTACAAGACCTCGCTTGCCGACACCGCTCCCACCAGTGGCAGGGCCGCACCAAAGGCGAGCGCACCGGCAAAACCCCTGCCGTGGTGGCGCTCGAAGAAAGGCCAGATGATGCTGGCCTGTGGCGGCGGGCTGATCGCTGCCTATGTTGCCGGGCATCTCTACCCGGCGATCGAGCTATGGGCTTTCACGGCGGCGATGCTGATCGGCCTCGTGCCGATTGCCAGGCGCGCCTGGATGGCTGCGATCAACGGCACGCCGTTTTCCATCGAGATGCTGATGACGATTGCCGCCATCGGCGCAATGTTCATCGGCGCGACAGAGGAAGCGGCAGCCGTCGTGTTTCTGTTCCTGGTCGGCGAGCTTCTGGAAGGCGTTGCCGCCGGAAAGGCGCGCGCCAGCATCCAGTCGCTTACCGCGCTGGTGCCCAAGACTGCGTTTCTTGAGAAAAACGGGACGACTTCGGAAGTTGCTGCCGACAGTCTCGCGGTTGGCGATGTGATTTCCGTGCGTCCCGGCGACCGTATGCCCGCCGACGGCGAAATCCTGACAGGCGAAAGCGCGGTCGATGAAGCGCCCGTCACCGGTGAAAGCACGCCGGTCGGCAAGGCTGAAGGCGACACGGTCTTTGCCGGCACGATCAATGGCGACGGCGTGCTGCGGGTTCGGGTCACCGCTGCCGCGCAGGACAACACCATTGCCCGCGTCGTGCGGCTGGTCGAGGAAGCGCAGGAAGCCAAGGCACCGACCGAACGTTTCATCAACCGCTTTTCCACCTATTATACGCCGGGCGTGGTGGTCGTGGCGGCTCTCGTTGCCATTCTGCCGCCGCTTCTTGCAGGCGGCGACTGGAACGAATGGATATACAAGGGACTTGCCATCCTTCTGATCGGCTGCCCATGCGCGCTGGTTATTTCCACGCCTGCGGCTATTGCAGCCGCGCTTTCCTCCGGTGCGCGGCGCGGCCTTCTGCTGAAGGGGGGCGCGGTGCTGGAAACCATCGGCAAGATCACTGCGGCCTGCTTCGACAAGACCGGCACGCTGACCGAAGGCAAGCCGAAGGTGACCGATGTTCTTGCAGGCGACCTGCCCGAAGATGAGGTGCTGCGTCTTGCCGCCTCCCTGGATGCGGGCTCCAGCCACCCGCTGGCGCTGGCGATTGTCGGTGCCGCCGAGCAGCGCGGCCTGAAACTTGCCCCCGTGACGGGAGGAAAGGCCCATGGCGGCAAGGGCGTATCGGGCATGGTGGGCGAGAAGGACCTGTTTCTGGGTTCGCGCCGTGCCGCCAATGATATTGCGGCCATTCCGGAAGCGCTGGCGAACCGCATTGCCGCCTGCAACGACGAGGGCAAGACGGTTTCCGTGCTGGCTGCCAATGGCAAGATCGCCGGTGCAATCGCCATGCGCGATGAACCGCGCGCCGATGCCGTTGCGGGCTTGCGGGAGTTGAAGGCGGCCAATATCCGCACCCTCATGCTGACCGGGGACAATCGCCGCACTGCGGAAGCCATCGGGCGCGATCTGGGGATCGAGGTGCGGGCCGAACTGCTGCCTGAAGACAAGCAGCGCATCGTCAGCGAATTGCGCAAGGAAGGGCTGATCGTCGCCAAGATCGGTGACGGCATCAACGACGCGCCAGCGCTTGCGGCGGCCGATGTGGGCATCGCCATGGGGGGCGGCACCGATGTGGCGCTGGAAACGGCGGACGCCGCCGTCCTGCACGGACGGGTTGGCGATGTGGAGGAAATGGTCGACCTTTCCAAGCGGACCATGCGCAATATCCATCAGAACATTGCCATAGCGCTTGGATTGAAGGCTGTCTTTCTGGTGACCACGGTGCTGGGCATCACCGGCCTTTGGCCTGCCATTCTGGCCGATACGGGCGCAACCGTTCTTGTGACGATCAACGCTTTGCGGCTTTTGAGGCAACCTGTGCGGTAAACGAAAGAACCGGCCTATCGCCGGTTCTTCTCTTCTTCTTCGCGAAGTGGCTACTCGCCGATCAGGACGCGGATGCGTTCGCTGTACTGCTTGCCAAAGGCCAGATGTTCGGGATTGATATCCTTCAGCTCGTCCACCAGCTGCGGTTCGCTCTCCGCGTCAGCGGCGGCAAGGCTGCTCATGAGGGCGAAATAGCCGAAAATATAATCGGTCGGCGTAATATTCTGGGCCTTGAGCACTTCCACGACCTGCGGGCGGGACTCGATGCTCTTCACCATCTTGTCGAAGGAAGGCGTGGCATCCTGCCCTTCCTCTTCGGTTGCCGAAAGCTCCATGCCGCCAAGCTGCTCCTGCACTTTTTCCATGCGCGACAGGAAATCTTGGCTCAGCTTGAAATTGTTGATTTCTGCAGGCGTCTGCTTCGGTGCAACGTCGAGCAGCAGGTCATCGGCAAACGCGAGATTCATCGAAGCGGGCAGGGTAACAAGGGAAAGGCCGAGGAAAACGGCGCAGCCTGCAATCTTGAAACGGGAAAACACCGTCATCCTTCTATCCTCGAACTGTGGAACGATTCGCCTTTTGTTTTTACGCATTATCCTACGCCAAACCGCTTCGCACTTTTACCGGAAATGCGCTTATAGCATGTCAGAACATATCCTTGCGCTTGCGGATTTCGGCAAACACGGCTTCGTCGGGCGCATCCTGCAGGCCCAGACGGCTGCGAATGCCAGCATCATGCCAGCGCAGGAAAGGGTTCGTCGCCATTTCAAGCGCGATGCTTGACGGCAATGTCATGCGGTCAGCGGCACGCAGCCTTGCAATCTCTGCGGCGCGCTCCTTCAGTGCGGAATTGGCCGGATCGATGGTGAGCGCAAAGCGTGCATTGCTTTCGGTATATTCATGGCCGCAATAGACGGCCGTGTCGCCGGGAAGCGCAATCAGCTTCTGCAACGACTGGAACATGGTGAGCAGCGTTCCCTCGAAAAGCCTTCCGCAACCGAGCGCGAACAGGGTGTCGCCTGTGAAGACGGCTTTGGCGTCGGGAATATAATAGGAGATTTCACCCGCCGTATGGCCCGGTGTCGCAATGGCCTTCACCCGGAAGAGACCGAAGGTGAACTCGTCGCCGTCCTGCACGGTCCGGTCGATGCCGGGAATCTTCGTTTCTTCCGCCTTGGGACCGATGATGCTGACCCCGTATTTCGCTTTCAGCGCTTCATTGCCTTCCACATGGTCGAGGTGATGATGGGTGGTGAAGACGAAATCGAGCGTCCAGCCGCGCCGCTGCAGCGCGGCCTCGATCGCAGCCGCATCCGGCGCATCGATGGTTGCGGTCAGCGCACTTTCCGGGTCATGAATCAGAACGCCGTAATTATCGCTGCGGCAGATGAACTGTTCGATTTCAAGCCGTGGGGCGATCCCGTTCATGGCGTCCTTCCTCCTAAAGCGTGGCACATTATCCGACGCAAAACCGTTTCGCCCTTTTTGGCTCGAAAATGCTCGGTTACGATGCGGTCTTGTTGTCTTCCGTCAATGAATGCTTCTGAATAAGCGGCATTTGTAAAAGCGTGAAGACAACCGTGATGGGCATTATGCCCCACACTTTGAACGATACCCAGGCATCGGTCGAAAAATTCCGCCACACAACCTCGTTCATGATGGCGAGGAAGATGAAGAACAGGCCCCAGCGCAGCGTCAGCTTTCGCCAGCCCTCGGCATCGAGACGGAAGGCTGAATCGAACACATAGCCGAGCAGGGATTTGCCGAAGAAGAGGCCGCCGAGAAGAATGCAGCCGAACAGCGTGTTGACGATTGTCGGCTTCATCTTGATGAAGGTGTCGTTGTGCAGCCAGAGCGTCAGCGCGCCGAACACCAGCACGACAATGCCCGAGACAAGCGGCATGATCGGCAGCGTGCGCGTCATCGACCATGAAATGGCAAGCGCGATCACCGTCGCCGCCATGAACAGGGCGGTTGCCAGAAAGATCGGCGCGCCGATGGAAGCCAGCACCGGAAACCGCTCGAGCAGCATTTCGCCGCGCGCATTGGCAAAGAAGAAGACCAGAAGCGGTCCCAGCTCCAGCGCCAGCTTCAGGAGCGGCGGGACTTCCCGGCGCTCGGTTTCGCTTTTCTTGGATGGATCGCGCTCGAAAACGGGATGCTCCATCAGGCAACTCCTGCGATGGCGCGGGCAAAATCCTTGGCCGCAAAGGGTTCCAGATCGTCGACGCCTTCGCCGACGCCGATGAAATAGATCGGCAATTTATGCTTGGCCGAGATGGCGACAAGAATGCCGCCGCGCGCGGTTCCGTCAAGCTTGGTCATGACCAGACCGTTGACGCCCGCGACATTCTTGAAAATCTCGACCTGATTAAGCGCGTTCTGGCCGGTGGTGGCGTCAAGCGTCTGGAGAACCGTATGCGGGGCTTCCGGGTCGTGCTTGCCCAGCACGCGCACGATCTTGGCAAGCTCGTCCATCAGTTCGGCCTTGTTCTGCAAGCGTCCGGCCGTATCGATGATCAGAACGTCGCTGCCCGCTTCCTTGGCCTTTTCCCACGCATCATAGGCAAGACCCGCCGCGTCGGCGCCGAGCTTGGAGGAGACAACCGGCGAACCAGTGCGCTCACCCCAGATATGAAGCTGCTCGATAGCGGCTGCGCGGAACGTATCGCCTGCAGCCAGCATGACTTTTAGTCCGCCTGCGGTGAGCTTTGCTGCAAGCTTGCCGATGGTGGTGGTCTTGCCGGTGCCGTTGACGCCGACCACGAGGATGACATGCGGCTTGTGCGACAGGTCGAGCTCCAGCGGCCTGGCCACAGGGCCAAGAACCTTTTCGATTTCCGCGCCCATGATGGTGCGCACTTCCTCACCCGTCACGTCCTTGCCGTAACGCCCCGAGGCAAGCGCGTCGGTGACGCGGATGGCGGTTTCAAGCCCGAGATCAGCCTGGATCAGCACGTCTTCGAGATCCTGCAACGTGTCGTCATCAAGCTTGCGCTTGGTGAAAATGCCGCCGATGGATTCGCTGAGTGAATTCGATGAACGGAGCAGGCCGCGACGCAGCCTCTCGAACCAGGAAAGCTTCGGCTCAGGCGCTGCCTCAACCGGCGCTTCTTCCTTGTGTTCCTCGACGGCCCTGGCGACCTTTACCTTCTTCGGCTTCACCGCCTCCGGCTGAGCTGCGGGTTCTACCGCTTCCTTTACTACAGCTGCATCAGGAGCTTTTGCGACTTCCGGCTTTTCGGGTTCGGCAACAGATTCCGGCTCCGGCTCGACAACAGGCTCAACAACAGGCTCTGGCGCAGGTGCTTCGACCGTGATCGGCTCCATCACCGGGGGCTGTTCGATCGGGATTTCAATCTCGGCAACCGGATGTTCCGGTTCTGCCTTTTCTTCCTCAACCGTTTCAGGCTCAGGCTCTTCAATCGGCTCAGGCTCGCGGGCGATCGGCTCATGGGCGATCACCGGCATTTCCGGTTCGGAAATGACCACTTCAACGGCGGTGTCTTGCGTTTCTTCAGGCGTTGCGGCGGTTTCAGGAAGCTCTGTTTCCCAAGCCGTTTCCACGGCATCGGGGCCCTGTTGCTCGGCCGGTTTTTCCTCGACCTCCTTCTTGCCGAAGGAGAACATTTTCTTGATGAAACCCATTGCCATGAATTCTGATGCCCTTAAGCTTCAAGCCGCTTGCGGCTCTGCCTGACGGGTGAGGAGTTTTTCCCCGTCATGGCCTGTCACGATACGTTCGATGATTTCGCCCGGTGTACCGCCGTCAACCGATGCGAGCGTAAAGCCTTCCGTGCGCGCAATGCCTTCCTTCTCGACCAGAAGACGCTGCATGGTGCCATTCAGCGAAGCGAGGTGCTTTTCATAAGCCCGGTCGCCTTCCGCGCGCAGGCGGGCAGCGCGTTCCTTGACGATCTCGCGCCGTACCTGCGGCATGCGGGCAGCAGGCGTGCCTTCGCGCGCGCTGTAAGGGAAGACGTGCAGGTGGGAGAGGCCGCATTCCTCGACGATTTTGAGCGAGTTCTGGAACATTTCCTCGGTTTCGGTCGGGAAACCGGCGATAATGTCCGCGCCGAAGACGATGTCGGGACGAAGCCCGCGCACCGTTTCGCAGAAGCGGATCGAATCGTCGCGCAGATGGCGGCGCTTCATGCGCTTCAGGATCATGTCGTCGCCCGCCTGCAAGGATAAATGCAGGTGCGGCATCAGGCGTTTTTCATTGGCAATCGCGTCCATCAGGTCGTCATCGGCCTCGATGGAATCGATGGAGGAAAGGCGCAGGCGCTGCAGATCCGGCACCTGATTGAGAACGGTCTTCACCAGCTTGCCGAGGCGAAGATTGCCGGGAAGGTCGGGACCGTAGGAGGTCATGTCCACGCCGGTCAGCACCACTTCGGCATAACCATTGCCGACAAGGCGCTTGACCTGGTCCACCACCGCGCCCATCGGCACCGAGCGGGAATTGCCGCGGCCGTAAGGGATGATGCAGAAGGTGCAGCGATGATCGCAGCCGTTTTGCACCTGCACGAAGGCGCGTGCGCGACCCTCGATGGCATCGACCATATGGCTTGCGGTTTCACGGACTTCCATGATGTTGTTGACGCGCACCTTTTCGAACTGGTTGACGCCGAAATCCGGCAGCATCCGGTAGGAATTGGATTTCAGCTTTTCCTCATTGCCGAGAATGAGATCGACTTCATCCATGGCCGCAAAATTGTCGGCTTCGGTTTGTGCGGCGCAGCCGGTGACGATGATGCGCGCTTCCGGGTTTTCACGGCGGGCCCTGCGGATCGCCTGACGTGCCTGGCGCACCGCTTCCGCCGTCACCGCGCAAGTATTGAAGATGATCGCCCCGTCCTTCAATTCGCCAAGACCGGCGGCGTCGGCTTCGCGCTTCATTACCTCGGATTCATAGGTGTTGAGGCGGCATCCGAATGTGACGACTTCCACCGACATCAGGCCGCACCCCTGTCAGTTGGCTTGTCATTCTGTGTGTCGCGGTTCCATTCGCCGGTTGCCGGATCGAATGTGCCCGAAAATTCCCATTCCGCGGGGCCGGTCATCATCACGTGATCATCGTCGCGCCACTCGATCCTGAGCGGGCCACCCGGAACATTGACGGTAACGATGCGCCCGGTGCGGCGCGTGCGCGCTGCCGAGACGGCGGCGGCGCAGGCGGCGGAACCGCAGGCGCGGGTCAGGCCCGCACCGCGCTCCCAGGTGCGCAGGTTAATCGTTTCGGGCGAGGTGACATGGGCGATGGAGATATTGGCGCGTTCCGGGAAGATCGGATGATGTTCGAGAAGCGGTCCGAACTTTTCCAGCTCATAGGACCAGACATCGCGGTCGACCCAGAAGATTGCATGCGGGTTGCCCATGGAGGCGACCGAGGGCGAATGCAGCGCCGGCGCGTCGATGGGACCGACCTGCAATTCGATCATGCGCGTATCGCGAAACTCTTCGGCAAGCGGAATGTCCTGCCAGCCGAAGCGCGGCTTGCCCATGTCGACCGAGATCAGGCCGTCTTCATGTTCGGTCGCGGTCAGGATTCCGGCGCGGGTCTCAAAGGTGAAATGCTGCCTGCCGGTCTCGGCGGCCAGCGCCTGCACGACGCAGCGCGTGCCGTTGCCGCAAGCCTGCGCTTCCGTGCCGTCGCAATTGATGATCGCGATATAATTGTCGGTTCCCGCCGTGCGCGGATCGTGGATCGCCATGATCTGATCGAAGGCGGTTTCGCTGTCGCCCGCAAGACGGATCGCGGCTTCAGGCTTGATCCGGTCCGCGCGGCCGCGCATGTCGGCAACGATGATCTGATTGCCGAGCCCGTTCATCTTGGCGAAGGCTGCCCTGGTGGCCATAACTATCGTGGTTCCGTTTTCCTGCGGCTTATGCTCATGAAGCCTATGGGACAATTAGGGTCTATATGGCGGAAAAGCCCGCAAATTGCCAGTACCCGCATGCGATTGCGAAAAGTTGCGGCGTGGACGTTGTCGCAGAACAGACCCCAATATCGGAGAAACTGTGGCCTTCCTGTCCCAGTTCCAGGATTATCAGGCGGTTTCAAGCGTTCTTGAAGCGTTTGAAGGGAAAAAATGACAGTTTCCGGTTTTGCTTTTTTAACCATATAGCCATTTTATCGGTCCAATATTGTCACATTGCAGGGCTTCGGTAGGAAGTCCGGGGCATCCCCACCCCTGATGAGAAATGCGGAAATGGAGAACCAGATGGGAATTTCGAAAGCAAGTCTGCTCAGCCTCGCGGCGGCTGGCATTGTCCTGGCCGGGTGCCAGAGCTCCCGCTTCGGCAATCTCGATACGGTTTCGCCACCGCCGCCGCCTCCGCCTGTTGCCGCCGCTCCGGCAGGCACGGTGCAGAAGGGCAATCTTTCTTCTCCCAATGCTTCGCAGTTCCCGACGGCTCCGACCACGAACCCCAATGCGCAGCCCGGCACGCAGGTTGCAAGCCTGCCGCCGGCATCCGCGCCCGACCTGACGCCCGGCTCCGTCGCCGGTGTCTGGAACGCATCGCTCGGCGGCCAGAGCTGCAAGATCGCGACGCCGCAGACCAAATATGGTCAGGGCTACCGCGCAGGTCCGCTGCGTTGCCCCGGTGAACTCGGCAATCTCGCTTCCTGGGCCGTCAACGGCAAGCAGCTGGTACTCTATGATGCGAATGGCGGTACCGTCGCTTCGCTCTATTCCTCGGGGGCGAGCCGCTTCGATGGACAGACTTCGGGCGGTCAGGCCGTATCGCTCTCGCGCTAAGACATTCTTGCGCTTGGAGCGCATTTCGATCTGATTGAATCAGATTGGCGCTCCAATTGTCTTTGTTTTGCCGCGCATCTTTGCCCGAAAACCGTTTCGCACTTTTCGGGATGCGCTTTAAAGACAGGCGGATCATCGCGAGATGGTCCGCCGTTTTGCAATTGAAAGGTTGAACGGAAGCAATCATGTCTTTCGACGGTAATCTGAAAGCCTTCCCCTCCGTCCGCGAACATTACGATGCGATGGTCACGGCGGGCGATGTGGAAGCCGATCCCGCTCAACTCGAACTTACCGTCCGTTACGACCGGCTGATCGAGGAAATCTGCAGCAGACGCCTGTCACGCAAGTCGAGCGCGCTCGGCTGGCTGTTCGGCAAGCGCAAGGAGGCGTCGAGCGTCATCAAGGGGCTTTACGTGCATGGCGAGGTCGGGCGCGGCAAGACCATGCTGATGGATATGTTCTTCTCGCTCCTGCCGGTCGAACGCAAGCGCCGCGCGCATTTCAACGATTTCATGGCCGATGTGCATGAGCGCATCTATGCGCATCGCCAGGCACTGAAGCGCGGCGAAACCAAACAGGACGACCCGATTCCGCCGGTTGCCGAAGCCTTGGCCCAGCAGGCATGGGTGCTTTGCTTCGACGAGTTCACCGTGACCGACATTGCCGATGCGATGATCCTGTCGCGCCTGTTCAGCGCGTTGTTTTCGCGTGGTGTGGTGCTGGTGGCAACATCCAATGTCGCGCCGGACAATCTTTATCGCGATGGGCTGAACCGGCAGCTTTTCCTGCCTTTCATCGATATTCTCAAACAGCATGTCGATGTGATCAATCTGGATTCGCGTACCGATTACCGCCTCGAAAAACTAGACCGCCAGCCGGTCTATCTGTCGCCGCTGGGGGCTGAAACCACCAAACGCATGGATGCGGCCTGGGCGGCGCAAAAGGATGGCGCGCAGGAAAAGCCGGACGTGATCCGCATCAAGGGGCGCGACATTGAGATTGCCCGTTCCGTGCATGGCGCGGCGCGCTTTACTTTCGAAGCGTTGTGCTCGAAACCGCTCGGCGCCTCGGACTATATCGCCATCGTCAAGCATTATCCGACGCTCTTCATCGATGATGTGCCGGTGCTGGACTATGCGCGCCGCAACGAGGCCAAGCGCTTCATCCTGCTGATCGACGTGCTTTACGATCATCATGCGCGGGTGTTCATTTCCGCCGAAGCACAGCCGGAAAAGCTCTATCTTGCCAACAAGGGCACAGAGGCATTCGAGTTCGACCGCACCGCGTCGCGCCTCTTCGAGATGCAGAGCGCGGAATATCTGGCCGAGCCGCCCGGCAAGGCCGGCTGAAAGTTCCGCCATCGTCGCTACCATCATCAGACTGCCATGGACTGGACTTATACGTTCCGTGGGCTATGTTACCCCCGCAATTCGTGATCGGGGGGCGACACGCTTCAGGGCGAAGTCTGCCCCAAACTTGAAACGCGCATCGGTTCAGATCGTGACCCATCTGGAACCGTTGCACGACGCTGAGAGAATTGGCAGCTTGCCAGCCGCTCCATACGGCCTGTTCGGGTATGGCTGTCGGTGGTAGGACGAGGGCGATTTTGCCTTGTTCTCGACAAATTATCTTACGTTTACGTAAGAACCGATAAATCTAACCGATTGAAAACATTAGTCGCAAAATAATGAGTTGAGTTTATCGGCAAAGAGTCCTATCTCGCAGTTCCAACGCTTGAGCGTTTCCGGCGAGGATTCCGGATGGGCTTGATGCGTTTCTGGATCAAAAGTGAGGAAAGAAACAATCATGGCACGCAACAAGATTGCCCTCATCGGCTCCGGCATGATCGGCGGCACGCTCGCTCATCTGGCCGGTCTGAAGGAACTCGGCGACGTCGTCCTTTTCGACATTGCGGAAGGCATCCCGCAGGGTAAGGGACTGGATATTGCCGAATCTTCTCCGGTTGACGGTTTTGATGCGAAGTACACCGGCGCTAACGACTACGCTGCAATCGAAGGCGCAGACGTTGTCATCGTGACCGCAGGCGTGCCGCGCAAGCCGGGCATGAGCCGCGACGACCTTCTGGGCATCAATCTCAAGGTGATGGAACAGGTTGGCGCGGGCATCAAGAAATATGCCCCTGAAGCTTTCGTCATCTGCATCACCAACCCGCTCGACGCCATGGTCTGGGCGCTGCAGAAGTTTTCCGGACTTCCGGCGCACAAGGTTGTCGGCATGGCCGGCGTTCTCGACAGCGCCCGCTTCCGCTATTTCCTCTCGGAAGAATTCAACGTCTCGGTTGAAGACGTCACGGCATTCGTGCTGGGCGGTCACGGCGACAGCATGGTTCCGCTCGCCCGTTACTCGACCGTTGCCGGCATCCCGCTGCCAGATCTCGTCAAGATGGGCTGGACCAGCCAGGACAAGCTCGACAAGATCATCCAGCGCACCCGTGACGGCGGCGCGGAAATCGTCGGCCTGCTCAAGACCGGTTCGGCTTTCTACGCTCCGGCTGCGTCGGCCATCCAGATGGCTGAATCCTATCTGAAGGACAAGAAGCGCGTCCTGCCGGTCGCTGCCCAGCTTTCGGGCCAGTACGGCGTCAAGGACATGTATGTCGGCGTGCCGACCGTGATCGGTGCCAACGGCGTCGAGCGCATCATCGAAATCGATCTCGACAAGGACGAGAAGGCGCAGTTCGACAAGTCGGTGGCATCTGTTGCCGGTCTTTGCGAAGCCTGCATCGGTATCGCTCCGTCGCTGAAGTAAATTCCAGACAAGGCCGGATTGTCGCTTCTTTGCGGCTCCGGCCTTTTCCGGCTGTCAATCCGTACCGGCTCCGTTCAATCCCAATATGCAACGGACCGGGAATCCGCAGAGGACAACCAGATGAATATTCACGAATACCAGGCCAAGCGCCTGCTTCACACCTACGGCGCGCCGATCGCCAATGGTGTGGCTGTCTATTCCGTCGAACAGGCGGAAGAATGGGCAAAGACGCTTCCCGGACCGCTTTATGTCGTCAAGAGCCAGATCCATGCTGGCGGACGCGGCAAGGGCAAGTTCAAGGAACTGCCAGCCGATGCAAAAGGCGGCGTTCGCCTCGCCAAGTCTGTCGAGGAAGTGGTTGCCAATGCGAAGGAAATGCTGGGCAACACGCTGGTCACCAAGCAGACCGGCCCTGCCGGCAAGCAGGTCAACCGTCTTTACATCGAAGACGGCGCCGACATTGATCGTGAACTCTATCTCTCGATCCTGATCGACCGCACCGTTGGCCGTCCGGCTTTCGTCGTTTCGACCGAAGGCGGCATGGACATCGAAGCGGTTGCCGAGGAAACCCCTGAGAAGATCGTCACCGTCGCCATCGACCCCGCCAAGGGCGTGACCGATGAAGATGCCAACAAGCTCGCCGATGCGCTGAAGCTTGAAGGTCAGGCGCGCGAGGACGGCCTCAAGCTGTTCCCGATCCTCTACAAGGCCTTCACCGAGAAGGACATGAGCCTTCTGGAAATCAATCCGCTGATCGTCATGACCGATGGCCGCGTGCGCGTTCTCGACGCCAAGGTGTCGTTCGACGGCAACGCCCTGTTCCGTCATCCTGACATTCAGGAACTGCGCGATCTGTCGGAAGAAGACGAAAAAGAAATCGAAGCTTCCAAGTACGATCTCGCCTACGTCGCTCTCGACGGCAATATCGGCTGCATGGTCAATGGCGCGGGCCTTGCCATGGCAACGATGGACATCATCAAGCTCTACGGTGCAGAACCTGCCAACTTCCTCGACGTCGGTGGCGGTGCTTCCAAGGAGAAGGTGACGGCTGCGTTCAAGATCATCACCGCTGATCCGGCTGTCCAGGGCATTCTGGTCAACATCTTCGGCGGCATCATGAAGTGCGACGTCATCGCCGAAGGCGTGATTGCCGCGGTCAAGGAAGTCGGCCTCAAGGTTCCGCTGGTTGTCCGTCTGGAAGGCACCAATGTCGAACTTGGCAAGAAGATCATCAACGAGAGCGGCCTGAACGTCATTTCGGCCGACGATCTCGACGATGCGGCGCAGAAGATCGTCGCTGCAGTGAAGGGGAATTAAGGCATGTCCATTCTCGTCAACAAGGACACCAAGGTTCTCGTACAGGGCCTGACCGGCAAGACCGGCACCTTCCACACCGAACAGGCGCTTGCCTATTACGGCACGCAGATGGTCGGCGGCATCCATCCGAAGAAGGGTGGCGAAACCTGGGAAGGCGCAAAGGGCGAAAAGCTGCCGATCTTCGCAACCGTTGCCGAAGCCAAGGAACGCACGGGCGCTGACGCATCCGTGATCTATGTTCCGCCAGCAGGCGCCGCAGACGCGATCATCGAAGCCATCGAAGCTGAAATCCCGTTCATCGTCTGCATCACCGAAGGCATTCCGGTCATGGACATGGTTCGCGTCAAGGAGCGTCTGGAACGCTCGAAGTCGCGCCTGCTCGGACCGAACTGCCCGGGCATCCTGACCCCTGAAGAATGCAAGATCGGCATCATGCCGGGCAACATCTTCAAGAAGGGTTCGGTGGGCGTTGTTTCCCGCTCCGGAACGCTTACCTATGAAGCAGTGTTCCAGACCTCGAACGAAGGCCTCGGCCAGACCACCGCTGTCGGTATCGGCGGCGATCCGGTCAAGGGCACCGAGTTCATCGACGTTTTGGAAATGTTCCTGGCCGACGACGAAACCAAGTCGATCGTCATGATCGGCGAAATCGGCGGTTCGGCTGAAGAAGATGCGGCGCAGTTCCTCAAGGACGAAGCCAAGCGCGGCCGCAAGAAGCCGATGGTCGGCTTCATCGCTGGCCGTGCGGCACCTGCCGGACGCACCATGGGCCATGCCGGCGCCGTGATCTCCGGCGGCAAGGGTGGTGCGGAAGACAAGATTGCAGCCATGGAATCGGCTGGCATTCGCGTGTCGCCGTCGCCGGCGCAGCTCGGCAAGACGCTGGTCGAAGTCCTCAAGGGCTGAGATCGCGTAACGATCTGAATATCCCGGCTGCGGCGAAAGCCGCTGCCGGGTTTGGCATGAAGGCCGGACCATTCCGGCAACCGGGAACGGATATGCCCGTTCCGACGCGTAGAGTTTAGTTATGCCGGGGTCTGTAGCGGTTCCTCCCCGGCGGCGTGAGGGATGAAGGTCAAAAGCTTCCGGCCCGCGCAGATGAGCCGCTGACAAGGAGACGGAGCGCTGCTCCGGATAGGCTATGGCAAGGCAGGAACAAGCCAACGACGTTTTCGCCCTTACCTCATTCCTCTATGGCGGCAATGCCGACTATATTGAGGAGCTGTACGCCAAGTATGAGGACGATCCGAATTCGGTCGATCCGCAGTGGCGCGATTTCTTCGCCAAGCTGGGCGATAATGCCGACGACGTGAAGAAGAACGCCGAAGGCGCGTCCTGGACCAGAAAGAACTGGCCGATTGCCGCCAATGGCGAACTCATTTCCGCGCTCGACGGCAACTGGGCCGAAGTCGAAAAGCATGTCACCGACAAGCTCAAGGGCAAGGCGGCAAAGGGCGAAGCGAAGGGTGCCACCGGCGCGGCCCTTACCAGCGAAGAGATCACGCAGGCTGCACGCGACAGCGTTCGCGCCATCATGATGATCCGTGCCTATCGCATGCGCGGCCATCTGCACGCCAATCTCGATCCGCTCGGTCTCTCCGAAAAGCCGAACGACTATAACGAGCTGGAGCCGGAAAACTACGGTTTCACGCCTGCCGACTACAACCGCAAGATCTTCATCGACAATGTGCTCGGCCTCGAATACGCGACCGTGCCGGAAATGCTCGACATCTTGAAGCGCACCTATTGCGGCACGATCGGCGTCGAATTCATGCATATCTCCGATCCGGCTGAAAAGGCCTGGATTCAGGAGCGCATCGAAGGGCCGGACAAAAAGGTTGCTTTCACGCCGGAAGGCAAGAAGGCCATTCTGTCGAAGCTCATTGAAGCGGAAGGCTTCGAGCAGTTCATCGACGTCAAGTACAAGGGCACCAAGCGTTTCGGTCTCGATGGCGGTGAATCGCTGATCCCGGCGCTGGAACAGATCGTCAAGCGCGGCGGCGCCATGGGCGTCAAGGAAATCATCTTCGGCATGGCCCACCGTGGCCGTCTGAACGTGCTTAGCCAGGTCATGGGCAAGCCGCACCGCGCCATCTTCCACGAGTTCAAAGGCGGTTCCTACGCGCCCGACGACGTGGAAGGCTCGGGCGACGTGAAGTACCATCTGGGCGCTTCGTCGGACCGTGAGTTCGACGGCAACAAGGTCCACCTGTCGCTCACCGCCAACCCGTCGCACCTTGAAATCGTCAACCCGGTCGTGATGGGCAAGGCCCGCGCCAAGCAGGACCTGCTGGCCGGTCGCACCCGCGACGACATGGTTCCGCTTGCAACCCGTGCCAAGGTTCTGCCGCTGCTGCTGCATGGCGATGCTGCTTTTGCCGGTCAGGGCGTCGTGGCCGAGTGCCTTGGCCTTTCGGGACTGAAGGGCCACCGCGTTGCCGGTACGGTGCATTTCATCATCAACAACCAGATCGGTTTCACCACCAATCCGGCCTTCTCGCGGTCGTCGCCTTATCCGTCGGATGTGGCGAAGATGATCGAAGCGCCGATCTTCCACGTCAATGGCGACGATCCGGAAGCCGTGGTGTTTGCCGCCAAGGTTGCGACCGAGTTCCGCATGACCTTCCACAAGCCGGTGGTCATCGACATGTTCTGCTATCGCCGCTTCGGTCACAACGAAGGCGACGAACCGTCCTTCACGCAGCCGCTGATGTACAAGGCGATTCGTGCGCACAAGACGACCGTTCAGCTCTACAGCGAAAAGCTGATTGCGGAAGGCCTCATCAAGCAGGAAGAAATCGACCAGATGAAAGCGCAGTGGCGCGAAAATCTGGAAACCGAATTTGAAGCCGGACAGAGCTACAAGCCGAACAAGGCTGACTGGCTTGACGGCGCGTGGGCTGGCCTGCGCACTGCCGACAATGCCGACGAACAGCGTCGCGGCAAGACTGCCGTGCCGATGAAGACGCTGAAGGAAATCGGCAAGAAGCTGGTTGAAGTGCCGAAGGACTTCCATGTCCACCGCACGATCCAGCGCTTCCTCGACAACCGTGCCAAGATGATGGAAACGGGCGAGGGGATCGACTGGGCGACGGCTGAATCGCTGGCGTTCGGTTCGCTGGTTGCCGAAGGCAGCCCTGTTCGCCTGTCCGGTCAGGACGTCGAGCGCGGCACTTTCTCGCAGCGTCACACCGTTCTCTACGATCAGGAAACCCAGAACCGCTATATCCCGCTCAACAATATCCAGAAGGGCCAGGCGATCTATGAGGCCATCAACTCGATGCTCTCGGAAGAAGCGGTGCTGGGCTACGAATACGGCTATTCGCTGTCCGACCCGCGCGCGCTAGTGCTGTGGGAAGCGCAGTTTGGCGATTTCGCCAACGGCGCGCAGGTGGTGTTCGACCAGTTCATCTCGTCGGGCGAACGCAAGTGGCTGCGCATGTCCGGCCTCGTCTGCCTTCTGCCGCACGGCTATGAAGGCCAGGGTCCGGAACACTCTTCCGCTCGTCTGGAGCGCTATCTCCAGCTCTGCGCCGAAGACAACATGCAGGTGGCCAATGTCACGACGCCTGCCAACTACTTCCACATCCTGCGCCGCCAGATGAAGCGCGACTTCCGCAAGCCGCTCATCATGATGACGCCGAAGTCGCTGCTGCGCCACAAGCGCGCCGTTTCGACGCTGGCCGAAATGTCGGGCGAATCTTCGTTCCACCGCCTGCTGTGGGACGATGCGCAGTACAACAAGGATGAAGGCATCAAGCTCCAGAAGGATGCAAAGATCCGTCGCGTCGTTCTCTGCTCGGGCAAGGTCTATTACGACCTTTACGAAGAGCGCGAAAAGCGCGGCATCGATGATGTCTATCTGCTGCGCGTGGAACAGCTCTATCCTTTCCCGGCCAAGGCGCTCATCAACGAGCTGTCGCGGTTCCGTCAGGCGGAAATGGTCTGGTGCCAGGAAGAGCCGAAGAACATGGGCGCATGGTCGTTCATCGACCCGTATCTGGAATGGGTGCTGGCGCATATCGACGCCAAGCATCAGCGCGTGCGCTATGCGGGCCGTCCGGCCGCAGCATCGCCTGCAACGGGCCTGATGTCGAAGCATCTTGCGCAGCTCGCCGCTTTCCTTGAGGATGCGCTCGGCAGCTAACCGGTTTTGGAGCCGCCTTGCGGGCGGCTCCAGCACTTGAACACAAATTCAAAATTCGAAGATCAACGGAAGAAAAAACCATGGCCACCGAAATTCGCGTTCCCACGCTTGGGGAGTCCGTTACTGAGGCAACCATCGGAAAATGGTTCAAGAAAGTCGGCGATGCTGTCGCTGCCGACGAACCGCTGGTGGAACTGGAAACCGACAAGGTGACAGTGGAAGTTCCGGCTGCTGCTGCTGGCGTACTGGCTGAAATCACGGCCAAGGAAGGCGACACGGTCGAGGTCAATGCGCTTCTCGGCCAGATTTCCACCGATGGCGCTGCCGTTGCCGCTGCTCCGGCTGCGAAGAAGGAAGAAGCCAAGCCTGCTGCCGCTGCCCCTGCTCCGGTCGCATCCGCTTCGTCCGGCCCGGCTATGCAGCCAGCCCCTGCCGCTTCCAAGCTGCTTTCAGAAAACAACCTCTCCGCCGATCAGGTGGAAGGTTCCGGCAAGCGCGGTCAGGTGCTGAAGGGCGATGTTCTCGACGCCATCGCCAAGGGTGTTTCGGCTGCTCCGGCTCCGGTCGCTGCGGCGGCTGCCCGTCCGGCATCGCCTGCTGACGACGCCTCGCGTGAAGAACGTGTGAAGATGACCCGTCTGCGCCAGACGATCGCCAAGCGTCTGAAGGATGCCCAGAACACTGCCGCCATGCTGACGACCTACAACGAGGTCGACATGTCTGCGGTGATGGAACTGCGCGCCAAGTACAAGGACATCTTCGAGAAGAAGCATGGCGTGAAGCTCGGCTTCATGGGCTTCTTCACCAAGGCCGTGACCCATGCGCTGAAGGAAATCCCGGCGGTCAATGCCGAGATCGACGGCACCGACATCATCTACAAGAACTTCGCCCATGTCGGCATGGCTGTCGGCACGGACAAGGGCCTTGTGGTTCCGGTTATCCGCGATGCCGACAGCATGTCGATCGCGGAAATCGAAAAGGAACTGGGACGTCTGGCCAAGGCCGCTCGCGACGGTTCGCTGTCCATGGCCGACATGCAGGGCGGCACGTTCACCATCACCAATGGCGGCGTTTATGGTTCGCTGATGTCTTCGCCGATCCTGAACGCTCCGCAGTCGGGCATTCTCGGCATGCACAAGATCCAGGAACGTCCGGTTGTCGTCGGCGGCCAGATCGTGATCCGCCCGATGATGTATCTGGCGCTTTCCTACGATCACCGCATCGTGGACGGCAAGGAAGCCGTGACCTTCCTCGTGCGCGTCAAGGAAAGCCTGGAAGATCCGGAACGTCTGGTTCTCGATCTCTAAGGAAGAACGATGGAGCCGGGCCTCTTCTCCGCATCCCCGTTCCTGCCGCTGGTCGGCTGGAGCGCCGTCCTGCTGGTGGTTCATATCCTCCTGCAGGGCTTTGCGGCAACGAAGGAACTCGGCTCCCGATGGAATGCCGGTCCGCGCGACGAAGGTTTAAAACCTTCCGGCAGGTTTGCCGGTCGCGCGGAGCGGGCCTCCGCCAATTTTCGCGAAACCTATCCGGCATTCGTCGGGCTGGCGCTGGCGCTCGCGCTGAAAGGCGACCCATCCGGATGGGGCATCCTCGGGGCGTGGCTCTGGTTTGTCAGTCGCATCGTCTATATCCCGCTTTATCTGGCGGGCATTCCCTACTTCCGGTCCTTTGTCTGGCTGATCAGTCTGGTGGGGCTCGGTATCATGCTTCTGGCTTTGGTTCTGTGATGACAGCCTGCGCGTGAAACGCGCAACGAAGGAAACGCGATGCATCCCTATCTGTTCGAACTTGCGTCCCTGATGGCGATTTTCGTCTTTGCCATCGTTTCCCCCGGCGCCGATCTTGCCATGGTCATCCGGCAGTCGCTGCTGCATGGCCGCCGCGAGGCGATCATTACGAGCTTCGGCATCGGCACCGCTTTGATGATGCATGTCACCTATACGGTGCTTGGGCTCGGTCTCATCATTTCCAAGTCGATCTATCTGTTCAATATCGTCAAATGGTGCGGTGTGGCCTATCTGGTCTATATCGGCATCAAGGCGCTGCGGGCTGGAACGACGAAGATCGACGTGGAAGCTTCGACAAAGGAACCGCATAAGCAGCAGAGCTTCGCCAAGGCTTTCGGCCTCGGCTTTGCCGCCAATGCGCTGAACCCCAAGGCCGTGTTCTTCTTCCTGTCGATTTTCTCGACGGTTGTTCATGCCCATACGCCCACCGAGGTGAAGCTTGGCTATGGCGTCGTGATGGCGACCGCGCTCATATGCTGGTTCGTCGGCGTCAGCCTTTTCATGACGACGCCGAAGATGCGCGCAGCTTTCTCGCGTGCCTCGAAATGGATCGATCGTGCCAGCGGTGTTGTCTTCATCGCGCTGGGGCTTAAACTTGCCACCGAAAAGGCTATGTAATCCTTATCTTCGGGCGGTCGAAGATTCGCTGCCGGAAAAGCTCAGCCGGAACACTCAGCCGGAACACTCAGGGAGAACCGACAGATGCATACAGCACCCAAGCTTTTCACGACCGCCGCCGTTTCGGTGCTCGCGCTCACCCTGTTCTCGACCGCCGTTCAGGCGGCCTGCACGCAGAACCGAGCGATATATCGGGATCGCGACGACGCCTATACGCTGACCTTCCGCCCGGAACAGCCGAATGATCTGAAAATGACGCCGGCACCGACGAACGAGTTCACGATCACGGCCAATGACAAGCCGGAGTTCAAGCTGAGCGGCATGGTCATCTGGCCGGAGGAAGGCGTGGCTCGCCCCTATGCTTTGCTGACCTTCAACTGCAAGGGCGATGGTTCCAATCCGGAAGACCTCGACGATTGCAGCATCTGGCAGAGCGTCATCTATGCACTGAAGGAAGGCGCGGAAGCCGAGGTGCTGCCCAAGGCGGAAGAACCGGCGGCGCAGGCGATCCTGCTGCCCGATCTGGTGACGGCGCTCGACGGTTATGATTTTGGAGCGGCAAAACCTGAAAAGCCGCTGCAGTGGGAAGTGTTCCGCTTTCAGGGATGCACGCCCGACGAGGAATGACCGGCTGTCCCGGAGGACGCCGGTTTTATGAGAACATGCGAAAGAAGGGCTGGCCGGATGAACCGTGTCGCCCGAAAACGTTCAGGACAGACTGAAGAAGGATAGTTCAATGTCATACGATGTGGTTGTCATCGGTACGGGCCCCGGCGGTTATGTCGCCGCGATCAAGGCCGCACAGCTTGGTCTTTCCGTTGCTGTTGTGGAGAAGCGCAAGACCTTCGGTGGCACCTGCCTGAATATTGGCTGCATCCCTTCCAAGGCGCTGCTGCATGCATCGGAAGTCTTTGCCGAAGCCGGTCATTCCTTCGATACGCTCGGCGTGGAAGTGACGCCGAAGCTCAATCTCACGAAGATGCTGGCGCATAAGGATGCGACCGTGAAGGCCAACGTCACCGGCGTTGAATTCCTGTTCAAGAAGAACAAGATCACGGCCTTCATCGGCACCGGCAAGATTATCGGCAAGGGCAAGGTTTCCGTGACCGCCGAAGACGGCAAGGTCGAGGAAATCGAAGCGAAGAACATCATCATCGCCACCGGCTCGGACGTGGCCGGCATTCCGGGCGTCAAGGTCGATATTGACGAGAAAGTCATCGTTTCCTCGACCGGCGCGCTTTCTTTCGACAAAGTTCCGGGCAGCCTGATCGTGGTCGGCGGCGGCGTGATCGGCCTGGAACTCGGTTCCGTCTGGGCGCGTCTCGGGGCGAAGGTCACGGTGGTCGAATATCTCGACAAGGTGCTCGGCCCCATGGACGGCGAAGTGTCCAAGCAGTTCCAGCGCCTCCTCGAAAAGCAGGGCATCGCCTTCAAGCTCAGCGCGAAAGTGACGGGCGTTGAAAAGTCGGGCAAGGGCGCGAAAGTGACCTTTGAGCCGGTCAAGGGCGGCGCGGCTGAAACGCTGGAAGCCGATGCGGTTCTCATCGCCACCGGCCGTCGTCCTTACACCGACGGTCTCGGCCTTCAGGAGGCTGGCGTCAATGTCGATGATCGCGGCCGCGTTGCGATCGACGGTCACTGGCGCACCAATGTCGAAGGCATCTATGCCATCGGTGACGTGGTGCAAGGCCCCATGCTGGCGCACAAGGCTGAGGACGAAGGCATCGCGGTTGCCGAAATCATTGCCGGTCAGGCCGGTCATGTGAACTTCGATGTCATCCCGAGCGTTGTCTACACGCAGCCGGAAGTCGCTTCCGTCGGCAAGACCGAGGAAGAGCTGAAAGCCGCCGGTATCGAATACAAGGTCGGCAAGTTCCCGTTCACGGCCAATGGCCGCGCGCGCGCCATGCTGCACACCGACGGTTTCGTGAAGATCCTTGCCGACAAGGCAACGGATCGCGTTCTGGGTGCACATATCCTCGGCTACAATGCTGGTGAAATGATCCACGAACTGGCCGTCCTGATGGAATTTGGCGGTTCTTCGGAAGATCTGGCCCGCACCTGCCATGCGCATCCGACCATGTCGGAAGCCGTGCGCGAGTCCGCTCTGGCGACCTTCGCCAAGCCGATCCATATGTAATCGGCAGATTTCCATATTTGTAAAAAGGCCCGCAGATGCGGGCCTTTTTCATTGCTATTTAATTCTGCGCTGGCGGGTTGGCCGGCGGAGCTGGAGCTGGGCTTGCGGGCTCGCTCTGTGTCGCTGGTGGCGGGGGCGGCGCGGCCGTGTCGGTTCCGCTGCCATTTCGGTAAAAGAAGTAGCCAAGAACGATGATCGCAACCAGAAGCACCGCGCCAAGCAAATAGCCGCTTCCGCCGCGCGGTGGCGGTGGCGGCGGCATTCCGGATGGATCTGAAAGACGCGGGTCTGTTGTCGTGCGCGGCTCGTTGTTCCTCGGATCAAGGGGATCAACCATATCGGGTTCCTCCAATGGTCCCTTCCGCCATCGAAACGACAGTCGGGAAGTGACAGTCAGCCGGGTACTTGCTGTTGCTCATCGGGCAATCGATGCTCCAACCGCGTGCTGTCATGCGGTGCGATAACAAACCCGGTGTATATCAATGAGAAATGGAGGAGATAGTTCCCAAAGCGCTAATATGCGAAGGAGCACGCACGAATAGCGGTGCGGAGCGGGGCGCTGGTGCTGGTGTTAACGCAAGAGAAACTGCACATCATTTATGTATATTCAATCATGGGAGCGGCCTGCTGATCGAAATTATGATCGATCAACTGGCTATCAGGGCTTTATCACTGTAAAGCCCTGATAGGGCAGGATCGTTATAAGCGATCAGAGACGACGCCGAAATTTGAGGAATGACATTATGCCGTCGAAAGAAAACCTGAAAACCATTGAGCGCTTCGAGAAACTCTCGTCGCTTTTGCGCGATGAACAGTTCAAGCTTCTGGATGAAGCGGCTCGGGAAGAAGCACTTCCGGGAAAATCCATACTGAGACAGATTGCCGAACTTGAACTCAATATAACGGCCGTTGAAAACAGCATCACGGACCTGAAAGCCGGCTAGAGCATTTCCTGAATCCTTGGAAATGCTCTCTCGACGACTTAGAGCGGAACCACCCGATAACCCTTTGCACGCAGCAATTCGATTACCCCATCCGTGCCCGGCAGATGCAGCGCGCCGACGGCAATAAAAGCATTTCCCTTGTCGATGATCGGGACGGCGCGATCAGCCATGACGTGATTGCGATCCGAAATGAGATATTTTAGAAACAAATCATAGTCATCGTCGGAAAGGCTGTCGGGAACAATCTTCCGGAGCGCCGGCATGATCATCCCGATCTCACCCTTGAGATAGAGGGCAGTTGTCGTCTCCATGGCATCCTCGATATCGTCGCCATAATCGATGGTGGCGACAAGGCTGCGCAGATGGAAATCGAGCGGCATCCGGTTCATCGCCAGAAGCTGTTCTTCCGCACTTTCAAGGCCCTGAACATTGCGGCCTTCGGCCTGTGCATCGAGTGCAAGCTTTTCATCGAGCGATTTCTCGCCCTCGCTTTGCCGCTCCCGCTCGCATTTGGGAAGTGCCAGAAGACTGGACAGCACCCATGGCTTCATTTTGGCGACCGCGTCGAGAACGATACCGCGTTCTGCAAGCTTCCGTTCGATTTCTTCACGTCGTTCGGCGGGAAGGTGCGATTTCAGCGTGGTGCCATCGGTGAAGAGCAGCAGGTCGGGATGTTCGAGCCTGGCGCGCAGGAGAAACTTCGGGTCCAATATATCTGCCGTTTCCACGACGACCGTGTTCGCCGATCGATAGGCTTCGTCGGTGGCTTTCGGCAATGTCATGACGCGGGGATCGGAAAAGTGCATCGTGCCGAAGAGATAGGACGGCTCGACGCCCTCCTTCTCGATTTTCCAGAGGAGCCCTGTGCGATTGGGAACCTTATCGGCTTCGCGCTGCAACTCCTGCCAGCTTGCCGGGTCTTTCGTCGCAAGTCCCTCCATGAGGTTGACGCCGTGTGGGGTACAAGCAGCAGCGGCCGGGGCATTGTCGGCGCGAGCGGGGATGGAGCCTGCAAGACAGGCAAAGAGAAGGGTCAGAAACAGCTTTTTCATGAGGGCAATATAAGGACGTTCTTCGCGGATGCGAGACCAATATCAAGCGCGCGGGTGCGCCTTGTCGTAGATTTCCAGCAATCGCTCGGTATCGACGCCGGTATAGACCTGCGTTGTGGAAAGACTGGCATGGCCAAGCAGTTCCTGGATGGTGCGCAGATCGCCGCCTCGTCCCAGAAGATGCGTTGCGAAGGAGTGGCGCAGCGCATGCGGCGTCGCACTGTCGGGCAGACCCAGGCCAGCGCGCAGTTTCTGCATTTCGCGCTGGATGATCGCCGCATGAAGAATACCGCCCTTGGTGCCGCGAAACAGCGGTTTGTCGGCGGAAAGATCGAAGGGGCAAAGCGCCCTGTATTGCGCGATTGCGCGGTGCACGACCGGCAGCAACGGCACGAGACGAGCTTTGTTGCCCTTGCCGGTAATCGTGATCGAAAGGGCACTGCTGTCGGATAACGCGTCACCCATAAGGCCAAGCGCTTCGGAGATGCGCAGGCCGCAACCATAGAGCAAGGTCAGAACGGCGGCGTTGCGCGCGGCTATCCATGGTTCCTCCGCCAGTTGCCCGTCTGCGGCAACCACGCGACGGGCGTCTTCGGCGGTCAGCGGCTTCGGCAGTGATTTCGGCTGCCGCGGCGCGCGCATGGCGCTTGCTCCCGCTGCATTGGCAAGGCCGCGTTTTTCCAGATGGCGCAGCAGCGAGCGCACGCCGGCAAGTCCGCGCCCCAGCGTTCGCGCGCCGACACCTTCGTTGCGGCGGCTGGCAAGAAACGAGCGCAGATCGGCGATCCGCAGATTGCCGACATCTTTCAGCGACGGCGGTTCGCCCAGATGGCCGGTCAGAAAATTGAGAAACTGACGCGTATCGCGCTCATAGGCATCAAGCGTATTTTCCGACAGGCGGCGCGCATCTTTCAGCGTCTTCAGCCATTCTTCCCTCGCGGCTGCGAGATCGGCGCGGGCAGGGATCAGAAACTCGCTGTTTGTCGTCATAAATCGGGCCGCTCGTTCACTCTGGATTCGCAAGGCAGTCTGCCAGCGATAGGTTACCGGCTGGTTTTCGTGGGCCGAAGAGTGCTTTTGTGACGAAATAACGTGAAAAAGACCAAGGAAAGAGCTATTGAACGAAAAATAGTTCTATCCGTTCAGCAGAAACAAGGTTGGCAATGCCGCGTCCAGAAAACCCGATCCAGCTCGCCGTTATCGGTGCCGCACATGGCACGCGCGGTGAAGTGCGAGTGAAGACCTTTACCGGCGATCCGCTGGCCATCGCCGATTACGGCCTGCTTTATGACGAACAGGGCAAGAGCTACGAAGTTCTGGAAGCGCGTCCCGCCAAGACGGTCGTGGTCGTGCGTTTCAAGGGCGTCAATGACCGCAATGCAGCCGAGGCGCTGAACGGGATCGAGCTTTTCATCGACCGCTCACAGCTGCCGGATGACGAGCTGGACGAAGACGAATTTTACCAGACCGATCTGATCGGCTTGCTGGCGGTCGATGCGGAAGGCAAAACCTATGGTGTGGTGAGCGCCCTGTTCGATTTCGGCGGCGGTGACCTCATCGAGCTTTCCGAGAAGGGCAAGCGTCCGATGCTCATTCCGTTCACGGAAGCGGCCGTCCCGGAGATCGATTTCGACAAGGGAACACTGCTGGTCGAACCCTATGCCGCCGGGTTGATCGCCGAGGATGAGGACGAGCGCCAGCAAAGCGAAAAGAAAAAGCCGAAGAAGTGATGACCGAAGTTTCAAAGGTCGCAGACGAGACCGGTTTCTTTCATGCATCCGTGCTGACGCTTTATCCGGAAATGTTCCCCGGACCGCTGGGCACTTCGCTTGCCGGCAAGGCGCTCGGGGAAGCGAAATGGCGGCTGGATGCGGTGCAGATTCGCGATTTTGCCGAGGGTAAACACCGTATGGTGGATGACACGCCCTCTGGCGGGGGCGCCGGCATGGTGATGAAGCCGGATGTTATTGCCCGCGCGCTCGATTCCGTTGCCGACGGCCACCGCCCGATGCTTCTGATGAGCCCGCGCGGAAAACCGCTGACGCAAAAGCGCGTGCGCGAGCTTGCCGACGGGCCGGGCGCGATCATTCTCTGCGGACGATTCGAGGGCGTGGATGAGCGCGTCATCGAGGCGCGCAATCTCGAGGAAGTTTCGATTGGCGACTACATCCTGTCGGGCGGAGAGACTGCGGCCATCGTGCTGCTCGATGCCATCGTGCGACTTTTGCCGGGCGTGATGGGCAATCGCGAATCCGGAGAGACGGAAAGCTTCGAGACCGGCCTGCTCGAACATCCGCATTTTACCCGCCCGCAGGTTTGGGAAGGAAGATCGATTCCGGAAATCCTGACCTCCGGCAATCATGGCGCTATCGATAAATGGCGGCACGAGCAGGCGGAACGTATCACCAGGGAACGGCGTCCCGATCTATGGGAAGCCTATAGCGAGGGCAAGCGCAAATGAATCTGATCCAGCGGTTCGAAAGTCTTTCTCTCGCGCTGCTGGCGCTCGGAGCCTATTGGGTCAGCGGCGCGAGCTGGTGGCTGTTCGCCATCCTCATCCTTGCACCCGATCTTTCCTTCTTCGGCTATATGAAGGGGCCGCGCACCGGCGCCGTGGTCTATAATATGGCCCATAGCTGGATCGGCGTTGTGTTCGTGGCGGTGCTGGGTTGGGCGATGAGCTGGTCGTTCTGCTTTGCGATCGCGCTGATCTGGGCCGTGCATATCGGCGTCGACCGCGCGCTTGGCTTCGGGCTCAAATATGGCACGGGTTTCAAGGATACGCATCTGGGCCGTATCTGAGGCGATTTTGGCGTCCTGATATTGATTCATCGGCGGCAATGGTGTATTGCCGCGCCAGTTCGGGCTGGTCCCGACATTGTAATATCCCGTTTGGGCGAAGCCCAGACGTCCTAAACCAATAAATGGTGTACCGCTCCTGCCTGAATTTGAAGGCATAGCCACAGGGCCAAGGATTGCTTGGTGGCAAGTGCAGAGCGCTCTGACTGTTTGAGAAGAATTCAGAAGGAGAAAGACGATGACCGATATCATTCGTCAGCTTGAAGCCGAACAGGCAGCAAAGATTGAAGAAAAGCGCAAGCTTCCAGATTTCCAGCCGGGCGACACGGTTCGCGTTCAGGTTCGCGTCACCGAAGGTACGCGTACCCGCGTGCAGGCCTATGAAGGCGTTTGCATTGCCCGTTCCGGCGCTGGCCTCAATGAAAACTTCACCGTTCGCAAGATTTCCTACGGCGAAGGCGTGGAGCGCGTATTCCCGGTTTACTCGCCGATCGTTGAAGGCGTTGAACTCGTTCGCCGCGGCAAGGTTCGTCGCGCGAAGCTTTACTACCTGCGCGGCCTCACGGGTAAGGCTGCCCGTATTGCTGAAAAGAAAGACAACCGCACCAAGGTCGAGCGCGAAGCCGACAAGGCTGCCGCTGCCAAGGCCGAAGCTGCCAAGGCTGCTGCTGAATAAGCTTCACAGCACTCTGTTTGAAAAAGGCGGCCACAGGTCGCCTTTTTTATTTGCTAAATGCGAAAGCCTGCGTAACATACTGCATAATTTCGCCCACATCTCGCAAGATTGTTACTGCGACACCCTGTTGCGGTTTCAGTTTCTTGACGAACTGTGCGGGCGGGTGCATATGACAGCCAGTTAAGAACTATTCAAGTTAAGACCATTCAAGGGACCTCTCGCAATGAGCGCGCCGCGTACACTTTACGACAAGATCTGGGACGACCATGTAGTGGATCAGCAGGAAGACGGAACCTGCCTCCTTTATATTGATCGCCATCTTGTGCACGAAGTGACGAGCCCGCAGGCTTTCGAAGGCCTGCGCATGGCTGGCCGCAAGGTGCGCCACCCTGAAAAGACGCTGGCGGTGGTCGATCACAACGTTCCGACCTCGCCGGACCGCATCAACGGCATCAAGAACGAGGAAAGCCGCATTCAGGTCGAGGCTCTGGCCAAGAATGCCGCTGATTTCGGCGTCGAATATTATTCCGAGCGCGACAAGCGTCAGGGCGTCGTGCACATCGTCGGGCCGGAGCAGGGCTTCACCCTTCCGGGCATGACCATCGTCTGCGGCGACAGCCATACCTCCACGCATGGCGCTTTCGGTTCGCTGGCGCATGGTATCGGCACGTCCGAGGTGGAACATGTTCTGGCCACCCAGACGCTGATCCAGAAAAAGGCCAAGAACATGCTGGTGCGTGTGAATGGCAAGCTGGCTCCCGGCGTTACCGCCAAGGACATCACGCTCGCCATCATCGGCGAAATCGGCACTGCGGGCGGCACCGGTTACGTGATCGAATATGCAGGCAGCGCCATTCGCTCGCTGTCGATGGAAGGCCGAATGACGGTCTGCAACATGTCGATCGAGGGCGGCGCCCGCGCCGGCCTGATCGCGCCGGACGAAACGACCTTTGCCTATATCAAGGACAAGCCGCGCGCGCCGAAGGGCGAAGCGCTGGAACAGGCGATTTCCTACTGGAAGACGCTGCATTCGGATGAAGGCGCGCATTTCGACAAGATCGTCGAACTTGACGCGGCCAAGATTTCGCCGGTTGTTTCCTGGGGCTCTTCGCCGGAAGACGTCGTCTTTGTCACCGACATTGTGCCCAATCCCGACGAGATCAAGGACGAGACCAAGCGTGCATCGAAGTGGCGCGCGCTCGATTATATGGGCCTGAAGCCGGGCACCAGGATGACCGACATCAAGATCGACCGTGTCTTCATCGGCTCCTGCACCAATGGCCGCATCGAGGACCTTCGCGACGCGGCCCGCATGGCCGCTGGCAAGAAGGTTGCCGCCGGCGTGAGCGCCATGATCGTTCCGGGGTCCGGTCTGGTGAAGGAGCAGGCGGAGGCCGAAGGCCTCGACAAGATCTTCATCGAAGCCGGCTTCGACTGGCGCGAGCCGGGCTGCTCCATGTGCCTTGCCATGAATGACGACCGCCTGAAGCCGGGCGAACGCTGCGCTTCGACCTCGAATCGCAATTTCGAGGGGCGTCAGGGCTTCAAGGGCCGCACGCATCTCGTGTCGCCGGCCATGGCCGCTGCCGCCGCGATTGCTGGACATTTCGTTGACATTCGCGAGTGGAACTAAGGCTCCAAAACAGATGAAGCGTTCCTGAAGGCTTCCAGAAGATCAAACCGCCGGTTCATCCCGGCGGTTTTTCTTTGGTGTATATTAGCAGCTTTTTCACGCTTTGATTGTATGGAGGGGCAGGGTGGCTGGCGTCGTGAAGAGTTTGGCAGCCGGCACGGGAAGAGAATCGAATGAATGGAGCCGACTTTATCCTTCTGATCAACATGACCGTTTCAGGTCTGTTTGCTTTCGCGTTTCTCGGCATAGCCGTTTACGCGCGGGATAATACGGCAGCGCCCGTCTTCGCCTTCGGCTTCATTTTCGCAATGCTCTATTTCCTGGCAGAACTTGCCATGCCTTCCATTCCCAATCCCCGCATGGGCTATATGCTCGCCTTCACGACCTATTATCTGGCGCTGTCCTGCCTGGTCATCGGTCTTGCACGCATGTATGCCCGGCCTGTGCCGTGGATCGCACTCGGCCTGCTGACCATTGCATCCGTCACCATGATTTACGGCATATATGATATTGCCCGCAGCCACATGATTGGCATGCTCCTCTATCAGACACCCTATTTCCTTGTTCTGCTCCTTGCGGTGCGGGTGATCCTGCGGAGAGATCGCAACGGCATCGATACCTTGATGGCGGTGCTGTTCGGGATCAGTGCCGTTCATTTCCTGTTCAAGCCGGTCATCGCGGTGACTGCGGGAGGAGCGGGTGTCGAACCCAGCGATTATATCGATACGACCTATGCGATGTTTTCACAGTCGATAGGCGCTGCTCTGTCCGTTGCTGGCGGGTTGCTTCTGCTGTTGAGCCTGATGCGGGAACTGATCGCCAATATGCTGATCCGCTCCGAGACCGACCAGCTATCGGGACTGCTCAACCGGCGCGGTTTCGAGTTTCGCGCCGAGGCCGCAATTGAAAAGTCGAAGCGCATGCGGCAGGCTCTGTCGCTGGTTCTCTGCGACATCGATCATTTCAAGGCGATCAACGATACGCACGGCCACGCGCTTGGAGATCGCGTCATCGCCGCTTTTTCCGCCGAACTGCGCAAGGCGGCGAACGGTAAGAACGGAATTTCGGCCCGCATAGGCGGTGAGGAATTCGCGATCATCCTGCCGGGAAACACGATTCAGTCGGCGTGGCGGTTTGCGGATAAGGCGCGGCTTGTCTGCCGCGATATCCATATTCCTGGACGCAACGGCGTCATTGTTTTCACCGCGAGCTTCGGCATCGCGGAAATGGAATTCGATGATGTGTTTTCCGATCTCTATAAACGCGCCGATGGTGCGCTATATGAAGCGAAGAAAGGCGGACGCAACTGTGTCCGCAGCGCCCTGCCAATATTGGTGGATGAAAACGTTCTCGAATTTCGTTCAATGACCGGGCGCTGAACGAAGCCTATTCGTAGCCGCAGCCAGGATGGTCCAGAACCGGCGTTTCCCCGCGGTCGATCCCATGCATGAAAGAGCGTCCACGCAGCACGACCGCGCTTTCGCAATTGCTGTTGGGCTTTGCCACGATGTAGGCGATGGCATTGTCGCGTGGCGCAGAAATTATCCTCAAGTGCTGCGGCGGCGAAGAAACGGGCTGCGCCGCTCCGACCCGGATGATCTTGGCGCCATTATCGGGCATCTGGATCACGAGATTTCCCGAGGCATCGATGGAACGTATCGCAGGGTCGGCAAGTGTAGGGCTGGTCAACGCAAGAGCCCCGATGACGCCAAGCATCGTCCATTCGCATTTAGCCATCGTCGTTCGAGCCTCATCGTCCGTGATCACCAAGAGAATGAGGATCATTTTAACTCTTTCTTTACCTTTGTCATCCGTGCTGGCTACAATGGAACCGGTCTTCCCAAGCGCTCCTGCCTTTGCATGTGGCGCGTGGAAAGAGCTGGAAACGCCAAGGAACGTCCAATGACCAAAGATCATGCCGTCGATATTGCGCTCCTCCATCTGCGTGATGCCCACGAATTCGCGCCGCTGCTGGCAAGCTACGCGCAGGCGCTGAAGCGCGGCGCGCCTCGCCGCCCCGACGATTTTTATGCCGAGCACCTGCTTCAGGATCGCGCCGCTGAAACGCTGGGGGCGCGGGTTGACGGAAATCTGGTCGGCTTCGTGATCTTCTACGATCTGCCCGAGCCGGTAACGGGCCTGCGTGCAGGGCAGGTCGATCATATCTATGTGCATCACGATCATCGCGGGAAGGGCATCGCCAAGGCGCTGATCGACGTGCTGGCCGACAAGGCCGAGGAGCGCAGCTGGTCCAAGCTGGTGCTGAATGCCCCGCGTGTGCCCGAAGACGGGCGCAAGCTCTATGAGCAGATCGCCACGGCTGCCGACTGGTCGAGCTATGTGATTCGATTCGGCAACTGATCGATTTTCCAAAAGTGGATGAAATTACACATGTTTTTGCCGGTTGCGGTCTTCAATCGTTTGAATGCCGCAATCACGCGAATGTGTCGCGCAGGTGCGACCAATTGTTAGTCTTTTCGTGAAAAAGCTTCTTTGACGTGATGGTAAAAGCGCAGTAGAAAGCGCCACATAGGGCCGTACGCCACGGTCCAGCCTTATTTTCTTGGGTCGTACCGGCGCGGGATCGTAAAGTCCGGTTCCCTGTGCCTCGGACGACGTCGAACCAGGGTTCGGGAGAACCCGCAACCCGGCTGCCTTGCTGATGATCGTCAGCGGGGTGTGGCCGGAGAGAAACGTCAGGGAAGCCTACAGAGCCATGACACAACCGACTGTAACGCGCCAGCGTCCTTTGTCGCCGCACCTGTCTATCTACAAGCCGGTCATTACGATGACGATGTCCATCGTCCATCGCATCACAGGCGGCGCACTTTACTTCGGCACCTTGTTGCTGGCGGCGTGGCTGATCTCGGCTGCTGTCAGCGAAGAGTGCTTCAACACCGTCAATGCATTGTTCTCGTCCTGGATCGGCCGCCTGATCCTGTTCGGCTATACATGGGCGCTTCTGCATCATCTGGCCGGCGGGGTTCGCCACCTGATCTGGGATACGGGCGCGGGGCTGGAAAAGCACACAGCTTCGAAGATTGCCTGGGCGACCGTCGTTTTCTCCGTCATTGCCACGATCCTCGTCTGGGTCGTCGCTTATTCGGTGCGCTAGGAGGCTCATCCCATGAACGGTATGAACAATGATATGCGTACCCCGCTCGGCAAGGTCCGCGGTCTTGGCTCCGCCAAGGAAGGTACCGCCCATTTCTGGTATCAGCGCGTGACGGCTGTGGCTCTGGTACCGCTGGTCCTGTTTTTCATCGGCCTCGTGATTTCGCTCAATGGCGCAAGCTTCGCGGAAGTCCGGGCCGCTCTTTCGCATCCCCTGACGGCCATCGTCATGGCGTTGTTCGTCCTGACCGGTGTCTACCATATGCGTCTCGGGATGCAGGTCATTATCGAAGATTATGTGCATGGCGAAGGCATGAAGGTCGTGCTGGTGATGCTGAACAGCTTCTTTACGGCTGTTGTCGGCTTTGCCTGTATCTTTGCGATCCTCAAGCTGAGCTTCGGAGGTTGATAGCCCGATGGCTAGTGCAGTAAACAATGCGGCGCCTGCCGCTGCAAGCAAGTACACCTATGTCGATCACAAGTTCGACGTGGTGGTGGTCGGGGCTGGCGGTGCGGGCTTGCGCGCAACGCTCGGCATGGCCGAGCAGGGCCTGAAGACGGCTTGCATCACCAAGGTTTTCCCGACCCGTTCGCACACGGTTGCCGCGCAGGGCGGCATCGCTGCTTCGCTCAAGAATATGGGTCCGGACAGCTGGCAGTGGCACATGTACGATACCGTGAAGGGATCGGACTGGCTCGGCGATACCGACGCCATGGAATATCTGGCGCGTGAAGCGCCTGCCGCCGTCTATGAGCTTGAGCACTATGGCGTGCCGTTCTCGCGTACCGAAGAAGGCAAGATCTATCAGCGCCCGTTCGGCGGTCATATGCAGAATTTCGGCGACGGTCCTCCGGTACAGCGCACCTGCGCTGCCGCCGACCGTACCGGCCACGCGATCCTGCACACGCTTTACGGCCAGTCGCTGAAAAACAACGCGCAGTTCTTCATCGAATATTTCGCGCTTGATCTCATCATGACCGACGGTGTGTGCACCGGCGTCGTGGCGTGGAACCTCGATGACGGCACGATCCATCGCTTCTCCGCCAAGATGGTGGTTCTGGCGACCGGCGGCTATGGACGCGCCTATTTCTCGGCAACTTCCGCCCATACCTGCACCGGCGACGGTGGCGGCATGGTGGCGCGTGCCGGCCTGCCGCTGCAGGACATGGAATTCGTGCAGTTCCACCCGACCGGCATTTACGGCGCGGGCTGCCTCATTACCGAAGGCGCGCGCGGCGAAGGCGGTTATCTGGTCAATTCCGAAGGCGAGCGCTTCATGGAACGCTATGCGCCATCGGCCAAGGACCTTGCCTCGCGTGACGTTGTTTCGCGCTGCATGACCATGGAAATCCGTGCTGGTCGCGGCGTCGGCAAGAACAAGGACCACATCTTCCTGCATCTCGACCATCTCGATCCGGCTGTCCTTCATGAGCGCCTGCCGGGTATTTCGGAATCGGCCAAGATTTTCGCGGGCGTGGATGTGACCAAGGAACCGATCCCGGTTCTGCCGACCGTTCACTACAATATGGGCGGCATTCCGACCAATTACTGGGGTGAAGTGCTGAACCCGACCGCAGACGATCCGGATCGCGTGCAGCCGGGCCTGATGGCCGTCGGCGAAGCGGGCTGCGCTTCGGTGCACGGTGCGAACCGTCTCGGCTCCAACTCGCTGATCGACCTGGTGGTGTTCGGCCGTGCGGCTGCAATCCGCGCCGGTCAGGTCATCGATCGCAAGTCGAAGATTCCCGATCTCGACCTCGCTGCCTGCGACAAGATCATGGAGCGCTTCGATCGTCTGCGTTTCGCCAATGGCTCCCAGCCGACCGCGGAACTGCGCGAAAAGATGCAGCGCACCATGCAGGAAGACGCCGCCGTGTTCCGCACGTCGGAATCGCTCAAGCAGGGCGTCGAGCGCATGGAAAAGCTCTGGCATGAACTGCCGGACATCAAGGTCACCGACCGTTCGATGATCTGGAATTCGGATCTCGTGGAAACGCTGGAACTCGAAAACCTGATGGCGAATGCGCTGACGACGGTTGTTTCGGCGGAAGCGCGCCAGGAAAGCCGCGGCGCCCACGCGCATGAGGATTTCCCGGACCGCAACGATGCCGAATGGCGCAAGCACACCCTGTCCTGGCTGTCGCCGGACGGCAAGGTCAAGCTTGACTACCGCCCGGTCCATCTCGATCCGTTGACGACGGAAGAGGAAGGCGGCATCAGCCTCGCCAAGATTGCGCCGAAGAAGCGCGTTTACTAATCAAGGGAAAGAGCAATGGTTGAACTCGCACTTCCCAAGAATTCCCGCATTCAGGAGGGCAAGATCTGGCCCCGTCCTGATGGCGCCAAGCGCGTCACGGAATTCCGCATCTATCGCTGGTCGCCGGACGACGACGCCAATCCGAGCATCGACACCTATTATGTCGATCGCGACGATTGCGGCCCGATGGTGCTGGATGGTCTTCTCTATATCAAGAACAAGATCGACCCGACGCTGACGCTGCGCCGTTCGTGCCGTGAAGGCATTTGCGGTTCCTGCGCCATGAATATCGATGGTGCGAACACGCTGGCCTGCACCAAGGGCATGGACGACATCAAGGGCGTCATCAAGGTCTATCCGCTGCCGCATATGCCGGTGGTGAAGGACCTCGTGCCGGACCTCAACAATTTCTACGCCCAGCACCGTTCCATCGAGCCCTGGCTCAAGACGGTTTCGCCGGAACCGCAGAAGGAATGGCTGCAGAGCCATGAGGACCGCCAGAAGCTCGACGGCCTTTATGAGTGCATCCTGTGCGCCTGCTGCTCGACCTCGTGCCCGAGCTACTGGTGGAACGGCGACCGTTATCTCGGGCCCGCCGTGCTGCTGCAGGCCTATCGCTGGCTGATCGATAGCCGCGATGAAGCCAAGGGCGAACGCCTCGACAATCTCGAGGACCCGTTCCGGCTCTATCGCTGCCACACGATCATGAACTGCGCTCAGACTTGCCCGAAGGGGCTGAATCCGGCCAAGGCGATTGCCGAAATCAAGAAAATGATGGTCGAGCGCCGCGTCTAGTAGCGTGACTGATCTGGAATTTTGAAAAAGGGGAAGATCTGTATCTTCCCCTTTTTCATTATCGGGGCTCCGGCTGCCTTCGCCAAGGCTTGATCTTTATGGAAGTGCCGATATCTCATTGGAGAGAACAGATAATCGGAGACAGGGCAATCATGCTCGATCATATCGGATTCAACATTTCCAGCATGCCCAAGTCGCGGGCTTTCTATGATGCGGCGCTGGCGCCGCTCGGTATCAGCCGCGCCATGGAATTCGGCGATTGGGTGGGCTACGGCCGTAACGGCAAGCCCGAATTCTGGATTGGCAAGCAGAAGGGCGCGAAGCTTGAGGGCGTGCTTCATGTCGCTTTTTCGGCCGGGACCCGCTCCGAGGTCGACCGCTTTTATGAAGCGGCTATCGCTGCCGGTGGTACAGACAATGGCAAGCCCGGCCTGCGCACTGGCTATCATCCCGACTATTATGCCGCCTTTGTCATTGATCCGGACGGCCACAATATCGAGGCGGTCTGCCACCTGCCCGAATAGAAAAGCGGGCTTGCACCCGCTCATCATTTCCCTGATGTGAAGTCGTTCAGACTAGTTTTGCGTCCAGTGTCACTTCAATAGCGCCCAAGGCTTTCGAAAGCGGGCAGGACTGCTTGGCCTTGTTCGCGAGGGCCTCGAAATCCTCCGTCGAGATGCCGGGGATCGTGGCATTGAGCGTCAGCGCGCTGCGGCTGATTTCAAAGCCGCCTCCAGCTGCGGGGCCGACAGTGACCGCCGCAGTCGCTTCCAGCTTTTCCGGCGGGGTTCCGTGTTCGGTCAAAAGTGCCGAGAGCTGCATGGCGAAGCAGCCTGCGTGCGCAGCGCCCAGAAGTTCCTCCGGGTTGGTGCCCGAGCGTCCGCTTTCATCCTGAAAACGGGCCTTGAAATCATAGGGCAGATCCTTCAACGCGCCGCTTTGCGTGTTGAGGGTGCCCTTGCCTTCCTTCAGCGTGCCTTGCCAGACGGCCGTTGCTTTTCTGTCCATGGGAAGCTCTCCTCTCGGTTGGGTTTTCCGCTTCCGATATAGGGCATCCGCAGAGCGGGTCCAGCGCTCAGATGGACTGCCCCTTCAACAGACGCGGCGTATCGCCGGAAAGACCGGCTGCCTGCTTGATGAAGAAGGATTTCAGGGATGGCACCCGGTCGACGAGACCCAGGCCGATATCGCGGATCGAGCGGACCGCCGGATGGTCGTTGGAGAAAAGCCGGGTCAAGATATCCGTCGTCACGCCCATCTGTACAGTGTCGAAACGACGCCAGGACTGATAACGCTCCAGCGCGGCAAATGAGCCAATGTCGAGGCCGAGCCGGTCTGTTTCGACCACCACTTCGGCAATCGCGGCAGCATCGCGGAAACCGAGATTGAGGCCCTGACCGGCAATAGGATGGATACGGTGCGCCGCATCGCCCACCAGCACGAAGCGTGGTTTCACGAATTCACGCGCCAGCGTCAGGCCGAGCGGAAAGGCGCGACGGGGGCCTTCGACACGAAGGGCGCCCAGACGATGACCGAAGCGCTGTTCCAGTTCCGCTTCGAATACGAAGTCGTCTTCGCGAATGAGGCGTTCGGCATCCGACGTGCGCTCGGTCCAGACGAGTGAGCTGCGATTGCCCTTCAACGGAAGGATGGCAAAGGGACCGGCTGGAAGAAAATGCTCGTCCGCGCGGCCGCCATGCGGCAGTTCATGGGCGACATTGCAGACAATCCCGGATTGGCCGTAATCCCAGTTGACCGTCTTGATGCCAGCCAGATCGCGCAGGCGGGAGCGTGCGCCATCTGCGGCGATCAGCAGCCGCGTTTCGAGCGTATCTCCGTTGGAAAGCGTGACTGTAACCCCTTCGGGGAGCGTATTGAAATTATCCACGCTGGTGGCTTCGAGGAAGGTGATACCCAGTGCTTCCGCCTTGTTGTGCAGGGCCGTGTTGAGCACGCGGTTTTCCACCATATGGGCAAAGGGTTCGCCCGGCTCGACTTCACCTTCAAAGGTAAGGAACACCGGGCGCACGGGATCGGAAGTGCGCGAATCCGTGATGACCATTTCCGTTATGGGTTGTGCTTCGGGGAGAATTTCCTGCCAGCAGCCGAGCTGGTCGAGCATGCGTGAGGCAGCGGCGGCGATGGAGGAGGCGCGCGGGTCATTTTTCCAGGCACCCGCCGGTGCGCCATCGATTACGGTCAGGACAAGATGTGGTGCTGCCGACTTGATCGCTACCGCCGTGACAAGCCCGACATAGCCGCCGCCTGCAATCACCACATCGTTATTGCGTGCTGCTTCCTGCTTCTTCGGGGCGGCCATTTACCATTTCCTTTCGAGAATCCATCTCACGAGCGCTGTTTTGGCATATATCGCCGGTCAGGGAACCCGATATTTTGCCGCGGCGCATATCGAAACGAACTTCCGCAGCGCGCTGTCCGGATCTCTGCCGACAGGGCTTTTTCCGCGCAGTTCTTGACAGGTTCCAATGCTCCGGCTCAAACAAGAACCCAAAGCATATATATGGTTGCAGGAGACAGGCTGTCCATGACCGATCAAGAAAAGTCCGCTGGAGCCCCGGCTAACACCCAAATCGGCACCCAGACTGATGCAATGCGTGAGCTTCTTTCCATCCTCGATCTGGAAACACTTGAGGTGGACCTGTTCCGTGGCAACAGTCCGCAGGTCGGCTGGCAGCGGGTGTTCGGCGGACAGGTGATCGGACAGGCACTGATCGCCGCGCAACGCACTGTCGAGTCCGAACGCCATGTACATTCGCTCCATGCCTATTTCGTGCGGCCCGGCGATCCGGCGATTCCCATCGTCTATGAGGTGGACCGCATCCGCGATGGTTCCAGCTTCAGCACGCGGCGCGTTCTGGCCATGCAGCACGGCAAGGCGATTTTCTCGCTCTCCGCTTCGTTCCAGATCGACGAAGACGGGCTCGATCATCAGATGCCGATGCCGGAAGGACTGCCGCAACCGGAGCAGCTCATAGGCGATCATGACATCAAGGAAAAATACCTCGATATGGCTCCGCCCAGCGTTCGCAAATATTGGGAGCGGGAGCGTCCGATCGAAATCAAGCCGGTCTCTCTCACGCATTATTTCTCGCGCGAGAAGCTGGAGCCGGTGCAGCATGTATGGGTGCGGGCGAGGGGGCTCGTTCCAGATGATCGCGCATTGCAGGCAGCCATTCTCGCTTATCTCTCCGACATGACGCTCCTCGATACATCACTTCACCCGCATGGCCGTTTCATTTTCGACCGCGACATGCAGGTGGCGAGTCTGGATCACGCCATGTGGTTCCATCGCCCATGCAGGCTTGATGACTGGCTGCTCTACACGCAGGATACGCCGAGCGCCTCCGGCGCGCGCGGCTTCAACCGTGGTGCGCTTTATACCCGCGACGGCCTGCTGATCGCATCGGTGGCGCAGGAGGGATTGATCCGCGTTCATGACGAAAAGAAGTGATTACTTTTTAATCGAAGGGTGGAGGCGTGATTAAATATAGGGCATTCATTAGTGGCTGCTGCCCCGATGCCAAAGCGTAAAAATGAATCGAATGAACCAGTTAAGGCATCACTCGGTTTGAAGCTGCATTCGTTCCAACTTTTCCATAGCCCGGCGTTTCCGCAATCGGCGTGGCGAATCGCATAAAATTTGCAGTTAATTTGCCTGCTTCGGCCAACTGGCATGAATTTTGTTTCTCTCTGTTTGAACCGGTCTTTCCAGCGCAGCCGCGTTTGAAACCGCCCTTCGACGGAGATATTCGATGCTCATAACAGGAAGAAACAAGCAAACGGCCCTTCTGGCTACCTTGCCTGCGCTCGTCGCCATGGCCGGGACGGCAATGGCGCAGGACGCCGCTCCAACACCAACCCTCGATACGGGCGATACGGCGTGGATGCTGACCTCAACCGCGCTTGTGTTGATGATGACCATACCGGGTCTCGCGCTGTTCTATGGCGGCATGGTGCGCAAGAAGAACGTGCTGTCCACGGTGATGCAGAGCTTTGCCATCACCTGTCTCATGTCCATTCTGTGGATGATCGCAGGCTATTCGCTGGCCTTCACCGATGGCGGCTCGCTCAATTCCTATATTGGCGGTCTTTCCAAGGCGTTCTTCTCGGGCGTCACGATGCAATCGCTGACGGGAACCATTCCGGAATATGTGTTCATCACCTTCCAGATGACCTTTGCCGTCATCACGCCTGCGCTCATCGCCGGATCCTTTGCCGAGCGGATGAAGTTTTCCTCCATGCTGGTCTTCCTGACTCTGTGGCTGTTCATCGTCTATATCCCGGTCGCGCACTGGGTCTGGGGCGGCGGCTTCATGGCGTCGGATGGCGTGCTTGATTTTGCGGGAGGGACGGTTGTCCATATCAATGCCGGTGTAGCCGGTCTGGTTGCAGCGCTCATCATCGGCAAGCGCGATGGTTACGGCCATACAAACATGGCGCCGCATAATCTCGTCCTGTCGGTCATCGGTGCCGCTCTGCTGTGGGTTGGCTGGTTCGGCTTCAATGCCGGCTCTGCTGTCGGCGCCAATGCGCTCGCTGGCGTTGCCATGCTCAACACGCAGGTTGCGACCGCCGGTGCGGCTTTGGCCTGGATGTTCGTCGAATGGGCGGTTGCAGGCAAGCCAAGCGTGCTTGGTATCATTTCGGGCGCCGTTGCAGGCCTTGTCGCCGTCACGCCAGCTGCCGGCTTCGTCAACCCGACGGGGGCGCTCATCATCGGCGTCGTCGCCGGTGCGGTCTGCTACGTGGCGGCGGTCAAGATCAAGCACGCGCTCGGCTATGACGATTCGCTCGATGCGTTCGGCGTCCATGGGGTCGGCGGCTTCGTCGGTGCTGTTTTGACCGGACTCTTTGCCGATGCAGCGATCAACCCGGCGGGCGAAGGGGCGACCATCAGCAAGCAGTTCTTCGGCGCGGCCATCACCATCGTCTACACTGCGATTGCCACCGCGATCATTCTCTACGTGGTCAAGGCCATCATGGGCCTGCGGCCCAGCAAGCAGGCCGAGATCGAGGGCCTCGACATCGCTTTGCACGGCGAATCCGTTCAATAGAACGGGATTGTCTCAAGCGGAAAAAGGCGCGGGAAACCGCGCCTTTTTCATTTCGTCCACCGGATTTGTTCGCGGTCCTTGCATGGTTAATGAGGAATTAACCATCCGGCGATTAGGATCGGCCCGATTCAATGTGCCCGAAGCATTTTCGCTCACGGGCCAGCAAAGATATTCGGTTCGGGACAGGCTATATGCGGCAAGGATATTCGCCCTCATACCCGCTGCGTGACGAGCGGATTACGGAAGACAGGCTGAAACTGGCCAATCTCTTCCGCAGGCAGTTCTATATCCTGTTCGGTCTGGGGCTTCTGGCGCTCACCGGCATGGCTGTTGGCGCGCTGGCGACATGGAATGTGGCTGACCCGAGTTTCAGCCATGCGACCGACAATCCGGTAACGAATGCGCTTGGGTATCCGGGCGCCGTGTTCTCCGACATTGCCATGCAGTTTTTCGGACTGGCGAGCGTTCCGGCCCTGCTTCCGCTTGCTGTCTGGTCGCTGCTGCTGATGACGCGCGGAGGCATCGGGCGCGTGGCCAAGCGCAGTTTCGCATGGCTCGGCGCCGCATTGTTGTTCGCGGCCATCGCCAGCTGCTTTGCCGTGCCGGAAAGCTGGCCGATGCCGATTGGCCTCGGTGGCGTCTTCGGCGATATGATCCTGAAATTTCCCGGCCTTTTCCTAGGAAGTTTCCCGCAAGGTGCTGTTGCATCGGGCATTGCGCTCATCCTCGCAGTACCGGCCTTCTGGCTCTGCCTCTTTGCCAGCGGCATCGTCGGACGCGGGACAGGGATCGTCAATCCTGCGCAAGTCTCGGCCCGTCGCGGTGCCGAAGATGATTTTGTTGCGGATGACGAGGACGATGAAGCATCAACCGGCGGTGGTTTCCAGCTTATGGGGGCTCTCACCCATCTGGCGCTGACCACGACCGCGAATTTCAGGCGCCTGACGGGACTTGGCCGCCGCCGCCCCCGCGAGGACGATTTCGACGATATGCGCGTTGTGCGGCGCAACGCCGAAACACGGGGCGCGCCGCGTCGTGAGCCCGGCTTCGGGGGACCTGCCGCTGCCGATGATGAGCCGCCTTTCGATATGGACGATATGGATGACGGCGCGCCGCTCGCCGGTCAGGAATGGCACGATGCGCCGCCGCCCCGCAGCCGCAAGGCCCGTGTGGAACAGGCCGCTCCTTCGCCGAAGCCTGGCCCGCGTGCCCAGCGTGAAGCACAGCCATCCTTCCTCAAGGATAATGGCGTTTTTGAAATGCCGTCGCTGCATTTCCTTGCCGAACCGAAGCTCGTCCAGCGCGATCCGGCGCTTTCCAAGGATGCGCTGGAACAGAATGCCCGTCTGCTTGAAGGCGTGCTGGAAGATTTCGGCGTGCGCGGCGAAATCATCAATGTGAAGCCCGGCCCGGTGGTCACGCTTTACGAGCTGGAACCCGCACCGGGCATCAAGTCGTCGCGCGTCATCGGCCTTGCCGACGACATCGCCCGCTCCATGAGCGCGATCGCGGCGCGTGTGGCCGTCATTCCGGGTCGCAACGCCATCGGCATCGAACTGCCGAACCCGAAGCGCGAAATGGTTTACTTGCGCGAAATGCTGGCAAGCCGCGACTTCGAACAGTCGAAGGCGAAACTGGCGCTGGCGCTTGGCAAGACCATCAATGGCGAACCGGTGATTGCCGATATCGCGAAGATGCCCCACGTCCTCGTGGCCGGTACGACCGGTTCGGGTAAGTCGGTGGCGATCAACACCATGATCCTGTCGCTGCTCTACCGCATGACGCCGCAGGAATGCCGCCTGATCATGATCGATCCGAAAATGCTGGAGCTTTCCGTCTATGACGGCATCCCGCATCTGCTGACCCCGGTCGTGACCGATCCGAAGAAGGCCGTGGTGGCCTTGAAATGGACCGTGCGCGAGATGGAGGACCGCTACCGGAAAATGTCCAAGGTCGGCGTGCGCAATATTGACGGCTTCAATCAGCGTGTTGGCCTTGCGCAGAAGAAGGGTGAGCCGATCGCGCGCACCGTGCAGACCGGTTTCGACCGCAATACCGGTGAGGCGATCTACGAGACGGAAGAGCTCGATCTGGCGCCAATGCCCTATATCGTCGTGATCATCGACGAAATGGCCGACCTGATGATGGTCGCGGGCAAGGATATCGAAGGCGCAGTGCAGCGTCTGGCGCAGATGGCGCGTGCGGCTGGTATCCACGTCATCATGGCCACCCAGCGTCCTTCGGTCGATGTCATCACCGGCACGATCAAGGCGAATTTCCCGACCCGCATTTCCTTCCAGGTGACGTCGAAGATCGACAGCCGCACCATTCTGGGCGAGCAGGGCGCCGAACAGCTTCTCGGCCAGGGCGACATGCTCTTCATGGCAGGCGGCGGGCGCATCCAGCGCGTGCACGGGCCTTTCGTCGGTGACGACGAGGTGGAACGCATCGTGCAGCATCTGAAGCTTCAGGGCGTGCCGGAATATCTCGATGCGATCACTGAGGATGAAGACGACGACGAGGGTGGCAGCGGCCCGGCTGGAACCGGCAACCTTGAGGATTCCGACGATCCTTATGATCAGGCCGTCGCCGTGGTGTTGCGGGACAAGAAGGCTTCGACCTCCTATATCCAGCGTCGTCTTGGCATCGGCTATAACCGGGCCGCCTCGATCATCGAACGTATGGAAGAGGAGGGTATTGTCGGCCCTGCCAACCATGCAGGCAAGCGTGAAATTTTGGTGCCGACCGGTGACGATGATTTCTAGGGGCGGGATATTTCGGCTCTGGCAGCCTGCAAATGGCGTGGATCTGCGCTTCCGGTGCTCATGTACCTCAAGTACACTCCGCTCCGGTTCTCGAACCCCACCATTTTCGTCATGCCACAGCCAAAATCTCATCGCCCCTGTGATGGCCGGACGCCATACTCGCGCCCAACTGGTGGCGTAGTTTAACAGAATGATGAAAAGAGAAAGTTTGTCGATGATGTTCTCCCGTTTCTCCGCCGTCGCGAAAGCTGGCCGTCTTGCAGCCGTGCTGGGAATGGGAGCGCTCGGGCTTGGCATGACGTCGCTGATTCTGGCTCCGGTCGCCGCGCTGGCACAAGGCGCTGGCGGCGGCGCGGCTGCACAGCAGATCGCCGATCATTTCTCATCGGTTCGCACAATGACCGGTGAATTCGTGCAGTTCGGCCCCAAGGGCGAGCAGACGGGTGGTACTTTCTATATCGAACGTCCGGGCAAGATTCGCTTCAACTACAACAATTCTCCGATCCGTGTGATTTCCGATGGTGAATCGGTCGTCATCAACAATCGTAAGCTGGACACCTGGGACCTCTATCCGCTTTCCAAAACGCCGCTGAAACTGCTTCTGGCAGACCGCATCGATCTTGGCGGCGGCCGACTTCAGAATGTGAAGCAGGAGCCGGACATGACCACGCTGGTGCTGGGCGACAAGTCGATCTTCGGCGATTCGAAAATCACCATGATGTTCGACCCCAAATCCTACGAGCTTAAGCAGTGGACCATCACCGACGCGCAAAAGCTCGACACCACTGTCATGATCTTCAACGTGCGCAGCGGCGTGCGTTTTACCGACGATATGTTCAAAATCGACTATCAGCGCATCGCCATGAAGCGTAAAGGTCAGTAGCCGTCAGTTTGTGACAGGCAATCCGTTTGCATTTACCGGATAAATGATTAGGTTCGCGGCATCTTTTTCGTTGCTGCGAGTCCTATCTTCATGGCTTTTTCCGTTGCTACCTGGAACATCAATTCCGTTCGCCTGCGCATGCCGCTGGTCGAACAGTTTCTGCGCGATTACCAGCCGGATGTTCTTTGTCTTCAGGAAACGAAATGCCCTGACAACCTGTTTCCGTCGAAGGGTTTCCGAGCTCTCGGCTATGAACATATCGCGATCAGCGGTCAGAAGGGCTATCACGGCGTGGCAACGGTTTCCAAGCGTCCGCTGGCGAGCGTAGAAAAGATCGGTTTCTGCGATATGGGCGATTGTCGGCACTTGAGCGCGGTGGTCGAAGCGGGTGGCAAGAAACTTCGCATCCATAATTTCTATGTACCCGCCGGTGGTGACGAACCGGACCCGCAGATCAACCCGAAATTTGCGCACAAGCTGGCTTTTCTCGAGGAAATGCGCGCTATCGTTGCCGACCGGCAGGACGGGCATTCATCGGTTCTCGTTGGCGATCTCAACATCGCTCCGCTCGAAAACGATGTCTGGTCGCACAAGCAGCTTTTGAAGATCGTCAGCCATACGCCGATCGAAACCGAAACGCTGGAAGACCTGCGCGTGAAGGGCGGCTGGAGCGACTTGATGCGGCATCTGATTCCGGCAGACCAGAAAATATATACGTGGTGGAGCTATCGCGCCAAGGACTGGGATGAATCGGATCGTGGCCGCAGGCTCGACCATGTCTGGGGTTCGGCTGATCTGGAGGGCCATATTCAAGGCCTGCAAATTCTCCGCGATGCGCGCGGCTGGGACCGACCGTCCGATCACGTGCCGGTCATTGCGACATTCAATCTGGATTAATTGGATGGCAACATCTATATAGGGGCGAGTTAAGACAAGGAGCCAAGAGCAATGGATTGTGCAGCACTGTTTCAAATGACCAGTGTTTTCAACATTTCCATGGCTTGCTATGTCTTCTCTTCTGACACTTCAGGATGTTTCCTTCGTCACGGCTGATGGCCGTACTCTCTTTGAATCCATCAATCTCAGTGTAACCGGAGGCCGAATCGGTCTGGTCGGGCGCAATGGCGTCGGCAAATCGACGCTGTTGCGTATCATGAGTGGAATACTGCCTCCGACAAACGGAAGTGTGACCGCAACCGGAAACATCGGCATGTTGCGGCAGAATGTCGGCGGTGGTGATACCGAGACGCTGGCCGATCTTTTCGATGTGCGAACGGGCTTCGACATTCTGGCACGTGTCGAACAGGGCTTGGCCAGCGAGAGCGATCTGGATGAAGCCGACTGGCTCTTGCCGCAGCGCTTTACGGACGCACTGCAGGGACTTGGCCTGCCCGATATGGCTCCCGACACCCCACTTTCAGCCTTGAGCGGAGGCCAGCAAACGCGGGCGGCGCTCGCAGCGCTGATCTTTCATAAACCCGACCTGATTCTGCTGGACGAACCGACCAATAATCTTGATCGCGCCGGTCGTTTGGCCGTAGTCGGCTTGCTCACCGCCTGGCATGGCGCGGCTATTGTGGTCAGCCATGACCGCGAGCTGTTGCAAGCCATGGATGCGATAGCCGAACTATCTCCCGACGGGCTGCGGCTTTATGGCGGCAACTGGGATTTCTATCAGGGGAAGAGGGCTGAGGAGCGTGAGACGGCGGCACGCGATCTCGCCACAGCGCGGCGCGAGGTCAAGCAGGTCGAACGCAAGGCGCAGGCCGCAGCCGAAAGACAGGCGCGCAGCGACGCGCGCGGTCACAAGTCGCGCGCTGACGCAGGCATGAGCAAGCTTTTGCTCGACGCACGGGAAGACCGTGCGCAACAGTCGAAGAGCCGGGGCGCGGCACTGGCGGAACGACAGTCCAATCGAGCCAGCGAGCAGCTTCGGGAGGCCGAGGCAAAAGTCGAGCGCGTGAAGCCGATGCATTTCGATGTAGCGGGCGCTGTTCCGCCTTCCGGCCGTGTGATGCTGGATATGCAGAATGTCTCTGGTGGCCCTCAGGCTGACCGACCGGTCATCCGTAATCTGTCCTTGAAGATCGTGGGAGCTGAGCGAGTGGTCGTCGCAGGGGCAAACGGCGCAGGCAAGACCAGCCTGTTGCGGCTGATGACGGGAGATATTCAGCCGGTGGCTGGAACCGTCATGCGCCCGGCGCGGGTCGCGATGTTCGACCAGCAAATGAGCCTGATGGATCGCGGTCAAACCCTTTATGAAAATTATCGCCGTCTTAATCCGGGATCGAACGACAACGAAGCTCGCGCTGCGCTGGCGCGTTTTTCGTTTCGGGGCGAAGGTGCTTCACGTCTTGCTGGCAGCCTCAGCGGGGGTGAACTGCTGCGCGCAGCACTTGCCTGCGTTCTGGGCGGTACGGAGTTTCCGGAACTCCTGATCCTCGATGAACCGACAAATCATCTCGACCTCGATTCCATCGAGGCGCTGGAAATCGCTCTCAATGCCTATGAGGGGGCGCTGGTCGTCGTAAGCCACGACCAGACTTTTCTTGACGCTATCGGTATGGAAAGGGTGATCGAGCTTTAATCGCCGTTCAGGCGCGGCGCGACCTTTTCGATTTCGCCGATCAGTTCGAGCAGATTGCGGCTGATATGGGAGTGAAGGGCTGCTGCCGCTTCTGGATATTCTTCCAGGATGCGCCGGAAGATTGCGCGGCTGATGCGGATGACCTCGGTTTCCACCTCGGCGACTGCGCCGGTAAGACGCGAGGTCTGCGCGATCAACGCCATTTCACCGATCATGGCGCCGGGACCGACGGGGCGGATGGCAACCCGCCCCTCGTCCTGTTCGTGAAACAGGGTAATATTGCCTGACACGACGATATAGGCGCAGTCGGCGCTTTGTCCTTCACGGAATAGTTCGCGCCCGGTCCTGAGAACGAGCCGTTCCGCACCGAAGGCGAGCAACCGCAGCTGTTCGGCCGTGAAAGACTCGAACAGGCCTACCGTGCCGAGAATGCGAATATCGTCATCAAGCGCCATGGATCGTCAATACACCTGCGTCGGGCGCTGTCCATCATGGGACAAGCTTGTATCCCCCGCTTTCTGTGACCAGAAGCGCCGCATTGGACGGATCTTTTTCTATTTTCTGACGCAGACGATAGACATGGGTTTCCAGCGTATGCGTGGTGACGCCCGAATTGTAGCCCCACACTTCTTCCAGCAGGACATCGCGGCCGATGACCTTGTCGCCGGCGCGATAGAGGTACTTGATAATCGCCGCTTCCTTTTCGGTGAGGCGAATCTTGCTGCCCTTCTCGTCGATGAGCAGTTTCTGGCCCGGCTTGAACGTATAGGGACCGACGATGAAGGTCGCATCCTCGCTCTGCTCGTGCTGGCGCAGCTGCGCGCGCACGCGCGCCAGAAGCACCGCGAATTTGAAGGGCTTGGTGACGTAATCGTTGGCGCCTGATTCGAGCCCGAGAATCGTGTCCGATTCCGTATCGTGACCGGTGAGCATGATGATCGGCGCCTTGAAACCGCCCTTGCGCAGCAGTTTTACCGCTTCCCGGCCATCCATATCCGGCAGGCCGACATCCATGATCAGGAGGTCTACAATGCCGTTTCGCGCAGTCTGGATGCCCTTCGTGGCATTGTCTTCCTGCAGTATCTGGAATTCTTCGCACAGCTCGAGCTGCTCGACGAGGATGGAACGGAGATCTTCGTCATCGTCCACAATCAGTATTGTACGGCCTGTCATGCCTGTCCTCGTTACTCTTTGATTTAAATGGCTCTTGGTGTTTTATGACATTTAATGAAGGCAAGTTGAAGCGGCGAAACGCGAAAGAGGTTTTTGCTCCCGCCGACAACGGTTTGAAACATGCATGTCACGGAGGCAGAGCTTGGCCAGATACGGAATTAGCCGGGGAATTGGCGTCATTGATGTACGTGCCAAGCCGGGCCACAAGACTCGCGGCTTGCTTGTTGCCGGCAATTTGGTGCTGGAATGCGCTCTTGGCAAGGGGGGTATCAGCGCTTTCAAGCGCGAAGGTGACGGTGCAACGCCTCTGGCAGCCATGCGGCTGCTCTATGGATACCGCCGCGGCGACAAGGGTTTGCTGCCGTCATCGCGGCTGCCGCTCGGTCGCGTCCGCCGTCTCGACGGGTGGTGCGATGCGCCGTCCGATGCCAATTACAACCGACCGGTAAGGCTGCCCTATGCAGCAAGCCATGAGGATATGTGGCGGCGCGACGATCTCTACGATGTCTGCATCGTCATGGATTGGAACATCGCGCCGCGCCGCCGCGGATGCGGCAGCGCAATTTTCTTCCATCTGGCGCGGCCCGGCTATACACCCACCGAAGGCTGCATAGCATTGAGGCGCGCCGATATGGCGCGCCTCCTGCCTCATCTGACGGACCGGACCGTAATCCGTGTCCTGAGATAACCATTTCAATGTGCTACGGTGACTTTGACCTCATTGCCATTGGCGTCGTAGAGCTTGCCGTTCAGGAAATAATCCCCGTCATGCAGCTCTGCGATGTTGTGGTGGCGGATGATGCGCTCCGTACCTTCCGCAAAGACCGACATCTGGTTGCTGTTGCCAAGCTTGATCTCGTTGAACATCAGGTTGAGCGCAATGGCCATCAACGCTGCCGAGCTGATACCGGAATGAAAGATGGTTTCGAACCAGGTCGGAAAATGGTGATAGAACTGCGGCGCGGCAATCGGGATCATGCCGAAGCCGATGGAGGTTGCCACGATGATGAGATTGATATTGTTCTCGTAATCCACCTTCGCAAGCGTGCGGATGCCGCTTGCAGCCACCGTGCCGAACAGCACGATACCTGCTCCGCCCAGAACCGCCGGTGGAACACAGGCAATCACCCGGCCCATCACTGGCAGGAGGCCGAGCGTTATGAGGATCAGCCCGCCGGTTGCCACCACGTAACGGCTTTTCACGCCCGTCACCGCAACAAGGCCGACATTCTGCGCGAAAGCGCTCTGCGTGAAGGAGCCCACAACCGGCGACAGGATGCTTGAAAGCATGTCCGCGCGCAGGCCATTGGCGAGGCGGCGCGAATCCACTTTCGTACCGATGATTTCACCGACAGCCAGAATATCGGCGGAAGTCTCGACCAGCGTAACCATGATCACGATGAACATCGAGAACGTTGCCGCAAGGCTGAACACCGGCATGCCGAAGTGAAAGATTTCAGGCAGCGCCACCATCGAACCTTCGCCTACCCGGGAAAAGTCCGTCATGCCCAGCGCCCAGGCGATGAACGTTCCGATCACCATGGCGAGCAGGATCGAAAGCCGCGAAATCGTGGCATTGCCCATCTTGCTGAGGATGAGGACGATGACCAATGTAAGGCCTGCAAGGCCGATATTGGCCATGCTGCCGAATTCAGGGCTGTTGCTGTCTCCGCCCATGGCCCACCGCGCCGCAACGGGCATCAGCGTCAGGCCGATCGTGGTGATGACGATGCCGGTGACGAGCGGCGGGAAGAAACGTGTGATGCGCGAGAATATCGGCGTGATGATAAGGCCGATCACGGCAGCTGCGATGACGGCTCCCAGCACGACCTGAAGGCCTGCCTCACCCGTCTGGCTCGACGTGACAATGGCCACCATGGTTGCGACGCCCGAAAAGGAGACGCCCTGAACCAGGGGCAGCTGGCAGCCGAAAAAAGGTATCCCGATGGTTTGCAGGACGGTTGCAACGCCACCTGCGAACAGGGATGCGGTAATCAGCAGGCCGATTTCGGTCGGGCTTAGACCGGCCGCCTGGCCGATGATCAGCGGAACCGCGACGATGCCGCCATACATGGTCAGCACATGCTGGAAGCCGTAAGCCAGATTGGCGGTAACAGACAATTTTTCATCTTCGGGACGCGAAAGCGCATCCGCCCCGGACTGGTGCGTATTCAATGATACTCCCTCCCAGCAGGCGCGAACGCATCGACTGCCTGCTCTCTCCGTTCTCCCTGCGCTGGATCGTCGTGTCATCCTGTCATTCGACGCCGGACCGACAATGCAATGCGCGATGTCTCCTCCAAAGACATGTCGCAGGAGTATAACCGGAGCTGTCCGGATGACTGTGTCTCTTTTGCTTGAAATTGTTTTCGATGAGGAAGCACTAATGCTGGAGGCGATTTCAGCCGTGGGTTTTGCTGCCAAGCTCTCGTATTGCCTCGCGCAGCACCGCAAAAACATACGGTTCCAGCGATTGCGCGACGTTGAAGCGCAGGAAGCCGCTCGCGGTGCGAGAGGGGCTGAAGACGTCGCCTGGCGCCAGCAACACACCCTTTTCCAGAGCATGCCGGGCAATCCGGCCAGAGTCCAGACCGTCCGGCAATTTTGCCCAAAGGAACATGCCGCCCTGCGGTTCGGTCCAAAGCGTGAGGCCCTCGGCTTTCAGGCGGCTGGCAGTCAGCGTCATGGCGTCGGCCAGCTTGGCGCGCAGGCTGTCTACATGGCGGCGATAGGTGCCGTCGGTCAGGAGCGCATGCACGATCTGCGGCGACAATGCGTTGCCGCCGAAGCTTGTTGCGAGCTTGAGGTCGGTGAGCCCTTCGATCCAGTCGCGGCGTCCAGCGATATAGCCGACACGGGCAGCGGCAGAGAGCGTCTTGGAGAAGCTGCCGATATGCAGGACGCGATCGAATCCGTCGAGCTCGGCCAGCAGCGGCGCAGGCGAAGGATGGAAGTCGCCGAAGATATTATCTTCGACCAGTGTGATGCCTTGCGCTTCAGCCAGCTTCAGAAGCCGGTGCGCGGTGGCCGGTGTCATCGAGCCGCCGGTGGGGTTATGCAGGCCGGCATTGGATATATAGAGTTTCGGCGCATGTTCGCCGGCGGCTTGGGCAAAGGCTTCGAGGTCGGGGCCGGTATGGGTATAGGCTACGCCGACGAGCTTTACGCGATGGGTCAGGAGCACGGCCTGAAAGTTGAAATAACAGGGGTCGTCCACCAGAACCGTATCGCCCGGCTGCAGAAGGTAGCGGCAGATGAGATCGATGGCGTGTGTGCCGGAATCTGCCAGCAGTATCTCTCCGCTCGAAACGTCAATGCCCTGTTCGCCAAGCCGGTGGGCCAGATGCTGGCGCAGGGGACGGAAGCCGAGCGGTTCGCCATAGGTGGCGAGGTTGCTTGTCTCGTCGCGGGCGACCACACGCATCGCGCGGCGGATCGCGTCCTGCGGAAGCCACGCATCGGGCAGCCAGCCGCATCCCGGTTTGAGTGTGGTGTCGTCCGCCTCAAGCGATTGCCGCATGACCCAGAAAGGATCAATCTGGCGCTCCTTGTGCGGCGCAGTGGCGGCGAGCGAAAACGGCTGGCGCGCTCGCTCCGATACATAGAAACCCGCGCCGCGCCGTGACTGGATGATGCCTTCTGCCACCAGTCGGTCATAAGCTTCGACGACGGTGGATTTAGACACGTTCATCGCTTCGGCCAGACGCCGGATGGAGGGCAGCCGAGCGCCCGGTGCGAGGCTCATTGCGGTAATGCGTCCGCGAATAATGCCCATCACCTTTTCGACGAGCGGCATCCTGTCGACTGTGGCGCTTTGTTCTCCACGTTCGATGTCCCCGCCTGCATAGGCGGCTTCAACAGCTTCGAGGCTGCGCAGCAGGCCCGTCGAAATCATCTGTACTACCCTTCGTACCAGTACAGTTTATCAGAATTGTCCGGAAACTGTCCCTGATTATTCGAACGATTTCACGGCATTGTTTCGTAAATCCTTATACGATTTTAGAGAAAGCCGAAAAGACACAATGAGCAAGACCGCTGGATGGATTAACGGGTTTTTGGGCGTATTGATTTTTTCCGGCTCGCTGCCGGCAACACGGCTGGCGGTGATCGATATCGATCCGACATTCCTGACAATGGCGCGCGCCACGATTGCCGGTGTGCTGGGGCTGGTGCTGCTGCTGGCTTTTCGCGAACCCTTTCCCCGCCGCAACGACGCCATTTCGTTGATTGTGGTAGCGCTTGGCGTGGTCGTCGGTTTTCCGCTTCTGACTGGATTGGCGCTCCAGCATATGACCTCTGCTCATGCGATTGTATTTATCGGGCTGCTTCCGCTCGCCACGGCAATTTTTGCTGTCCTCCGCGGCGGCGAACGTCCGCGACCGATGTTCTGGCTGTTTTCAGTGGTTGGAAGTCTCATCGTTGCTTCCTACGCCTATGGACAGGGAAGCCAGTCCACGCTTCTGGGCGATATGCTGATGCTTGCGGCAATTATCGTTTGCGGCCTGGGCTACGCGGAAGGAGCCCAACTCTCGCGCAGGCTCGGCGGCTGGCAAGTGATCTGCTGGGCGCTGGCGTTTTCGCTGCCGGTCATGCTGCCGCTAAGCGTGATGACGCGGCCTGAGACATGGGCAGGCATCGGCACACCGGCCTGGATAAGCCTTGGCTACGTCTCTCTGTTTTCCATGCTGATTGGCTTCTTCTTCTGGTATCGCGGCCTGGCGCAAGGCGGTGCTGCCACTGTCGGCCAGTTGCAGCTTCTCCAGCCGTTCTTTGGGCTCATGCTCGCCGCCGGTATTGCGGGAGAACCTGTCAGTATGGGCATGGTCGCGACCGCAGCGGTGGTTGTCGTCTGCGTGGCGGGTGCCAAGCGCTTCGCTTAAATAAATGCCCAGACGGTCGTGCGCTTCACTTCTGCATCTTCAAGCGCACGCGTCACCGGAACGGTATAGACGGCGAGCTGCTGCAACCGTTCCTTCGGCAGATAGGCGCGGCCCGGATCACCGACGATGATGTGGGCACCGCGTTGAGCCAGCTCTGAGAACCAGGGAATAAGCCGCCCGGCGAGTGGCTTTTCGTAAAAGACATCGCCAGCCAGAACCACGTCCCAGCCACCATCCTGCCCGATGAGGTCATCCAGAGATGGGGCAACAGACACGCCATTGGCCAATGCATTGATCTCGATGGCGGGAAGCGCGAAAGGATCGATGTCCGAAGCAAGCACGCTTGATGCACCTGCCTGCATGGCGGCAATCGCGACAAGGCCCGAACCCGATGCGAAATCGAGCACGGACTTGTTCTTCACCGTTTCGGGATGGTCCAGAATATAGCGCGCCACACCCTGACCGCCGGCCCAGGCGAATGCCCAGAAGGGCGGCGGCAGGCCGATCGTGGCAAGCTCTTCCTCTGTCTTATGCCAGAGGTCATGCGCTTCATCGGCCAGATGCAAAAGAATTTCCGGCACATGCGGCGGCGCTTGCAGGCTCGTATTGGCCAGAATGAAATCGCGCGCGCTTTTATGGGCCGGATTGAGCATCAGATGCCTTTAGCATCGAGCCCGCCCATGCGGCAGACCTCGATCCATTCGTCTTCCGTCACCGGCTGCACCGAAAGTCGCATCGAGGTGACGAGCGCCATCTTTTCGAGCTTCGGGTTGGCTTTCACGTCCTTCAGCGTTACCGGCTTCGGCATGTCGCGCACAGCCTTGATATCCACGCATTCCCAGCGGGGATCGTCCGTCGTGCTGTCGGGGTGTGCCAGAGCACAAACTTCGACAATGCCGACCACTTCCAGCCCTTCATTGGAATGGTAGAAGAAGCCTTTGTCACCCAGTTTCATGGCGCGCATGTTGTTGCGCGCCTGATAATTGCGCACACCGTCCCATTGCTCGCCTTTTTCGCCACGAGCTTTCTGCATTTCCCATGACCATTTGAACGGTTCGGATTTGAACAGCCAGTAAGCCATCAGTCACAAACCTCAAGCGTTGGCGGGATTGTTGATCGCCCAATTCCACGGACGCACGGTCACATCCTGGAACAGACCTGCCAGTGCATAGGGATCGTTGGCCGCGATCTTTTCTGCCGCCGCCTTGTCAGCGGCTTCGACAACCACCAGACTGCCGTTTGGCTTGCCATCTTCGCCGAGGAAGGGGCCTGCGAACTTCAGCCCGTCACCAAGACCCTTGAGATAGTCGAGATGCGCAGGGCGCGTATCGAGGCGCACTTGCAGATGGTCCGGCTTGTCGTTGCACAGAAGGGCAAAAAGCATCGTCTAGTCCTCTAATCTTCGGTCTTGAGTGGTCGATTGAGCAGAGCCGTCACGGCTTCGTCAATGGTGATCGTACCGTCAAGCAGCGCACCCGTCGCATCGATGATGGGCGCGGAAATAGCGTGCTTGCGGCATAATTCGGCAGCAATCGGCGCAGTGGCCACGCCTTCGGCGAGCGGACGATTGGTGAGGTCTTCTCCGCGTCCCAACGCCAACCCATAGGAATAATTTCGCGACTGGCAAGACGAGCAGGTCAGCATCAGGTCGCCGAGGCCGGAAAGCCCCATGATGGTTTCAGGTCTTGCCCCCATGGCCTGACCGATCCGGCGCAGCTCGGCAAACCCGCGCGTGACGAGTGCGGCCTGTGCGCTGGCGCCAAAGCCGCGCCCGACGGCAGCGCCGGCGGCAATGGCCAGAACATTTTTCAAGGCACCGCCGATTTCGACGCCCTTTAGATCTGTTGTCGAATAGCACCGGAAAGCGGGGCCTGACAAAAGTGCTGCGAGCTGATCGGCGATTGCCGCATCCTCGCAGGCAACGGTTACGGCGGTTGGAAGTCCGCGCGCGACATCCGTTGCAAAACTCGGACCGGAAAGCGCGGCAATCCGATGGTCCGGCAGGACTTCGGCCACGACTTCCGACATCAGCCGTCCCGTACTGCGCTCGATACCCTTCGCGCAGAGCACCACAGGTGCACTTTGCGGAATGAGGCTGCTCAATTGCGCCAGCCCGCCGCGCATGGCTTGTGCCGGAATGACCGCCAGAACGGCATCTGCGCCCTCGACGACAGCGGCGACGTCCGTGCTTGCGTTGAGAGCGGATGGAAGCTCGATCTCGCCCAGATAACGCGGATTGCGGTGTGTTTGATTGATGGCTTCGACTGTTTCGTCGTCGCGGGCATAAAGCCATGTGTCGTGGCCGCTGCTGCACGTCATCGTTGCCAGAGCTGTGCCCCAGGCGCCGCCACCCAGAATGGCGATCTTGCTAGTTTTTCCGCTCATGCCCCGACCGCTCATGCCTTCGCTCCACGTCGTCCGGTTCCAATCACCGGCGCCGACTTCTCGTCAAGCGGCCAGCGCGAGCGCGGTGCCAGACTGAGCGAATCGGGAGCCTCGGTTGCTGCCCGTTCCGCACCAGCCCAGGCGATCATCGCGGCATTGTCGGTGCACAGATCAAGCGGTGGGGCAATGAAGCTGAAACCATGCCGGGCGCAAAGATTTTCGAGCGCAGCACGCAACGTCTTGTTAGCCGCAACCCCACCGGCAACGACAAGCGCCGGCGTTTCACAATCGGGAAACTCATTTCTGAAACGTTCGAGCGAACGACCCACCCGGTCGGACAGCGTATCGGCGACCGCCGCCTGAAACGAGGCGCAGATGTCGGCAACGTCCTGATCCGACAGCGGCACCAATTCGGTGGCCGTCTGGCGCACCGCCGTCTTGAGGCCGGAAAAGGAAAAATCAAGCCGTGCTTCGCCTTTCAGTGGGCGCGGCAGCGCGAATCGCTTCGGATCGCCCTCAAGCGCCATGCGTTCCACGGCGGGGCCACCGGGATAAGGAAGACCCAGTAGCTTTGCTGTCTTGTCAAAAGCTTCGCCCAGCGCATCGTCAATCGTGGTGCCAAGGCGTTCATAGTCGCCGATGCCGCGTACCAGCACCATCTGCGTGTGGCCGCCGGAAACGAGCAGCAACAGATAGGGGAATGGCAAGCCGTCAGTCAGCCGCGCCGTCAAGGCATGGCCCTCCAGATGATTGACGGCATAAAACGGCTTTTGTGCCGCCATGGCCAATGCCTTGGCGGTCATCAGCCCGACGATCAGCCCGCCGATCAGCCCCGGTCCCGCCGTGGCCGCAATCGCATCGACATCGGCAAGCTTCATGTTGGCATCGTCCAGCGCGCGGGCAACCAGCCGGTCCAGCGCTTCGACATGGGCGCGTGCGGCAATCTCCGGCACCACGCCGCCATAGGGTTCATGCTCGGCGATCTGGCTCAGAACCACATTGGACAGAATCCGTCCTTCGCCCTGATCGTCCCGTTCGACGATTGCGGCGGCTGTTTCGTCGCAACTTGTTTCTATTCCAAGAATGCGCATTTGCGGTTAGACCCTGCCTGTCTCATAATTCATTGAAAAATCCGGTACCATGGACGGCGCAATATGCAAACAGCATCCTTGAAGAATGGCACGTTGAAGATAGGCACGCGGGGCAGCAAGCTTGCTCTCGCCCAGGCTTACGAGACACGTCGCCGCCTGATGGAGGCGCATGATCTGCCGGAAGAGGCCATCGAAATCATTCCCATGTCGACGGCTGGCGACCGCATTCAGGATCGCGCGCTTTCCGAAATCGGCGGCAAGGGGCTCTTTACCGAAGAAATCGAGCAGGCGCTGACGGACGCTCGAATCGATCTTGCCGTCCATTCGACCAAGGATATGCCGACGGTTCTGCCCGATGGTCTTCATCTTTCCGTTTTCCTTGAGCGTGAAGATCCGCGCGATGCCTTCATCGGCCGCACGGCTTCCCGTCTTCTCGACTTGCCGCAGGGCGCGACGGTCGGATCGTCCTCATTGCGTCGTCAGGCGTTGATCCGCCGCCTTCGTCCTGACATTCAGGTGGTGATTTTCCGCGGAAATGTCGATACCCGTTTGCGCAAGCTGGAAGCCGGGGAAGTCGACGGGACGTTTCTCGCCTGCGCCGGATTGCGACGTTTGGGCCTTGGCGATGTCATTACCGATCTGGCCGATCCGGAAAGCTTTCCGCCCGCGCCGGGACAAGGTGCCATCGGCATCGAAACCCGTATCGGGGATACCCGCATCGATGCGCTGCTGGCGCCGCTCGCGCATCGCGAGACAAGCATAGCCCTTGCCTGCGAACGGGCATTTCTGGCTGCCCTTGACGGTTCCTGCCGTACGCCGATTGCCGGGCTTGCCACAGTCAATGGCGATATGGTTTCATTCCACGGCATGATCTTGAAGCCGGACGGGTCGGAGGCACATGAGATAAGAGCGGAAGGTGCGGTATCGAATGCCGCCGCACTGGGCAGCGAAGCCGCAGAGCAACTGCGCGCCAAGGCCGGTCCGCGGTTTTTCGAAGGTTGGGAGTAGACTTGCCGGGGCGGGAACAACCCATTTCGCTCGGTCGCGTTCTGGTGACGCGGCCACAGCCGGCTGGCTCCGCGACTGCCGCAAAACTGACGTCGAGGGGCTATGAGCCCGTTCTGCTTCCGCTGAGCCGAACTGTTGCGCTTCTCTTCGCTTTCCCCGATGGCCCGTTCGCGGCTTTAACAGTGACGAGCGCCAATGCCTTTCGCCATATAGACATGGAACGGCTGAAGCCGTTCCTTAGTCTGCCGCTCTTTGCTGTCGGACAGGGAACAGCGCAGGCGGCACGGAAGGCCGGATTCGGGCAAGTGATCGACGGCGGCGGCGATGCGGTTCGCCTGGCGGCGACCATGCAGCGTGATCTTCCCGAAGGATCCCGCGTTCTTTATCTCGCCGGGCGGGTGCGCCAGCCGGTTTTTGAAGATGAGATGCGGGCCGCTAAACTCGATATGCATGTCGTTGATGTCTATGATAGCGAGACGATTGCCCATACGAGCGCGGCGCTTCAAAATGCACTGGGTGATACGCCTTTTGCCGCAGTCATGCTTTATTCCGGCGTTGCGGCGACGAGCTTTGTGGAAGCAATGCGCGAAATCGAACCGCCTTTTGATGAGAAAACGCGTTTTCTGTGCATTTCCGCCCGTGTAGCAGACCGGTTGCCGCCGCTCTGGCGGGCAAATGCGCTTGTTGCAGACCATCCGGATGAAGAAGGACTTTTCCGGCTGTTTGCCAAACTTTGACTCATTTTGGCGCAACCTTCCTTCATCTGGCGATTTTATCTGCTAGAGTCTGAGGCAACCAATCGGTACTTTCGAGAGGATCCATGGCGAAATCCGGCACTCCGCGACATTCCAAACCGGCCCGTAATCCTGTGACGATCAATCTCGATCCATCGGATGTGAAGCGGGTTGACGAAGCAGCGAAGGCGACGCCAGAGGCGGAGCCGGTGGGAAATTTTCCAGAATCCGGGAGCCCAAAGCCGGAAGCCGCAAAGCCGGTGCCGCCCAAGACGGAATCAACATCCGCCGAAAAAACCGCGAAAGCGGAAAAGCCGGAAAGTTCCACTTATGCCAAGCCGCCCTTTACCTCAGGTGTGAAACCAGAAACCCAGCAGCCTGTCCAAAAGGGCAGTGCGGGTGCGTCGCATCTTCTGGCTGGTGTTGCGGGTGGTGTTATCGCGCTTGGCGGTTTGCTGGCGCTGCAATGGGGTAATGTCATTCCCTCTCCGGGCGCGAAAGTGACGGCGGAACAGCTGGCGCATATGGAACAGCAGATCGCCGATTTGCGGAGCAATCCGACGCCTGCGCCGCTCGACGATGCGAGCCGTGCGCAGCTTGCGGCACTGGAAAAGAATGTGCAGGCAGCCGAAATCAAGGCGGAGGCAGTCGCAGGTTCCTTCGACGATCTCCAGCAGCAAGTGGCAGCCTTGCCAAAGGAAGCAGGACAGCAAGCCGCAGCGGATACCACCGCCCTGACCGAGCGGCTTGATGCACTGGAGAGCAAGCTTTCAGCGGCGCAAAACAGGGCCGATGAGGCGACAGCCGGAGTCACGGGAAACACCGGCACGATTTCATCGCTCGAATCGAAACTGACCTCCTTGCAGGAAAAGGTCACTCAGGCTTCTCGCCAGCCCGACGCGACGGTGCTGATAGCGGCCAATGCATTGAAAATGGCGATTGATCGCGGCGGCTCGTTCAAGGCTGAACTGGACACCTATGCGTCAATTGCGCCGGATGAGGGATCCATCGAACGGTTGCGTAGCTTTGCGGATAAGGGGGTTCCGACCGTCGCTGACCTGAATGCTTGGTTCGGTGCCGTCGCAAACCGGATTGTTGCGACGGAGAACAAGCTGTCTTCCGATGCCGGTATTTGGGACCAGCTTGTCGCCAGCGCAAAGGGCCTGGTGAGCGTACGCCCGGTTGCGGGCAATGTCAGCGGCGTGGGCGTCGGCCCGATTACCGCTCGTATGGAAGCGGCGCTTCAGGCCGGCGACCTGGAGCGTGCGCTCAGCGAGTGGGAACAGTTACCCGCTGATGCCAAGGCAGCCTCGCAGGAATTTGCCGACCAGATGCGGGCGAGGCGTGATGCCGATGCACTTGTGCAGCGGCTCGTCGCCGACAGCCTGAAACCCAAGGCGTCTGCGGATGAAACCGGCGGGGCTCCGGCCTCTTCCGGTCAATAGGAGGCGAGCCGATGCTGCGGGTTCTGTTCTATCTCGTCATCGTTGCTGCCCTTGGCTTCGGCTTTGCCTGGCTCGCGGACCGTCCGGGCGAACTTGATGTCACCTTTGCTGGCAACCACTACAATGTGCCGCTGATAACCGCCGTTGCGGGGATCGTTGCCATTGTCGCGGCCATTCTCATCCTGTGGTGGCTGATCAAGAGCATCATCCAGTCGCCTTATACGTTGCGCCGGCATTTCCGTGCGCGCAAGCGCGATCGGGGCTATCAGTCGCTTTCGACCGGATTGATCGCAGCTGGCGCCGGCGATGCGGAAGCAGCGCGCCGCATGACCAACCAGGCAGGCAAGTTGCTGAGTTCCGATCAGGAGCCGCTGATAAAGCTTCTTGAGGCGCAGACCGCCATGCTGGAAGGGCGCACGGAAGATGCCCGCAAGGGCTTCGAGGCGATGGTGGACGATCCCGAGACACGGTTGCTGGGCTTGCGCGGACTGTATATCGAAGCCCAGCGCGTGGGCGCTCGCGATGCCGCCCGTCATTATGCCGCGGAAGCTGCCGCCCAAGCCCCACAACTCGAATGGGCTTCGTCGGCGATGATGGGCCAGCTCTGCGCCGAGGGCGACTGGGATGCCGCGTTGAAGCTTGTCGATGCGCGCAAGCAGGCGCTTGCCCATGGCAAGGATGTGGTGAAGAAGGAGCGCGCCGCGCTTTTGACCGCCAAGGCGATGGCAGTCGTCGACGTGGATCATGCGCAGGCAAAGACGCTGGCGCTGGAGGCGAACAAGCTCGCGCCCGATCTGGTGCCCGCTGCCGTGGTTGCCGCGCGCGCGCTTTTCGCCGATGGCGATGTGCGGAAAGGCTCGAAAATTCTGGAAGCGGCGTGGAAACGTTTCCCGCATCCTGACATCGCTTCGACTTATGTCTATGCCCGGTCCGGAGATACGGCGCAGGACCGCCTGAAGCGTGCGAAGCATCTCGTATCGCTGCGCTCCAACAATGCCGAGGGCAGTCTTGCTCTGGCACGTGCGGCTTATGAGGCGGGCGATTATCGTCTTGCACGCGACAATGCCGAACAGGTTTTGCGCGCGTCGCCGCGCGAGAGTGCCTATCTTCTGCTCGCCGACATCGAGGAAGCCGAAACCGGCGATCAGGGCAAGGTTCGTGAATGGCTGGCGCGTGCCGTCAAGGCACCGCGCGACCCCGCATGGACTGCCGATGGTTATGTCTCCGCACAATGGTCGCCTGTATCGCCGGTCACTGGGCGGCTGAACAGTTTCGAGTGGAAGGTTCCTGTCGTGGAGCTGGCACCGGCTATTGAAGAGGAAAAGCCTGAAATCAAGGGGCCGGTCGAAGCGAGACAGGCCAATCAGATTGTTCTGGCCGAGCCGATTGAGAAGGCTGACACGATGGCTGCAACCGCAGGGGCAGAAAACAAGCCCTTCGTCCGCGATGTTGAGGAAGCCGAAGTTATCGTGCCTGCAGCCGAGCCGGTCAAAGCGCCCTCAGTGCCTCCGGCGCCTAAGCTCCACGAGATGAAGCCGCCTGTGGCCGATGATCCTGCGGGCGATGATGATCCACAGGAAGAGCCACACCACGCGCATATCGTGGTGGATGATCCGGGCGTCGATGAAAGCAAACCTGCGCAAAAGGCACCGGGCGGAATGCGTCTTTTCTGATCCTCCCCGCTAATCGTTGCCGAAAAACAACGCAGCGCAACTCTTGGACGGTAAACGGTTGTGTATGGTCGTTTACCGCCTTGCGCGACGTATCCAGCCCGTTACCTTCAAACTTGCTGAGAAAAATATCCCCCTGATATGGCGGCAAGCAGTGAATATGGCAGCGAGGTTGAATGTTCGATCGTCTTCTGGATTTTTTAAAGGAACTTCCGGCCAGCGGTTTTCGTGACCGGAATGAAAAATTTTCCAATGACGACCCGCGACTGGCTGCCGCCGCTCTCCTGTATCACATCATGGATGCTGACGGTGAAACGCGTGAAAGCGAGCGCAAGAAGCTCTCTTCAATGTTGTCGCTGAAATATGGTCTGAAGGGCGACAGTCTGAAGCGGCTGATCCGTGCAGCCGAAAAGGCCGACCAGGAAGCAATCGATCTGTCGGATTTCACGTCTGTTCTCAAGCGGCAGCTCGACTATCAGGCCCGTCTCGATCTGATCGGCCTGATGTGGGAAATGGTTTACGCCGACGGTAAGGTGAGCGAAGTCGAGGCAGACGTGATGTGGCGCGTGGCCGAACTGGTCGGCATCCGGCACGATGACCGGAACGCCATAGAGGATCGCATGGACAAGGCGAATCGCGGTGCCTCCGCGTCCTGACGATCCCGGATCGGGTTTCGAATAATCAGGTCCGCCCCTGCAGGTGCCGGGCCTTGCGCAATTGCGGGAACATTGCAGCCCAGGCAACGGCAACGGCGATCGATCCCAGTCCGCCGATGACAACGGCGGGAACTGCGCCGATAGCCGCAGCCATCAGACCGGCGCGGAACTCGCCCAGTTCGTTCGATGCGCCGACAAAGACCATATTCACCGCATTGACGCGACCGCGCACGTGATCGGGCGTCCACAACTGCATCAGCGTTTCCCGGATATAGACGCTGATCATGTCAGCGGCGCCCGCAAGCGCCAAGGCAACGACAGACAGCCATGTCAGGGTCGAAACGCCGAAAATGATATTGAAGAAACCGAAGAGGCCGACAAAGACGAACATCACGCGGCCAGCATGATCGCGGATCGGATGCCCGGCCAGCCAGACGGCGGTCAAAACCGCGCCGATGCCCGGAGCGGAGCGTAGCAGTCCCAGTCCCCAGGGACCGAGATCAAGGATATCGCGCGCATAAATCGGCAGCAGGGCAACTGTTCCCCCGAGGAGAACGGCGAACAGGTCGAGCGATATCGCGCCAAGGACGATCTTTTCCTTCCAGATGTAGCGAAAGCCAGCCAGCATGCTCGTCAGCGAGCGTTGCTCGGCAAGTGTGTGCTGCCTGGGCTTTGGAATGGAGAAGATCAGGACCGAACCGATCAGCAGGAAGACAGTTGCGACCGAGTAGGCTGCCACAGGCGAAATGCCGTAAAGCAGGCCGCCCGCAACCGGACCGACGATTGTCGCCACCTGCCACGCGGATGAATTCCATGAAACGGCGTTGGCAAAATCCTCAGTCGGTACGAGGTTGACAACAAGCGATGCGGAAGAAGGGCCGAGAAATGCACGCGCTACGCCAAAAAGTGTCAGTGCCGCAAAGACGGTAAGGGGCTCAAAAAGGCCTGCGAGCGTCAGACCGAGCAGCAATGCTGTCACGATGCTTTCCAGAATGAGCGAAAGGCCCATGATGAAGCGTCTGCCGAAACGGTCGGCGGCGGCACCGGTTACCAGAACGAGCAGCAGAGATGGCAGAAACTGCGCCAGCCCGACCATGCCCAGATTGAACGCGTCGCGGGTCAGATCGTAAATCTGCCAGCCGACCGACACACTGACGATCTGGACCGCAAAAGCGCTCAGGAAACGGGCGCCCCAATATTTTTTGAAGGCAGAATGCCGGAACGCTGCGTAACGATCAGCGGAAGAAGCATCGTTTGTGGGGGACATTGCTCATAACATCTGAAGCATTTCCGACAAAAGTGCGAAGCGGCCTTGCGTTGGACAATGCGTGACAACAAGAAGATGGACGTTACTTACAGCATCCTTCCCATGATCGGAACCACCTTTTGTGAACTATTTCGTAAACCGCTGCCCCAGATAATTTCGGCGCGGCCCTGAAAGCAGGAAAGGCCGGTTGAAACCGGCCTTTCCTTGTTGTTGTCGCGGGTTGTCGTTCCGGATCAATCCTTGCCGAGCAGGCCTTTCCAGATGATCGCGCCAATGGCGGCGCCGACGAGCGGTGCAACCCAGAACAGCCAGAGCTGACCGAGGGCTGCCGTTTCGGCAAAGAGAGCGACGCCGGTCGAGCGAGCCGGGTTGACCGACGTATTGGTGACCGGGATCGAAATCAGGTGGATCAGGGTCAGGCCGAGACCGATGGCAATCGGGGCAAAGCCAGCCGGAGCCAGCGAAGAGGTTGACCCCAGAATGATGATGATGAAGAAGGCGGTCAGGACGACTTCGATGAGCAGAGCTGCCATCATGCTGTAGCCGCCTGGCGAAAGCTCACCATAACCGTTCGACGCAAATCCTCCGGCGGTGAAGCCATCCTTGCCAGAAGCGATGAGGAAGAGTACGGCCGCAGCCGCGATGGCGCCCAGAACCTGCGCAACCCAATAAGGGATCAGGTCCTTGGCCGGAAGACGGCCCGCCACCATGAGACCCAACGAGACGGCGGGGTTGAAATGGCCACCGGAAATGCCGCCGACGGCATAAGCCATCGTAAGGACCGTCAGACCGAAGGCGAAGGCTACGCCAAGAAAGCCGATGCCCAGTTCAGGGAAGGCCGCAGCGAGGACTGCGCTGCCACAGCCTCCGAAAACAAGCCAGAATGTTCCGAAAAATTCAGCCGACAATTTATTCAGCATGGAAATCCCCAGGGTTGGTGTAGTGAAACTGCCGCATGCGAATCATTTAGCATGAAGCATATAATCGTCTTTTTCTTCCGACAGCCATGTTTAACTTGAAGGATGGCGTTTGTTTCCTGTGGATTCGCGCCGGTAATTCAGTAAACAAGAAGGCTATTCTTCCTATATTCGATTTTGCTTTTATATCTCTTCCTCATCGGTTTCGGTGGATTGTCAGAGTGGTCGATCGGACTTTTAAAAAGCCGCCAAACGCGTCCCGCTATATTGCGGAAAGGGACTATGGCACGTTATAAGCAAGGAGGTCGAACGGGCGACCCTCGCCAGCGCAGGAGCGATTGGCAGGTGATTTCGCGGGGCAGATTGGAGTTGTCAGCCTTGAACACTTATCGTGGAACGAAAGCGCAAAGGCTCGCTTCTGGAGCGGCCAAAGTCGTTCCGATCGTTGCAGCTCTGTCCGGCTGCACGGCGACAGCCTGGACGGAAAAGGTAAAGATCGACAGCACCCCGATGCCGACTGAATGCACTGGCTGGCAGAAGATAGACCTCAAACAGCGCACGACACTGGTTCTCCTGCGTGAAGATCCGCGCCTTGTGGTCGAAATCGACTCGCACAATCTCAAGGGTCGCAATCTCGGCTGCTGGCAGTAGCCAAACACGTCAGGCCGGGATTTATGGGCCGCGCCTGCTAAGCCCGGTTCGCCAGTCGAACGTCAACTTTTTCGATTGTACCGCGCAGGGCAGGCAGCATCGTCTCGAAGTCGATATATCCGCCAGGTTTCAGCAACATTTTTCCCGAATCCACGCGGCGTTCGCGTTTGCTGCCGTCGCTATAGGTGATCATGACGATCAGCGGCGGCGCAGCGCGTTCCTCGGATGTGGTGTTTCGGATACGGCCACCGACACTCAAGACATCACCCTTGTCGTGTATTCCGACACTGGTTTTCAGATCGGTAAGCTGAAGCGCCGAAACCAGCGGCAGCATAGGCTGTCCGCCGGCGAGGGGCTTTTCGGCGAGCAGTGCGTATCCGCCCGCCATCCAGAAAGCGGTGGTCGCGCAAAGTGCGACGAAGACCCAATATCCGAAACCCGGCCATTCGCTGGCCGAACCTGTTTCCGACACGAGGTTGCGCGATACGAACGGCTTTTCTGCAATGTCAGAGGAGCAGTATTTCCTTTTAGGTGAAGGCGGAACGATGGTTTCGAATTCGGCATCCTCGACGGGGCCGGCATCCGAAGCAAACCATGCGGTCGGGCGGCTTTCGCGCGAAGCTGTACGCGACATATGCGCTGCCGATGGTCGTTTCGCCATCATGACGTCATCTTCCTTTGCGTTTTTCGCCCCTTCGACCAGTGCCGCATACTCGTCTGTAATGGTTAACGTTTCATGGGCGCAGCTTCGTTCGGAGCTTTTTTGAAGCCTGTGAGGCGGGTTTTTAACTCAACATTAACCATAGAGGATAAAGGTCGATCTGATGTCGATGCATCCGTTCGTCTTCAAACGCGCGGACAATTGAAGAGAAACAGCCCGGTGATACGTTTCGAGAATGTCGGCCTGCGATATGGAATGGGTCCTGAAATCCTGCGCGATGTCAGTTTCCATATTCCGCCGCGTTCATTCCAGTTTCTGACCGGCCCTTCCGGGGCGGGAAAAACTTCGCTCATGCGCCTTCTGTTCATGGCGCTGAAGCCGACGCGCGGCCTTATCAATATTTTCGGCAAGGACGTCGCGCGGCTCAATCATGCGGAGATTCCACTTCTACGCCGTCGCATCGGCATCGTGTTTCAGGATTTTCGCCTGCTCGACCATATGACCACCTATGAGAATGTGGCGCTCCCGCTGCGGGTGCGTGGAAAGGAAGAGGCTACCTACCGTCACGAGGTGGAAGAGCTTCTCCACTGGGTCGGGCTCGGCGATCGCATGAATGTGCTGCCGCCGGTTCTTTCCGGCGGTGAAAAGCAGCGTGCCGCAATTGCCCGGGCGCTTATCGATCAGCCGGAACTGCTTCTGGCGGACGAGCCGACCGGTAATGTCGACCCGCCGCTCGCAAAGCGTCTCCTGCGCCTTTTCACCGAGCTGAACCGGTCGGGCACGGCCGTCATTATCGCGACACACGACCTTTCCCTGATGGATCAGGTCGATGCGCGGCGCATGATCCTCGAACATGGGCGGCTCGACATCTATGATTGATGCAAAGAACGCCTTGCAACGTAAGCTCGATGATGTCCGGGTGCGCCTGGAAGACCTCAAGGACATGCTGCTTGTCCGTATCGGCAAGCGCCGGAAACGTCAGGGACCGAGCCCGATTGTGCCCGATGGTAGTGTTACGGGCACCGCGCTTGTCATCGTGATCGCCATCATGACCTTTCTGGCATGCCTGACGATGGGAGGCGTGACGCTGGTTCGCGCCTCGGCCGCAGCCTGGCAGAGCCAGATCGCGCGTGAAGCCACGATTCAGATCAGGCCAGTCGATGGCCAGGATATGGAAAAGGCGCTGGCTCAGGCCAGCGAGATCGCCCGCGGTTTTGCTGGCGTCAAAGGCACGAGCATCATCGATAAGGATGCGACTGCGCGGCTGCTCGAACCATGGCTCGGCAGCGGCCTGAATATCGATGAACTGCCCGTGCCGCGCCTTGTCGTCGTTACCATTGACGAAAATGCACCGCCTGATTTTGAAACCATGCGCGCTGAAATCACACGCGCAATTCCGGCTGCGACTTTCGATGATCATCGCACCTGGGTCGACAGGCTTGTCTCCATGGCGCATACGACGGTGTTCGTGGGGACGGGCGTTCTCTCGCTTGTGGTCGCGGCGACCGTCTTAACCGTGATCTTTGCCACGCGGGGCGCAATGTCTGGCAACGGACATATTATCGAGGTGCTGCATTTCATAGGCGCGGAATCGAAATTTGTGGCGCGCGAGTTCGAATGGCATTTCTTCCGCACGGCATTGAAGGGAGCTCTGTGCGGCGGAGCTGCTGCGATGCTGGTGTTCCTGATCTTTTCCTGGTGGGCATCGAGCCATATGGCGACGCCCGAAGGCGATCAGGCGGCGGCCATGTTCGGCAACTTCGCTATCGGACGCAGCGGCTATATCGGTGCTGCCGTCATCATCATTCTGGTCAGTTTCCTGACCATGCTGACCAGCCGCCTGACGGTGATCCGCCAGCTTGCAACTATGGACGGTCCGGGGGTGCGCTCCGAATGAAGACCTTTTCCGATACGGGCGCTTTCAAGCCACGATTTTCGGCTGCTTCTCCGACTTCTCGCCGCAATGCTGGCTATGATGGAAGAAGAGATGATATGCGAATCCCGCGAGCGCTATCGGGCGGGCACCGGTCAAATAACGATGCAGTGGCACAGAGGCAGACAGCAAACGGACTTAGTACAGGGGATGTCGTCTGGCGCCGGCGTCGGAACAGCGTTTCCCTGCAATCCTTTACAGTTGCATCCCGCAATTTCCTGTGGTCTGTCATGATGCGCATGTTCAGACGTTTCCAGCCTGTTTCCATCATTCTGTTTATCATTCTTCTGGTGTTCCTCGTCGGATTCGTTGTGTTCGGCGAGAAGGTCACCAGCATGCAGCCTCCGTCTATCGATGAGCCTGCCGATGCGATCATCGTTCTGACCGGCGGCCAGTCCCGAATTCAGGCTGCGGTCGATCTTCTGAAAGACAAGCGTGGAAAGCGGCTTTTGATAAGCGGCGTTCATCCGTCGACCAACGAAAAGGTGCTGCAGCGCACCACACATGCCGATCAAAGCCTGTTCGACTGCTGCGTCGATCTCGACCGGTCGGCGCTCAACACCGTCGGCAATGCCGCGGAAAGCGAACGCTGGATCCGTACCAATAATTATCGCCGCGTAATCCTGGTCACCAACAACTACCATATTCCGCGCAGCACGCTGGAAATGTCCTATCTCATGAAGGATGTGGAATTCATCCCCTATCCGGTGGTGAGCGGGGAGCGTCGCGAACATAGCTGGGTGGCTGAAGGCGATACGTTGCGCGTGCTCTTCATCGAATATGTGAAATATCTGGGCGCCGCCGTGCGTGTTGGCACGAGCGAGCTGTTTGGAACACAGCCCAGGCAGAGCGCGACGGCGGGGAGCTGATCTCTCGTACGGATTACAATTTCCTGATGGAAATGCCCGATCTTCCTGATATATCGGTGCCGAAGCTTTCTGAAGAAAGTCCAGAATTCGCGCGTGTTCGTTTTCCGGAAGCCGGGAACGAAAATGCTTTAGCCAGGGTCTCCGCCGACTGATGCTTCTCTACCTGCGCTCTATCCTGTTCAATGCGGCGTTTTATATCTGCACGCTGGTCCAGATGATCGTCTACACGCCCTTTTATTTCCTGTTGCCCCGCAAGAAGGCCTGGATCGTGCCGAAGCTGTGGGCGCGGGTCAATCTCTGGCTGCAGAGGCACATTGCCGGCACCGACTATGTTGTCGACGGATTGGAGAATATCCCCGAAGGTGCCTATATCTGCGCCCCGAAGCACCAATCCGCCTGGGATACCTATGCTTTCCTGCCCTATCTCGATGATCCGGTGCTGATCCTGAAGCGGGAACTGATGCGCATCCCGCTTTTCGGCTGGTATATCGCCAAGATGCAGATGATCCCGGTCGATCGCGGTTCACGCGTCAAGGCGTTGCACTCCATCACCACGGGAGCGGAAAAGGCGATTGCGGAAGGGCGCCAGATTCTCATTTATCCCGAGGGCACGCGCCGGGCGCCGGGCGCTCCGCCACAATATAAGTACGGCATCGTTCATCTCTACGAAGCGCTCAATATTCCGGTTGTCCCGATCGCGCATAATGCAGGCCTCTACTGGCCGCGCCGCAAGTTCCTGCGTTATCCAGGAACCATTCGCGCCCGCATTCTGCCGCCCATTCCGCCAGGCCTGCCGAAAGAAGAATTCCTCAAGAGATTGATCGAAACGACGGAAACGGCCTGCGACGAATTCCTGATCGCCGCCAGCCGAGATCCCAATCCTCCCCCGATGCCGCCGACAGCCGTTCAACGACTGAACGAACTCGGCGTTTAACCCTCACAGCATGTTAACGGCCTGATCACGTTCAATTGCGTTGCGAGAACGACAATTCGCCGCGTTTTCTAGAACTTTCGTTTTTCTTGCGTGCAACCTTGAAACCCGTTATCAGAGCCCGACACGAAAGGACACATCATGAATATTGATGCCATCTCCATCGGCTCCAATCCTCCTGAAGACGTCAACGTCATCATTGAAGTGCCTGTCGGCGGCCAGCCGATCAAGTACGAGATGGACAAGAAGGCCGGCGCTCTCATCGTCGACCGCTTCCTTTATACGCCAATGACCTATCCGGGCAATTACGGCTTCGTGCCGCATACGCTTTCGGAAGATGGCGATCCGATTGACGTCCTCGTCTGCAACACCCGTCCGCTGGTTCCCGGCTGCGTGATCAATGTCCGCCCGATCGGCGTTCTGGTCATGGAAGACAATTCCGGCAAGGACGAGAAGATCATCGCTGTGCCGTCGCCGCACCTGACGCGCCGCTACGAGAAGATCCACGACTATACCGATATGCCGGAGATCACTCTGAAGCAGATCGCGCACTTCTTCGAGCACTACAAGGATCTGGAACCCGGCAAGTGGGTCAAGATCGGTGACTGGGGCGACGAAGATTACGCACGCAAGTTCATCGTCGAAGCTATCGAACGCGCCAAGAACAAGTAAGCGGCAGCTTCTCGATCCGTCTAGACAAAAGCGCCCGGCAATGTCCGGGCGCTATTGTTTTCAGAGCGCATCCCGAAAAGTGCGAAGCGGTTTTCGGAACAAGGTGCGCGGAAAAACAAATGGAGCGGTTCCGGCGACTCCGTTTTAAGCGGAGCCGCTCTATTGATGCGCTTAAAGGAAAAGCGGCAGCAGCGTCGTCCACATGAACTGGCGGATGAAGAAGATAATCAGCAGCAGGATGATCGGTGAAATATCGATGCCGCCAAGATTGGGCAGAAGATTGCGGATAGGCCGCAAAGCAGGTTCCGTTACCTTGTAGAGGAACTCACCGATTGAGGCCACAAACCGGTTGCCGGAATTGACGACATTGAACGCATAGAGCCACGAGAAGATGGCACTCGCAATAATGATATAGGTGTAGATATCAAGCGCCAGATCAATGGTGCGGAACAATGCGATCATGGAGGCCTCCTTGGCAATTGGCGGAGATGTAGCGGTTGCATCGGGCAAGAACAAGGGCTGAGCACCGAACGCTGGAATTTTTGAGGAGCGTAGCGCTCGCTTTCAGCGCTTAAATTGTCGAACGGTCATTGATGTTGCGGTGAATGAGATCGTTGACGTGTTCCAGCCAGTGATCGCGGACACGCATATTGCGCAGATGCTGGAGCGTATTGGCGACATAATCCACATTGGCACCGGAATCGCCGCGAGCCGACGCGACGATTGCCGCGGCATTCTCCGCTGAAAGCGACCCTGCATACTGGATGTGGCGGCGGTCGGCGACATAGGTGACCGCATCAACACTGCGACCGTCGGCGAGGCGCAGGCGGAGGTGCTTTTCGTGATAGACCTGGTTCGACATTTCACGTTCGCGCAGGTAGGTCATCACTTCGTCGGTCATGTCGCCCGGCACACGAAAAGCCATGCCAAGGCAGGAGCCGCCGGCATCGAGCCCGAGGACCAGGCCCGGATGATCGGGTGTTCCTCGATGAACGTGCGAATAGATGCACAGGCTGCGCCTATAACCATAAAGGCGGGCGCGGACCGTTTCCACATGTGCAAAGCCCGGTCGCCACATCAGCGAGCCATAACCGAAAACCCAGAAATCGTTCATTCGTCTGTCATCGAGAGCTGTGGTCATAAGAGGGCCTATAATGATTTAGTAAATGTCGATTTCCACCGGTAATCGACGGATATCCCTCTATTTTTCTTTTCCATATCTTCACAAGGCACAATCCTGCCATAATATGGCCACCAGTCGAGAGGAGCACAACGTTACGGGATTTTGGCTATGGTCCGAATCCAGAGCGAACTCCCGAAATGACTGACTGATAAACAAGGCTTTTGAAATGGCGCATACTGGAATGAACGCACCGAAAGCCAAAAAGCGTCCCCTAACGCTCCTCGTCATTCTCGTCGTCCTGATCGCTGGCTATACGGCAGGCTGGTTTTATATTGCAAACAAGCTGGAAGCGCGGGCCAAGGCCGACATGGCCAAGCTCGCGGCCCAGGGCGTCGGCGTGAAATGCGAAGACCTGCGCATGGGTGGTTATCCGCTGCGCGTCAATGTCGTCTGCGACAGCATTTCCTGGCAGCGTCCTTCCGAAGGCATGTCGTTCCGTGCCGGGCGCTTTACCTCCGGCTCTCCTGTCTATGCGCCGCGTTCCCTCTCGAACGATCTCATCGGACCCGCCTTCATCGAATTTCCGGGGCTGGAGCCGCTGGAGGTCAACTGGAGCAAATTTACCTCCAATACCCGTCTGGCGCGGCCGTTCCCGACCGAAATCGAACTGGCTGCGCGTGAAGTCGCGGTTGGTCTTCGCACGGAAACAACGACGACGGAGCCGCTCAGCACGCTCGAGCAGATGGATTTCCGCATGAGCGAAGCGGACGGCACTCTGAAGATCAATGGCCGCTTTGCCGGATTGAAGCTTGCCAAGGCCGCGATAGGCAATGCCACCAGCCCCGAAATCGACGGTGTGGCTGACATCAATGTGTCAGACGCCGCAACGCTGCTCGCCCGTAGCGACACGCCCTTTCATCAAAGGTTGCGGGGGCATTCCGGCACGGTCAATCAGGCTTTTCTGTCCATGCCCAATGGGGCCATGGTTTCTGTCGCTGGGCCGTTTTCCATCGATGCGGACGGGCTGATCAATGCCGATGTGAAGCTGACGCTGGTCAATCCGCAATCGCTGGCACAGGCCGGACAGACGGTGTTTCCCGAGCAGGGGGGCAATATAGCCACCGTACTGTTTGCTCTTTCGGCCATGCCGAAAGACGAAAACGGCAATCCTGTGCTGGAGATCGCCGTTCGCAAGGGCAAGGTAAGTGCCGGCTTCATTCCGCTTGGACGGTTACCTGCTCTTTAGGGGAGTAGGTGAATAAGGCAGCAAGGGAGTAGGGCGGCATGTTCCGCCCTACTTGCGCGTCGCAGCCTGACGACCGAAGTCCGGCGCATCCACTTCCTGCCCCGCATCGATAATGCCACGGCGGACAGCGCGCGTGCGCGTGAAAAGTTCGAACAGCGCTTCACCGTCGCCCCAGCGTATCGAGCGCTGCAGCGAGGCGAGATCTTCCGAAAAACGCCCCAGCATTTCGAGGATTGCATCCTTGTTGTGCAGGCAGACGTCGCGCCACATCGTCGGATCAGAGGCGGCCAGGCGCGTGAAGTCGCGGAAACCGGAAGCGGAATATTTGATGACTTCCGATTTGGTCACCTGTTCCAGATCGCTGGCCGTACCCACGATGTTATAGGCGATGATATGCGGCAGATGCGAGACTATGGCCAGCACTAGGTCGTGATGCTGAGGGTCCATGCGATCAAGCCGCGAGCCGCAGGCGATCCAGAAATCGCTCAGCCTTTCCAGCGCTGCTTCATCCGTGTCGGGCAGGGGAGTGAGAATGCACCAGCGATTGGTGAAGAGTTCCGCGAAGCCCGCATCCGGACCCGAATATTCCGTGCCAGCCAGCGGGTGCCCGGGAATGAAGCGCACGGTGTCGGGCAATTCCGGCTGCATCTGGGCAATCACGGATGCCTTGGTGGAGCCGACGTCGGTCACGATGGCACCGGGTTTGAGACTTGCCGCGATCTGGCGCGCGACGGTGCCTGACGAGCCGACCGGTACAGACACGATGACGAGATCGGCATCCTGGACGGCCTCGGCGCTATCCGTGGTGTAGCTGTCGCCGAGCCCCAGCTCTTCGGCGCGTTTCAGCGTTTCGCTGCTGCGCGTGGCGATGGCGATGTGATCCGCGAGCTTTTCACGCCGAATGACGCGGGCCAGCGATGAACCGATAAGGCCGATGCCGATCAGGGCGATCTTGTTGAAATGGACCGTGGACATTGTTCTACTTCAAAAATTCGGTCAGGGCGGCGACAACGCCACGATTGGCTTCTTCCGGTCCAACGGTCATGCGCAAGGCATTGGGGAAACCGTAACCGCCCACACGACGCAAGATATAACCCCGTTTGGAAAGCCATTCATCAGCCTTGTCTGCCGAATGCGCAGCATCTTCCGGAAAGTGGATCAGCAGGAAATTCGTGACCGAAGGCGTTACACGAAGCCCGAGCTTGGTGAATTCCTCGGTCAGCCAGCCAAGCCATTTTTCATTATAGGCGATCGACTTCTCGACATGGGCGCGGTCCCGGATTGCGGCAGCGCCCGCAGCAATGGCGGCAGAGTTCATGTTGAACGGTCCGCGGATGCGATTGACGGCATCGATGACGTGAAGCGGCGCATACATCCAGCCGATACGCAGGCCCGGCAGCCCATGGATTTTCGAGAAGGTGCGGGTCATGACGACGTTCTCGTTGGAAGAAACAAGTTCAAGGCCGGCTTCGTAGTCGTTGCGGCGCACATATTCGGCATAGGCTGCATCGAGGACCAGAAGCACGTGCTTCGGCAGCCCGGCATGAAGGCGACGGACTTCCTCGAAAGGCAGATAGGTTCCGGTCGGATTGCCCGGATTGGCGATGAAGACGATTTTGGTGCGCGGCGACAGGCCAGCCAGAATCGCGTCCACATCAATATGCTCGTTCTTCTCCTGAACTGTGACCGGCGTTGCACCGGCGCCAAGCGTCTGGATCTTGTAGACGGCAAATCCGTGTTCGGTGATGATGGTTTCATCGCCCGGAGCAAGATAGGTCTGGCAGATCAGGCCGAGCAGTTCGTCGGAGCCGTTGCCGCACAGTATATTCGCTACGTTGAGCGCCTGCGTTTCGGCAATTGCCTGGCGCAGCGCCAGCGCCTGTCCGTCGGGATAAAGCTCCAGTCTTTCGCCTGCGTGTCGATAGGCTTCGACGGCATGCGGGCTCGGGCCGATCGGCGTTTCATTTGAGGAGAGCTTATAGACCTTGGCAACGCCTTCCACATGTTCCTTGCCGGGTACGTAGGCCGCGATGTCGAGCAGGCCTGCCTTGGGCTGAGGACGGGTAAGGTTCTGCGTATCGGTCATGATTTTGGCTCCGCCAAAAGGTCAATGTTAAAGGTATGATGGGGCATATCCCGCCATTGCGTCCAAGTCGAGAAAAACCTTGGCCGGTAATACTTGTCGGCCGCAGCAACTGTACGTTTTTGCGGGGCTTGATGCGGAAATGTCCTAGTGTGCGTTTGAATCCGAAATTCGTCGCAACACTGCTTTAAGGTCATACGAATTTCGGAATTACCACACTAGTTTTTACGATCTGTCGTGCTGGTTCGTGCCGGTACTTTCCGCAACCCGCCGACGGGTGTGCCCTGCGGGGCGAGAACCGGAACGAAAACGCGGCGCGACGAGCGCTGGGAGACGGGGAGCCCCTGATAGAGCCGCTTCTGCGCTTCCACCACCAGAACGCCTGAAAAGACCGGCCACAGCCGCCGCCCCATTCCTTCGAGCGCGAGACAGGGCCGCATCATCCATCGTCGCGTGGCGGGCGGAAAATGCAGGGCGTCACTTACCGTGCTGACGGTGAAATTCGCCTCGCGCAGCAAGGTGGTGAGCTGGGTGCGGCTGTAGGGCCGTCCGCTGCCGAACGGCGTATGTTCGAAGCGGGCCCAGAGGCCCCGCCGGTTCGGAACCACGATGACGAGCCGCCCATTGGGCGCGAGGACACGCCACATCTCCTTCAGTGTTTCTGTCGGGTTTTCCGCATATTCCAGAGCATGCACCATGAGCACGCGATCGATCGAGGAATCCGGCAGCGGCAGTTCTTCATCGAAAACGAGCGCTGTCGCCGTTTTTTCCACCGAGGGCCAGGCGACTGCTCCCTGACCGGCAGGCATGAAGGCGAAAGTCCGCTCCGTATCGGCACTGAAACGGTCGAGATAGGGCAGGCTGTAACCCATGCCGACAAGCCGCTCTCCCGGCACGCGATCCCATAGCCCGGCAAGCGCCATGCGGATAGCGCGCTCCGCGAGATGGCCGAGAGTGGTATCGTAAAATGACCGCAGTTCGATGATGTCTGGATGCATGGACGCCACGCTATATGAAATCTTGACGTTGGGAAATGGAGAAGCCTGAGCATCTTGAAGTGGTGGGGTGCAATTTCCTCAAACCATGCTATAGAGCGAGCCTTTCCGGCGCCCTTTATGCGCGCCCCGAGTCTGCGCGTAAGCGAACGATCAGGAGAAGCAGCAGATGCCCGAAGTCGGCGGCAAGACAATCGAAGTTCTTTTCAGTCCGGATGAGATTGCGGGCCGCAATCTTGATCTCGCCAAGGCCATTGCTGAACGCAAATTCCACAATCTGCTGACGATCTCGATTCTGAAAGGTTCCTTCATTTTTGCGGCCGATCTTATCCGCGCAATGCATGATGCGGGCGTGGAACCGGATGTCGAATTCATTACCGTTTCAAGCTACGGCAAGGGTACGACAAGCACGGAAGTTCGTCTGCTGCGCGATATCGACAGTGACGTTCGTGACCGTGACGTGCTGCTGATCGACGATATTCTGGAATCCGGCAAGACGCTGAAATTCGTTCGCGAACTCATGCTGGAACGCGGAGCGCGCAGCGTCAGCATCGCTGTTCTTCTTGACAAGAGCGTGCGTCGCAAGGTTGATCTTGATGCCGATTTCGTGGCTTTTGAATGCCCGGACTATTTTGTCGTCGGTTATGGTATGGACGTTGGGCACGCCTTCCGCCAGTTGCCTTATGTTGGCCGCGTGATGGAATAAGGCTTCGGCCTGTTTCTCAATCGAATTTCAACAGGCGCTGCAGATATTCCTTTTCCATCTGCGGCGTCAGCGCATTGCCAAGCTTGCGGCGGATTTCATCGAGAATTTCACGCGCACGCTGAATATCGATTTCACCGGGAATCTTGACGTCATCGTTAAGGCTGTCCCCGGTACCCGGCTGGCGCCCAAGCGGATCGCGCCCCCTGCTGCCGTTGGCTCCGCTTTGCCCCTGTCCGGTCTGGCCCATGGCTTGCTGCATCTTCTGCATCATGTCGCGCCCGCCGCGACGCAGCGCATCGAGCGCATTGCCCTGCTGGTCGCCTGCTTCCGCGCCTTCGCTGCGGCCCAGCGCATCCGTGGCATTGCCCATTGATTTTCCGGCGTCCGAAAAATCCTTGCCGGGTTCGATACCCATGCCCTTCAGGTCGTCCATCAGCTTTTGCAGGTCGGACTGGAGGTTCTTCTGCTGCTGTTGCAGTTTGCGCATGGCTTCCGCCATATCGGGCGGAACATCGCCCTTTCCACCCTGGCCTTTTCCGTTTTCAGCTTCACCGCCCCTGGAGCCGTCATCGCCGGGGAACATGTTGTCGCCGAATTCGCCTTCACCATCGCTGCCGCCGAACTGTCGCTGCATCTTCTGATCGAGATCGAAGGTTTCGTTCATGGTCTTTTGCTGGCGTTGCATCAGTTCGCCGAGCTTGTTCATCTGCTGCTGCATCTGGCCTTGCCCCTGACCTTGCTGGCCCTGCTGCGCCTGTCCCATCTGCAGGTTATTCATCAGATTCTGCAATTGCGACAGCAGTTCTTGCGCTTGATCTCGCGAGCCCTGACGCGCCAGATTTTCGATCTGATCCATCATGCGCTGGAGGTCTTTTTCCGTCAGCATCCGTGCATTGGGATCCGGCGTCGCGCGGCGCGCATTCGGATTCTGCTGCTGGCGTTGCGCGAATTCGCGCAGGAAATCCTGCATTGCCTTGCGCAAGTCTGCCGATAGCTTTTCAATTTCCTCTTGAGAGGCGCCGTTCTGCAAAGCGTTCTTCAAGGCTTCCTGGGCTTGCCGCAGGCGTTTTTCGGCGGCGGACAGATTGCCGTCCTCGATACCGAGCGAAACCTGCCACATATAATCCGCCGCATTGCGCAAGTCGTCATCGCTTCTAGCGAGCCGAAGACGTGTGCCAATCGTGACCAGACCCAGATAATGGGCGGCATTCTTGATGGTTTCTTCCGGACGCAGCGTAATTGCCGACAGCATGTCGAGCACATGCCCACGTTGCGTCGCATCGAGCGCCAGGATACGGCGCTGCTCCGCGACGGCGCGGGCAAGCGGATTGCTGAAAGGGCGCTCCGGCAAGGTGATGACCTTGGTTTCGCTACGGCCCGTTTGTCCGGCGGCATCGGTCACAACCAGCGAGAGGGCAACCTTTTCACCTGCCCATGGGTGTTCGGTCAGGTCCTTCGACGTCGTTGCGTCCTTCGTACCGCGCCGCGGCAAAGCAAGCGGCAGTTCCGGCGCGTCGTAAAGGGGGGCGGCTTCCTCGTCCTCGTCATCGTTGAGCGGGACGATCTCACCTTCGGCCTTTACCGGCGCATAATCGTCATCGATCTGATAGGAGAGCTGCAATGTGCCGTTCAATGCCCGCCCGGGCTCCTTGGTGAAACGGATTGTGGGCGGGGCGTCCGGCGTAACAGAAAACTTCCAGCGAGCATCGGTGCCGGAAAGCGCCAGGGTTTCGTCCTGTTGCAGATCATAGCGGAAATTGCGGCTGCCATCGACAAGGGCTTGTTGTGCAGGGGCCTTCTGATCTTCCTTGGCATTTACCGGCTGGACGTCGCGGCGCTCGCCTTTTGCATCGGTCGCGGTAAGGCGTTCAGAGCCGCCACCAATAACACGGACCGAAAGAATGCTGCCTCGCGGCACGTTGATTGCATCTGCGTCGCTGCCGTTCGCGACGGTCAGGAAAACAGGAGCACGGCCAGTGTAACGCGGCGGCGTCACCCATGCATCGATGCGCGCAATAGCGGTACTGTCACCGGGACGGATATGAAAGGCATCTGCAATGCGGCCGCTGTTCGGGCTGAAACTGTAGGCGAAGGCGGTCACGAAAAGGAGGGCGACCAGTGCTCGAATGCCAAGGGGATCATGTTCGGGAACACGCGTATAAGGCAGGCCGGATTGCAGGTTTTTCAACCGGTCCGCCATGCGGCGCTGGTGTTCCCGCCACAGGGCAAGGGCAAACGCATCATGTTCGCCGGTTGCCATATGGCCCGTCTGCACGGCAAGCGGTTCGTGCACGAGGCCGTTGATCGCCTCGATACGGCTTGTGACGTCACTTTCGGTTGGGGATCGAAACCGGAACGGCAGGTAGATCGATATGAGACCGGCGATCCCGAAGAGGCCCAGCACGCCGATATGCAGCCAACGCGGCATCATGCCGAACAGGCCGAACCAGCTCAGGCTGAGAAACAGACCGACAAGAAGAAACAGCGGCAGGATGAGCGGCCACAGCCGCTCGAAGCCGATTGAAAGAAAGGCACGCAGACGCAAACGGCGGAGGCTGGCACCCTCGCCCGAAAACAGCCGCAGAAAAGCATCGCGCGCGCGGCGCAGCCTGTCTTTCCTGTAGTTGCTACGATCCGTCATCTGGGCTTTCTGGCGTGTATCGCGTTTTCATCTTGCAACAGGATAACACGCATCATGGCAAAGGCGAGGCTTTGCCATGATAATTGTATTCGCGGGATTATAGCCACTCCGGCACGGAATCGAGCGCGAGCAATTCTTCATAAGTCCGGCGCGGGCGCACGACATGATAGCGGTCGCCATCGACCAGCACTTCGGGAATGAGCAGGCGGCTGTTGTAAGTGCTGGACAGCACTGCGCCATAAGCGCCGGTCGTGCAGACGGCAATCAGGTCACCCGGAGCGGGCTTGGCCACTTCCCGGTCGAGACCCAGATAATCTCCGGTTTCGCAGACCGGGCCGACGAAATCGGCGCGGATACGCGGCGCATCGTCTTTCGGCAGGGCAACCGGCTTGATATCATGGAAGGCATCGTAAAGTGTAGGACGAATCAAATCGTTCATCGCCGCATCGACGATGACGAAGTTCTTGGCATCGCCTTCCTTCACGAAGATCACTTCCGTCACCAGAAGTCCTGCATTGCCGACAATCAGGCGGCCCGGTTCGAACACGGTCTTGAGGCCGAGCGGCTTGATATGCCTGGCGACGATTTCAGCATAGGCCACGGGCAAAGGTGGCGGCGTATTGTCGGTGCGATAAGGAATGCCCAATCCGCCGCCAACATCGACGTGGCGGATATTGTGGCCGTCGGCCTGCAATTCCTTGACCAGTTGCGCCATCAGGGCAAACGCATCGTCGAATGGTTCCAGGTCGATGATCTGGCTGCCGATATGCATATCGATGCCGACCACGTCGAGACCGGGCAGGCTTGCTGCACGGGCATAGGCTTCCCGCGCCTTGACGCGGGGAATGCCGAACTTGTTCTCGGACTTGCCCGTCGAGATTTTGGCGTGGGTCTTGGCATCCACATCAGGGTTGATACGCAGCGATACGGATGCAACCTTGCCTGCCCTGACGGCGCGGGCCGAAAGAATTTCGAGTTCCGGTTCGGATTCCACGTTGAAGCAATAAATGCCAGCTTCAAGCGCAAAATCCATTTCGTGCGGCGTCTTGCCGACGCCGGAAAAGACGATCTTGTTTGCCGGGATGCCCGCCGCAAGCGCACGGCGAATCTCGCCCTCCGAAACGGTGTCGGCACCCGCGCCAAGCTTGGCCAGAGTTTTGAGGACGGCCTGGTTGGAATTGGCCTTCAGCGCATAGGTAACGAGCGTTTCCATACCGGCGAAGGCTTCGCGGAACACGCGGAAATGGCGCTCGACGGTCGCGCGCGAATAGACATAAAAAGGTGTGCCGACGGCCTGTGCGATTTCAGGCAGGCTGACATTTTCGGCGTGAAGGACGCCGTTGCGATATTCGAAATGGTTCACGGGAAAAAGGCCCTACAGCGGAAACTTACAGCAACTTGTCGAGGATGATCGGCTTGTCTTCCTTCGGTTTCGGCTTGGTGTGGCCCTGTTCGTCGGTCACGACGGCAGATGGCGGTGGCTCAAGCGGGCCCTTGCGACCGCAAGCGGCAAGCGTGGCCGCAAGCGCGGCAATCAGAAGCACGGAAGAAATGGCGGAGCGGCCTGTCATCAGCGTTGGTTCCCGAAATAAAATCTATTTGCGCTAGCTGTAACGCAAAATTTCCAAGAGTGAAATCATCCGTTGACTGGATGATTTCACATGACATCATGTTGATCGACTATCAGGCCTTGGTAATGCGCTTCTTCCAGTAACGAATCTGGCGGCGCACTTCCTGCGGGGCCGTGCCGCCGAAGGACTGACGGCTCTTCACCGACTTTTCGACCGTCAGATAGCCGAAAATTGCGTCCGTGATACCCCGATGGATCGACTGTAGTTCCTCCAGCGACAGTTTTGACAGATCGACCTTGCGGCTTTCCGCCAGAGCGACGGCGCGACCGGTAACGTGATGGGCTTCGCGGAAGGGAAGTCCCAATTCGCGTACCAGCCAGTCGGCGAGATCGGTCGCGGTGGAGTAACCCAAACCTGCGGCCTTCTTCATCGGTGCGACATTGATCGTCAGGTCCCGCACCATGCCAGCCATAGCCGCAATGGCGAGTTCCAGATTTTCAGCGGCGTCGAAGACCTGTTCCTTGTCTTCCTGCATGTCCTTGGAATAGGCGAGCGGCAGGCCCTTCATGATAGTCAGAAGGGCTATCAGCGATCCATTGATGCGGCCCGTCTTGGCGCGAACCAGTTCGGCGGCGTCGGGATTCTTCTTCTGCGGCATGATCGACGAGCCGGTCGAGAAGGCGTCGGAGAGGCGCACGAAATTGAACTGGGGCGTAGACCAGATGACGATCTCTTCGGCAAGGCGCGAGAGGTGACCAGCGCAGATCGCGGCAAGCGACAGGAACTCCAGCGCATAGTCTCGGTCGGAAACGCTGTCGAGCGAATTGCGGGTCGGCTCGCGAAAGCCGAGCGCCTTGGCGGTCATATGACGGTCGATCGGGAAGCCTGTTCCCGCAAGGGCTGCTGCACCCAGTGGCGATTCGTCCATGCGCTCGATGGCATCGCGGACGCGCGACAGATCGCGACCGAACATTTCAACATAGGCCATGCAATGATGGCCGAAGGTGACGGGCTGCGCGGTCTGGAGATGGGTGAAGCCCGGCATGACGGTTGCCGCATGTTCTTCGGCGCGCTCCAGAAAAGCTTCGATCAGGTTCTTAAGGGCGGCGGCGGTCTTTTCCAGTTCCTGCTTGACCCAGAGACGGAAGTCCACGGCCACCTGATCGTTGCGCGAGCGGGCGGTATGGAGCCGTCCGGCGGCCGGGCCGATCAGTTCGGCAAGCCGCGCTTCGATATTCATGTGAATGTCTTCGAGCTTGCGCGAGAAGGCGAACTTGCCGTCCTCGATTTCCTTGAGAATGGTTTTCAGGCCATCTTCGATTTGTCGATGGTCTTCCGCCGCAATAATGCCCGTCTTTGCCAGCATGGCTGCATGGGCAAGCGAGCCTTGAATATCCTGCGCATAGAGCTTGCGGTCGAAGCCGATCGATGCATTGATCTCTTCCATGATCGCATCGGGGCCTGAGGCAAAACGGCCGCCCCACATCTGGTTGCTTGATTTTTGTTCGCTCATGCTCATATGCCCCGAGTGACAATTTGGCGGAATATTGGAAAGAAGTAACGCGACATGGCAGAAGACAACGAAAAGGCGAATTCCGAACCGCAGACGAAATCGGGAAATCGCAAGATCGTCCTTCTTGCCGCCCTTGCCGGTGTCATTGCCGGTATCGGGGCGGTATACGTGATGGAGCGCCCTTCTGGCAATGTCGTTGACCAGAATGTTTCAGCGAATGTTGTAGCCGAAAGCGATGAAGCGTCGGCACAATGCGTGCTGAAAGCGGACAAGCTGAAGGCGCTGGATGCTGCTGCGACCGGTGGCGTGGCAGCCATGCGCGCTGCCGAAAAGCCGATTTCCGTTTCGCATATCGCCTTTACCGGCCCGGACGGCAAGCAGATGACGCTTGGCGACTACAAGGGCAAGACGCTGCTGGTCAATCTCTGGGCGACATGGTGCGCTCCCTGCAGGGAGGAAATGCCCGCCCTCGACAAGCTGCAAGGCGAAAAAGGCGGCAGCGATTTCGACGTTGTTGCCATCAATATCGATACCGGCTCCGACGACAAGCCAAAGGGCTTTCTTAGTGAAATCGGCATCAAGAACCTGACCCTGCACCGGGACGCTTCCATGTCGAGCTTCAACGAATTGAAGCGCAAGAATCTGGCGTTTGGTCTTCCAGTGACGCTGCTCGTCGACAAGGAAGGCTGCCAGATTGCTGCCATGAACGGTCCCGCGCCATGGGACAGCCCGGAAGCGAAAAAACTCATCGAAGCGGCGCAGAAGCTTTAATACTCGACAAAGTCGAGAATCAGTGGCTTGTTTCCTCTTCAAAGAGGAGCAGCCCATGAGTATTGAAATCTGGCTCGCATTTTCCGCCGCATCCTTGGTGCTTCTGGTCATTCCGGGGCCAACCGTTCTGCTCGTCGTTTCCTATGCTCTGGGACAAGGTTGGAAGGCAGCGTTTCCGATGGCCCTCGGCGTCGCGCTTGGGGACTTTACCGCGATGACGCTATCCATGCTTGGCGTGGGCGCACTGCTCGCGGCATCCGCAACCGTTTTTACCGTCGTCAAATGGGCCGGTGCGGCTTATCTGGTCTGGCTAGGCATAAAACTGTTTCGCGCTGGTGGAGCACTTCAAGCCAATGCGTGGCATGACAAGGTGCATCCGATGCGGATGCTGGTTCATGCCTGGCTGGTGACTGCGCTCAACCCGAAGAGCATTACGTTTTTCGTAGCTTTTCTTCCGCAGTTTCTCAGCCCGCACCGGGATTTCCTGACCCAGATGCTGGTTTTTGAAAGCACGTTCCTCGTGCTCGCTTTCCTCAACGCCTTCGCCTATGCGCTTCTGGCAACCCGGGCGCGCCGCTTCTTTTCGAGCGAACGGGCGCTCAGCATCTTCAATCGTGCTGGCGGGACATTGCTGATCGGCGCCGGGGTCGCAACCGCCTCGATGCGGTCAGCCTGAAACGTAACCGGCGCGCTTCAGCCGGACGATGGCGAGATCAAGGGCCGAGAGGAATGCAGAGCGGTCTTTCGGTGAAAAGGGGGAGGGGCCGCCCGTCACTTCGCCGGCGGAACGCAAGCTGTCCATCAGGTTGCGTGTCGCCAGCGTGTTGCCGATGGTGCTTTGGGTGTGAACGCGCCCGTTCGGTGCAATCACCGAGGCACCTTTCTCGAGCGAGCGGCTGGCCAAGGGAATGTCGGCGGTAATCACGATTGCGCCCGGCCGTGAATTCTCGGCGATCCAGTCATCTGCGGCATCGAGCTTGTCCGATACGATAACCCGTTCCACGCGCTCCGCATCGCGCGGGATGGCAATGAAACTGTTGGCTACCAGCATGACCGGCAGATTGTGCCGTTCTGCCACGCGATAGACTTCAGCTTTCACCGGGCAGGCGTCGGCATCAACGAGAATGCGGATCGTTTCGGGTGGCGTGTTCATGCCACTTCATAAAATGCGGGCAGCTGTTTGGCAAATTCAACGCTGCAATCAGTATTATGCGATAGGTGATAGGCGCAAAACAGTATAAGGCGAGCCGCAAAAGTGAGAGTTCCGCCATGGCCGCCCGTTTCTTCCCCATCATGTTTGTCCTGCTTTGGGCCACCGGCTTCATCGGTGCGGGGCTTTCCATGCCTTATGCGGAACCGTTCACTTTCATGGCGGTGCGTTTTTCCATTGCGGCTGTCATCATGACGCTTTGGGCGCTGGCGAGCCGGAGCATCTGGCCGAAAGGTGATGTGCTTCTTCATGCGGCGATCGCCGGATGCCTCATCCATGGCGTTTATCTGTCTGCCTTGTTCTGGGCCGTCCACCACGGTTTGCCTGCGGGAATGTCCGGTCTGGTGGCAGGTCTTCAGCCCATGCTGACCACGCTGATTGCAGCCATTCTTCTGGGAGAACGGGCGAGCGGACGGCAATGGGCAGGGCTGCTGATCGGCTTCTGTGGTGTCGCCATGGTGGTATGGCCAAAATTTTCCGCCGGCAGCGGCGTCGATCCGAAAAGTCTTGCGGCAGCTTTTCTGACAGTGGTGGCGATCAGTACCGGCACGGTCTGGCAGAAGCGGTTCGGAACGGCTGGCGATCTCAAGGCCGGGACGGCGGTACAATATATCGCCGCCGCCATTCTGACCGCCATCTGTGCGTTCGCCTTTGAAACGCGGGTGATGGTCTGGTCGCCATCGCTGATCTTTGCGCTGGTCTGGCTGACGCTTGCAATTTCCATTGGCGCCATTCTGGCGCTTCTGGTCATGATCCGCGAAGGCGCAATGTCGAAAGTCGCGTCGCTATTTTATCTGGTGCCTGGAACGGCGGCGATCATGGCCTATCTGATTTTCGGCGAAACGCTGTCTGCAATCCAGATTGCAGGCATGATGGTGACGACGCTGGGCGTCGCTTTGACTACGTTGCGTCGATAAGTTCGGGTTGCTGTTCGCGCTTGCGGAAAATCATGATAGCGGCGTTTATTTCCGCGCCGATGATGAAAATTGCCGACAGCATGTAGAGAAAGACGATTGCCACCATGATCGAGGCGAGGCCGGCATAGGTCGTTACATAATTGGCGAAGGTTTCCAGATATTTGGCAAAGGCCATGGCCGCGGCAAGCCAGGCAACGAGCGTGACCAATATGCCCGGCAGGATGTCGCCGAGGCTGCGTCGCCCGGCCGGAAGCCAGATATGCACCATGAACAGCGCCAGAATCAGAACGGCCACAGCCACCGTATAGCGCCAGAAGGCAATCGTGCCCGTGAACGGTGCTATATCGGGGAACCATTGTTCGGCAATACGCACGGCAAGTGGTGCCAGAACCAAGAGAAAGCTGATCGCCATCAGGCTCAGCGTGCCGACGAGAACGAAGCCCAGGCTTTGCAGGCGGCAGAAAATGATCGAGCGCTGGTCTGTGACGCGGTAGGCGCGATTGAGAGCGATGCGCAATGCCTCCACGCCGTTGGAGGCAAAATAGGCGGCAGCAATGACGCTGAGGGTCAGAAGCCCGCTGCGCTGCACGGTCAGCACGTTCATCACCTCATTGGCGATGGGAGCGGCGATGTTCGAAGGCCACATGTCGAAGATGACATGCACCGCCGTGTCGGCGAATTCCTTGGTGCCGAGAAAGCTTGCGAGCGTCGTGGCGAAAATGAGGAACGGAAACAGCGCCATCAGGCCGGAAAGTGCGATATGGCTGGCGAAAGCCCAGCCATCGTCCGAACTGAAATGACCAATGACGTCCCAGGTGATCTGCCGGAGAAAACGTCTGATTTTTCGCATCCGCAGATTTGTCCCCAAAGTCGCGATTGGTGTCCGATACGCGTGCATCCTGTGTTTCAAGGCCTTAAATCTAGCATCGGTCTGCGGATTGCAAGGGCGGGGTCCGTTTTAAACCGAGGGCGAATCAAGCAATCTTGGCAAAACGGCAGCGGGAAACGAACATATGGCTCCGGCAACATTCGGTCAGAACCGACAGCGAACCATCATCATTACCGGCTGCTCCTCCGGGATCGGCGCCTATTGTGCCGAAGCGCTTCACAGCCAAGGCTGGCGCGTCTTTGCGACGGCTCGCAAGGACGGGGATATTGCAGCTCTCAAGACAAAGGGAATGGAAGCGTATTATCTCGACTATACCGTGCCGCAGTCGATAGCGAATCTGGTTGATGAGGTGTTGCGCCAGACTGACGGCAAGCTTGATGCTCTGTTCAATAATGGCGCTTATGCCCAGCCCGGAGCGATTGAGGATTTGCCGGTCGAAGCCTTGCGCCAGCAGTTTGAAGCCAATTTTTTCGGCTGGCACGACCTGACCCGGCGCGTGGTTCCGGTCATGCGTCGGCAAGGGCACGGGCGTATTGTGCATTGCTCGTCAATCCTGGGACTGGTGCCAATGAAATGGCGCGGCGCTTATGTGGCGTCCAAATTCGCGCTTGAAGGGTTGATGCTTGCCCAGCGTATGGAGCTGGAAGGCTCCGGTGTCGATGTGTCGTTGATCGAGCCTGGCCCGATAGCCTCGCAGTTCACGTATAATGCCGCCAGCCACGCAAGAGCCAATATCGACATGGAGGCTTCGGTGCACCGTGAACTCTACCAGCGCCAGATGGAGAAATTGGAAAGCGGCGGCACAAAATCCAAGAACAAGCTTGGACCGGAAGCCGTCTATGCTGTACTGCTTCATGCATTGGAGGCGCCGCGTCCCCGTCCGCATTATGTGGTGACGAGGCCGGCGAAACTTGGGTCACTGGCACGGCGCCTGATGCCTGCACGCTGGCTCTACCGGATGCTGTCAGACCGGTCGTGAGGTCCGGAACAGTGCGCATGGGAAGGAAATAAAATGGACGTTCTGTTCAAGGGCGCGGCAATGGTGGCCATGTTTGCAGTGGCTGTCGTTCTGATTATCGGCCTGCGCAACATGATGCGCGGCGGTGATGGCAACTTTTCAAACAAGATGATGCAGCTGCGCGTTTTCCTGCAGTTCATTGCCATTGTCCTGATCGTCGGGGCGATCTATTACGCCCGTGTGAAAAACGGTCAGTAAGGTATGGTCAAGCTCAACAAGATCTATACCCGCACAGGTGACAAGGGCACAACCGGGCTTGCCAGCGGGCCACGGCGGCTGAAGTCGGACCTGCGCGTAGAAGCCTACGGCACAGTGGACGAAACCAATGCCTGCATCGGGATGGCACGCCTTCATACTGGCGGTGAGAACAATCCCTATGCGCAGATCGATGCGATGTTGGGTCGAATCCAGAATGATCTTTTCGATCTTGGCGCCGATCTGTCGACGCCGGATGACGGGAAACCGCTCGCCTACGAACCGCTGCGCATTGTCGCTTCGCAGGTCGCACGTGTGGAAGCCGATATAGACCTGCTCAATGCCGATCTACAGCCGCTCCGCTCATTCATTCTTCCCGGCGGTTCGGCGGCCTCGGCTGCCTTGCATCTCGCTCGCACGGTTTCACGCCGGGCCGAGCGTCTCATGGTTGCGCTTGCTCGCGTCGAGGGAGAAGTCGTCTCGGCGGAGGCTCTGCAATATATCAACCGCCTTTCCGATTTCCTGTTCGTGGCGTCGCGAACCGTCAATGATAATGGCGCGCAGGACGTATTATGGGTGCCCGGCGCCAATCGCTAGTGAGAGCGCATCCCGAAAAGTGTGAAACGGTTTTCGGATAAGATGCGCGTAAAACAAAGGATTGGAGCGCCGATCTGATCCAATCAGATCGAAACGCGCTCTAAACGCCGCGCCTGTTGCCCCAGATCAGCACGTGAAGTTGGGGCAGGACATGGGCTTCGTACCAGCCATCCGCGATCACCTTGTCGACAAGCCATTCCATCCGCCGCATGATGCCGTCGATGTTGATCGCAGCGTCATGCGCTTCCGGCGGCGGTGGTGTGTGATTGCCCGGCTGAAGATAGACTGCCAGCTGGGGATGCCGGCGGGCCACATCTTTGGCGAAGGCATAATCGGCATCGTCGAAAATCACGAATTTCAGCACTGCTCGCGGCGTATTGCCCGCAACCTCGATACATGCGGCCACCGCATCGAAATCGGTGACCATGGCGCTTGACGGCGGTTTGGGGCTCAACACCAGCGTGTCGAGTATGGAAAACCAGTCTTGTGCAACCGATCCTTGGGTTTCCAGCGCAAAGCGATAGCCGTTTTTCTTGCCATGCTCGATCAAGGGTCCCAATGGCTGAATGGCGGGATTGCCGCCGGAAAGTGACACTGTCAGGGGCTCATTTCGGGAAAGTGTCGTCACTTCATCCCAAATCGCCTCGACGCTCATTGGCTTCCACTCATGGCGAAAGCGGCTCTCGACAGCATGCAGGCTGTCGCACCAGGAACAGCGATAATCGCAGCCACCGGTTCGCACGAAAACGGTCGGCTCGCCGATCAGCACGCCTTCGCCCTGTATCGTGGGCCCAAAAATTTCCGCGATGCGTATATCGGTCACGGTCTGTACTCGGCCCATGTCTTGGGCGTCTCGCTGACCCGCACGGCGGAAATTTCCGGCCAGCGCGCATGGCACCATTCGAAAAAATGACGGGCGAGGGTTTCAGCTGTGCTCTGGTCGTGGCCCAGAACATCGTTGAGATGGCGATGGTCAAAACAATCGTCGATATAACGTTTGAATGGCGCCAGCTCATGATAGTCGCGGACAAATCCGTGTTGATTGAGGTCGGAAGCGGAAAGCTCGACCTCGACGATATAGTTATGGCCGTGCAGGCGGGCACATTGATGATCTGCAGGCAGGCCCGTCAACTGGTGTGATGCGGAGAAATGAAATTCCTTGGTGATGCGAAACATCAAACGCTCCGCTTCTCGATTGCCGCGCGCCAGAAACTTGGATCCTCATAGAAGGTCGGGTCTTCGATCCCGGCGAGATGGAAAGCCTCGCGCCGTTCGACACAGGTACCGCAGCGTCCGCAATGATGTTCGTTGCCCTTGTAGCAGGACCATGTCGCGGCAAAGGGTGTCCCATATTTTGCGCCGTCAGTAACGATGTCGGCTTTCGATGCATGCACATAAGGCGCAAGCAGCTTTATGTCGGCGTATCCGTCCAAGGCATGGTTCTGCATGGTTTGGAAGGCGTCGATAAAACCGGGACGACAGTCTGGATAGATGAAGTGATCGCCCCCGTGAACGGCCAGTGCTACAGCATCGGTGTTTTGCGCCGCCGCCACACCGAAGGCGATTGCCAGCATGATTGCATTGCGGTTCGGAACGACGGTGATCTTCATCGTTTCTTCGGCGTAGTGTCCGTCCGGGACATCGACATCGTCCGTCAGCGCCGAACCGGTCAGGCTGGCGCCAATAGTCCGTATATCGATAATCTGATGGGGGACGTTGAGCCGTTCGGCACAGGCTCTTGCCGAATCCAGTTCCTTTCTGTGACGCTGGCCATAGTCGAAGGAGAGAAGGGCGGTGAGCTGGTGTTCGGCTGCTATTCTGTAAGCAAGCGAAACGGAATCGAGTCCGCCGGAGCAGACGACGAGCGTTTTCATAAGTCAGGGTTCCTTGTTTTGACCGGGTAGGCTGCGACCGGATTGCGGGGCGTTACCTAAAGCACGGCGCGCTGCTTGTAAATGACATGAAAAGGGGAGACGCCGGGTTGCTCATATTCGGAATGACCTGTTGTCAGAATAAATTGATTTTAATCGATATAGCGATCCATGCCTGATTGACGTGCACGTCAACCGTCTTTAGGTTTCGTGCCGGTTCCCGGCGGAGAGGCAGCGCATTTGCGTCACTACCCAGTTTGCGCCGGTGCCGCTTTCATGTCGGATTTTGACATGCGGGTGGGAGTTCACGGCGGCATAGTCGTGCTGCAAGAGTCATTGAAGAGGTAATCGCGGATGAAAGTCCTTGTCGCAGTGAAACGGGTTGTCGATTACAACGTGAAGATCCGTGTGAAGGGTGATGGTTCGGGGGTTGAGCTTTCGAACGTGAAGATGTCGATGAACCCTTTTGACGAGATCGCGGTTGAAGAGGCGATCCGTTTGAAGGAAGCGGGCAAGGTGACGGAAATCGTCGCGGTTTCGGTCGGCCCGGCACAGGCACAGGAAACGCTGCGCACGGCGCTCGCCATGGGTGCGGACCGTGCCATTCTGGTCAAGACGGATGAAACGGTGGAGCCGCTTGGCGTCGCCAAGGTTTTGAAGGGTGTGGTCGAGGCGGAAAAGCCGGATCTCGTCTTCCTCGGCAAGCAGGCGATTGACGATGATGCCAACCAGACCGGCCAGATGCTGTCGGCGCTGCTTGGCTGGAGCCAGGCGACGTTCGCCTCCAAGGTGGAACTGGGTGACGGTTCGGCCAAGGTCACGCGTGAAGTGGATGGCGGTCTCCAGACCATCGATGTGAAGCTTCCGGCGATTGTCACGGTCGATCTTCGTTTGAACCAGCCGCGCTATGCATCGCTGCCCAACATCATGAAGGCCAAGAAGAAGCCGCTCGACGAGAAGTCGCCTGCCGATTTCGGCGCTGATATTGCGCCGCGTCTGAAAGTGCTGAAGACCGAGGAGCCGGGTGGCCGCAAGGCTGGCGTGAAGGTCGGCTCCGTCGCAGAGCTGGTTGAGAAGCTCAAGGCTGACGGCATCATCTAAGAAATCGGAAGGGACAAGACAAATGGCTATTCTTCTTATTGCCGAACATGACAATGCAACCCTTTCGGACCAGACGGCAAAGGCGCTGACGGCAGCGACCCAGATTGGCGGCGATGTCGATATTCTGGTGGCTGGCAAGGGTGCAAAGGCTGCAGCCGATGCTGCCGCCAAGCTTCAAGGCGTGCGCAAGGTACTGCTGGCTGAAAGCGATGCGCTGGAAAACCGTCTGGCTGAGCCAACGGCAGCACTGATCGTGGAACTCGCCGCCAATTACGACACGATCATCGCACCGGCCACGACTTCGGCCAAGAACATCCTGCCGCGCGTGGCAGCGCTTCTCGATGTGATGCAGCTCTCCGAAATCATGGAAGTGGTGTCGGCTGATACGTTCAAGCGTCCGATCTATGCAGGCAATGCGATCCAGACGGTGCAGTCGACCGACGCCAAGAAGGTGATCACGGTGCGCACTGCCTCCTTCTCCGCGACAGGCGAAGGCGGTTCGGCTGCGGTTGAAAGCGTCAATGCGGCTGCCGATCCGGCCCTGTCGAGCTTTGTCGGCAATGCGCTTTCGGCTTCGGACCGTCCGGAACTGACGTCGGCCAAGATCATCATCTCGGGCGGTCGCGCCCTCGGTTCGGCTGAAAAGTTCCAGGAAGTGATCCTGCCGGTTGCCGACAAGCTGGGTGCTGCAGTCGGCGCCAGCCGTGCGGCGGTCGATGCTGGCTATGCGCCGAACGACTGGCAGGTTGGCCAGACGGGCAAGGTGGTTGCGCCGGAGCTTTACATCGCTGTCGGCATCTCAGGCGCGATCCAGCATCTGGCTGGCATGAAGGACTCACGCGTCATCGTCGCCATCAACAAGGACGAGGAAGCGCCGATCTTCCAGGTCGCGGATTATGGTCTCGTCGGCGATCTCTTTACCGTCCTGCCGGAACTGCAAAAAGCGCTCTGATTGATTGGAAAGCGGCGGGCAGGCCCGCCGCTTTTTCATTTTGGGACAACGTTTGTTCGCGTGAGCGGTATTTTCACATTTCTCTAAATGAGAACTGTATCTGTCTTGGACAGAATTGATATAGTCGGTCTGCTCCGCAAGAGGGCGGCTGAATGAAGGAGTTATAACTGTGGCAATCAAGACGGTAGGGGTGGTCGGCGCAGGACAGATGGGCAGCGGTATTGCTCATGTATGCGCGCTGGCCGGGTTCGATGTGCTTCTTCACGATGCGGCAGCGGACCGGCTGGAAAAGGGCATCGCCACCATCAACGGCAATATGGCGCGCCAGGTTGCATCTGGGAAATTGCTGGAAGATCAGCGCGCAGCCGCGATGAAGCTCATCCGTCCGGCAAATTCCATGGAGGATCTGGCGGGTGTCGATCTGGCGATCGAAGCGGCAACGGAAGACGAAACCATCAAGCGCAAGATTTTTGCCCAGCTTTGCTCGGTTCTGAACCCGGAGGCGATTCTCGCCACCAACACGTCATCAATCTCGATTACCCGTCTCGCATCCACGACTGATCGTCCGGAGCGCTTTATCGGCATTCATTTCATGAATCCCGTGCCGGTGATGAAGCTTGTCGAGCTGGTGCGCGGTATTGCAACTGATGAGGAAACGTTCCGCAAGTCCAACGATTTCGTGACCGCCCTTGGCAAGACGATAACCGTTGCCGAGGATTTTCCGGCCTTCATCGTGAACCGTATCCTGCTGCCAATGATCAACGAGGCTATCTACACGCTTTATGAAGGCGTCGGCAGCGTCGAAGCCATCGATACGGCAATGAAGCTTGGCGCCAATCACCCGATGGGGCCGTTGCAGCTTGCCGACTTTATCGGCCTGGATACGTGTCTTTCCATCATGCAGGTCCTGCATGATGGGCTGGCGGATTCCAAATATCGCCCATGCCCGCTTCTGGTCAAATATGTCGAAGCAGGCTGGCTGGGACGCAAGGCGGGCCGTGGCTTCTACGATTATCGTGGTGAGCATCCGGTTCCGACGCGCTGAGGCAGGCAATGGTTTGCATGCAAAAGGCCGGTTCGAACCGGCCTTTTTCAATTGTGGCGGCAATTCGCGGGCTGTGGAAAAGCTTGAACATCCTTACTATTAACTTACCCTTAACCATATGAGTTCAGGGCTTATTCATCTTTGATTGTTAAAGTTTTCATTAAGATGTTCGGAAATGAACAACGTTTCAGAGCCCGGTTGATCCGGGGCAGGACGGGCATCCATTCCGAATAGTATTTTCGACGAAGGTTAAGACGATGAGCATCCTTGTTCAGCTGCGTGACAGTGTTAATGTCATCCGTGAGTTCGTCGCACCGAGCTACAGGCCCGAGCGCCATTATATGCGCGGGCCAGGCCCGGCTTGCGCCGCGCGTACGCACCATTGATATGAGCGACCGAGAATCCGTTTTCTGAACGGCGAGCGGACCGACGTTTTAAAAAAATAAGCCAGAACGGTTACCCGCTCTGGCTTTTGTTTTTGGCCTCCGCGTATGAGTGCGGATTATTCCAAACCTTCAAACAATGCCGTTGAAAGATAGCGCTCTGCAAAGGACGGGATGATGATGACGATGTTCTTGCCGGCGTTTTCAGGACGTCTGCCGATCTCGACAGCGGCCGTCAGCGCTGCGCCGGAAGAAATGCCGACAGGAATGCCTTCGAGACGGGCCAGCAGGCGAGCATTGGCGAAAGCGTCTTCGTTGGAAACCTGAACGACCTCATCATAGATGCCGGTATCGAGCGTCTTCGGTGCGAAGCCTGCGCCTATGCCCTGAATCTTATGTGGGCCGGGTGTGCCGCCGGAAAGCACGGGCGAATCCTTCGGCTCGACTGCGATCACCTTGAAAGACGGCTTGCGCTTCTTGATGACCTGACCGACGCCGGTAATCGTGCCGCCGGTTCCTATGCCCGAAATCAGGATATCCGCTTCACCATTGGTGTCGTTCCAGATTTCTTCCGCCGTGGTAAGGCGATGGATTTCGGGATTTGCGGGATTTTCGAACTGCTGCGGGATGATCGCGTTCGGATTGCCTTCTGCAATGGCTTCCGCTTCCGCAATGGCGCCCTTCATGCCTTTTGCGCCTTCGGTCAGAACCAGTTCGGCACCAAGAAGCTTAAGAAGCTTTCGGCGCTCTACCGACATGGTTTCCGGCATGGTGAGAACGAGGCGATAGCCCTTGGCTGCTGCCGCAAAGGCAAGCGCAATGCCGGTATTGCCGGAGGTCGGCTCAACGAAAACCGTCTTGCCCGGTACGGCACGACCGTCGCGTTCGAGCGCTTCGATAAGGGCCAGGCCAATACGGTCCTTCACGCTCGCCAGAGGGTTGAAAAACTCCAGCTTCGCCAGGAGGTTGGCTTCCACGCCCTTTTCCCTGGCAAACTTGTCGATGCGCACCAGCGGCGTGTTGCCGATCGTGTCGAGAATGGAATCGTAAATGCGGCCACGGCCTGCGGTTTTAGCAACTTGCGGTTCGTTCAGGGGCTTGTTCATGGCGTGATCTCCCTTTTTGTCACGCAAAGTTTAAGAGGAAACGGCGCAAAAGCATAGTTGATCGCGTGCGCTTCACAGGACAAGTTTGGAAATTTATTCTGTATAGTTCCGGAAATTAGGAGTAAATTCCATCAAAATTGGGAGGGCGCGTATTAGCCTTGATTAAAGCTCGATTGATCCGCATCAATGCGCTCCGACGGGGACGCGCACATCATCGGGCATCAGGCAGCCAGGAGAGCACGAATGTACAGGAACATATTGATCGCAACGGATGGATCGGAGCTTGCCGAAAAAGGTGTTGACCAGGGCGTGGCGCTCGCGAAGGAAACAGGTGCGAAGGTAACCTTCGTTTCCGTAACCGAGTTGCTGCCATCCTATGGCATTGTGGTCGCGGCGGAATGGGCGTCGAGCCCGGCGGCGTTTCAGGAATATCGCGAGGCCATCACCAAAGCGGCGACGGAAATTCTGTCGAAGGCCAAGGCCAAGGCAACGGAACTCGGTGTCAGCGCCGAGGCTGTCCATGTCGAGAATCAATCACCGGCGCAGGGCATTGTCGAGGCTGCGAATGCCCGGGATGCCGATCTGATCGTCATTGCATCCCATGGCCGTCGCGGCGTGAACAAATTGCTGCTGGGAAGCCAGGCAGCTGAGGTTCTGTCACTCAGCACCGTGCCGGTATTGGTTATCAAGTAATCGAAGGCATTTCTGCCTGACAGACATCTGCCGACGTTGCAGCGATTTCACAGAAGCCTGAAACAACGCAAGAAGATTCCTGAAAACCTCTGTTAAGCTCCTCCTGTCCGAATGCGGACGGGAGGATTTTTTCAAGGAGGTATTCATGACTGCGCCACGGCCTTCAAAGACCATGTTGGGCAATCATCCGCTGCATCCTGAAACGCAGATGCTCAACTATGGCTATGACCCGGAACTCTCGGAGGGAGCGGTCAAGCCGCCAGTATTTCTGACGTCGACTTTCGTCTTCAAGACCGCCGAGGACGGGCGCGATTTCTTCGATTTCGTTTCCGGCCGCAAGGAACCGCCTGCCGGTGTCGGCGCTGGTCTCGTCTATTCCCGTTTCAACCATCCCAACAGCGAGATCGTTGAAGACCGCCTTGCGGTTTATGAGGGCAGCGAGAGCTGCGCGCTGTTTTCGTCCGGCATGTCGGCTATCGCCACGACGCTGTTTGCCTTTGCGCGTCCCGGCGATGTCATTTTGCATTCGCAGCCGCTTTACGGTGGCACGGAAACGCTCCTTGCCAGGACGTTTCTCAATTTCGGCGTCGAAGCTGTCGCTTTCGCCGATGGTGTGCATGAGGCTTCGATAGAGCAGGCGGCCGAAGAGGCGGTTCGCAAGGGACGTGTTTCGGTGGTCCTGATCGAGACGCCTGCCAACCCGACCAACAGTATTGTTGATATTGCCGCGATCCGGCGCGTCGCGGAGAAGATTGAACACAAGCAGGGACATCGCCCGATCATTGCCTGCGACAATACCTTGCTTGGACCCGTCTATCAGAAGCCGCTCGATCATGGGGCCGATCTTTCGGTCTATTCGCTGACCAAATATGTCGGCGGGCATTCGGACTTGATTGCCGGGGCCGTGCTGGGCGCCAAGGCTGTTGTAAAGCAGGTCAAGGCATTGCGCGGGGCTATCGGCACGCAGCTCGATCCGCATTCATGCTGGATGCTGGGCCGATCGCTCGAAACGCTTGGGCTGCGCATGGAGCGCGCCAACAGCAACGCTCAGGCAATCGCGGAATTTCTGCGCGACCATCCGAAGGTGGAGAAGCTGCATTATCTTCCTTTCGCGGATGAGAATTCCGATGTCGGCGCGCTGTTCAAGCGCCAATGCACCGGTGCGGGATCGACTTTCTCATTCGATATCAAAGGCGGACAGGCGGCGGCATTCCGCTTCCTGAACGCGCTTCAGATATTGAAGCTTGCGGTCAGTCTCGGCGGCACGGAATCACTCGCAAGCCACCCTGCCGCGATGACACATTCGGGCGTTCCCGTTGATGTGCGGGAGCGTATCGGCGTGCTCGAATCGACGATCCGGCTTTCCATCGGCATCGAGCATCCCGACGATCTGATCGCCGACCTCGCGCAAGCGCTCGAAGAGGCGTGAATCATTGTGCGACGGAAAGCAGCGACCGGTTTGTTGCTGCTTTCCCCGGCAATTAGTCCAAGGAACGCGCGTTTTCGTACGCTTCGAACAGAGAAGAGACGAGAACGCCGTTTATCCGCATACCCGTCACGTCAGCATCGGTGATATTCGTATGTGCCAAAGTCACGCCGCTTATAGCCAAGCCACTCATGTTGGCATTCGTAATTGTTGCACCGGTCAGATTGATATTATGAAGGCGCGCCCCTGCCAGATTGACATCATCGAAATCAGCGTCGCTCAAATTGGTATCGACGAACTTTGACTTGGTCAAAACGGCAAAAAACTTTGAACCGGACAAATCCACGCCATCGAAATTGGAGCCCGACATATCCGCACGTTCATAACGCGCATTCTGCAACTGTGGTCCCTCAAAGGGGTGGGTATCATCCATGGTGGCGGTTCCTCCTGCGTGAGTATCCCAGAAGTTTAAAAACGGCACCATCGTTGTCGATATGGAGAGAATAAGCAAACTAAAGTTGTCAGAGCGTCCTCTGACAATCTTCTCGATCTCCATTGCTGAAACCGGTCGGAAACATCTTCCGGACAGTGCGCTCACGCTCGCTAGGGAGAACGTTTTCGGATAATTGTTTGTAAGATGGTGCGGGTGGTCGGAATCGAACCGACACTCCTTTCGGAACCGGATTTTGAGTCCGGCGCGTCTACCAGTTCCACCACACCCGCACAGTTCTGCCGAAGCAGTTCGATATGGTCCAAAGGGACAGCGGGTTGGGATATACCGGCTAAACGAAACGAGGTCAATTGCTCAAAGCGCAGCTTGCACGCTCTTCAGGTTGATGGCCGCTAAGGTAAAGAAATCACGACACACGCTCCCATCAAGCGGCCCATTCATGACAGGTAACCCGCTCGACAAGTTCGTTCCGGGCAGCGTCAGACGCGGCAGGCTTTATCTGTTCGGCGCTGTTCGAGACAGTCAGCGGCTATTTATCTCCGCAAGCTCGCCTCGACCAGATTCCAGAAGACCAGCAAGGCGATGAAGCCCAACAGGACATAATCCAGCGTGCTTATATAGTGAAAATATTCCATGGCGCATCTCCTTCCCCGGGAGGGCGCGATAGCGTTTGAGCCAGACGGAAGCTTATAATTTTATCCGGGCTTCAGGCACTCGTTCAAAGTGCCGGATAGCACCGGTGCGGACCTCCTCTTCCGTCTGTCCATGCGCTCTCCCAAGACGAAGTGTATCACGCTTTGGCGTAGGGCTCAAATCATTGGTCCGGCTGGCAGAATCGACAGTTCCCGTGCGATATCTTGCATTCTAGTTCGACGCTGCGACATTGGCTTTCCGGCAATTGGCGAACCGGTCGAGCGCCTGATCATAGGCCGATGTTTTCACGCCCATCATGCCGATGACCGTGTGAAACAGATTGTCGTGCGAGGAAACGTCGGTGGCATCTTGCCTGACGCAAGCCGTGTCGAGCTTGGTGGCGTTCGCATAGTCGGGTGAGAACCAAGCGATAAAGGGAATATGGGTCTGGACGTCTGGGGCGATGAAATAGGGCGCTGCGTGCAGATAAAGACCGTCTTCGCCGAGCGATTCGCCGTGATCGGACATATAGATCATGGCTGGAGCAAAACGGTCGTCGCTGCCTTTCAGGACATTGATGATCTCCGACAATATGTGGTCGGTATAGAGGATCGAATTGTCGTAGGCGTTGACGATCTCCTCCGTCGTGCAATCGGAAAATTCGCTCGTGCGGCATTCCGGTTTGAACCTGGCGAACTCCAGCGGATAGCGGCGATAATAGGATGGGCCGTGACTGCCGGTCATATGGAGGACAATCGTGGCATTGCCGCTGACATCCTTCAGATGATCGCGCAGTTGGTCGACCAGAATCTGGTCGAGGCATTCGCCGCCGTCGCAATATTGCGCATTGTTCGAATTCTGCAGGTCGACCGTCGGGATGCGGTCTGAAACGCCCTTGCTGCCGGTGTTGTTTTCATACCATGCAACCTGCACACCGGCGTGATTGAGGAGGTCCATCAGATTTTCCGAGCTATGGAATTTGGAGCTTGAATATTCCTTGCGCGGAAAAGGTGAGAACATGCACGGCACGGAAACGGACGTGTCGGTGCCGCAGCTGGTCGTGTTGGTGAAGGTGATGATATCCTGCTGCTTGAGCTCGGGATTGGTTTCATGCGGATAGCCGTAAAGGCTGAAATTCTTGGCGCGGGCCGTTTCGCCCACCACAATGACCGTCAACAGCTTCTTGCCGGATGCAACTGGCGGCAGCGCCTGTCTGGCGTCAAGGCCGAGGGGCTGCATCACAATCTGCCTGTCGTTCAGGTCATGCGCGATGTACTGCACCGTGCTCTTGAGCGGCGTTCCAGGCATCAAGCGTTCCATGATGTCGGAACGATGTTCGCGATACATTGATGAGAAGCTGCCGTAATCGGAACCGATCAGCACGATTGCGCCGACAAGGCAGGCGATGATCGAAGCAGTATTGACCATGAGCTTCTGCAACAACGGGCGGTGTTTCACGCGCACCCAGATGATGAGAAGCGAGGGAAGGACGGCATAAAGCAGCATATGCAGCAGAAAGCCCGTCGTTATCAGATGGCCTGACTCGGCTCTTGTCGTCGTCAACGTTGCCTCGACCACATTCCGGTCGATGATCGTGCCGAAAGTATCCGTAAAATAGGACCCGCCGGCGGCGACCCATACTGCAAAAATCAGAACCGGCTTGATGACGTATTTGGCCGAGAAAGCCATCAGCACTGCGATATGGATGAGAAGGATGGCCGCCGCCGCGACAACGAGCTTTTGCGGATGATCGGAAAAATATGCAAACAGCCGCTGCCAGAAAGAGGCGTTGGTGAAAGCCAGAAGATAGATTGCGGTCAGGACGCAGAGCGTGCCGCTGGCTATGGTCGGGCGTGGAAATCGCATTCCTGAACCTTCAAATCCGATTTGGCCGCTGCTGGCCGTTGGAACCGTCGTGGATGAGCTTTGCAAGGGTTCCGCAGAACTGCAAGCGCAACATTTATTGCCCGGTAATTCCGGGTATCGGATATCCAAGACAGCGATTTCTGGGCATTTTTAAGGTTTCTTATATAAGTCCCTATTTCCTTTCGGTGATACTGCGGATGCGATTGCGGAGAATACGGGCCAGATTGCGTGTCCGCTGATAGAGGTGAATCTGCGATGCGGCCTGACGGACCAGCTTGTCGGTAGCCGGATTGAGCCCGATGACCAGAGTTTCGATAGTTTCGCGTGCATCGAACAGCCGTGTCATAACCGGATGGTCAGGAACGGCGCACGAGTCGGTGCGGTTGATGTTGGGATCGTTCAGGTGGTTCTTCACGACTTCGATCATCAGAAGCACACCGGGTGACCAGGCGTTCAGGCTTTCGTCGTAGGCGGTCTTCCAGGTCCAGGCTTCGCCTGAAACCGTAAAGACGATCAGGATGGCAATGACCCTTCCGTCTAGTTCGAGCGTGTGCACGCGCACGCAGTCACGTTCGGCAAGGTTGTTTACCGCTTCGCGGGCAAAGGCGGCACGAAACCGGTCGACGGCCATCGCGGTGCCGCGCTTGCCTTTCCACCCGCTCGCTTCCAGCGTCAGGAAATGTTCGAACGCGTGGCGAACTTCCTCAGGCGTGCGGGCAACGCGATAGGCAAGTTCACCCTTTTCCGACAGCCTGCGCCACAGGCGATTATAGTCCCGCCGATGGTGTGCGCCGATTGCCTGTCTGATATAAGCGTCGCCATCCAGTTCGCTTTCGAGAAAAGGACGCTCTTTCTGCTCTATGGCGACCAGGGGCAATTGCCGGCCTACTGCGACCGAACGGATCAGCCTTGCCGCCGGGCCGTCGGCCCGCATTTCCGGCAGAACGAGCACATCCGGCAATTTGAGATGCCTGCGTGCCAGAATATCGAACAGGTCTTCGAGCACGCCCACAGGGTCGTCCTGATCGATCAGCGGCGTGCCCTGCGGTCCGAACGGCGTCGACCAGGCACGGATGACGGGCGTTGAAAGCGGCAGTCCGGGACGCTCGATCGTGTAGGGCATGACGAAGCGCAGGCGGCTGCGTATCTCGTTTTCGTCCCGCATCACCATGAAGCGGACTTCCCGATCTTCGAGGCGCGGCATGGCAGGCGCCAGAAACCGCGCGTTGAAGAAGACGTTCGGTTCGACCGTACGATTGCTCAGGTGATCGAGTTCATCGCGCAGTTCAAAGCCCGCGGCCGCTCCATAGATAGCCAGCTTGCGCGGTATGTCGCGGCTGTGCAGACTCTCCTCAATCTTCTTGATGGCTTCATGCGCCACCCCGCTCTCGGATAGTTCCGAAACGATGTGGGCGGCATTTCCGCCTGCCGATTCTTCGAGCAAAGGTTTCGCGGCCATTACGAAGCTCCCTCCGAGGTCTTGGCACGGTCTCGTGGAATGAGAATGAACATTGTTATGTGCAAGGTGCGTGACACGGCGGACGAGAGGAGTGCGGCCTCCATCAGCATGGCGATGGCGGTCGAGACGGCAGCGCCCGTCAGGCCGAACCGTGGTATCAGCACGAGATTGAGAATGACGTTGACGGCAAGTGTTGCGGCATAGAGAAGCGCGCAAATATTCTGCTTGCCCGACATATTGAGAAGGCTTTCCGCCGGGCCGACGCTGGCGCGTGCGATCACCCCGATGATGAGGATGAACAGAAGCGGATAGCCGGCGGTGAAGGCCGGACCGAAAAGCCGCAGAAGCGGGTAACCCATCAGCAGGATGACGATGCCGAGAAACAGCGTCGGCCAGAATGTCCAGCGCACGGATGCTTCGGCAAAGCTTGCAAACTCGGCGCGGTTGCCGCTGTGGAGCAGGTCGGAATAACGCTGGGCGACGCTGGCCTTCACGGCAAAATAGACAAAATGGGCAAGCGCCATGATCTTTGTAGCCGCAAAATAGATCGCGACTTGCTCGGGATCGAGCGCATGGCCGACCATCAGAACATCAATATTGATGAGCAGGAAGAAAAAGCCTTCCACGAGGAAAATCGGCAGGGAGACTTTCATCCACTCGCCCAACCGCTGTTCATGCATTGCTGCGGGGATATCCTTTTTCAGCGAATGGTCGACCGTCAGAAATTGGCCGGCCGTTGTGATCCAGGTCGCTGCGATCGATAGAGCCAGTGCGACGGTTGCGGTCGAAGGTAATCCGGCTCCATGCGCCACGATCATCAACAGGAGGACCAGAAGTGGGCGGATAATATAGCTTGGCGTCAGTGCCATCATCACCCAGGTACGCGAGCGGGCAATACCGTCCAGCATATTGCCGAGCGCAATCATCGGCAGACAGATGAAGCCGAGGATGAAGGGCACGAGATAATAGCTCGCAACATGGTCCTTTAGCAGGAGCAACAGGCCCGTACCCACAAGTGCGAGAAGCGTGGCGGCTGTGAAAGCAAAAATGCGTCCGGTTGCAATGATCCCTCGTATAAGTCCGAAGGACTGGCGCTGCATATATTCCGGCACGAAGCGGATGATGGTCGTGTGCAGTCCGAAGCAGGCCAGATCTCCTATGATGATCATGGCGAGCCACACGAGAACGAAAACGCCGTATTCAAATTCACCCATCCAGCGGGCCAGAATGACCTGAGACAGGAGAGCGATACCGGCACTCGCCACGCGCACGGAAAAGGCGGCGAGGGACGAGCGCTGCGCGCTCGCCTGCGGTCCACTATCCGTAAGCACGGCATCCAGCCGCTCCGTCACGGGACGAAGCCTGGCCGCGATCCTGCCGGGTAAAAACCGGCTCGCCGTTTCAGCTGCCGAAAACCGCACTGTTTGCCAACCCTGTCTTTGCAGGTCTCTTCGGGCCTGCTTGTTATGCGCCGGACAAGCCGGCTTTTCACGCCTGTGCTTTGTTGCCTGCGACGTGCAGGAAAACCTTAGACAGGAGTTCTTTATAAAGAGAAAAAGAAAAAGTCTAATCTGCCGAAGGTTCCAAGACTTCAAGGAATGGTGAGTATTTTCTAAACGGCATCTATATTTGAGTTATCTAAAATAGAGCAAGCATAGAACCGCTCGCTAACCCTATCGATACGCCTTGCCGGTGAAACAATAAACCCCGGCAAATGGCTTGCCGGGGTTTGTCGATTAGAAACGGCGAGAAGCTTCCGCGCGCGTCACTCGAAAGCGCCGTGGCAGTGCTTGTACTTCTTGCCTGAGCCGCACGGGCAGGGCTCGTTGCGACTGACCTTGCCCCAGGTGCGCGGATCGGCTGGATCGCGTTCGGCAGCAGGCACATTGCGGTCGTCATGCTGATGTTCAGCCCAAGCTGCTTCATCGAAATCGTTTTCGCCGGTCGTGCCGTCAATGTGGCGGCCGGTCATTGGCGGCAATTCCGGTTCCGGCGGCGCCTCACGAACGATCTCGACGCGCATCAGCTGCGAGATAACCACTTCACGCAGGTTGGAAAGCATCGACTGGAACAGTTCGAACGCCTCGGTCTTGTATTCGTTCAGCGGGTCACGCTGGGCATAGCCACGGAAACCGACAACCGAGCGCAGGTGGTCGAGATTGACCAGATGCTCGCGCCAGAGATTATCCAGCGACTGCATGATGACCGATTTTTCGACATAGGTCATGATCTGCGGCCCGAAGCGTTCGGCCTTTTCGGCAGCAGCCTTGTCGGCGGCTTCCTTGATACGGTTCTCGAACTCTTCTTCCGCAATGCCTTCTTCCTTGGCCCAGTCCTCGACCGGCAGGTCGAGATTGAGCTTGGAAATGATGTCTTCCTTCAGGCCTGCAATATCCCACTTTTCCGCATAAGCGTCCTTCGGGATGCGCAGTGCGACCATATCCTCGATGACCTCGTGGCGCATTTCGCCAACGATCTCGGTCAGGTCTTCTTCGTCCATCATTTCCAGACGCTGTTCGAAGATCACCTTGCGCTGATCGTTCATCACGTCATCGTATTTCAGAAGATTCTTGCGGATTTCGAAGTTGCGGGCTTCGACCTTCTTCTGCGCCTTCTCAAGCGCCTTGTTGATCCAGGGGTGGACGATTGCTTCATCTTCCTTGAGACCAAGCTTCTGCAGCATGCTGTCCATACGGTCGGAACCGAAGATGCGCATCAGATCGTCCTGCAGCGACAGGAAGAATTTTGAGCGCCCCGGATCGCCCTGACGGCCGGAACGGCCACGCAGCTGGTTGTCGATGCGGCGGCTTTCATGGCGCTCGGTCGCGAGGACATAAAGCCCGCCAGCTGCCAGCGCCTTTTCCTTCAGCTGCGCAATGTCAGCCTTGATCGCGGCGATCTTCGCCTCGCGTTCCGCGCCTTCCGGCACATCGGCGAGTTCCTGGCGGACACGCATTTCAAGATTGCCGCCGAGCTGGATGTCGGTACCGCGACCGGCCATGTTGGTGGCGATGGTGATCGTACCCGGCACACCGGCCTGGGCGATGATATAGGCTTCCTGCTCGTGATAACGGGCGTTCAGAACCTGGAATTCCTTGATGCCTTCCTTGCGAAGACGTTCGGCCAGCTGTTCCGACTTTTCGATTGACGTCGTGCCGACGAGGATCGGCTGGCCCTTTTCGTGCGAGGCGCGGATATCGCGCACGATGGCGCGGTATTTTTCTTCGACGGAGCGATAGACTTCATCGTCCTCGTCGATGCGCTGCACGGGCAGGTTCGTTGGGATCTCGGTTACTTCGAGACCGTAGATATTGCCGAATTCTTCTGCTTCCGTCGCAGCCGTACCGGTCATGCCGGAGAGCTTGTTGTACATGCGGAAGTAGTTCTGGAACGTGATCGAGGCCAGCGTCTGGTTTTCCGGCTGGATGGTCACATGTTCCTTGGCTTCCAGCGCCTGGTGCAGGCCTTCCGAATAACGGCGGCCCGGCATCATGCGTCCGGTAAATTCGTCGATGATGACGATTTCGTCATTGCGGACGATATAGTCCTTGTCGCGCTGGAACAGCTTGTGGGCGCGAAGCGCATTGTTCAGATGGTGGACGACCGCGACATTCTCGATGTCGTAGAGGCTCTCGCCCTTGAGGTGGCCTGCGGCTTCCAGAAGCTGCTCGACCTTCTCGGTGCCGACTTCGGTGAAGATCGCGGTCTTCTGCTTCTCATCGATTTCAAAATCTTCCGGATCGAGGGCTGGAATGAAGGTGTCGATGAGATTGTAGAAATCCGAACGGTCTTCCAGCGGACCGGAAATGATGAGCGGCGTGCGCGCCTCGTCGATGAGGATGGAGTCCACTTCGTCGACGATGGCATAATTGTGCGGGCGCTGCACCATCTGGGCGCGCTCATACTTCATGTTGTCGCGCAGATAGTCGAAGCCGAGCTCGTTATTGGTGCCATAGGTGATGTCGCAGGCATAGGCCGCGCGGCGCTCATCGTCGTCAAGACCGTGCTTGATGACGCCGACGGTCAAGCCGAGGAAGTTGTAGAGCCTGCCCATGGTTTCGGCGTCGCGGCTGGCGAGGTAATCGTTCACCGTCACCACGTGCACGCCCTTGCCCTCAAGAGCATTGAGGTAGACCGGCAGGGTCGCCATCAGGGTCTTGCCTTCACCGGTACGCATTTCGGCGATGCCGCGTTCGTGCAGAACCATGCCGCCGATCAGCTGCACGTCGAACGGGCGCATGCCAAGCACGCGCTTGGCGGCTTCACGCGCGGTCGCGAAAGCGTCTGGCAGAAGAGAGTCGAGCGTTTTGCCGTCAGCCAGCGCCGCACGGAATTCGGCGGTCTTGGCCTGCAATTGCTCATCGGTAAGATTTTCGTAATTCTTCTCGATAGCAGTAATTTGATTAGCCCGCTGGCGCAGGGTTTTAACGCGGCGGTCATTGGATGAACCGAATATCTTGCGGGCAAAGCCGCCAAAGCTGACCATCACTGGTCCTTTCCTGTCCGTTCAGCCGGAAGCGCTTCCGGCAATGTCGAATGCTTTATTCACGCGTATTGAAACAATTGCAAGAAAACTGCGCTGTGAAAGCTGCCAGATACGGCGCATTTCCGGCGCAATTCCCCCGCCCCTTACTGGACGTAAAGCCGAAGGACAGATAAGAGGGGCTTCGGGCGATGTCAACGTTGCTCTAAAGGCTCGAAATCCTTTCCTTTGTCGTAATATTGGAGGTGTCCGGGCCAAATTCTGCCGCATTCATCGGGCCGGTAAGCGGTCACGAAGGAGAGAATTCCATATGAAAGCTATACTGAAAGCCCCTTATCGCAAGGCTCTCGCAGTCGTCGGCATGTCTCTGGCGGCCTCGGTGGCGCTGGCAGGCTATTCGGGCGCCGCATTCGCGCAGGACGCTGCCCAAGGTACCGCAAAGCCTGCTGCTGCACCGGCTGCCGCTCCTGCAGAAAAGGAAGATCCATCGAAGGTTCTGGCGACCGTCAACGGCAAGGATATTACTGTCGGTGAGGTCGATCAGGCTGCCGGCGATCTCGATCCGCAGTTCTCGCGCCTTCCGGCCGAGCAGCGCCGTCTGGCTGCGCTCGCCGCCCTGATCGACATCAAGGCAATGGCTGGTGAAGCGGAAAAGGAAAAGCTCGATCAGTCCAAGGAATTCAAGGATCGCATGGAATTCCTGCGTGAACGCGCGCTCCATAACGAATATTTCAAGGATGCTGTTGTCGACAAGATCAGCGATGACGACGTGCGTGCGCGCTACGACAAGGAAATCGCAGCCATGCCGCCGCAGGTCGAAGTGCGGGCCCGTCACATCCTCGTGAAGACCAAGGAAGAAGCCGAAGCTATCATCAAGAAGCTTGCAGGCGGCGCCAAGTTCGAGGACCTTGCCAAGGAAAGCTCGACCGACGGAACGGCTTCCAATGGCGGTGATCTCGGTTACTTCACGGAAGGCCAGATGGTGCCGGAATTTGAAAAGGCCGCGTTTGCACTGAAGCCCGGTGAATACACCAAGGCACCGGTACAGACCCAGTTCGGCTTCCACGTCATCCAGCTCGAAGATCGCCGCACCAAGCAGCCTCCGGCATTCGATCAGGTCAAGGATCAGATCCGTTCGATCATCATGCGCGAGCGTTATGTCGAAACCGTCAAGAAACTGCGCGACGGCATGAAGATCGAATACAAGGACCCGGCTGTCGAGAAAGCCATGAAGGACGCTGCCGCTGCCCAGGAGGGCGCGGACAGGGATGAGGCGCCGGAAGACGCTGCTCCTCAGCAGTAAATCCCGCTTCAAGTATCGACGCCCCGGCTTGCCGGGGCGTTTTTTATTTCGATCTTGCGTTTACTGCTTGATTTTAGACCGCAAACCTTTCCAATGCGCGCGTCAGGCTTTCTACGAAACCGCATCCCATCGAGGCCCATATGTCCGCGTCAGTTTCTCCGCTCGCTCCAAAACATTACCCAACAATGCCGGTCGTCCATGGCGTGCGCATCGCCACCGCTGCTGCCGGGATCAAGTACAAGGGCCGAACGGATGTGATGCTGATGGTCTTCGACCGACCGGCGGAAGCCGCTGGCGTATTTACCCGTTCGCTCTGCCCGTCGGCGCCTGTCGATTTTTGCCGCCGTAACCTCGTGCACGGAAAGGCTCGCGCCGTCGTCGTCAATTCCGGCAATGCCAATGCCTTTACGGGTATCAAGGGTCGCGCGGCGACGGAAGCAACGGCGGAAGCTGCTGCCAAAGCGGTCGGCTGCGCCACGACGGACGTCTTTCTCGCTTCGACCGGCGTGATCGGCGAACCGCTCGATGCCGGCAAGTTCGCGCATCTGCTTGGTGACATGAACAGGGATGCCGTGGAAGACTTCTGGACGGAAGCCGCCAAGGCGATCATGACCACGGATACCTATCCGAAGGTTGCAACCGAAACGGTGCTGCTCGGTCAGGTGCCGGTCACGATCAACGGTATCGCCAAGGGTGCAGGCATGATCGCGCCGGATATGGCAACCATGCTTTCCTTCGTCGTCACCGATGCGCCGATCAAGGCCGATGTTTTGCAGAGCCTTCTGTCGAAGGGCGTCGGCTCTACCTTCAATGCGGTGACGGTGGATAGCGACACGTCCACGTCCGATACGCTGATGCTTTTTGCCACCGGCACGGCGGCGGAACGCGGCGCGCCGGAGATTACCGACCCCGCCGACAAGCGGCTGGGTGAGTTCAAAAAGGCGCTTGCGCGTCTCCTGAAATCGCTGGCGCTACAGGTCGTGCGCGACGGTGAGGGCGCGCGCAAGATGGTGGAGGTTGAAGTCACGGGTGCGAAGTCTGCGGCTTCCGCCAAGAAGATCGCGCTTTCCATCGCCAATTCGCCGCTGGTGAAGACGGCTGTCGCCGGCGAAGACGCCAATTGGGGCCGCGTGGTCATGGCCGTCGGCAAGGCTGGCGAACCTGCCGACCGTGACCGGCTCGCGATCTGGTTCGGCGATATTCGCGTTGCCCATCAGGGCGAGCGCGATCCTGCTTATTCGGAAGAAGCCACCTCTGCCTATATGCAGGGCGAGGATATTCATATTCGCGTCGATCTGGGGATAGGCAAGGGCAAGGCAACCGTCTGGACCTGCGATCTCACCAAGGAATACGTCGCCATCAACGGCGATTACAGAAGTTGATCGAAGTGATGGAAAAACCCAGCACCCCAAGCCTCGCTATCGTCCGCCAGCTTGAAGCCGTAGGCTTTCGTGCGTGGCCCGCGACGTCCGTCCACTATGACGGCACATGGGCAATACGCATGACCGCAGCGCATCCCTCCCGGCGTCTCAACTCGGTCAATCCGCTCGATCCTGGCGATACGCGGGATATTCCTACGCGCGTGGAACTGGCCGCGCAGCGTTTCCGCGCCTATGGCCGGGTTCCCTGCTTCCGGCTTTCCCCGCTCGCGCCGCGTGAGCTGGAGGATTATCTCGAAGGGCTCGGCTGGAAGCGCCGGGACGAAACCATCGTGATGACCGCTAATCTCGAGGAACTCGATCTGTCGGGCGCGATTGATCAGATCCCCCTGAAGGATGTCGGCCGTTTCGTGGATGCCTCGCTTTCCATCCACGAAAGACCGGAGGATATGCGCCCCGGCTTCTCCGAACTTCTCAACAATGTTCGTCCGAACAAGGGCATGTTCGTGCTGGAGGAGGGTGGACGAGCCGTATCCAACCTGCTTTGCGTGCAGGATGGCGTCATGGCGGGGCTGTTCGATGTTGGAACGCTGCGTGATGCTAGGCGCAAGGGACACGGGCATGTGATCGTGGGTTCGGCGCTCAAATGGGCAGCGAAGCTTGGCGCGAAGACGGCATGGCTGCAGATCGAGGCGGACAATGTGGCCGGGCTTGCACTTTACGAAAGCTTCGGCTTTCAGGAAGCCTATCGCTATGCCTATCGGGAGAGCAGCGAGAAATGACCGAGGTGAAGGGACGCCGCATTCTTCTCGTCGCGGCTTGCGCGCTGGTGGATTCGGATGGCCGGGTTCTGCTGACGCAGCGCCCGGAAGGCAAGCAGCTTGCCGGGCTGTGGGAATTTCCCGGCGGGAAGGTCGAGCCAGGCGAAACACCGGAGGAGACTCTGATCCGCGAATTGCAGGAAGAAATCGGCATCACGACGAAAGCGGCTTGCCTTGCGCCGTTGACATTCGCCAGCCACACCTATGATGACTTTCACCTGCTCATGCCGCTCTATGTTTGCCGCCGTTATGAAGGCATTGCGCGGGGGCTGGAAGGACAGGCGCTGAAATGGGTTCGTCCGAAAGATATGCGCGACTATCCGATGCCGCCTGCCGACGAACCTTTGATCCCTTTCCTGCTTGATCTTCTATAGGCGGATATCTTTCCATAGTTGTGGAAAAAGGTTGGCAATTTGTTACGATTTCGCTGGCTGGTTAATCTATGATTCACTCCGTTGAGGCATTCTCGTTTACGAGTTGCCCCGGAGTCCTGAAGCATGAGTTTCGACAACAATTATTTTAGCGCTGATCACAACGAATATACGGCCAAGCCACTCACCAAGGCTGGTCGTGGAATCCTGCGCGTTGTGCTGTTGTTCGGCTCTGCGGTTGTCGCTCTCGCCCTTATCATTGTGCCGGTTCTCAACGATCAGGCCAACAAGATCGCAGCCCAGTCGGTGCTTCCAGACGGGATCGACCGTACCATGACGGGTTCGATCAAGCGCGATAACGGTGGCCAGCCTCATGCGGCAGGCCAGACCTATACGGTGCGCAAGAGCGTGCTGCAGCCAAGCCCCAATTCCGTCTGCATTATCGAGGCGAACGGCAGCCACCGCGGCGATTGCTAACTTTCTTTTGCATGTCTTTATTCCCATACTGGTTTCCACTTTTGGGAGACATGCTTTATTTCTCTTCCGCCTTTTTAAGCGCTTCCGCCAGCGATGCTTTTGCCGAGCCGGGCTTCAGCGGTTTTTGTTGCGATTCATGCGGTGCCCAGCCGGACAGCCAGATGATGGAGAACGTCGCGCGGATGCGGCCGTCCGGGTCGGAGAACCTTTCGGCGTAGATTTCGGCCGCACGCAGGAAAAGCCGTTTGGAAACCGGCTTTCTGGAACGGTCGCGCAGGATGTTCTGCATGCCCATGGCGCGGAGATCGGCCATCAGGTTGAACAGCGAATCGTAACGCACCGTGATGTTGTCGACATCCGTTACAGGCAGCGCAAAGCCTGCGCGTTGAAGAAGGCCGCCCACATCGCGCACGTCGGGAAACGGGAAAATGCGCGGCGAGGCGCCGCCAGTCAGTTCGATTTCGGCTTGAAGCAAGCTCTCGCGCAATTCACCCAGTGTCCCGCTGCCGCTCAAGGCGGCCAGAAACAGGCCGTCGGGTTTGAGGGCGCGGGCGATCTGCACCAGCGTGCCCGGCGTATCGTTGGTCGCGTGCAGCGCCATCAGCGACACGATAAGATCGGCGGTGCCGGTTTTCAGGGGCAGTATTTCCTCATCGCCGACGATTGCCGGGAATGGACCTTGCAAAAAATCTTTGTCGCGTTCGACGCGGACAATCAGGTCTGCCTTGCCGGACTGCGCTATGGCTGTCGCTGCCGCGCCGGTATGGCCAGCGAGATCGATGGCTACGGGAAAACGCCGCTCCACGGCGTCGAGGCGGTCGCCAAGATCGTCTGCAATGCGCTGCAACAGGAAATCTGCGCCAGGTTCTCTGCGCGCAAAGGCGCGGCGGCGAAACGAGAGCAGGAGATCGCGATCAAAGATCGCGCTTTCATCGGTCGGCGCAGGCATGGAATCGGTCTTCTCTTTCGAGCAGGGTTCAGTACAATCGTTGCGGGATAGATGCATTCGAACGGGGGCGAATGCAATGGCGGATGACGACAGAACGCATCAAACCTTTTTGCGCGGCGCGGGCAAAGGGCTTCGCCGACTTGTCGGGAAGGCGATCCGGTCAACGGCGGACACATTGTTTCCGCCGACCTGTATCGGCTGCCGGATGCATGTATCCGAACCGGGGACGCTGTGCCCGAAATGCTGGCCGGAATTGCGGTTTATCGAAAGGCCCTTTTGCCCCGTGCTTGGCATACCTTTCAGCCATGATTTCGGGGAGAATTTCATGAGTGCGGAGGCGATTGCCGATCCCCCGCCTTTCCGTCGGCTCCGCTCGGCGGTTTTGCATCGGGGGGCAGCGCAACGCATGGCGGTCTCGCTCAAGTTTCATGACCGGACCGATCTGGCTCCATGGATGGCGCGCTGGATGCAGCGGGCCGGGCGCGAATTGCTGGACGAATGCGATGTGATATTGCCGGTGCCCCTGCATCGCTGGCGGTTCTGGCAGCGCCGCTTCAACCAGTCGGCGGAGCTTGCCCGCGCCTTGGCGAAACTGGAATCGAAACCCTTTGCGCCGCAAGGCGTGAAGCGCGTACGCCGCACCGAACAGCAGATCGGCCTTGGTATCAAAGAACGGAAGCGCAATGTGGACGGCGCGTTTCGCGTGCCGCAGGAACACGAGATTCACGTTCGCGGGCGTCGGGTCCTGCTGATCGATGATGTCTATACGACCGGAGCAACGGTCAAGGCCGTGACGCGGGCTCTGCTGCGCGGCGGTGCAAGAAGCGTTGACGTTCTGACGTTCAGCCGCGTTCTGCCGGATTAAGGCTCAACACCTACACAGGCTCGTGAAAAGCTTCGGGGCTTCCAGACAGCGCCTTTGCCGCTTATATAGTGGGCAAAGAATGGAGTTTTTCATGGTTGACGTTACCATCTACACGCGCCCCGGTTGCCCTTACTGCACCAAGGCAAAGGAACTGCTGACCCGCAAGGGCGTGGAATTCAATGAAATCAATGCCGGAGCAACACCGGAATTGCGCGCCGAAATGCAGGCGCGTTCAGGCCGCAATACCTTCCCCCAGATTTTCATCGGTTCGGTTCACGTTGGCGGTTGCGACGATCTTCATGCGCTGGAAGATCAGGGAAAACTCGACGGCCTGCTCGAGACTGGTCAATTGAACTGAGGTTATTGGGAGACACCGATGAGCACGTTCCGCGCTGCCGCAATACAGATGCGTTCGGGTACCGATGTTGTGCGCAACGTCGAGAACTTGGAAAAATTGGTCGTCGAGGCGGCAGCGAAGGGCGCGGTCTATGTGCAATCGCCGGAGATGACGGGCGCCTTGATGCGCGATCGGGTCGCCTTCAAGGCTAGCCTGCGTGACGAAGCCAACGATCTCGTTTTCAAGGCTGCTTCGGCATTGGCGGCGAAGCACGGCATCTTCCTGCATATCGGTTCAACCGCCATCGATGCCGGTGATGGCAAGATCGCCAATCGCGCCGGCATTTTCGCCCCTTCAGGCGAGAAGCTCGTCACTTATGACAAGATCCATATGTTCGACGTCGATCTGGACAATGGTGAGAGCTGGCGCGAATCAGCAACCTACGAGCCGGGCAGGGAAACAGTTGTTGCCCAATTGCCTTTCGCAAACCTTGGCATGGCGATCTGCTACGATATCCGCTTCCCGCAATTGTTCCGCGCGCAGGCGCTTGCCGGCGCCAATGTGATTACCGGTCCGGCTGCCTTCACGAAACAGACCGGAGAGGCGCACTGGCATATCTTGCAGCGTGCGCGGGCTATCGAAAATGGCGCATTTCTTATCTCTGCCGCTCAAGGGGGACTGCATGAGGACGGGCGCGAAACCTATGGTCATTCGATCATCGTTTCGCCATGGGGCAAGGTGTTGGCGGAAGCCGACCATGACGAACCGGCTGTGATCGTTGCCGATATCGATGTTGCCGAAAGTGCTGCAGCGCGCGGCAAGGTGCCGAATTTGAAGAATGCTCGCGAGTTCGCCGTGAAGACGGTGACCGCCAAACAGAATGAGGATGCATAAGTCCATGATCCGCTTTTCGCTTCATTGCGATCAGGGCCATGAATTCGAGGGCTGGTTTCGCGACAATGCCGATTTCGACCGTCAGTCGGAAAAGAAGCTCGTCGCGTGCCCGATGTGCAATTCGCAAGCTGTCCAGAAATCGCTGATGGCGCCGGCTGTTTCGACAAGCCGTGGCAAGGAGAAGATTGCCATGGCGCTGGGCGACACGCAGAAACAGATACTGGATGAAATGCGGGAGTTGAGCCGCAAGGTTCGCGAGAACGCGGATTATGTCGGTGACAGGTTCGCCGAGGAAGCCCGGAAGATCCATTTCGGCGAGACCGAAACACGTGGTATCTACGGCGAAGCGTCGCGCGAGGATGTGCATTCGCTGCTTGAAGACGGCGTCGACGTTCTGCCGTTGCCGGTATTCCCGGAAGACAAGAACTGATTGCCGTACAGGAGATGGGCGCATGAAACTGATGGATTCTGCGCCTTTTCTGCTGGTTGCAACCGGCACTTTGCTGGGGCTCATCCTGCCGCTTGGCAAGATTGCCGCGCAAGCGGGCATTCCGCCCGCCATCTGGACATTTCTGTTTTCGGCAAGTGCGGGGATCATCCTGTTCGCCGTTCTTCTTTTGCAGGGAAAGAAGATCGGCTTTTCAGGCGGGCGGCTGCGTTATTATATCTGTACCGCCTTCGTCTCCTATGCAGTACCTAATCTCCTCATCCTTTCCGCCATTCCGCGCCTTGGCGCGGGTTTTACCGGCATCATGTACACGCTCTCGCCAGTGATCACGCTCGTCCTGTCGATGGGATTCGGGCTGCGGCGTCCCAATGCGCTCGGGATTGGCGGTATAGCCATGGGCTTTATCGGCGCGGTGATGGTGGCGCTGACGCGCGGCGAGGTGGGTAAGCCTGCCGATCCGTTGTGGATCGCCGCGGCATTGCTCATTCCGGTGTTTCTGGCCATCGGTAATGTCTACCGCACGCTCGACTGGCCAAAGAATTCCGATCCGACCGAGCTTGCTGCCGGAAGCCATCTGGCGTCAGCGCTGATGCTCTGTGCCGGAATATTCCTGTTCACCGGCCAGTTTCCGATTGAAACCCTGTCGGTTGCGCCATGGGCTGCCCTTGTCCAGTCTATTGCATCGGCGGGCATGTTCGCGCTTTTCTTTCGGCTCCAGGCGGTTGGCGGGCCGGTTTATCTCAGCCAGATCGGCTATGTCGCGGCAGCCCTGGGGCTTATTTCCGGAACTCTGTTCCTGGGCGAACACTATCCGCCGCTGACATGGATCGGGGCGCTGGTCATTTGCGCAGGCGTCGCCATGACAACGCGCGCGCAGAGAGGCTAACCGTTTCACACTTTCAGGATGTGCTCTGATCAGGCGGGCCGTTCGGCAAGCACCATATAGTTCACATCGGTATCGCGGGAGCGGTTCCAGCTGTCGGCCAGCGGATTATAGGTCACGCCAAGCTTGTCGATGAGGCGTAGACCCGCCTTGGAAAGAGCCGATTCCAGTTCTTCCGGGCGCACCAGTTTTTCGTATTGATGCGTGCCGCGTGGCAGCCAGCGCAGGACATATTCCGCGCCGATGATGGCGAGGCCGTAAGCCTTCAGCGTACGGTTGATGGTGGCGACGAACATCAGTCCGCCGGGCTTCACCATTTCGCTCGTTGCCGACATGAACAGGTCGACATCGGAGACGTGCTCGACCACTTCCATGTTGAGCACGACATCGAATTTTTCACCGGCTTCGGCCAGCGCTTCTGCGGTCGTGGCGCGATAATCGATGTCGAGGCCGCTTTGCGCTGCGTGGATTTTCGCCACCTCGATGTTCGTCGTGGAGGCATCCGCTCCGATGACGGTCGCGCCGAGGCGCGCCATCGGTTCGCATAGGAGCCCGCCGCCGCAGCCGATATCGAGCAGGCGCAGGCCTTCAAAGGGGCGCGGCGCATTGGGATCGCGGTTGAACTTGGCGCAGATCTTTTCCTTGATATAGGCAAGCCGCGTCGGATTGAACTTGTGCAGAGGACGGAACTTGCCCTGCGGGTTCCACCATTCCGCTGCAATACGTGAAAAATGCTCGATTTCCGAAGCGTCGATGGTGGTGCGGGCGGTTTCGGTCATTTCCATTCTCCAGCGGCGGAAGCGTGCAGTTCTGCTCTCAAGGTAGTACTCCAAAGTCAAGGAACAAATCAAATTTGCTCTCAGGAGGCCCGATGCGAATCGCGGCCTTGCGGAAGCGTGACATATTAGCTATGTGACCCCGGGTTTGCCTGTCGCAACAATATGAGGTTTGGGCAGGTGAGAGTGTAATTTTTCTAAACAGCGGGACGTATCCTTAAATGGCGCGCATCGTGATGAAATTCGGCGGCACTTCGGTGGCCGATCTGGAACGCATCTATAATGTGGCGCGCCACGTCAAACGCGAGGTCGAGGCGGGCAATCAGGTTGCCGTCGTCGTCTCGGCCATGTCCGGCAAGACCAATGAGCTGGTCGGCTGGGTGCAGAACATGCCGAAAGTCTGCGGCGCAAGCTCTCCCTTTTATGATGCGCGCGAATACGACACCATCGTCGCTTCCGGCGAGCAGGTGACGAGCGGTCTTCTGGCGATTGCGCTCCAGTCCATTGGCGTCGACGCGCGTTCGTGGCAGGGCTGGCAGATTCCGATCAAGACCGACAACGCCCATGGCGCGGCCCGTATCCAGGAAATCGACGGTTCGGAAATCATCCGCCGCATGGAAATGGGGCAGGTTGCAGTTGTCGCGGGTTTCCAGGGGCTGGGCCCCGACAATCGCGTTGCAACGCTTGGACGCGGCGGTTCGGATACGTCCGCGGTCGCCATTGCGGCTGGCGTGAAGGCCGATCGCTGCGATATTTATACGGATGTGGATGGCGTCTACACGACCGACCCGCGCCTGGAGCCGAAGGCAAAGCGCCTCTCGAAGATTTCCTTCGAGGAAATGTTGGAAATGGCATCGCTGGGCGCCAAGGTTCTGCAGGTGCGCTCGGTCGAACTCGCCATGGTGCACAAGGTGCGCACTTTCGTGCGCTCGAGCTTTACGGACCCAGATGCGCCGGGCATGGGTGATCCGATCAACCCGCCCGGAACCCTTATTTGCGACGAGGATGAAATCGTGGAACAGCAGGTCGTCACAGGTATCGCCTTTGCGAAGGATGAAGCTCAGATTTCGCTGCGGCGCGTGGCCGACCGGCCGGGCGTTTCGGCGGCAATTTTCGGACCGCTCGCTGAAGAGCACATCAATGTCGACATGATCGTGCAGAATGTGTCGGAAGACGGCTCCAAGACGGACATGACCTTCACCATTCCGACCGGCGACATCGACAAGGCGCTGAAGGTGCTTGACAAGGTCAAGGGCGAGATCGGCTTTGACAATATCCAGTCGGAAACCGGCCTTGCCAAGATTTCCGTCATCGGCATCGGCATGCGCAGCCATGCGGGCGTCGCCGCAACCGCCTTCAAGGCGCTGGCCGAAAAGGGCATCAATATCCGCGCCATCACGACGTCCGAAATCAAGATTTCGATCCTGATCGATGGCCCTTATGCGGAGCTGGCCGTGCGCACGCTGCATGCGGTCTACGGGCTCGACAAATAATCAACAGAATTAGCATCCGCTTTGGAGCTTTGCCGCGTAGCCGAAAGGGTGCGCGGCATTGCAACATTTTGCGAGGCGCGACTATTTGTTCTGGACGCGGGTGTCAAAAATGCTCACAAAGGGATTGGCGTAACGCATCGCGGGCGGGTATTGGGAATCGGCTGGCGAATGCATGCCAGCAACCTGAAAGGAGCCCCCGACGATCATGCGTGAGCTGACAACCGGTCCCCGTGTACTGCTCAAGCGGCTGCGCGAATTGATGGCAGAGCCGCTGGAACCGCAGGCGCGCCTCGACCGGATCGTCCGCGAGATCGCGCAGAATATGGTCGCGGAAGTCTGCTCCTTCTATGTGCTGCGGGCCGACGGCGTTCTCGAACTCTACGCGACGGAAGGTCTTAATCCTCAAGCTGTTCACCTCGCCCAGCTTCGTCTCGGCCAGGGTCTGGTCGGCACGATTGCTGCAAGCGCCCGTCCGCTCAACCTGACCGACGCCCAAAGCCATCCGGCCTTCGCCTATCTGCCGGAAACGGGTGAGGAGGCTTATAATTCCTTCCTTGGCGTTCCTGTCCTTCGCGCTGGCCGCACTTTGGGCGTTCTTGTCGTCCAGAACAAGACCAAGCGGGCTTATCGGGAAGACGAGGTCGAAGCACTTGAAACCACCGCCATGGTCCTTGCCGAAATCATCGCGACCGGCGACGGTCTGCGTCTGGCGCGCCCCGGCATAGAGCTTGATCTCGGTCGTCCGATGAGCGTGACGGGTCAGGCTTTCAATGACGGCATCGGGCTCGGCCATGTGGTGCTGCATGAGCCGCGCATCGTCGTAACCAATCTTTTCAACGAAGACAGCCAGGCAGAATTGAACCGGCTGGATGAAGCGCTTGGGTCCTTGCGCATATCCATCGATGACATGCTTTCGCGCCGTGACGTGGCGGTGGAAGGCGAGCACCGCGAAGTGCTGGAAGCCTATCGCATGTTTGCCCATGACCGCGGCTGGGTGCGGCGTCTGGAAGAAGCCATTCACAATGGACTGACCGCCGAAGCGGCCGTTGAAAAGGTGCAGAGCGACACGCGCGCCCGCATGGTGCACCTCACCGATCCCTATATGCGCGAGCGCCTTTCGGATTTTGACGATCTCGCGAACCGTCTGCTGCGCCAGCTCATGGGACGCGACATCAAGACCATCGCCGAATCGCTGGTCAAGGATGCGATTATCGTCGCCCGGTCCATGGGGGCTGCCGAACTTCTGGATTATCCGCGCGAGCGCTTGCGCGGTGTCGTTCTGGAAGACGGCGCTGCCACGAGCCACGTCGTGATCGTCGCCCGCGCCATGGGCATTCCGGTCGTCGGGCAGGCCAAGGGCATCGTCTCCATGGCTGAAAACAATGATGCGGCCATCGTCGACGGCGATGAAGGCATCATGCATCTGCGTCCGCAGGCCGATCTGGAAACGGCTTATGCGGAAAAGGTCCGCTTCCGGGCACGGCGGCAGGCCCATTACCGCGAATTGCGGGACAAGCCATCCGTCACCAAGGACGGCGTCGATATCTCGCTTCTGATGAATGCCGGGCTTCTCGTCGATCTGCCCCAGCTGTCGGCGTCCGGTGCGGCGGGCATCGGCCTGTTTCGCACCGAGCTTCAGTTCATGGTGGCTTCCACCTTCCCGCGAGCCGAGCAGCAGGAACGCCTCTACCGCTCGGTCATCGAGGCGGCGGGCGACAAGCCGGTGACTTTCCGGACGCTGGATATCGGCGGAGACAAGGTTCTTCCCTATTTCAGTTCGACCGTGCAGGAAGAAAATCCGGCGCTCGGCTGGCGCGCCATCCGCCTGACGCTTGATCGTCCGGGTCTGCTGCGCACCCAGATAAGGGCGCTCTTGAAGGCGGCGGGCGGACGCGAGTTGAAAATCCTGCTGCCGATGATCACGGAAGTGAGCGAGGTGAAGGCCGCGCGTGAGATCATCGATCGGGAAGTCCGTCATCTGTCGCGCTTTGCTCACCAGTTGCCCATGTGCCTGAAACTCGGCGCGATGGTCGAGGTGCCGTCGCTATTGTGGCAGCTTGAGGAATTGATGTCGCTCGTCGATTTCATTTCCGTGGGGTCGAACGATCTGTTTCAGTTTCTGATGGCGACGGATCGTGGCAACTCGTTGATGTCGGGGCGCTTTGACCAGCTTTCGCCCGCATTCCTCCGTGCGCTTCGTCACATTGTCGAAACCAGCAACCGGCACGGCAAGCCGCTTACCCTGTGCGGGGAAATGGCCAGCAGACCGCTTCCTGCCATGGCGCTGGTCGGTATCGGGTTCCGGTCGATTTCGATGTCGGCGGCAGCCATTGGCCCGGTCAAGGCCATGCTTGGCGCGCTGGACGCGGGCAAGCTCACCGCCTTGTTGGCGGAAGAGCTGGACAAGCCCAACAGCGCGCATTCGCTGCGCGAACTTTTGATGAGATTTGCCGAAGACAACGATATTCCGTTATAGCGAAGCAGATTGATCTGACCGGACGGTCGCGGCGCGGTATTGCGCGGCGGGCCGTTCTGCATTCGGTGCCGACAATTTTTAGGACATAACATGATCGCATTGCCGCAAGACCGGATGGACCAGCTCTTGAAGCGGTTCTCAATGATCGAAAGCCAGATGGCCAACAATCCGGATTCGGAAACCTATGTGAAGCTCGCATCGGAATATTCCGATCTGCAGGAAGTGGTTGGCAAGATTCGCGAGCTGACCGGTGCCCGCAAGGAAGCGGTTGAACTGGCGGCCATGCGTGACGACGCTTCCACGGATGCCGAGATGCGCGCGCTGGCGCTGGAAGAACTGCCGGAAGTCGAAAAGCGCATCGGGACACTGGAACAGGAAGTCCAGATCCTGCTCCTGCCGAAAGATGCTGCCGACGAGAAGAACGCCATTCTGGAAATCCGTGCCGGTACCGGCGGTCTTGAAGCCGCGCTCTTTGCCGGCGATCTCTTCCGCATGTATGAGCGCTATGCTGCGGAAAAAGGCTGGCGGGTGGAGCTTGTCTCGGCCAGTGAAGGCGATGCCGGAGGCTACAAGGAAATCATCGCCACCGTGTCGGGCAAGGGCGTGTTTTCCAAGCTCAAGTTCGAATCGGGCGTGCACCGCGTGCAGCGCGTGCCGGAAACGGAAGCCGGTGGGCGTATCCATACCTCCGCCGCGACCGTCGCGGTACTGCCGGAAGCCGAAGACATCGACATTGAAATTCGCAATGAGGACATCCGCATCGATACGATGCGCGCCTCGGGAGCCGGTGGTCAGCACGTCAACACCACCGACTCGGCGGTGCGCATTACGCATATCCCGACCGGCATCATGGTCGTTCAGGCCGAAAAGTCCCAGCATCAGAACCGCGCCCGCGCCATGCAAATCCTGCGCGCACGCCTCTATGACATGGAGCGTCAGAAGGCCGAAAACGAGCGTTCGGAATCGCGGCGCAGCCAGGTCGGCTCGGGCGACCGCTCCGAGCGAATCCGTACCTATAACTTCCCGCAGGGCCGCGTCACCGATCACCGCATTAATCTCACGCTTTACAAGCTCGACCGGGTCATGGAAGGCGATCTGGACGAACTGGTCGACGCGCTGATTTCCGATCACCAGACCGCGCTCCTCACGGAACTGGGGCAGTAAAAGTGAGCGAGATGCGCCTCGACCACCTGATGGCCGGTGCACGGACAAGGCTCCGTGCGGCGGGGCTGGATACGCCAGACCTCGACGCGCGGCTTCTGGTCGAATGGGCGACGGGCAAGACACGGCTCGATCTGATATCGGCGCCCGAACAGTTGGTGGATGCGACAGCAATCGAGAACCTTTCCAATGCGCTGAATCGCCGCGCAACGGGAGAGCCGGTTCACCGGATCATGGGCGGGCGCGAGTTTTTCGGCCTGCCTTTCCGGCTTTCTGCTGAAACGCTTGAACCGCGCCCCGATACCGAAGCGCTGGTGGAGCTGGTCATACCGGCACTGGAAGTGCTGGCCGAGCAGGAGAGTGCGCTTGAGCTCCTCGACATGGGGACGGGAACGGGCGCGATCGTTATTTCGCTTCTGCACCGCTTCGAGTGCGCCCACGGCATCGGCCTCGACGTCGCGGACGGAGCGCTTGCAATGGCGCGAATCAACGCTGCGGCCAATGGCGTCGGCGATCGCTTTGCCGCGCTAAAAAGCGACTGGTTCCAGAATGTGAGCGGACGGTTTCATCTTATCGTCTCAAATCCGCCCTATATTCCGCATGACGATATTGCCGGGCTGTCGCGCGAGGTGCGTGAATATGATCCGGTTGCGGCACTTGACGGCGGGGGCGACGGGTTGAATTTCTACCGGGCCCTTGCAGAGAAGGCTGCGGATCACCTATATAAGGATGGAATGGTTGCCGTAGAGATCGGCGCCGGACAATTCCAGGACGTTGAAGCGCTGTTCGAAAGCGCAGGCTTTTCACTCGCAGGACATGCAAGTGATCTTGGCGGCCACAGAAGGGCCATGCTTTTCGCGCACGGATCGATTACGCAATTTTGATGCGATGAACCGCTAAAAAACACTTGGAATTTGCGGCGAAGCCGTTTAGTTTCCGGCCACCGTATACAGCCAGAATGGTTTTGCCCGCTGATGGGCGGTAGCGGAAATGCTCCATGACGATTTTCGGTCATGCTCCCTGGAGGGTTCTTTGGGGATGGCTTGTGCGGAAGTACACGACTTTCAAGCATACTCTCGAAGAGCAAAGCTTTTCGGAAGAGTTATGCATTAATGCAACCGCGGAGTTTCGGGGACCTTCAAAAGGTGTACCTAAACTCAGGAGCAGTCGATTTGTGGGAAGTTTTTAGGGCGTACTTCCTCCATGGCTCGATAGCGCGAAACCGGCAGCTTTTTTGGCTGTGGAGTTTCTACGCCCTTTAATCTGAAAAGAGATGAATATGAGGCCAGCACAGCAGAACAGGCGCATGCGCGGACGGGGGAATAACAATAACAACAACAACCGCAAGGGCCCCAATCCTCTGTCGCGCAACTATGAAAGCAATGGCCCGGATGTGAAGATCCGCGGCAATGCGCAACATATTGCAGAAAAATACTCGGCGCTTGCGCGCGACGCACAGGCATCTGGCGATCGCGTGATGGCAGAAAACTATCTTCAGCACGCTGAACATTACAATCGCATCATCATGGCTGCCATGGCGCAGAATCCGGTGCCGTTCCAGCGCGAAGAAAGCTTCGACGATGACGGCGCGGATGACGAGGAAGCCGTTTTCACGCCTGCCGCCGTGCAGCAGCCCGTCAATGGTTCCGGCCCGCAGCCGGTCATCGAAGGCACGCCAGCCGAGGTTGTCTACGGTGAAGAAAGCGGCGAACCGGTAAAATCCGGCGAAGGCCGCCAGCAGCCGCGCGAACGCGACAATCGCGACCGCCGTCTCGGTCGTGGTCGCCGTCCGCAGCGTGAGCGCTTCAACGCCGACGAACGTTCCGATGAACAATCGCAGGAAAAGCAGGCTCAGCCAGCGGCTGAAGAGGTGCCGGCTCCGGTTGAAGTCGTCGCCGAGCCCGCAGCACCGGTTGTCGCCGAGGCCGCTCCTGCTGCCGATGTAGCACCCGCCGAAGAAGCAGCAGCACCACGCCGCGCCACGCGCCGTCCGGGCCGTCCGCGCCGCGCCGCCAAGGATAGCGGTGACGAGACGCCGGCAACGGAACCCGCAAATTCCGACGCCTGATTGTCTTTTCGTAAATGAGTAAAAAATGGCGCGGTTTCCGCGCCATTTTTATTTGGTTTTGCAAGTGCCTGTAACCCTTGCCGAAACTGGGCCATCGTCCCATATGCAGTCATGGAAGGAAGCTCGCCCAAAGTGGGGGCTTCGTCACCATATATCTTCTGGTGCCGCTTGACGGGCCGGAAGGCAAAGGAGACATCATGAATATCGAAAAATATACGGAACGCGTCCGCGGTTTCATTCAGTCTGCTCAGACTTTTGCGCTGTCGTCCGGCAATCAGCAGTTCACACCGGAACACCTGTTGAAGGTCCTCGTCGATGACGATGAGGGGCTTGCCTCGTCGCTGATCGAACGCGCAGGCGGGCGGATTGCTGATGTGCGCATCGGATTGCAGGCCGCGCTCGAAAAGCTGCCCAAAGTATCGGGCGGCAACGACCAGCTTTATCTTTCACAGCCGCTTGCCAAGGTTTTCTCGCTTGCCGAGGAACTTGCCAGCAAGGCTGGGGACAGTTTCGTCACCGTCGAGCGCCTTCTTACCGCTCTGGCGATGGAAAAAACCGCAAAGACGTCTGAAATACTATCCGCTGCCGGTGTGACGCCGACGGCGCTCAACAAGGTCATAAACGACATGCGCAAAGGCCGCACCGCCGATTCGGCGTCTGCTGAAAGCAATTATGATGCGTTGAAGAAATATGCCCGCGATCTGACCGAGGATGCGCGTTCCGGCAAGCTCGACCCGGTGATCGGCCGCGATGAGGAAATCCGCCGCACTATCCAGGTTCTGTCGCGCCGCACCAAGAACAATCCGGTTCTGATTGGTGAGCCGGGCGTCGGCAAGACCGCAATCGCGGAAGGTCTGGCGCTGCGCATCGTCAATGGCGACGTGCCGGAATCCCTGAAGGACAAGCAGTTGATGGCGCTCGACATGGGCGCGCTGATTGCCGGTGCCAAGTATCGCGGGGAGTTCGAAGAGCGTCTGAAGGCTGTGCTTTCGGAGGTGCAAACGGCTGCCGGACAGATCATCCTGTTCATCGATGAAATGCATACGCTGGTCGGTGCGGGCAAGTCCGATGGCGCGATGGATGCATCGAACCTGTTGAAGCCAGCCCTTGCGCGCGGGGAACTGCATTGTGTCGGTGCGACGACGCTGGAGGAATACCGCAAATATGTGGAAAAGGATGCAGCGCTTGCCCGCCGCTTCCAGCCGGTGTTCGTCGATGAGCCGACCGTCGAGGATACGATTTCGATCCTGCGTGGCCTGAAGGAAAAATACGAGCAGCACCATAAGGTGCGCGTTTCGGATTCGGCTCTGGTTGCCGCGGCCACACTCTCGAACCGTTATATCACCGACCGTTTCCTGCCCGACAAGGCTATCGATCTTGTCGATGAGGCGGCATCGCGCCTGCGCATGCAGGTCGATTCCAAGCCGGAAGAGCTGGATGAGATCGACCGCCGCATCATGCAGCTGAAGATCGAGCGCGAAGCGCTGAAGGTTGAAACCGACGCAGCCTCCAGGGACCGCTTGCAGCGTCTTGAAAAGGAACTGACCGATCTGGAAGAAGAATCGGCAGAACTCACCGCGAAATGGCAGGCAGAAAAGCAGAAGCTCGGACTGGCCGCCGATCTCAAGCGCCAGCTTGAAGAAGCGCGCAACGCTCTTGCCATTGCGCAGCGCAACGGCGAATTCCAGAAGGCGGGCGAACTTGCCTATGGCAAGATTCCGCAGCTGGAAAAGCAGCTCGTCGAAGCGGAAAGTCAGGAAAGCAAGGGCTCTCTGCTTGAGGAAACCGTTACGCCTGACCACGTTGCGCAGATCATTTCACGCTGGACGGGCATTCCGGTCGACCGGATGTTGGAAGGCGAGCGTGAGAAGCTGCTGCGCATGGAAGACGAGCTCGCAAAACGCGTCGTCGGCCAGGGCGAAGCGGTGCAGGCCATCTCCAAGGCCGTTCGCCGTGCCCGCGCCGGGCTTCAGGACCCCAACCGTCCGATCGGTTCGTTCATTTTCCTCGGCCCTACAGGTGTCGGCAAGACGGAACTGACCAAGGCGCTCGCCGCGTTTCTCTTCCAGGACGACACGGCCATGGTTCGTATCGACATGTCGGAGTTCATGGAAAAGCATTCCGTGAGCCGGCTGATCGGTGCGCCTCCCGGCTATGTCGGCTATGAGGAAGGCGGCGTCCTGACGGAAGCCGTGCGCCGCAGGCCCTATCAGGTGATCCTGTTCGACGAGATCGAAAAGGCGCATCCGGATGTGTTCAACGTGCTGTTGCAGGTACTGGACGACGGTCGCCTGACTGACGGGCAGGGACGCACGGTCGACTTCCGCAATACGGTCATCATCATGACCTCGAACCTCGGTGCCGAATATCTCGTCAACCTTGGCGAGAAGGAGGATGTCGAAACGGTGCGTGAGGAAGTGATGGGCGTGGTGCGGGCTGCCTTCCGTCCGGAATTCCTGAACCGTGTCGATGAAATCATCCTGTTCCACCGGCTGCGCCGTGAAGACATGGGTGCGATTGTCGATATCCAGATGCAGCGTCTCCAGACGCTGTTGAGCGATCGCAAGATCGTGCTGCAGCTGGAAGAGGATGCACGCGAATGGCTGGCCAACAGGGGGTACGACCCGGCCTATGGCGCGCGTCCTTTGAAGCGCGTCATCCAGAAGGAAGTTCAGGACCCGCTCGCCGAGCGCATTCTCCTGGGCGACATTCTGGACGGTTCCATCGTCAAGATCACTGCCGGTTCGGACCGGCTCAACTTCCGTCCGATTCGGACTGCGCAAGAGGACGAAAGCCGCAAGGTAGACGAGAACGCCTGAACGTTCACGAGTTGAAAACCACGGGCGCCGCAACCGGACAGGTTGCGGCGCTTTTTCGTATAAGCCCTGACAAGTTTTCCGGTTTTCCGCCGAGCTTGGCCATTTTCATGTCCAGTTCATCTGGCATCTGCTTTATCAGCTAATCAGTTATTAACCATATTCGCGGCATCCATGATCTCTCGATCACCCAGGGCATTCTTCATGGCGCATTACACACGCATGCTTCGTTTCGCTTTGTTTGCTTCCGTGGCGGCAACCGCCGTCAATGGTGCTGCCCGGGCCGACGAAAGCAGTTCTGCAACGGTGGCCGGACGCCCGGTACAGCTTGCGCAGCTTTATGATCCGGGTGAGGAAATCTATCATGATCGCCGGGTGCGAGTGTTCATCGACCAGTATGGCCGCCGCATTACCATGGATCGTCGCGGGCGGATCCTCAGTGTCGAGGATGCCAATAATTATGACCCGAACGCCTATGATCGCCGGGTTCGCCGGGCGCCGCAGCCGGATGACAACTGGACGCTCGATGGTCCGGTCGATGGCGGCGCGCCCTATGATGGTTTCGGCAATGTGCCCGAAGACCCCAATTACTACCCTGATGCTCCCGCAGCGCCGCAATATCGCGGCAACAGGGATGGGCAGGTGCAGCGGTCTGAACTGCCACCGGCAGGCGATCAGTATCCGGACAATACCAATTCAGCCAGCGCCAATCCCGGCTATGACGGCCAGCAGGATTACGGCCAGCCGGGTTATGAACAGCCAAGAGGTGTTCCCAATCCAAGCGACATGGCCCCGGCCATCGAAATGCCGAAGGGGCAGGGCGCAAAGGCGAAGATCGCAGCCTATCAAATACTCCTCGACCGCGCCGGTGCATCGCCGGGCGTCATTGACGGCCGTTCGGGCAGCAATGTCGACAAGGCGGCTGCCGCCTATGGCGAGCTGACCGGAAAGTCGATCAGCCCGACGGATGAAGCGGCGGTCAATGCGGAGCTGGAAGCGACAGGCGGTCCGGCCTTTATCGAATACACAATCACCAATGAGGATGTGGGACGGCAATACGTCGCCTCCATTCCGGAAGATTACGCCCACAAGGCGCAGCTTCCGGCGATGGCCTATACATCGGTCACAGAAATGCTGGGCGAGAAGTTTCATATAGACGAAGCCTATCTGAAAGAGATCAATCCCGGCGTGAACTTCAACCAGCCCGGCTCGGTCGTGAAGATTCCCAATCTCGGCAAGCCTGTCCGGACCAAGGTGGCCCGTATCATTGCCGACAAAGGACGCAAGCAGGTTCGCGGCTATGATGAGACCGGCAAACTTGTCGTTGCCTATCCCTCGACCATTGGTTCGTCGGACAATCCGTCACCGTCCGGCACCGTCCAGGTCGAGCGCATCGCGATCAATCCGAATTACACTTATAATCCGAAGATCAATTTCAAGCAGGGCAACAACGACAAGATTCTGACCATTCCGCCTGGGCCGAACGGGCCGGTGGGAACAGTCTGGATCGCGCTTTCCAAGCCGACCTACGGCATCCACGGCACGCCCGAGCCATCGAGAATCGGCAAGACCTCAAGCCATGGCTGCGTGCGACTGACCAATTGGGATGCGGAAGAGCTCGCGAAGCTGGTGAAGCCCGGCGTCACGGTAGAGTTCACCGAATAGGTTCGATAATTCTGCAGAAAGGCCGGGCACTTCATCCGGCCTTTTTTGTCAGCTCTTCGTCGATCCGTTCGAAGCCAGCTTTGTGCCATTGTCATCGCTGTTCAAAAGCGCATCGATGCGGTCGCGTTCCTGCTTGAAGGCTTCGAGTTCCTTGCCGGAAAGCGCCTTGTTGTCGGGCAGACGAATGCGCAGCGGATCGACCTTGGTGTCGTTCACAATCAGTTCGTAGTGCAGATGAGGGCCGGTCGAAAGACCTGTCGATCCCACATAGCCGATGACTTGCCCCTGCCGCACGCGGGCCCCCGCCGTAACGCCGCGGGCGATGGCGTTCTGATGGCTATAGCTGCTTACATAACCATTGGCATGACGAATCAGGGTCTGGTTACCATAGCCATTGGTCCAGCCTGCCTTTTCCACCACACCATTACCGGAGGCGATGATCGGTGTGCCGCGCGGTGCGGCCCAGTCCACGCCGGTATGCATGCGGCTATAGCCAAGGATCGGATGGCGACGCATGCCGAACGGCGAGCGGAAGACACCATTGGGAACCGGATTGCGGAGCAGGAACTGCTTCGCGCTCTTGCCGTCGCCATTGAAGTAATCGACGCTGCCGTCCGGAGCCTGATAGCGATAAAATTTCCGGGTTGTTCCACCGAAATTAGCCGAAACATAAAGAAGTTGCGAATCGGCTTCCGGTTTGTCGGGGTCGTCCGGCAGCGAGAAGAATGCGTCGATCTGGTCGCTCGGCGTCAGACGCGATTGCAGGTCGACATCGCTTGCCAGCATCTTGACGAGCTGTTCGCGCATCGTCTCCGACATGCCATAGGCGAGCGCGGCACGGCTGATCCCGTCATAGACACTCGGCAAATTGCCTCGAATAGCCGTTGGAAGGGCATTGCCGTCGAAAGCCGTCTGCAGGAGCGGGGTCTGTTCCGGTTCGTCGGACGGAATATACTGTCCGCGGTCGTTGAGGGCGACCGTGACCAGATGGGTCGTGCGATTGTAGATGCTCGCACGCACGATACGGTCCACGCCATCGCGGGTTTCTGTACCCACCCGCAGAACGCTGCCTTCCTTGAGCCGCGGCGAATTCATCAGCCTCGTAAGCGAATCGGCCATGTTGCTGGCATCATCGCCGGTGTAGCCGGCATCTTCGAGCGCCTGCGTAATTTCAGCGGTCTGGCGGAACGGAATCAGTTCTTCCGAGAAACCTTCACTGACCGTATCTTCATCGCCGCGCTGCGCGACGCTGACATTTTCCTGCGTAATCTTCACACCAAGCGCGGGGCCAAGCGCGAAGGGAGAGTCCGAGCCGCCAAAACGGGCGGGGTCGACATAATGAAGCGAGGCGACCTGCACGTCGCCGTCGGTCAGGAGACCGCCGGTATCACGCACAACCTTTTCGACCTCATCGACGGTAAGGTCGCTGGATGCGTCGAAGGTCGTGCTGTTCATCGGAAAATCAACCACATGCAGGCTGACTTCGCTTTCGACCTTGGCGCCGTAAATCTGGCCGGCGTCGGCCGGTTGTGGTGCCGCAGGGCCTTCAGAGAATACCGTCAAGGCGTCGAAGGCCGGATATTTGCGATTGGTCGGATGGTCGACGGCAAGGGCCATGCGAACGAATTCGAACGGCCTGGTCCGGATAACCTCGCGCTCGCCCACCTTCTGCATCGTGGAAAGATCGAAACGGCGCCGGTCGCGCGGTTTTTGCTGGGAAACGGTACTGACCAGACGCCCGCCCTTGGTAACGTCGACGTCGTCGGCTACACCCGGCATGTCGTTTCGGGCAAGGATTTCAGGCGGGGTCGCCAACTGTTCGCGACCGTCCAAGGCGGCGAACAATGCAACACCAATCAGCATGCATGAGGTGACGCCGGTCAGAAAAGTACCGGCGAGCCAGCGGGCAGAAACCTCACGACGATCCGGAGGCCGCCGCCGTCCGCCTACGCTCAGCGGGGGCTCGTCACCCGGATCGAGATTGTTCGGCCCCAACTCTTTCATACTGATATAGCCGGTCCTCTATAAAACTGACCGCACAAAACGTGCTTGAAGTTGCTTATCGGAAAAGCGGGAAAACCGCCAATCCGGTATAAAGGTGTCTTCCATCTTGTCGGAAGGCTCCCAAATGGGCCCCGAAAGGGTATGTGAGTTTTGCCTGCCGATGAAACGTAAGTCAACGACAAGCCTGCCGGACAATGATTTCCACAATCGCCCGCAAGGCGTGTTGTTTGCCGGTTTCAAAAGTTGCGTGGAAGCTATTCGGGCAATAAGGCCGGTTTAAGGCCCTCCCCAAGTGCTGCCGGGGCAATGAGCGCTCTATAATATAAGGCGATTACGTGGGAATCCGGCAGCTTGTGGAAAGCTGTCAAAAAAACATCAAAAAACTTCTTTGGTGCTGTTGACATGGAGGAGGGGCCGCCCCTATATACGCCTCCACAACGAGGGCGGCGACGCTGCTAGCGGCAGACTGATGCGTCCCTTGGGTTGGTTGAACGGGTTGGACAGCGATGTCTGATTTGATTAGACCGGCGGCGTTGGCGGGGCGGAAGTCCTGTTGATGTTGGAAGGAAAGAGCAGCTTGTAAGTTTGTGATTTTCTTCAAAAAAAGTGGTTGACAGGTTGGTTTGACTGATCTAGAAGCCCGGCACCGCAGACGAGGCGCTGACAGGGATTTGACCTTCGGGTTGGGTGATTGGCAGCGGGCTTTGTGAGCGGATTGAGATTTTTG